>NZ_JYFN01000100.1 GCF_000948395.1 Frankia torreyi | reverse complement strand
TCGAGGAGGCACGTACCCTGCACGCCGAGGCGCTGCAGCGGATGCGAGACATTCTTGGCGCGGATCACCCCGACATCCGCGCATCGGAAAGCCGCCTGGCGGTCGGTCCCGCTGTCCTCGGCGCAAGCCGTCCGGCCGCCGAACCACAGCCCGACGAACTTCAGCCCGACGAGCACGCACCCCATGGGCCGATATCCGGCGCGGCACCCCCGGACAGCACCCGACCGGACCCGACCGATGAGCCACCGGCCATCGCGCGGTAGGACCGCCCACCGCGGGCTGCGCAGCGGCGTTACCCGCGCAGCGCCCGTGGGACCTGTTCGTCGTCGGGGACACCGGGCACGAACGTGTAGCGGGATGCCTGCTGGAACTCCTCAAGCGCCTGCCGGGACAGCTCGTGGGAGGCGAGGGCGGTGAGCAGCCCGACCGGCACGCTTACCTCATCGGCGCCGTCCAGCAGGGCGGCCTCCGCCTGCCGCACGGATTTCACGCTGGCCGCCAGGATGCGTGACCTCTTCCGGTCCGGCACGGGACGCACGAGAATCGAGGCCAGTTCCGTCACCAGACGATCGTGCCCGAGCAGCCGGGCCGCCCGGTCGACGTAGGGAATCACCCAGTCGGCACCCACCGAGCCGGCGAGCGCCGCCTGCGATCCTCCGTACACCCCCGTCATGGCGACCCGGACCCCTCGACCGACAAGTTCAACGGCCATGGAAAAGTACTCCGAGACCGCAGGAATCTTGATCACGGTGTGGTCCGGATTCTGCTCGAAGGCGGCCCATGCCTCGCCGAGGGCGGCGTTTGGACTCACGCTGCACGGCTGATAGAAGAACATGCCACCCGGCAGGAGCGCACGCAACGCGCCGAGATGGCGCAGGGGGTCGTCGGCGGCACCCGCCCTGGCCATCAGGGTGGGGTTCACCGTTACTCCGCGCACATATCCGAGCGACGCGGCGAGGGCCACCTCATCGGATGCTGCCGAATCCAGGTACATGCTGATCGCCTTCACTTGTGGGCCGGTCGGCGGACAGCCGGTATCCTCGCATCTCGATTTCCCGCTGCCACGGACCCCCTTACGCCTGGATCTCCTTGGCGTAAGGAGCGGACAGCCCCGACCCGGTCCGCGTGACGGCGAGGGAGGCGGCCGACACCGCGGAACGGATGGCCGCCGCCGGGGGGACTCCGTGGGCCAGACCGGCGGCGAGATAGCCACAGAAGACATCCCCCGCGCCGACCGTGTCCACCGCGTTCACCACCGGGGCTGGTTCCCGCAACGAGAGGGCGACACCGTCGTCCCCCACAAGCCGGCCGATCACTCCACGCTCTCCCCACGTGACAACGACGTTCATGCGGGGAAACCGGGAGGCAAGATCGTCCAGCCGCTCCGCCATCACCTCCCCTTCCGCGTACAGGCACACCTCGACCTCGTTCGGCACGAAGTAGTCGACGAGAGAAAGCAGGTCCGCTGGGAGTGCGGCAGCGGGCGCCGGATTGAGGATCACCTTCACCCCGGCCGACCTCGCGATCCGCGCAGCCTGCCACACGGCGTCGAGCGGGAGCTCGAGCTGGAGCAGCAGGACGTCCGCCGCGGTGATCGCCGACCGGGCGGCGGCCACGTCGGCCGCGGTCACCGACGCGTTCGCCCGCGGGACGATGATGATCGAGTTTTGGCCGCCCCGCTCGACGACCGGCAACCCGACGCCGGTTCCGTCCTGCTCGGCGCCGTGCAGGTGCGTGGTATCGATCTCCTCCTCGGCCAGTGCCTGACGGAAGATGCTGCCGAACTGATCGGCGCCGACCCGGCCGACCAGGCTCGTCCGCGAGCCGGCGCGAGCGGCGGCGACCGCCTGGTTGAAGCCCTTTCCCCCGGGAGTCATCGTGAAGTCGTCGCCGACGAGCGTCTCGCCGGGAAGCGGCCGGCGGGTGGCGTAGGTGATCAGATCCATCATCAGACTGCCGACGACGCACACCGTGTCAGTCACGCGGGCCTGGCTCCTCTCGCTCGCACCCTGACCCTCACCCGAGGTCCGCGCCTCGGTTCTTCACCGAACTCTCCCGTATGCGCAGCTCCGTGTTGAGCACGACCGTCCTCCCGGTGGCTGCCGAACCCGCCAACCGACCGAGAAGCAGATCTGCGGCGGATCGCCCGATGTCGTCAAAGGGCTGTTCGATCGTGGTGATGGGCGGATCCTGCATCCCGTTCCAGGGGAACTCGTCGAACGCCACGAGTCCCATGTCTCGCGGAACCGAGCAGCGGGCCTCCCGGAGCGCTTCGAGGGCCCCCACCGCCATCAGGTTGTTGGAGACCAGAACCGCCTCGGGGCGCGGTCGTGTACGCAGCAGGCGGCTCATCGCGTCGTATCCGCCCTGCCGCTTGTAGTCGGCGAACACCGCCAGCTCGGCACGCGGTTCGATACCGTGCAACCGCAAGGCACGTTCGTAGCCCTCCCGGCGCTCGCGTGCCGTCGTCGTGCGCAGCGGACCGCCGATGAGGGCGATACGCGAGAACCCCTCACTGATCAGGTGTTCCGTGCCGCTGCACGCACCGGCGGCATTGTCCACCAGAACACCGTCCACCTGGTTACGCAGGGCGCGCCGGTCGACCGTCACCACGGGCGTCCCATGGTCGAGCAGCCGCCCGAGATCGGTCTCCTCCTCGGAGGTCGGCGCGACGATGACACCCGCCACCTCCCCGAGCACGGCAAGATCGAGATAGGCGTTCTCTCGGTCCAGATCCTCATCGGCGTTGCACAGGAGAATCGAATATCCATCGCGGGCCGCAGCGGCCTCGACGCCCCGAAGAACCCCGGAGAAGAAGGGATTTTCAGTATCACTGAAGATTGCTGCCCAAACCTTCGCGAGCGGGCGGGGAACCGCCATTCCACCATCGCTCCGAGAAATCGACGAGGACGGGATCTCCGGATTCCGAGAGCGGGCCGCGAAACGACCGATTCCACCGCCGTTCAGAACCCGGGTGAAGGTGTTCGTCGACACGGTCGGCCGGCCACCACCACGGCCGGCCAGCCGCATACCGTCGGCATCGCTCACGAATTTGACGACACGTCCACCCATGACGCCTGCTTTACTCAGGGGATCCGTTACGACAGGATAGACGCGGAAGGGCGGACAGGCTCCATCGACTTCCCCTGCACCTTCGCCTCCGCTACCCGATGACCGATTTCTACCGATTTCACTTTCNCCCCNCCGGGCGGCCTCCCGCCGGTCCCCCTCGGCTGCCCGGCGCGGGTCAGGGCAGCGTGGCGGCGTACCGCATCGTGTCGCGGGTGAGAGCCCGCAGCCGCGCGAGAGCCATCGGCCTGGGGACACCCGGCTGCCAGGCGTTGACACTGAACCAACCCTGGCTGCTCTGTAGCGACGGAATCAGGGAGATCATTTCCACCCCGACCGGCGGCTCCGGCAACCGGAACACCAACCAGTCCGTACCCAGCGCCACAACAGTCGCGATCCCGTTCGCCGCGATCACGGTCACATCCGTCGGCAGACATCGGCTGTCATCCTCATCCTCGCGGGTGAGGCCACGACTCGAAGGGCTTGCCAGGTGTGGCAGTTCCCTTCGCCGAGCTCACTCGCGCAGTCCTGTCGGCCGCCCGGCGAGGCACGCCATGCCGCGACCCGCGTAACGCCACGGCCCTCGTCCCCGCACATCCGGAGATAGCCGGCAGTTGCCCCATCTCCGGTGATACCAATAGTGGCCGGTGGGTCACGGTCGTGACGAGGCCGGGGCGAGAGCGGGGAGGATGCGGTGGACGTGGCAGGATTTGTCCGGCGCGGCAAGGCGGCGGCGCGGGCGACGGTGCAGGCGGGAAACCGGCAGACGCACCCGGTGCGGTGGGGGAATCTGCGCCGGACCAGCCCGTTCTCCGCCTGGTACGGCAGCGAGCGGGGACGACCGGTCGACCGGCATTACATCGACGGTTTCATGGCCGCCCACTGCGCGGACTACACCGGTAACCGGGTGATGGAGGTGAAGAACCCCCACTACAGTGACCTGTACGGGGCGCCGACCGAGCTGACGATCGTCGACATCGACGCGAACAATCCGGACCTCACCCTGCACGCGGACCTGAACAAGGTGGGGAGCCTCCCCCCGGGGGCCTACGACTGCGCGATCGTCACCCAGGTCCTTCAGTATGTCGACCCTCAGGCAGCGCTGGCGAACCTCTGGCAGTCCCTCGCCCCGGGCGGCGTCCTGCTGCTCACCGTCCCCGCCCTCGCCCGGCTCGACCCCCATGACCGGGACGCGGATCTGTACCGCTGGACTCCCGCGGGGCTGCGCACCGAACTCACCACCGCCGGCCTGCCCAGCGATGACGTGCACGGCCACGGCAACGTCCTGGCCGCCGTCTGCGCGCTCCAGGGCCTGACCGTGGAGGACGTGACGGCCGCAGAGCTGGACGTGGTGGATCAGGACTTTCCCCTCACCGTGTCCGCGCGCGCGGTGAAACGAATCTGATCGCACCCGCCCCAGGGGCGAGTGCGACGAGGGCCACCGTGGCGTCGCCAGCCTGGACCCGCCACTCGTTTTTGGATTGTCACGGCAGTCTGTCGTCCACGCGACACGGGCGACCTCATTCCGACAGCCTCCAGGTAGATACCGGGTATGCCATACTGCGTATGTTGCCCCCAGAGGGGCGGACCATACCGAGTATGTAAATACCAGGTATGCCGTGCCCGACAGGTACCTGCCGCCAGGCACGTGCCGACGCAGGCGCAGGGAGGCGTGATGTCGATCCGACACGGGCTGCTGGCGTTGCTCGCCGAGCGCCCGATGTACGGCTACCAGCTCAGGGCGGAATTCGAGACACGCACGGGCTCGACCTGGCCGCTCAACATCGGGCAGGTCTACACCACGCTGCAGCGACTCGAACGTGACGGGCTCGTCGAGCCGGCGGACACCGCCGGGTACGCCGATGACCAGACAGCCGTCTACCAGCTCACCGAGACCGGCCGCGCCGAGACCGAAAAATGGTGGTCGGCGCCGGTCACCCGCCACGCTCCGGCCCGAGACGAGCTGGCCATCAAGCTCGCGCTCGCCGTCACGCTGCCCGGAGTCGACGTGCAGGCGGTCGTGCAGCGCCAGCGGACCGAGACGATGCGCGCGGTGCAGCAGTACACCAGGCTCAGTCGCCGGGCCGACGAGGCGAACGACACCGCCTGGCTGCTCGTGCTCGACAGCCTCGTGTTCGCCGCCGAGGCCGAGATCCGCTGGCTCGACCACGTCGAGGCCCGGCTCGAGCGGACGGCCCGCCGGGCCGCCCGCACCGACGCCAGCCCGAGCGGTGCTCCCCCGCCGGCCACACCGACCACGGCCCTGTCCTCGCCAGGCCACCCAGACGCAGCCACGACCGAAAAGAGCGGACGATGACCTCGATCGCGCCCCCTCGCATGCCGGAGCCCGCGCCCCCCGGCACCTCCCCGCCCGCCTCGGCCCCGATACTGCGCATGCGCGGCGTGACCCGGGTCCACGGCGGTGGCGTGACCCAGGTCGTCGCGCTGCGCGGGCTGGACCTCGTCGTCCACCCCGGGGAGCTGGTCGCCGTGATGGGCCCGTCCGGCTCGGGCAAGTCCACCCTGCTGACGTTGGCGGGCGGGCTCGACCTCGCGACGTCGGGCGACGTGTTCGTCGACGGGACGGCGCTGGGAGGACTGTCCGCCAGAGCGCTCGCGGCGCTGCGTCGACGCAGCCTCGGCTACGTCTTTCAGGATCTCAACCTCGTTCCGGCGCTGACCGCGGCCGAGAACGTCGCGCTCCCCCGGGAACTCGACGGCGTGGCCACGCGCACGGCACGCAGGGAGGCGGTGGCCGCCTTGGCCGACGTGGGCGTGGCCGATCTCGCCGACCGGTTTCCCGACCAGATGTCGGGCGGCCAGCAGCAGCGCGTCGCGATCGCCCGCGCGCTGGTGGGCCCCCGGCGGCTCGTGCTGGCGGACGAGCCGACCGGCGCGCTCGACTCGGCGACCAGCGGCGAGGTGATGCGGATGCTTCGTGCCCGCTGCGACGCCGGCGCCGCCGGCCTCCTCGTCACCCACGAGGCACGGCACGCCGGGTGGGCCGACCGGGTGGTGTTCCTGCGCGACGGAACGGTGGTCGACTCCACCGGCGAACCGTCGACCCCCGAGTCCCTGCTCGGCAGCACGTCGACCCACCCGCACGGAAGCCGATCCTCCGACCGCCCACCGTTCGTCCCCAGACGGACCAACCCCGGACCGTCCAGTCCCGGACCGTCCAGTCCCGGACCGTCCAGTCCCGGACGGCCCAGTCCCGGACGGCCCAGCCCCGGAGCGACCGACCCCGGACGGCCCGACGGGGACAGCGGGAGCGCAACGGACGGAGCCGACCGGTGACGAAGCTGGGATTCCCCGCCGGGCGGGCGGCCCTGCGGGTCGCCCGACGCGACGCGCTGCGTGCCAAGGGCCGCACGCTGCTGATCGCCGTGATGATCGGGTTGCCGGTCCTGCTGGTCTCCGCCGTCGACGTCATCGCCCGATCGGCAGACGACGGCCCTGCGCAGCGGGTCTGGCGCACGCTCGGCACGCACCCCAAGCTGCAGGCACGGTTCACCGGCTGGAACATCGGGCTCCCCATGGCGCAGAGCCCCGACGCCGAGACCGCCAGTCCGGTCGACCCCGACGCGAGCGGGCCGGCCCATCTGCCCGATGCCGAGCGGGCGCGGGCCGGCCTCGCCGCGGCGTTGCCGCCCGGGGACCGGCTCGCCACCGTGCACGACGCCCACGACGCGCGCCTGCGGATCGAGGACCCCCGCGCCCACGACGGCAGCCGCTTCGTTCGCGCGGACCTGCACGAGGCCGCCTGGACCGACCCCCGCCTCGCCGGCCTGGTCACCCTCACCTCGGGCCGACTGCCGGCAAAGGATGGCGAAGTGACCGTGACGGCCTCGTTCGCCAGGCACCTCGGCGTCGGGGTCGGCGACACCATGCAGCTGGAGCTTCCGGGCCGTGCGGCCGCCGACTCCACCGCACCCACCGGTGCCGTCTCTCCCGCCGGCGGTGAGGGGCGCCTGCGCCTGGTGGACGTGGTGGGAGTCGCCCGCCTCCACGAGGACCGCAACACCAGGGCGGTGCTCGGCACGCCGGGCCTGCTGCCGGCCACCGACACCCCGGGCTACGGCAACGACACGCTGTATGCGGTGGGTCCGAGCCCTGTCACCTGGAACGATGTGCTGCGCCTGAATCGGCTCGGTGCGGTCGTGGTGAGCCGGGCGGTGTTCGCCGATCCGCCCCCCGCGAGCGACGTGCCCGCGGTGCCGAACAGTTCCGGCACCTTCGCCGCTGCCGACGCGGCGGTCGCCGCCACGGCCGTCGGCCTGGTGTTGCTCGAGGTCGCGCTGCTGGCGGGGCCGGCGTTCGCGGTCGGCGCTCGGCGCACCATCCGCAATCTCGCGCTGGTCTCCGCCAGCGGCGGCAACCGCCGGCAGATCGCCGCCATCGTGCTCGCGGGCGGACTCGTGGTCGGTTTCGGGGCCTCGGTGGCCGCCGCCGGGCTCGGCGCCGGCGTCGGCGCGGCGGCGCTGCCCGTCCTCGAGCACTACGAACACGGCGACTTCGCGCACACCGACGTCCGGCTGCTCGACCTGTCACTGATCGTCCTCGTCGGGACGCTCACCGCCGTTGCGGCGGCCGTCGTGCCGGCCTGGCAGGCCAGCAGGGTCGACGTCGTCGCGGCGTTGGCCGGTCGACGAGGTCCGCTCGTCACCCCGAGGCGAGTTCCGGTACTCGGCGTGGTCGCGGTCGCGGTGGGGGTCGGTCTGGCGGCGCTCGGCGCGGCCACCGCCGAACCACTGCCGCTGCTCGCCGGTACCGCGGTCGTGACACTCGGCATGATCGCGACCGCGGGATCGATCGTCGAGCTCCTCGCCAGGGCCGCCCGGCGGCTGCCGGTCGCCGCCCGGATGGCCCTGCGGGACGCGGCTCGCCAGCGTGGTCGCACCGCCCCCGCCGTCGGGGCGGTGATGGCCGCGGTCACCGGATCGGTGGCGATCTCGCTCTACGTCGCCGCGCTCGACCACCACGACCACCTCACCTACCGGCCGTCGGCCGCCCCGGGGGGCGTGGTGCTCGACCTGACGCGGTGGGGGCCGAACGGGCCGGAACAGCCGCATCCGGCGGCGCAGGTGGAGGCGTTGCTGCGCGCGAACCTGCCCGTGGACAGGGTCGCGCCGATCTACACCATCGGCAGTGCCGCAGACAGTTCGTCCTACGCCTACCCCGACCCTCGCAGCGACCTCTCCTGCGACGGGACGTACGGCCCCAGCCTGGCCCCGTGGGACGCGTCGGTCGACGAACGGTGCGGCGAACGGGGGCTCATCCAGGTCCACAACGGCGTCGCGGTGGACGACGGCACCGCGCTGGACGTCGCCAGCAACGGCGGCTACCCCGATGCCCGGGCCGTCGTGGCAGCCGGCGTCGTCGCCGTGACGAACCCCCAGTACCTCCGGGCGGACGGGACCGTCGTCGTGAAGGTCAGTCCGCCGTACGATCCCGGGCAGTCCGCTGTCGGGACGAGCGAACGGACGCTCGTCCTGCCCGCCAGGCTCGTCAGGCGCGCCGGCGGTACCCCGATCGACATGATCGTCGTGCCCCCGGCGCTGGTACGGGCGCGGGGGTACTCGGTCATTCCCGACGCGGTGATGGCCAGCACGACCCGGGTGCCCACGGCGGCCGAGGCCGAGCGGGCGGACTCGGCACTGGCGGACGCCGGAATCGACGGCGGCCTCGTCGTCGAACGTGGCTACCAGAGCGACTACGACATCGGGTTGGTGGCACTGGCGGTCGCGGCCGCCGTCGTCACCCTCGGCGCCACCGGCATCGCCGTCGGACTCGCCGCGGCAGATGGTCGCGCCGACCTGGCGACGCTCGCCGCCGTGGGGGCGAGCCCGGGCGTACGCCGCCGGCTGGCCGCCAGCCAGGCCGCGGTGATCGCCGGCACCGGGGTGGTGCTGGGGGTCGTGGCCGGCGGGGTGCCCGGCCTCGCGTTGATCTGGATGGAACGCCACGGTTCCGGGACGTTCGACCAGACCTGGGAGTTCATCCCACCCTGGCTGAGCCTGACCAGCATCGTCGTGCTCGTGCCGCTCGTGGCCGTGGCGTGCGGCTGGCTGTTCACCAGGTCCCGGCTGCCCACCCTCCGCCGCGTCACGCTCTAACCCCTCGGCCTGGTCTTTCCGCAGTGCTCCCATGGCTGGAGAGACGCCCGTGTGATCCCAGCAACAAAGGGCTCGAGGTTGATAGTCGAAGATGGCGTGCTCACCCGGACGAGAAGGCGGCTATCTGGCCTTATGAACGTCGGGTTCCGGGTCGGTCTGGAGGAAGCAGCCGAGACTGGGGTCGTAGAGACGGACACCCATCAGGGTGAGGCCGGACAGGGTGTCCCGGGAACGTTCCTTCGCGCCAAGCCAGCCGTACCGCGGATACGCCGAACTCAGGAAGTAGGGGCTGCCGAACTCGGTGGACTCCGCATAGCTCGCCGGCGAACCGGCCGAGGTCGCGTCGTCGACGGTCGCGACCACATCACCGTGCAGGTTCGCCAACTGCAACGTCACCNCACCACCATCGGTCTGGACCGCGGCCAGATCGCCGCCGATACCGCTGACGTTCCGCGACCAGGACGAACCGACCCCGATCCACGCCGGGCTGTCCCCCGACCCCGACGTGTAATGGTTCACCGACGTGGTCGACCCGTCCGACCACGACCGAACCCGCCGAGCCGGATCCAACGCATACGTCCTGGTCGACGAGCCCGACGGGCTCGCTGGCGACCAGATCGTTCACGTAGTAGCCGACATTGACCGACGACCCGGCCGGCGGACACGGATCCGTACATGAGACATATCGGAACCTCACCGGTTACATTGGTGCTATCACACGCACCCGCTTCCAGATCAGATCTCGTTAAGGCCGATCTACTCTAGACCTAATACCTTGCCTCACCAGTAGGCCCGTAACGACCCCAAACGGCAGAGCAGGACCTCGATATGAGGTACTAAGAAGCCAGAGCGAAAAGCCGGCAAAAGCAGCGGCGAACAGGAAATAGAGAAATGGCACCCGCCTTTGATGGGAGCCCAGAATGGCCTTCATCGTTCCAAGACATTGTTGATTGATGCGAGACGCCAATTCTTATGGCCTCCTATTCCGACAGGCCCACGAATCCAGCAAAGACAAAGAGAGTGCCAGAGATCAAAAAGATTCCCCCAAACACCCTCATCTGCCACGGTTTTGTTCGCCCATCGTATGCCTTGAACTCGCCACGCACACTGAAGTCGCGGATCCACCTCGGCCCTACCGTGTCATTCCAACGAGATACTCTCTCGGGAATCAGAAGCGAGATCAGCCCAGCACTAATCATCAGCACGCCAAATAGAGAGAAGAGTAGATCCTCCATTGGAGTCATCCTCCGATCATTCCCCGGTCGGACAGATGCCTGCAGGGGACCTCAAGGTCCCCTGCAGGCACGGAATCCGACTCAGCCACTGGGCATCATGTTCAATAGATTGAACTGAGTGTAGCCGAAGATCGCACCGTAGCCGACAACTCGACGGGCCGAAACACGACCCCGTCGCCTCGCAATCCTTACTGCTCCACCCGCCCTCACTTTCGTAATTTTTCCGACCGCTTTTTCGGACCGCGCAAGGGCCCCAAAACCACCATAGCCGAAGACTATATCGGCACCAAGGGTCCCGTAAGTCGACTTCTTACTCGCTCCCTGGAATCTACTACCGGCGTAGTCGAAACCGGTGGATGCGGCGATAAGACCAACTCCCACCCAACCACCGAACGGGATAGAAGCTACGCCCACGGCAAAGCCGGCATAGGAGAAGGCTTTCCCTATTCCCTTCCTGTGCTTCTTTATCCAATGCCTAATCGACCGGCCGTCGAGGTCGAAGGTGTTGTAGGGGTCCTGGTGGGCGTAGTCGTAGGCGTTGTCCGACCCGCCGGGGACCGGATCGGTCTGGAGGAAGCGACCGAGGTTGGGGTCGTAGAGACGGACACCCATCAGGGTGAGGCCGGACAGGGTGTCCCGGGAACGTTCCTTCGCGCCAAGCCAGCCGTACCGCGGATACGCCGAACTCAGGAAGTAGGGGCTGCCGAACTCGGTGGACTCCGCATAGCTCGCCGGCGAACCGGCCGAGGTCGCGTCGTCGACGGTCGCGACCACATCACCGTGCAGGTTCGCCAACTGCAACGTCACCGCACCACCATCGGTCTGGACCGCGGCCAGATCGCCGCCGATACCGCTGACGTTCCGCGACCAGGACGAACCGACCCCGATCCACGCCGGGCTGTCCCCCGACCCCGACGTGTAATGGTTCACCGACGTGGTCGACCCGTCCGACCACGACCGAACCCGCCGAGCCGGATCCAACGCATACGTCCTCGTCGACGAACCCACGGTCTCGCTCGCCACCAGATCGTTCACGAAGTACCCGAGACTCGCCGACGACCCGGCCGGCGGGTACGGGTCCGTCGTCGTCCGACCGAACAGATCATAGGTATACCCGCTGTTCGTGAGCCGATCAGCCTGGTCATAGCCGAAAGAATAACCGCTGGGCGATGTTGACGTCGAGCAGGTACCCGCATCACTACCCCCACCATCGGGGTAGCTCGTCAACGACAACCGATTCGAATCCGCGTCATACCCATACGACCGCGTCGTGCACGACGCCGGACCGCCATAACTCACCGTATCCGCCACCGACGTCAACCGGCCCGACAAGTCATAACCCAACGACTTCGTCGATGCCGGCGTCGCGTCCAACCGGATCTGGCCGTAAATCGAGTTGGCCTGGGCGAATGCCAGCCACGGAGTGCCATCCTTGGTGTAGTTCAGCGCGGTCGGCTCACCGTTGTCGTCATACCGCGTCGCCGCGACCAGGCCGTTCGGATACGTCTGCGACGTCAGCTTCCCATCGGCGTTGTAACCCGCGGTGAACGTCGACGGCGCGCTGCCGGCGCCGACATCGAGACTCGTCAGCAGGCCACGGTGCTCCCCCGAACCACCGTCGTAGGTGTAGGTGTACGTGCCCTTGCCGTCGTTCACCGTCGCGACCCGGCCGTCGATGTCGTAGGTGGTCGCCGCGGTGTTGCCGTCGGCGTCGGTCTGCGAGGTCACCTGGCCCCACGAGTCGTAGCCGGTGGTAAGCGTGACGCTGTCCGCCGTGGTCGTCGTCGGCAGACCCGTCGACGCGTCGAAGGCGTAGGTGGCCGTCGGGATCGTGCTCCCGCCATCGGCCGCCGGGCTCGCCGCCACGGCCTCGGAGGTCTTCCGGCCGGCGCTGTCGTAGGTGTAGGTCGTGGTCCGGGTCGTCGAGTTGACCGTCTCGACGTTGGTCAGCACCTCGTTCAGGTCGTTGTACGTGTATGCCGACACCGGCAGTGGATTCCCCGACGACGGCTGCGCCGCCGGACCCTCCGTGCACGCCAGGCCGGTCCAGGAGGCGTTGACGCAGCTTCCCGACCCGGTCGCGGTGAAGTACGAGGTCAGCGTCGTGTAGGCGTCGCCACCGGAGCTGCTCGCCTTCGGCTGGCGGGACTCTACGACGTTGCCGGCCGCGTTGTAGTAGGTCGTGCGGACGATGTCCGGGGTGGAGCCGCCGCCCATCCAGGTCGTCACCGTCGTCGGCTTGCGCAGGTTCCACCCGGATGTTGCCGCGTCCGCGCCGCTCTTCGCCTCGTAGCCGTTGACGGTCTTGCGCGGGTCGGCGTCGCTGCCGTCGGCCAGGCGAATCGTCGTGGTCACCGTCGTCGCCAGCCGGTAGGGGGTCGGCGACGACGGGGCGCCCTGGTCGTAGTCGGTGTGGACGTGCTCGCGACCCGAGTAGCGGGCGCCGCCGTTGTCCACGATCTGATGCGTCGGGCCGTACGTGTCGGCCACCGACACCCCGTCCGCGGTGTACGCGGTCTGCTCGTCGAGCCGCTGGGAACGGGCCGCGGAGCTGGTCAGTGCCGCCACGGTCGGGTCGGTGTCCGCGGTCGGGGTCAGTGCCTGGTTGCGGTTCTCCGCGGACAGCGTGCGGATGGTGTTGCCCTTGGTGTCGTGTTCGGTGGTGGTGATCTGCCAGGCGCCGTTGCCGTAGGAGGCGCTGTTGACCTGCCGGCCGTCGCTGTTCAGGTAGGTCAGGTCGGCGTACGGCCAGTCCTGTGGCGACGGCGGTGACGGCGGCACATGATCGGCGGTGAACACGCCGGCGCCGTAGAGCGGCAGGTCCTGCTGCGCCCAGGCGGCGACCGCCCCGGCCGACAGGTCGATCGGGGCGGTGCCGCCGGTGACCGCGATGTCGTAGGCGACCGTCTGCGTCGCCGTCGACCCGCCGGGGGTCGGGCGGGACACCGTCGAGATCCGCCCGGAACTGTCGTAGGCCAGCGTCCAGGTGGCCTGGCCGGGCGGGGTGATCTGGGCGAGCCGGCCGGCCGTGTCGTAGCTGTAGGTGGTGATCAGGTTGGTGCGGGGGTCCTTCGCCGAACGCAGCCGGCCGGCGGAGTCGTAGGCGTAGGCGGCCACGTTCACCGGCGCGGCGCCGTTGAGCGCCATCGCGATCCCGCTGACCCGGCCGGTGTAGTCGCCCCAGGTCGCCGGGTCGGTGCCGGTGCCGGTCGCGGTGGTCGACGTCGCGTACGTCAGGGTCAGCGCGCGGCAGCCGGCGCCGAGCGTCGTGCACGACACCCCGGCGGGGACGGGGGCGAGGATGCGGGTGACCCGGCCCGCGGAGTCGGTGGTGTAGGTCGACGTGGTGTTCGAGCCGGGCTCGATGACCTGACTGGCATGCCAGGTCGTCACACCCCCGACGACCTGAGCGGTGAAGACGGTCTTCGTGCCGTCGACGTCGGTGTGGGTGAACTGGGTCGCGGAGTCCTTGGTCAGGGTGCTGCCGTCGACGGCGTCGTCGCCGACGCCGGTGTAGGCGTACGGATAGCCGCCGGTACCGGCGCGGGTGTAGACGTCCTGGACGCCGGTGTCGTCGGTGAAGGTGACATAGCCACCGGAATCGGTGCTGTCCGCCAGCGTCTCGTCCGCGGCACCGGCATCAGGGCCGGGCATGCTCGCCGTCCACCCCGGCCCGAAGATCGTGTTCGACGCACCCGCGGGCAGCACCTCGAACATCGACCACGAGTTCGTCGCCGTGGACGGTGCGGTGGTGGTGATGGTCAGCGCCTGACCGGGAGCGGAGGACGCCGCCGTCTTGTACAGCGCCGCACCGGTCAGGTCCGACTGGTGGTAGCTGCCCTGCAGCGTCACCCCGGAACCGGGGGTCGGGACCGCCGCGGCGTTCCAGTCGGCGACCGCGGCGAAGGCCATCGACCCGGCCGCGGTCGACGTCACCGACTGGTTGAACACCCCTGCGGTCGTGTCGTCGGGCGGGCCGATGTTCGTCGCGCCGATCGGCGTCGCCAGGTTCGCGTTCATCACCACGAGGACCTGCAGGAACTTCGAGCAGGTATTCGTCGACGAGGTCAGGGTGACGGTGCGTGCGGCGGAGCTCGACGTCCGCGCCCACCAGGCGACCGCCTCGTCCTTGGTGTCGTTCGCCCCGGACCCGGCGACCCGGATCCAGGACAGCCCACCCGAGTCGGAGATCGCCGGGATGGTGCTGGCGCCGGATCCGGTCGAACCGGTGTCGGCGAGGGCGAGCAGCAGCGCGTTCGCCGGCGCCGTGAACGACGCGGTCACCGCGTTACCCGCCGACGTGCAGCCGTTGCCGTTCCAGCCGACCGCCGGCGGCGTCGACGGATCGACCGTGAGGGCGGCGCCGGCGGGGGCGTTCACGCCGAGGGTGGTGAAGGTGCGCCCGACGGTGATGTCGCCGGTGTAGCTCGGCATCGACGCGTCGGTGGCGGACACCGCGTAGTCGCCGGTCAGCAGGGCCACCGAGCCCGGCCCGACGGCGTGGGTGGCCTCGGCGTCGGCGAACGCGTGCCGGGTGTACTGGATCGTGTGCGCCGGCACGCAGGTCACCGTGTTCGCCGCGTCCCGGAAGCAGGCCTGCACCTGCACCGGGCCGTCCGCGGCGCCCGCGGTGGTCATCGTGGCGGCGAGGTCCCAGGTCAGTCTGTCGAACAGGCCCGAGCCGTTGCGGGCCATCGGCCACGACGGATGCGTCGACGTGCCCGCGACGGTCACGGCGCCGGTCGGCACGTCCGTCCAGCCGGTGGCGGTGTTCGTACCCAGCCGGTACTGGAACGTCACCTGGGTCTGCGCCGACGGCGCCTGCCCCTCCAACGTCGTGAACCGCTGGACGCGGGCGCCGTCCGCCGGCTGCGCCAGCGCCCCCGCACCCACCCCGAAGCCGTAGGAGACGACCGGCGACAGGTTGCCCGCCTTGTCCTTCGTCCGCACGGAGAAGGTGTGCAGGCCGGCGGTCGTGGTCAGCGACGGGGTCGTCGTGGCCGTCGTCTCCGTCGCCGGGGACGGCTGGTCGAGGCCGTAGAGGAACGACTGGGTGTCCCCGCCGGGCGAGGTCCAGGTGAACGTGCCCGAGGTCGCCGACGCCCAGCCACCGGACGCCCACGCCGCCGAACTCAGTCCGGTCGGGGCGGATGGTGCGGTCGTGTCGACGATGAACGGGATCCACGACGAC
>NZ_JYFN01000099.1 GCF_000948395.1 Frankia torreyi | reverse complement strand
CGGAAGATCCCCGCGCGGGCGGGGACGACTGCCACCGACCGCCTCTCTGCGCACGAAATGCAGGAAGATCCCCGCGCGGGCGGGGACGACGGCTCATGGCTCATCATCGACGGGTACGAAAAGGGAAGATCCCCGCGCGGGCGGGGACGACGCAACCGCGCCCCGTCGCGTACACGTCTGCGGGGGAAGATCCCCGCGCGGGCGGGGACGACACTTGCTGACCTGCACTTTCTCACAGGTAGGCCATCCAAATTTATCAGTGCGGGCGGGACGCGAAGGCATCTTGACAGGCAGCCAATAATGATCAACTATTGGTCGCGGCCTCTCGCTTGCCGGTGGTACAGATTTTGAATGGTCAGGGTCTGGTTACGGGGGTTGCGGATCCAGGGTCAGGTCGGTCTGGCCGAGGAAACCGGTGATGAGGTCGGGTCGGTACTGGATGCGTTTGAGCAGGGTCTTGATCGTGATGGTGAGCTGGTCGACGGTGACGCGGGTGTGGTTGCCCAGGTCGCGTTTGACATGCGCCCAGACCCCTTCAGTCGGTTTGCCGCGGTGCAGGTCGAGTTGGACAGGGCGGCGCTGACGCGCCGATTATCAGTGGGGAGGGGTTGCTGCGGCTGGTCGAGCTGGTTGATCAGCTACGGGCCCGTGAGCGGTGTGAAGGCGGTGCGTTGTGGACGGCACCGGAACAGACGATCTCCCCGGATCCCGGCGGGCATGCCGTGGGCGCTGCTGCCGGAGCCGAACCGGCGGGAGGCAGTCGCAGTCCTGATCGTGCTGGTGGAGCGGCTGGCAGGTCGGGCGGTCGGCAGCGGCGGGCGGGACGGCGGTGACGTCGATGCTGCTGTGTGAGCGCGAGGTCGGGAAGATCCAGGGTCAGCACCGGGATCGCCTGGCGGTGGTGTATGTGCGGCAGTCCTCCCGTCAGCAGGTGCTCGACCATGGCGAGTCGACCCGGTTGCAGTACGGGCTGGTCGAGCGGGCCGGGGCGCTGGGCTGGTCGTCGTCGCGGGTGCTGGTGATCGACGAGGATCTGGGGCGTTCGGCGGCCGGGGTGGCCGAGCGGCCGGGGTTCGCTCGCCTGGTTACCGAGATCACCATGGGGCATGTGGGCCTGGTGGTGGGGTTGGAGATGTCGCGGCTGGCCCGCGCGGGACGTGACTGGCACCAGCTGGTCGAGCTGTGCTCGCTGGCCGGGGTCCTGCTGGCCGACACCGACGGGGTCTACGATCCGAACGAGTACAACGACCGGCTGCTGCTCGGGTTGAAGGGCACCATGAGCGAGGTCGAGCTGCACGTGCTCAAGCAGCGGATGACAGCGGGGCGGCTGGCCAGGGCGGGCCGCGGGGAGTTGGCGGTGCCGCTGCCGGCCGGATATGTGCGCCGCCCCTCGGGCGAGGTCGCCCTCGATCCGGACGAGCAGGTCCAGGCGGTGGTGCGCCTGGTGTTCGAGCTGTTCGAGCGGCTGGGCACCGTGCACGCGGTGTTGCGGTTCCTGGTCGAGCATCGGGTGCAGATCGGGATGCGGGAGCGGTCGGGGCCGGGCAAGGGCGAGGTGGTCTGGCGTCCGCCTCACCAGCAGGGCCTGGTCAACATGCTGCGCAATCCGGCGTATGCGGGGATCTACGCCTACGGCCGCAGCCGCACCGACCCGTCCCGGCGGCGACCCGGCCGCGAGCACTCCGGACGGGTCCGCGGCCTACAGGCCGAGCAGTGGCAGGTACGCATCGACGGCGCGCTGCCCGCCTACATCGGCGCCGAGCAGTACGAGCGCAATCTCGCGCGGATGGCCGCCAACCGGGCGCGGGCCGACAGCCTGGGAGCCCCGCGGGACGGTCCGGCGCTGCTGGCCGGGCTGGTGGTCTGCGGGCACTGCGGCCAGCGGATGCAGGTCGCCTACGAGGCCGGAGCCTGCGGGCCGGTCCACCGCTACTGCTGTCAGCGACGCCATCACACCTACGGCGAGCCGCGCTGCCAGCAGATGGCCGGGCGCTGTGTGGACGACCATGTCGTCTCCCAGGTGCTGGACGCGCTGGCACCGGCGGCACTGGAGGTGTCGCTGGCCGCGGCCGAGCAGATCGAGGCGCACCGGGCCCAGGTGGACCGGATCTGGCGGCAGCGCCGCGAGCGCGCCGAGTATGCCGCCGAACGCGCCCGCCGCCAGTACCAGCTGGCCGAACCCGAAAACCGCCTGGTGGTCAGACAGCTCGAGCGCGAGTGGGAACAGGCGCTGGCTGCCCGAGCGCAGTTCGCCGAGGACCACGCGCGGTTCGCCCGTCAGCACCCCACCCGGCTGTCCGGCGCCGAGCAGACCGCGATCCGCGCCCTGGCCGCCGACATCCCGGCGCTGTGGTCGGCCCCGACGACCACCACCGCCGACCGCAAGAGACTGATCCGCGCCGTGGTCGACCAGGTCACGGTCACCGCCGCGGGCACCAGCGAGCAGGTCCACGCCACCATCACCTGGGCCGGCGGCCACCAGACCCACGCCGACCTGGTCCGCCCGGTCGCACGCCTCGACCAGCTGTCCTACCACCCGGCACTGGTCGCCCGGCTCGCAGAACTGGTCGACGCGGGCCTGGGCAACGCCGCGATCGCCGACCAGCTCGCCGCCGACGGGTTCCGCACCCCCCACCTGCGCGAACGTTTCAACGTCGGCGAGATCCAGCACCTGGCCCGCCGCCTGGGCCTGCGACCCGGCCTGGACCACGACCGCCGCACCGACCGGGGCAGCCTCGGCCCCGACCAGTGGTGGCTGACCGACCTCGCCCGCCAGATCGCAATGCCAGCGGCGACCCTCTACACCTGGGTACGGCGCGGCTGGGCCACCGGACGCCAGGACAGCCGACCGCCCTACCGCTGGATCATCACCGCCAACCACGCCGAGGTCGAACGCCTGCGCGCCCTACACCAGCTCCCGGCCGGCTACCACAACCGCCGCCGCTGGACCGACGACCCAGCCGACCAGCAGTTCCAGCACCAGCACGGAGGCAACACATCATGAACGAATACGCGCCTCGTAGTCCGGCAAACCTATCTCGACGGGGTTGAGGTCGGGGGCGTAGGTGGGCAGGCGGATCACGGTGAGCCAGCTGGCGTGGCGGGTGAGGAACACCCGCATGGCGGCGCTGTGGTGGGTGTTGAGGTTGTCCCAGCACAGGATGATCGGGGCGTGGAGTTGGTGGTGCGCGGCGACGATCAGGGTGGCGTAGTCGTCTTCGGAGAAGCTGCGGCGCTCACCTTTGCGGCCGTGGTGGGCCAGGACCCGGTAGAACAGCCGGGGCCGCTGACCGGGCCGGTAGCAGACCAGGGCCGCCATCGACACCCGTCCCGAGCCCTTCCCGGATACCCGCACGGTCGGGGTGTCTCCTCGGGGTGCCCAGGTCCGGGCCTTCGGGGGGCGCAGNCCCTGCCCCGCCTCGTCCTCGAAGACGATCCACGCGCCGGTCGTCGCCGCTAGCCTCGTACCTTCGCCCAGGTCTCAGCCCGCCACGCGGCGACTTTCTGATCGTCGCGTTCGGTGGCTCGGCGGGCGGGGACCTGGGGGCTGTAACCCATGCGGTGCAGCAGATACGAGGTACCGCGCAGGGTGTACCGGACGTGGAACAGCCGGCCGATCAGAGTGGTGACCCGGGCCAGGGTCCACCGCTGGTCCGGCCAGCCGTGCGCGGCCGGACCCCGGGCCAGTTCCACGCGTAGCCGGTCGAGCTGACGATCGGACAGCCGGCACGACACCCCACTCGGCCCGGCCGACACCAGCGCCGTTTCGCCACCGGCCCGCCAGCGTCGCTTCCACTGGTAGGCCGACTTCGTGCTCACCCGCAGCCGCCCAGCGACCTCCACCGGGTCGACCCCCGCAGCGAACAGGCCCGCGGCCTGCACCCGGACCGCTTCCCGGCGAGCACGACCCTCCGCCGTTAAGCCACCACCATCCGCATATCTCATACCTCCGGTAAGTCACGATGGCGGCCAGGTTATACCCGGGCAGACCGGATGTGATCAAACAGACCCCGACCATTCAAGATCTGTAGCACGCGAGCACAAAGGTGTGCGTCGGACAGGGCGTTTGGTCGCGGCATCCACGAAGGCGAGTCCCGCGCGGACGCGGCCGAACTCGACGGGCTTGGTCGGCCACGGAATGCCGCACGATGGCCCACGTAGGGGATCATCAGCCACAGCGGTGGACTGCACGGCCTGGGCACGACACCGCCGGGCCAGCCCGGCCAGTCCATCCTCGCCGCCCAGCCAGCCGACGAGGGTTAGGTGGCGGTGAAGGTGCGGCGGACGTGGCTGGTGGGCGTCGGCACCTGGCCAGGGATCGTCGTGCTGCAGTTGATCCTGACCTGGCAAGCGCCTCGGCGTCACCGGCGTCCGCCTGAAACGGGCTGCGGCCCGGCTCCCCGAGACGGGAACCGGGCCGGAAAACATGATCGTTGTGGCCGGGATGTGGGCGCGAACGGCGCGGTCAGGCGCGTACTTCCCCGACACGCTCCGACATTACACAGCGTGAAACATGCTGGTGAGGAACCCTGGCCGTCACCATCCGACAGCGGTTGACACACGGTCGGGCCGGCTTTTAACCGGCGAGTTCAGGGTTCGAGTCCCTGACGGCCCACCTAGTTACTGATCAGGCCTGTGACCTGCGCGGGTGTGGTTTGCGATCTATCGCTGTGAGGTCGGTGTCTCGGAGCGGTGCTGGTCAGGACGTCGGTGGCTGGTTCGAGCCCCGGGTAGACAACCGGGTTGCCGCCACCCGAACCGCTGTTTCCAGCCAGACGCCGGGCATGGGCGGGGCCGGCAGGGCGGCGTGTCGTAGGTGGGCGAGGACAGCGAGGACAGCGAGCACGCGGCGGTGGCCGTGGTCCACCTCGGCCAGCCCGATCTTGATCAGTAGGTGGCGTACGTGTCCTTCGACGGTGCGTTCGCTGACGACGAGCCGTCGGGCGATGTCGGCGAGCCAGATGGCCTCGGTCGACAGGATGTACCGGCGGCCCGCGGCGGCCGGTACCTGAAGCGCCAGCCGGTGTGCGGTGGCGACGTCGCGGGCGTCGACGGGGGCAAAGTCGAGTGTCGCGATCTTCGGCACCCGGCTGGGCGAGGCGCCCCCTGACGGATAGCGTAGGTACGTACCTACCAGGGAGGTGGTCGAGATGTCGATCGTCTCATCGTGGGAGTTCAACCGCGACGTGAGCGCGGTCAAGCGGGCCGCCGCCAATGGCCCTGTGATCATTACGGATCACGGTAGGCCATCGCACGTCCTGCTGTCGTTCGCCGACTATCAGCGGCTCACGGGCACCGCGGGCAGTCTGGGCGACGTATTCGTTCTGGACGAGGACATCGACTTCGAGCCTGTGCGTCCACGGGACTCGCTGCGCGAGGTCGACCTGTGAGTTTCCTGCTCGACACCAACGTCATCTCGGAACTCCGCAAACCGTCCACGCGCAGGGACGACCGATTCAACGCCTGGGCAGAAACCCTGTCGCCATCAGGCACCTTCCTCTCCGTCATCACCTTGCTCGAACTGCGCGCCGGCATCGAAACCAAGCGACGACACGACCCGCGGCAGACGGCCGTCCTCGACTCGTGGCTGGATCACAGCGTGCTACCCGCCTACACAGGTCGACTTCTCGGCGTCGACCAAGACTGATTGACAACGGTCCTGCGCCGGCTTCCACGGAGTGCCCGCGTGCCATCAGGGCCAGCACCGCTCGTTCCCGGTCTGTGAGCCTGCCCAGCGGGTCGCCGGGGGAGCTGATTGCCTCGCCTGCTCGACGGCCTCTCGCTGTGCAGACTGGGTTGGACACGGCGAGGCGACCCGCGCCGCGGGGCCTGAGGACGAGAGCACAGGAGCTCAGCGTGACGGCAGATCCGTTGGCGTCGGGGGCGATGCGGTTCGCCGCGGCTGACCTGGCGCAGCGCTTCGACCAGGACGTGCGGTGTGCGACCCGACGTTGCAGCGTGCGGGATACCGGTTGGGAGTCGGTGCTCGTCCGGGTCGCTCAGCGCTGTGATTCCTCGGGACGCGCGGACATGGGCGTCCTGCCCCATCCCCGGATCATGCTCGTGACCCGTGGAAGCGTGGCCGTGCAACGACGCGACGGAGTAGCGCGGCGATCCGCCCAGCTCGCGCCGGGGAAGGCGTGGATCGTCCCAGCCGGAGTACCGCTGAGTTATGAGTGGACGCAGGCGGGGAGCGGCATCCGCGAGCTCGTTGTCATGGTTCTCCCGGCAGACGATCTCGCGCGTACCGCCGCCCTGCTGAGCCATCGACGGTCCTCGCCGGTCACCCTGACGGAGCCGGTGTTGACCGAGGACCGCGTCGTGCGCAGCGTCCTGACCGCGCTCACGCACGCGATGGCCGCGGGAGTCGACGAGCTGTACGCGCAGACCTCGGCGGCCTTCCTGCTCGCCCATGTGCTCAGCCACTACGGGACCGGATCGCCGGGGCCCGTCGGCGTCGGGAGGGAGGACGCCCGGGTCCGGACGGCGGTCGAGTTCATGCGGGACAACCTTCACCTGCCCCTGTCGCTCGCCGACCTGGCCGGCAGCGCCGGGCTGAGCCCGTATCACTTCCTGCGCGTCTTTCACGCCTCGACGGGACTGCCGCCACGCCGGTTTCTCACCCGCCTGCGGATCGACGTGGCGCGGCATCGTCTCGAGGACAGCGATCTGTCCGTCGCCGACATCGCGCGGCAGTGCGGGTTCAGCAGCGCCAGCCAGTTCTCGACCGCGTTCCGCCGCGAGACCGGTATGGCGCCTCGGGCGTTCCGCCGCAGCCGCGCGACGTAGGGGCTACGACCGGCCGCGATCGACTGCGAACTACCGCAATCGACTGCGACCGGCCGCGATGGACTGCGGCCGGCCGCGACCACACGTGACCGAGCCTGAGGCGCGAGCGCCGCAATAAGGAACATCTTTGTAGCAATCAAGCGCATACGCGCCGGATGCGTGTACGCCTAGGCTCGAGGCGTGGTCACCATGAGGCTTAGCGCGTGGATGCCAGAAATCGCACCCGGTTGAGGGCTCCGTCCCGCGTGGCGCGCCGTGCCGGCCCCGGGCTGGAAGGCGCGATGGACGTTGCACCGACGATGCGAAGGAGAACGGCGTGAGCATGCTCTATCTCGCCCAGGCCCAGCAGCAACAGCAGCTCGAATGGCTCGACGGCGGAACTCTCACGATGGTGCTCGACGGCGCGGCGACCGACGGCCAGCTGATGATGGGCAGATTCGACGTCAGCGAGGGCGAGGCGCCGCCTTATCACACGCACACCCTCGAGGACGAGGTGTTCATGCTGATCAGCGGTACCGCGCTGGTCTGGTACGACGACCGCGAGTACGAGCTGTCCGAAGGCGGCGTGGTCTTCCTCCCCAAGGGTAAGCCGCACGCCTACCGGATCACGTCGAAGAAGGCCGACCTATTGATGATCAACACGCCGGCCGGCATTGAGGGCATGTTCCGCTACAGCGGCCGCGACAAGTCCACCCCGCGACCCGACGGCTTCCAGATTTCCCCCGAACGGATGGCCGAAGCGGCCGAGAAGTTCGGCAATATCGTCGTCGGACCGCCGCGATGAAGATCCTCGCGACCGGGGCAACCGGCACGTTCGCCGGGCTGGTCGTGCCCGCTCTCGTGCGCCACGGCATCGACGTACGCGCGGTCGTGCACGATCCGGGCAAGCGCGACATCCCGCTGAGGCACGGCGCGGGCGAGACCGTCACCGCGGACCTCGGTGACCCGGCCAGTCTGCGCGCCGCGTTCGACGGCGTCGACGGCGCATTTCTGATCACCCCGGCCTTCGCGCCGGACGCGACGAAAATGGGACTCAACCTCGTTGAGGCGGCGCAGTCCGCCGGCATCCGTAAGATCGTCTACAACGGCGTCTACCACCCCTCCCTACCGTTGGAGAACCACGCCAGCACCCGGCCGATCGAGGCGGCCCTCTACGCCTCGACGCTGGACTTCACGATCCTGCAGCCCGCGATGTACATGCAGGGCCTCGACGGCGCCTACGAGCAGGCCCGCCGCACCGGCACGCTCGTCATGCCCTGGTCGAAGCACGCGAAGATGACCTACGTCGACTACCGCGACGTCGCCGAGGCCGCCGCGCTCGCGTTCGTCGACGATCGGCTCTCCTTCGGCACGTTCGAGCTCGCCGCACCCGGCACGGTGGACCGCGTGCGGCTCGCCGAGCTGATGACCGAGGCCGCCGGTCGCGCGGTGACCGCCGAGGACCTGCCCACCGGGTTCACGTTGCCGCCCGGGCAGCCCGCCGGTCTGGGCGCGATGTTCGCCGAGTACGACCGGCACGGCTTCCATGGCGGCAATGCACTCGTGCTCCGCACGATCCTGCGGCGCGAGCCGCGCACACTGGCCGCCTACATCGCGGAACTCGGCGCATCCGGGCCGGGCGCGTCATGACCTGCCGGGGGGCTCACCGCCCGCCGACCCCCCGCGCCGCCCACCGGATCTTCAAGCCCAGGGAAGGACATCGGACCGTTGACGCTTGAACTCGATCCGCAGATCGCCGAGGCGCTCGGCCCCCTCATGGCCGGGCTGGCCGATGTGGCACCGCCGCCGGTGGGCGATGTCGACGGCCGCCGCGTCGTCATGAACACGATGCTCGCCACCGTCGACCGGCTTCAGCCCACCGCCGACGACGTCCGCATCACCGATCACGAGCTGACCACCGCGGACGGAGCCAGGCTGCTCCTGCGCTGGTATCGAACCAGCGACACCGACACCAGCGACACCGACGACGTCGCGCCCGGCCCCGCGGTGCTGTACCTCCACGGCGGCGGCATGATCCTCGGCAGCGTGTCGATCAACGACGGCGCCGTCAGCCGCCTGGTGTCACGCAGCGGCGTGCCCTTCCTCGCCGTGGACTACCGTCTCGCCCCCGAGCACCCGTTCCCCACCCCGGTCGAGGACGTCTACGCCGGGCTGCAGTGGCTGCACGAGCACGCCACCGAGCTCGCCGTCGATCCGGCTCGCATCGCCGTCATGGGCGACAGCGCGGGCGGCGGCCTGGCGGCCGCGGTGTCGATCCTCGCCCGCGACCGCGGCGGACCGGCCATCGCGCGACAACTGCTGATCTTCCCGATGCTCGACGACCGCACCACGATTCCGGACCCGCACATCGTGCCCTACGCCGCCTGGACCTACGAGGACAACATCACCGGCTGGCAGGCGTTCCTCGGTGCGCGCGCCGGTGGCACCGAGGTACCGGCACTCGCGGCTCCCGCCCGGCTCGAGGACGCGACCGGGCTGCCACCGGCCTACCTCGAGGTCGGCCAGCTCGACATCTTCCGCGACGAGGATCTGGCCTACGCGCTGCTGCTCAGCCGCGGTGGTGTGCCCGTCGAACTGCACCTCACCCCAGGCGCCCCGCACGAGTACGACGCCATCGCCTACCAGAGCGACGCCGCGCGCCGCGCCATGGCCGACCGGATCAGGGTCATCCGCTCCCTGTGACCGCCCCACCGTCCAGCCAAGCCGGGGACCGCCGGCCGGCGGGTGCCTGGCCGGGGCTCGATGCCCGCAACCACTACGTAGGACATGATGTTCTACACTGGGCGCGTGGACAGGGTCGGGGTGCGGGAACTCAATCAGAGCACCAGCCAGGTCATCGACCGGGTTCGGCGCGGAGAGACGATCGAGGTGACCGACCGCGGGCGTCCGGTTGCGCGGCTGGTCCCCATCGGCCGTGGCACAGCAGCGCTCGACCGCCTTGTGACGGAGGGCCGCGCGATACCGCCGGCGACGGAGGGGCCGGTGCCCATGCCGCCGCTTCTTGGCGACCCCGCCGTCAGCGCGACCAACGATCTGATCGCCATGCGGGACGAGGAACGCTGGTGATCTACCTGGATTCGGCGGCAGTAGTGAAACTTGTCGTGGCCGAACCTGAAAGCCCCGCGCTTGTTGACTGGCTCAACGTCCGCGACGCCCTACCACGTTTCACCTCCACCCTGGCGGAGGTGGAGGTGACGCGCGCGATCAGGCGAGCCGCCCCGGAAGCACTCGGGCGCGTGCCGCGAGTACTGGACCGGATGTACCGCCTGGAAATCGATGCCCACGTGCGCGCCGTCGCGGCCGCCTTTGATGACCCGCTCCTACGGTCTCCCGACGCCATTCACCTCGCTACCGCCCTTCGGCTGTCCGACGAGAACGACACTCGGATGGAGGCGTTTGTCACCTACGACAAGCGCCTTCTCGAAGCGGCGCGCCGAGCCGATCTCCCGACCGCGGCGCCGGGGCCGCACTCCGCTGCGGGGAGCTGATCGACGGGGTCCTGTCCCAGCTGAACCGGTGGGAGTATCAGGCGAAGTAGTGGCCTTCCTTGAGGTCGGCGATCAGGCCCGGACGGGTTGGCTGCCAGCCGAGTAGGTCGCGGGTGATCTGCGCGGAGGCGGGGCCGTCGAATCCCCAGAAGCCGCCGAGGAAGCCGACGTAATCCCCGATCTGGTCGGGGGTGACGGAGACCGCGGGAAGGTCGAGATGGGCGGCGAGGACCTCGGCGACCTCGCGGAGGGGGACGCCCTCGTCGCCGACCGCATGCAGCGCCGAACCGGGCGGCGCCGCTTCGAGGGCGAGGCGGAACAGGCGCGCGGCGTCGTCGCGGTGGACGGCCGGCCAGCGGTTGGTTCCGTCGCCGACGTAGGCCGCGGCGCCCTTCTGACGCGCGAAGTCGATCGCGGTCGGGATGAACCCGTTGTCGCCGTCGCCGTGGGTGGCCGGTGGCAGCCGCACGACCGAGGAGCGGACCCCGCGGGCAGCGAGCGCGAGCGTGTAGTTGGCGTTGTCGATCCGCCCGTTCGCCCCGCTGATCGGGACCTCGCGATCGGCGTCCTGCGCGGCGCGCCCGTCGTTCTCGGTGGCGACGACTCCCGGCGGTAGGCCGAGCACGCCGAGGATGCCGGAGGCGATGACGAACGGCTTGTCGGTGCCGGCGAGGGCCTCACCGAAGGTCCCGATCGCCGCGCGGTCGGCGTCGGTGGCGCCGGCGAAGTCGCCGGCGAAGGCGATGTCGTGCTTGAACGCGAGGTGGATGACGCCGTCGGCGGCCGCGGCGGCGTCACGCAGGATGTCGAGGTCGTCGAGCGATCCCGCGCGGACCTCGGCCCCCGCCGCCCGCAGGGTGACGGCCGCGGCCTCGGAGCGGGCGAGCCCGGTGACCGTGTGACCGGCGGCGATCAGGTCGGGGACGAGCCCGCGACCGACCCAGCCTGACGCTCCAGTGAGGAACACATGCATGGGAAACCTCCACGATGGGGGCGCGCACCGGGGTGGATGCGCGGCGAGCGACCCGGGATGCCCGTCTACCATTGATAGTACGACCGTACTAGAAATGACAGTATGCGGCCGTACCAGCAACGTCAAACCACGACGACCCGGGAGGCGGCGGCCATGGCGGGACGGCCGGTCAACCATCAGCGGCGGGCCGAGCTGCTCGACGCGGCGGTCGAGTACGCGGCCGAGTACGGGTTCTCCGAGCTGACGTGGCGGCCCGTCGCCGCCGCCCTCGGGGTGTCGCCCACGACGTTGGTGCATCACTTCGGCACCAAGGAGCAGATGCTCGAGGCCATCCTCGGACGCCTGCGGGAGCGCATCTTCGCGGCCACTCGCGACCTGGCCGGCGAGCAGCCCGACCTGGCCGCGGAGGCCCGCGCGTCCTGGACCCGGGCGTTCGACCCGCAACACGAAGCGGAGTTCAGGCTGTTCTTCGCGGTCTACGGGCGCGCACTACAGGCTCCGCAGCAGTTCGCGGCGTTCCTCGAGCACGTCGTCGCCTACTGGATGAGCGCCCTGGTCGACGCCCAGGGACCGGACACCGACCCGGCGACCGCGACGCGCACGGCCACCCTCGTGATCGCCACCATCCGCGGGCTGCTGCTCGACCTGCTCGCCACCGGTGATCGGGACCGGGTCCAGGACGCGGCCGAAACCTTCCTCGCCGCCCTCGAACGCCCCGCCACCCTCGAAGGCGGCACGCAGCCGTCGGTCGCGCGGCCCCGGTGAGCCGCACCGGCCCGCCTCACGTCAGGGGCGTGCCCGGAGCCCCTTGGGAAAGTCCTCGAGGCCGAGCACGCGCAGCAGCTCCAGCCGCTCGTGGGCCTCGGTATTCGCCGGGGTGAGCACCAGCAGCCGCTGACCCTGGTCGGGGGTGACCAGGGTCTCGCAGTCCATCAGCAGGCGGCCCACCCGCGAGTGGAGCATGGTCTTGCGGTCGGCCCGCCTCACCGCCACCTCATGCTCGGCCCAGAACCGGCGGAAGTCGGTACTCGCGGCCTGCAACCGCTCGACGAGTCCAGCGACCGTGGGGTCGCCGGACCGCCGGCCGGCGACCGCGCGCAGGTCGGCGACAATCTGACGAGCCCGGTGTTCTTGTTCCTCCACCGGGCAGGCGGCCCGGGCAGCGGGGTCGGTGAACCACCGATACGCGATGTAGCGCCGGTCGCCGGAGAAGCCGGTGTGATCGCCCTGCAGCAGGATGGCCGCCCGGTTCTGGGCGAGAACCTCCCCCAGGTCGGACAGCACCAGGGCCGGGGTGTCGCCGAGCAGATCAAGCATGCGCACCAGGCCGGCGCGAGCCAGGCGGGCCACGCCGTCGGCGGGCGGGGGCCGGTGGCCGGCCAGGTAGAACAGGTGGTCGCGTTCGTCGTCGGCGAGGCGCAACGCCCGGGCCAGCGCGCCGAGGAGTTGGGTCGAGGGCTGGCTGCTGCGGCCCTGCTCGAGGCGTACGACGTAGTCGACCGACATGCCGGCGAGCATGGCCACCTCCTCCCGGCGCAGGCCGGTGGTGCGGCGCCGGGGGCCGTCGGCGATCCCGACCTCGGCCGGTCGCATCGTCTCGCGGCGGCGGCGCAGGAAGTCGGCGAGCTCGGCACGCTGCATGGATTCATGCTCCCTCGGACCCGGCAGGCCGAGCCAGGGAGCCGCGCTCCCACGATGAACACTCCGCTGCCGCCCGTCCCGGCGCAGGCGCATGGTGGGTGGCGCCGGCGACGACGGGCGCCAGCGACAACGAGGAGAACGCGATGCAGACACGAACCCTGGGCAGCACCGGACCGGCCGTCTCCGCGCTGGGCCTGGGTGCGATGGGCATGTCGGGGGCTTACGGCGCGGCCGACCGCGCGGAGAGTATCGCCACCGTGCACGCCGCGCTGGAGGCCGGCGTCACGCTGATCGACACCGCCGATTTCTACGCCATGGGCCACAACGAGCTGCTGCTCGCCGAGGCGCTGCGCGGCCGGGACCGCGACAGCTACACGCTGAGCGTCAAGTTCGGCTCGCTGCGGGGACCGGGCTCCGAGTTCGGCGGGCATGACGGCCGTCCCGAGGCGGTGAAGAACTTCCTGGCCTACTCGCTGACCCGGCTGGGCACCGATCACCTCGACATCTACCGTCCCGCCCGGCTGGACCCCGGGGTACCGATCGAGGAGACGGTGGGCACGATCAAGGAGATGATCGACGCCGGTCATGTCCGACACATCGGGCTCTCGGAGGTCAACGCCGAGACGATACGACGGGCGCACGCCGTGCACCCGATCGCCGATCTGCAGATCGAGTACTCGCTGCTGTCCCGCGCGGTGGAGGCGGACATTCTGCCTACGCTGCGGGAACTGGGCATCGGCCTGACCGCGTACGGGGTCCTCGGGCGGGGCCTCATCTCCGGGCACTGGAGCGCCGGTCACGTCGCCGGCCCTGGCGATGTCCGCGGCCTCAGCCCGCGGTTCTCGAACGGGAACGTGGAACACAATCTCGCCCTGGTGGAGGCACTGCGCCGGGTCGCCGAGGCGAAGGGCTGCACCGTCGCCCAGCTCGCCATCGCCTGGGTGGCCGCGCAGGGCCGGGACATCGTGCCGCTGATCGGCGCCCGCACCCGCCAGCGACTGGCCGAGGCACTGCCCGCGACGGAGCTGAACCTCACCCTGGACGACTTCGCCGAGATCGAGAAGGCGGTGCCGGCGGGCGCGGCGCGCGGCGATCGGTATCCATCCGCGCACATGTCGAGCCTCGGCGTGGGGAACTGATTCCGACCCCGACCCCGATTCTCGGCCGCTGGCGTCGCTACCCTGCCCTGCACCCCTCAGGCCGTACGACGGTCACAGCAGGTGGCGGCCTCCGTCGACGTTGAGCGTCTGGCCGGTGACGAAGGCGGCGTCGTCGGAGGCGAGGAAGAAGACCGGGCCGGCCAGGTCCTCGGCGGTCTCGTCCCGCTGGAGCGCCCGCAACTGTCGCTGCTCCGCCAGCACCGACGCGGGAATCACGTCGGCCGCCGCCGGGGTGGCGGTGAGCCCCGGGGTGACCAGGTTGACCGTGATGCCGTACCCGCCGAGCTCGCGCGCCAGGGTCCGGGTCAGGCCCATGATGCCGCCCTTGGACGCGACGTAGGCCGACTGCAGGGGCGTACCGCTGAAGACCGAGCCGGACCCGATGTTCACGATGCGACCGCGGCCGCTCGCCTTCATGAGGGGGACGAACGCCCGCGTCATGAGGAAGGTGCCGGTGAGGTTGACCTCGAGCACCTGACGCCACAGCTCGACGGTCATCTCCTCGAAGGGAACCGAGGGGAAGATACCGGCGCAGTTGATCAGCACGTCGACGGTGTCGAAGCGTCGCCGCGTGGCCTCGGCCAGCTCGGCGACACTCTCCTCGCTGGAGATGTCCGCGACGACGGCGTGCAGCGACGGGTGCTGCCCGCCGGGCGCGCCCGAGTCCCACCGGGCGCGCCAGGTGGCGAGCGCCTCCGACGAGACGTCGGCGGCGACGACGGTGTCGCCCTGGGTCAGAAACCGGTCGACGATCTCGGAACCGATGCCGCCGGAGGCGCCGGTGACCACGACGGTGCGTGCTGCGCTCATAGCTCTGCTCCTCTCGAGCCGGATCGTGCCAATATCAGTTACATTATCAGGCACCTGACACATGTCCAGGCCGCTACCGTGGCCACGCAAGCACGGGCGCGACGGAGGAAACGGAACAGGGAGCACGGTGGCGGAGAACTTCGAGGAGCGGTTGCCGTACCTGATGCGGCGGGTGAGCACAGCGCTCGCCCAGCAGGTCGACCGAGCGCTGCGTGAGTTCTCGCTGACCCACACCCAGCTCGGCGCGCTCGCCCAGCTCGGCCTCGTGGACCCCGGGGCACTGTCCGGAGCCACTCTGGGCCAGCGCAACGGGGTCACCGCGCAGTCGATGTCGACGGCGATCGCCGGGCTGCTCGAGCGGGGCCTCGTCGACCGCGAGCCGCACCCCACCCACGGGCGGATCCTTCAGGTCCGGATCACGCCGGAGGGCACCGAGCTGCTCGCTCGCGCCCAGGCGGCGACCAGGAAAGCCGAGGATCGCACCCTGGCCTTCCTCGACGACGAGCAGCAGCGCCAGCTTCGGCGCGTGCTCCGCACGATGATGCAGGCCATGGACCTCTACCTGTACTTCCCCGACGCCGACGAGGACCGCGCCTAGAAGATCACTGAAAATCTTGCGGGGTGCTGGTGGGGGTGGATGGCCGTGGTTTAAGGGGGTGCGGCGGTCAGGGTCCAGCCGTTGGTGCT
>NZ_JYFN01000098.1 GCF_000948395.1 Frankia torreyi | reverse complement strand
GGGGGAGGGCGTCGTCTTCGTGGAGTTCGCCGCGGACGATCTGGCGGCGTAGGTGGGCGGCGACGAGTTCGGCGGTCTTCGGAACGCGGACATGCTGCCCGACGCGGTTCGTCGCGAGCAGCGGGCCGGACAGCGCGCGGGCTGGGGTGCCGGGCGACCCGGCGGTGGCCGCCGCGCCGTCCGCCCCGCCGGTGCGCGCGAGGCGTACCGGGTGCGGCGCGATGCGGGGTGTCGAGGTGTCGGTCGGCTGCGTTAACGACATGATCTTGTGCTCCCCCTGGTGGCGGCTGCCCGGCCGGGTACGTCCCCCGTTTCGGGCTGCGACTAATGATGTACGGATAGTGGTCACTGCGATGAGTTGGCTACGAACCGTGCTTACAAAGTCGCATTGTGGCAGCGTGCCGGAACCTGGGGGAGGCGGGGCTGGTGGAGTACCACGCTGTGATCCGCATTCTGTTACTCAGAGTGCATAAGATTGGCGACATGCCATCCGCGCACCGAGCTGATCACTTCGGCTGGGATGGGGCCGCTGGAACCGGAAACGCGACGGCCGCGACGCCGTTGACCAGGGACGCCGTCCCGGCCGTCAGCGCAGCGTGGTAGACGGGACGAGAAGGCGCGCCAGGACGCTCGGCCGGGACCCGACGGCCCCGATCTTGGCATCGACTACAGCCAGTCGTTATCCGACGTGCGGACCGCGGTCTCAGACCGCGGCGGCGACCCGGTCGATGCCGCCGGAGGTCTCCAGTGCCTCGACGGTCACCGCGACCGCGTGCACGACCGAGGCGACCCGGATCGCGTCCTGGATCACCTCGCGGGTGACCCCGCGGCCGCGCAGCTCGTGCTCGTGGGCGGTCAGGCAGCGGCCGCAGCCGTTGATCGCGGAGACCGCCAGCGACCAGAGCTCGAAGTCGACCTTGTCGACACCGGGGTCGGCGAGGGCGTTCATCCGCAGGCCGGCCCGCAGCCGGGAGTACTCCTCGTCCTCCAGCAGGTGCAGGCTGCGGTAGTAGACGTTGTTCATCGCCATCAGCGCCGCCGCGGTGCGCGCCGCGGCGGCCGCCTCGGCGGTCAGGTGGTCGAGCGCCTCGGGCTCCAGCTCGACCAGCGCGGTGCGCCCGCGGCTGGCGATGGCCGCCGCGAGCACCGTGCCCCAGAGCTGCTGGGCGGACAGGTTCGACTGGCTGGTCACCGAGCCGAGGTTGAGGCGCAGGTCGCGGGCGTAGTCGGGAAGCAGTTCCCGCAGGCGGGCGACGGCCATCAGGCCGCCACCTCGGCCGGGGCGGGCGCCGCGGCACCCAGCGTCGCCTGGCCCTTCTGCCAGTTGCAGGGGCACAGCTCGTCGGTCTGCAGCGCGTCGAGCACCCGCAGGACCTCCGCCGGGTTCCGCCCGACGCTGCCCGCGGTGACCATGACGAACTGGATGACGTTGTCCGGGTCGACGATGAAGGTCGCCCGCTGCGCCACGCCGTCGTCGCCGAGCACCCCGGCGGCGGCGGTCAGGTCCTTGCGGATGTCGGCGAGCATCGGGAAGGGCAGATCGGTCAGGTCCGGGTGGTTCTGCCGCCAGGCCAGGTGGACGTACTCGCTGTCCGTGGACACGCCGAGGACCTGCGCGTCCCGGTCGGCGAACTCGCCGTTGAGCCGGCCGAACGCGGCGATCTCGGTGGGGCACACGAACGTGAAGTCCTTCGGCCAGAAGAACACGACGCGCCACGCGCCGGGGCGGCTGGTGGCGGTCTCCCGGACGAAGGCGGTGTCGGGGTCGTTGGAGACGACTCCGGTCAGGTCGTAGGCGGGGAAGGCGTCGCCGACGGTAAGCACGTCGAGGTGGTCCTCTCTGCGGTGGTGATCGGGTCTGCGGGGGTGATCGGGTCTGCGGTGATGTTCGGGTCTGCGGTGGTGATCGGGCAGGACCCACTCTCGCTACCATCGACCCAGAAAGGAAATCGAAAGATTCGGCAAGTTTGATAGCCTCGATCTATGGCTACTCCGCAGCCGACGCTCACCCAGTTGCGTGCGCTCGTCGGCGTCGCCGACCACCGGCACTTCGGCCGGGCGGCGGCGGCGCTGCACGTGAGTCAGCCGACCCTGTCCAGCGCGGTCGCGGCGCTGGAGCGCACCCTCGGCGTCCAGCTCGTCGAGCGCACCACGCGCAGCGTGCTGCTCACCGCGGTGGGCGAGCAGATCGTCACGCGAGCCCGGGGCGTGCTCGGCGCGGTCGACGACATCGCGGAGGTCGCGGTGCGGGCCCGTGCCCCGCTGACCGGCGACATCCGGCTCGGCGTCATCCCCACCGTGGCGCCCTACCTGCTGCCGCGGCTGCTACCCACGCTGCGCGGACGCTGGCCGCAGGCGCGCCTTCGGCTGCGCGAGGCGCAGACCGCGACCCTGCTGGCGGAGCTGCGCGGCGGCGCGCTCGACCTGGCGCTGCTCGCGCTGCCCAACGACGAACCGGGCATCACCGAGATCCCGCTCTACGACGAGGACTTCGTCCTCGTGACGCCCGCCGAGCATCCGCTGGCCGGCGGCAGCGCCGTCCCCGTCGCCGGCCTCGCCGGCCAGGACGTGCTCCTGCTGGAGGACGGGCACTGCTTTCGGGCGCAGGCGCTGGACGTCTGCCGGGAGGCCGGGGCGCGGGAGCGGGCCACGCTGCGGGCGGCCAGCCTGTCGACGATCGTCCAGATGGTCGCCGGCGGGCTGGGGCTGACGTTGCTGCCCGCCGCCGCCGTCGGAGTCGAGGTGGGGGAGGGCCGCGGCCTCGCGGTCGCCACCTTCCGCCGCCCGGCGCCGCACCGGCGCATCGGCCTGGCCTACCGGGCGACCTCGGCGCGCGTCACCGACTGGGGACTGCTGGCCGCGGAGGTCCGCGCCGCGCTGCCCGGGACGGAGCTGGACCTCAGCCCGGTCCCGTCGGTCTAGCCGCCTTCCCGCCCGGTGTCGATCGGCGGCCGAACGGTCACGCCGCGCGGCGACTTCGTGCGCCGCCGGGTCTCGGCGGGAAATCCGGGTAACCCGGGCCGGGTGAACACCCGCAGCCCGGCTCGCGGCGTCTCGCGGCGCTTTCGGTGACCGCTCGGCACATGTTCATCCCCGCTCATCCGCGGCTGAATGCTGCGGGCTTCGTCACGTTTTATCGACGGCCGGCGGGACAGCTAGACAACGTCCGCGACCGGCTGCCGCCGGCGTTCGGCCGACGGGTCGGACCGAGGCGATCACACAGGTGGGTCGCGGCACCACGGCTGGATGGGGTCGGGACGCCGGCCACGACAAAGGTGGTGCACGTGCCCGTGCAGAGGTATGCCCCGATCGCCGGTATGCGAGACACGTCCGTGTCATGCATATGTAACCGGCCGGCCGTAGCGTAGGCCGCCATGAGCGACGCACGGAACGTGGCCGTCGGCGTCGAGGAGGAGTTTCACATCCTCGATCTCACCACCCGCCAACTTGTTCCCCGGGCCGAGGAAATACTGCAGCGGCTGGACAAGGACTCCTTCTCTCCGGAACTGTTGAAATCCGTCGTCGAGACGAACAGTCAGCCGACGGTCGATCTACTGGCCCTGCGATCCAACCTGCTGGACCTGCGCCGCCGGCTGGCCGAGGCGGCGGGCGAGCTGGGGCTCGGGCCGGCGGCGTCGGGCACCGTGCCGATCCTCGACATGGATCTGCTCGACGTCTCGCGGGACGCCCGCTACGAGCAGATGACCGAGGACTACCAGATCGTCGCCCGGGAGCAGCTCATCTGCGGCGCCCAGGTACACGTCGACGTCGCCGACCGCGACCTGGCCATGGCCGTCGTCGCCTGGACCGCCCCCTGGCTGCCGATGCTGCTGGCGCTGTCGGCCAGCTCGCCGTACTGGCTCGGCGCCGACAGCGGCTACGCGAGCATGCGCACGCTGGTCTGGCAGCGCTGGCCCACCGCCGGCGTCGCCGGGTCGTTCAAGACCGCCGCCGAGTACGACCAGCTCATCGCCGATCTGATCAAGTCCGGGGTGATCAGCGACCCGGGCATGGTGTACTTCGACGTCCGCCCCTCGGCCCACCTGCCCACCGTCGAGCTGCGCATCTGCGACGCCTGCCCGGACGTGGACAACGTCATCCTCATCGCCGGGCTGTTCCGGGCCCTGGTGGGCCGGGCGATCGAGGAGATCGAGGCCGGCGGCCAGGCCCCGCCCCCGCGCGCCGAGCTGCTGCGGGCGGCGACCTGGCGGGCGGCCCGGTCCGGGCTGGAGGGCGACCTCGTCGACATCCTCGGTGCGGGCCCCGTGCCCGCGCGCGCCATGCTGCGCCGGATGCTGGAGGAGGTGCGCCCCCAGCTCGAGCGCTACGACGACTGGGAGCTGATCGACAACCTCGCCGAGCAGGCGGCCGGCCGGGGCAGCTCGGCGCTGCGCCAGCGCCGGGCGTTCGCCCGCCGCGGACTGCTCACCGACGTCGCCGACCTGATCCTCGCCGAGACCCGCGACGTCCCGCCGGCCGGCGCGTCGCTCGGTGCCGCGCCCGCGGTGTCCGCTCCCGACCAGATCGCGCCGATCCTGCTGGAGCGCTACCAGCCGACCGGCTACGACGAGGTCGTCGACGAGCACGGCGCCGTCCGGCCCCAGTACCGGGCGGTGATGCGCACCCTGGAGCGGCTCGGCCCGGACACCCTCGACGAACGCGTCGGCGCCCGCGAGGCCGAGCAGACCGACCGGGGCATCACGTTTCGGGTCAACGGGGACTCGGCGAGCCGGCCGTTCCCCTTCGACATCGTGCCGCGCATCGTCGCCGCCGACGACTGGGCCGTGCTCGGCCGGGGGCTCGGGCAGCGGGTCCGCGCGCTGGAGGCGTTCCTGCACGACATCTACGGCGAGCGGGCCGCCGTCGCCGACGGCATCGTCCCGCCCTGGGTGGTCAACGATGCCCCCGGGCTGCGCCACGGCGGCCGCGCCCCCGGCCGCGACGCGATCCGGATCACCACCGCCGGCATCGACCTCGTCCGCGGCGGTGACGGCGGCTGGCTGGTGCTCGAGGACAACCTGCGGGTGCCGTCCGGGATCGCCTACGCCGTGGAGGGCCGCCGGCTCGCCGAGTCGGTGCTGCCCGAGCTCGGGCCGCCGCCGGGCATCCTGCGGCTGGGCACCGTGCCCGCCCTGCTGCACGACGCGCTCGTCGCCGCGGCGCCACCCGCCGTCACCGGCGAGCCCGCGGTCGCCGTCCTGACCAGTGGGCCGGCCGACTCCGCCTACTTCGAGCACGCCATGCTCGCCGAGGAGATGGGCGTCCCGCTGGTCGAACCCGACGCGCTGCTCGTCGACGACGACGTCGTCTACCGGGTCGACGACGGCCGCCGCCGCCGCGTCGACGTCCTCTACCGGCGCATCGACGAGGACGAGCTGTTCGGCGCGCCGGGCGCGGACGACGCCCCGCTCGGCCCGGCGCTGCTGCGGGCGGTCCGCGCCGGGCGGGTGAGCGTCGCGAACGCGCCAGGCAACGGCATCGGCGACGACAAGGTCGTCTACGCCTACGTGCCCCGGATGGTCACCTACTACCTGGGTGAGCAACCCGTCCTCGACGACGTGCCGACCTATGTCTGCGGCGACCCGGAGCAGTGCGAGCACGTGCTGGCCAACCTCGACCAGCTCGTCGTCAAGCCGGTCGACGGCTTCGGCGGCTCCGGCGTCGTGATCGGCCCGCACGCCGAGCCGTACCAGCTCACCGCGGCCCGGGAGCGGATCCTGGCCGACCCGCGGCGCTGGATCGGCCAGGAGGTGGTCTCCCTGTCCACCCATCCGACCTGGCACGACAGCCACCTCGAGCCGTGCGCGGTGGACCTGCGGGTGTTCGTCTACGCCGGCACCGAGCCGGTCGTCGTGCCCGCGGCGCTCAGCCGGGTGGCCCCGCCCGGCAGCCTCATCGTCAACTCGTCCCAGGGCGGCGGTTCCAAGGACACCTGGATCCCGCGCCGCTGAGCTGACCCACGACCGCCGTCGTACCCCGCCGAGGCTCTCGGCGGGGCATGACGGCGTGCCGGCGGGCGAGTGCCGGCGGGCGGCAGTTCCGGCGAGCGAAGCGGTCCTCGGTCGCAACCGTGGGGACACGAGGCTGAAATCTCCGGCGTCGAAGGTGGACGGACGATCGTGCACCCTCATGCCGGGCAGGACTGCCCGGGGAATGGATCTCACCTGAACTGACTGATCGACGGGAGCGCACATGTGCGGGCTGAGTGGTGAGCTGAGGTTCGACGGCCGGGGAGCGGACGTCGACGCGGTGGTGCGGATGACGGCCACCATGGTGCCGCGGGGCCCGGACGGCGCCGGGGTGTGGTCGTCGGGACCGGTCGCGTTCGGCCACCGCCGCCTGAAGATCATCGATCTGTCCGAGCGTGGCGCCCAGCCGATGGTCGACAGCGAGCTGGGCCTGACCACCGCGTTCAACGGGTGCATCTACAACTACCAGGAGCTGCGCGACGAGCTGGCCGCCGCCGGCTACCGCTTCTTCTCCACCTCGGACACCGAGGTGATCGCCAAGGCCTACCACCACTGGGGCACCCGGTGCGTGGACCACTTCGCCGGCATGTTCGCCTTCGCGGTCGCCGAGCGCGACACCGGCCGCCTCGTCCTCGCCCGCGACCGGCTCGGCATCAAGCCGCTGTACCTCGCCGCCGACGCCGAGCGGCTGCGCTTCGCCTCCACCCTGCCGGCGCTGCTTGCCGGGGGCGGCGTCTCCTCGGACATCGACCTCGTCGCCTTCCACCACTACCTGTCGTTCCACTCGGTGGTGCCGGCTCCGCACACCATCCTCGCCGGAGTACGCAAGCTGCCCGCCGCCACCGTGCGGGTCGTCGAACCGGACGGGACCTGGACCGACGAGGTGTACTGGAGCCCGAGCTTCACCCGCGACCCCGCGCACGCCGACTGGACCGCCCGCGACTGGCGGGACGCCATCGCCGAGAAGCTGCGCGTGGCGGTGCGCCGGCGCATGGTCGCCGACGTGCCCGTCGGGGTGCTGCTGTCCGGCGGGCTGGACTCCAGCCTGATCGTCGCCCTGCTCGCGGAGGCCGGCCAGCACGGCCTGGCCACGTTCAGCGTCGGCTTCGAGGCGGCCGGCGGCGAGTCCGGCGACGAGTTCGCCTACTCGGACATCATCGCCAGGCACTTCGAGACCGACCACCACCAGATCCGGGTGCCGGGCAGCCGGCTGCTGCCCGCCGTCGACGCCGCCGTCGCCGCGATGAGCGAGCCGATGGTCAGCCACGACTGCGTCGCCTTCTACCTGCTCTCCCAGGAGGTCTCCCGGCACGTCAAGGTCGTGCAGTCCGGGCAGGGGGCCGACGAGGTCTTCGCCGGCTACTCCTGGTACCCGCCGCTGGCCGGCGTCGCGCGTGACCAGACCGTCGACGCCTACCTGCGGGTCTTCGCCGACCGACCGCACCGCGACATGCCGGCGATGGTCGAGCCGCACCACCTCATCGAGGCCGATGCCAGCCGGCACTTCGTCGCCTCCCACTTCGCCCGGCCGGGCGCCGAGACGTCCGTCGACGCCGCGCTGCGCCTCGACTCGACGGTCATGCTCGTCGACGACCCGGTGAAGCGGGTCGACAACATGACGATGGCCGCGGGCCTGGAGGCGCGCACCCCGTTCCTCGACCACGAGCTGGTCGAGCTCGCCGCGGCCTGCCCGCCCGAGTTCAAGCTCGCCTCCGGCGGCAAGGGCGTGCTCAAGGACATCGGCCGCCCGCTCATGCCGGTCGACGTCATCGACCGGCCCAAGGGGTACTTCCCGGTGCCGGCGATCCGCCACCTGGACGGCCCGTTCCTCGACCGGGTCCGCGACGCGCTCACCGACCCGGCGGCGAAGTCCCGCGGCCTGTTCCGCCCGGCGTGGATCCAGGCGATGCTGGCCGCCCCGAACGACAACCGCACGACCCTCGGCGCGAACGCCCTCTGGCAGGCCGCGCTGCTCGAGATGTGGCTCCAGACTCAGGGAGTGACGTGACGCTACAAAGTGACGTGACGCTGGGCAGTGACACGGTCCTGGGGAACGTGATCCGCCTCCCCAGGTCGGGGCGTGCCGGTCGGCTCGGGGAGTCCGATCTGGGGCGGGAGTGGGTGGCGGCCGAGGGAGTGCGGGCGCCCGCCCTCGCGTCCGACGGCCGGCTCGCCTACGTCGCGGACGGGCCGGCCGGGCCCGCCCTGTGGATCCGGGACGCCGACGGCCGGCGGCGTCGCGTGGACACCGGCCCCGGGCATGTCCGCGCCGCGCTGTGGTCGCCGGCGGGCGACCTGATCGCCGTGCACGTGGCGCCCGGCGGCGGGGAGCTCACCGAGGTGCGCGTCGTCGCCGCCGACGGTGACGACGGCGGCCCGCGCAGCCTGGCCGGTGGGGACGGCCGCGCCGCTGTGCCGGCCCGCTGGACCGCCGACGGGCTCGCCCTCGTCGTCACCGAATCCGACCGCGCCGACCGGGCCGGGCGCACCGCCGCCGTGCTGGTCGGTCTCGACGGCCGGCGGGCCCGGCTCGCCGAGGGCGTCGCCCTGCAGGTCTGCGACCTGGTCGACCTCGATCACGCCGGCTCGGCCGGCCCCGGGGTTCCCGGTGCGGGCGGCCCGGGCGCGCAGGACACGATCTCCGGTGGGCTCGCCGGCGTCGGCGGGGGCGATCCGCTGGCGGGCGCCTACCGGCTGCTGCTGCGGGAGGGGCCGCGCGGGGTTCGCCGCGCGATCGTCGTCGACGTCCGGCTCACCCCGCCGGCGGGCGGCGGTGCGGCCCACTCGTCGTGGGAGCTGCCCGGCGGCACCGCGACCGTCCTCACCGGCCGCTTCACCGCGGGCGGGCGTCGGGTGCTGCTGGTGAGCGACCTCGGCCGGCAGCGGGCCGCCCTGCTCGACGTCCCCGTGGACACCCCCGGCTCCACCGTGGTGATCGCCGAGCGTCCCGACGCCGACGTGGAACGGTTCGTCCTGCTCGGCCGGCCCGACCCCGACCCCGAGCGGGCGGCCGCCGACCCCGAGCGGGCGGTCGTCGTCTGGAACGTGGCGGGACGCAGTGAGCTCACGCTCGTCGACCTGTCGGGCGGCCGGTGCCGGCCGCTGCCGGCACCGCCCCGCGACGTCGTCACCGCCCTGCAGGCCCGCCCCGACGGCCAGGAGCTGATCCTCGCCCTCGAGGGCGCCGCGGCCCCCGGGGAGCTGTGGACCTGCGACCTGACCGCCCCGGCCGGCGCCGGCCGGCCGGCGCTCGACCCCGCCCGCTACCGATGTCTGGTCTCGCACGCCCCCACCCGCCCGGCGGCGCTGGTTCGCCCCGTGCCGCACACCCTCACCGCGCACGACGGCCAGGAGCTGGCCGGCTGGTGGTACCGTCCGCCGGCGCCGCCGGGCCCGCTGCCGACCCTGGTGTACCTGCACGGCGGCCCCGAGGCTCAGGAGCGTCCGACGTTCAACCCGCTGTTCCACGCGCTGCTCGCCCGCGGGATCGCCGTGTTCGCGCCGAACGTGCGCGGCTCCACCGGGTACGGCCGGGCCTTCGAGGAGGCCGATCACACCCACCGCCGGTTCGACGGCATCGAGGACGTGGCGAGCTGCGTGCGGGACCTCGTCGACACCGGCCTGGCCGACCCGGAGCGGATCGGGATCGCGGGGCGCTCCTACGGCGGGTACCTGACGCTGGCCGCCCTGGTGCACTTCCCGCAGTTGTTCCGCGTCGGCGTGGATGTCTGCGGCATGGTCGACCTGGAGTCGTTCTACCAGCACACCGAGCCGTGGATCGCGGCCTCCGCGGTGACCAAGTACGGCGATCCGGTCACGCAGCCCGCGCTGCTGCGGGCGCTGTCGCCCCTGCACCGGATGAGCGCCCTGGCGGCGCCGCTGCTCGTCGTCCACGGCGAGAACGACACCAACGTCCCGGTGATCGAGGCCGAGCAGACGGTGGCTGCGGCCACCGCCCGTGGCGTCGACTGCCGCTACCTGCTGTTCCCCGGCGAGGGGCACGAGGTGGTCGAGCTGGCCAACCGGGTCCGGTTCGTCCGGACCGCCGTCGACTGGCTGGCCGCGCACCTGCTCGCTGCGCGGCTGCCGCAACCGCGCAGCGTCTCGCCAGCCCCGCCCGCCCTGTCGGCGTCGCCCGCCGGGCTCGGCTCAGGTGGTCCGGCAGGTTCGTTCGAGCAGGACGAGCTCGCCCACCTCGTCGTCCTCGGCCCGGCCGATGGCCGCGAAGCCCAGGCGGGCGGCGACCGCGAGCGCCACCCCGGCGTGGGGTGGCAGGGTCATCAGCGCCCGGCGCACCCGAGGTTCGCGGAAGGCCCAGTCCAGCAGCAGGCAGCCGCTCTCGACGGCGTAGCCGCGTCCGGTGTGTCCGGCGAACGTCGCCTGGCCGAAGGTGACGCAGCCGTCGGCGTCCGGTGGGCCACCGAGGCCGGGTGAGGCGACGGCCGTGCCCGTGGCCCCTTCGACGGCCAGCCACGTCCACCAGCCGGCGGCCGCCGACTCGGTCAGCGACCGGCCGCGGACCGGGCCGAGGGCGGCGTCGAGCAGCGGCGGCGGCTGGATGCCGGTGGTGATCCGGGTGCCGGTGAGTGACTCCAGCTCACCGCACCGCCCGGCCCGCAGCGCGCCGATGCCGGCCACGGTCAGCGGCCGCAGGACCAGCCGCGGGCCACGCAGCACCGGCTCGGCGACGATCCCGGCCGGCGACCGATCGCCGCCGTCTGTCCGGCTGTTCTCCACGCCCCTCACCCCGCTCCGGATCCCACCCCGTGCCGGCTTCATCAGGGCGTCACCCTGGCGCCGCGTGCCGCAACCGCCCGCTGCCGATCGGCGGCGGGCGGACCGATGGCCGCAGCAGGGTAGCCCGCAGCGGCGCCCCGCGGCGAATCGTTTTCCGGACGTCACCGCGGCCGGGAAGGACCGGGACGGACGGACGCGCAGGCCATGGCGGCCGGGCGGAACCCGCCCGCCGGGGCCGGCGGCGGGGCCGCGGTGACCGACTCCACCGGTTCCGGCCGGACCTCGGCACGCACATCACCTGATGGCACTGACACAATACGGCCCGTGAAAATCGAGGAGTTGGAGGCGGAGCGGACCTGGTTGGCATTCGACCCCATGCGCCAGTTGCGCCCGCATCTGACGTCGACGGGGTTCGTCCGGCTCGTCAACGAGGTACAGCGGCCCGAAGGGTACCGACTCGTCGCGTCCTGGGACGGCGAACTCGGCCGGGTCGCCGCCGCGCTCGGCTTCCGGCAGGTGAACTCGCTGGCCGCCGGGCGGCACCTGGCCGTCGACGACCTCACGACCCTGCTCGCCGCGCGCGGACGGGGCCACGCCACCCGGCTGCTCGCCTGGGCGGAACGGGAGGCTCGCCGCCTCGGCTGCGAACACATCCACCTCGACGCCGACACCCACCGCCACGAGGCGCACCGCCTCGCCCTGCGCGCCGGCTACTCCATCTCCGCCTTCCACCTCACCCGCCGCGTGTAGGTGCACGAGCAGGTCCGAAGCCCAGGCGGGCAATGATCGGCAAGGTCGATGGTCGTCGAGGTCAAGGTCGAGGTCGAGTCGCGCGGGGAACCCTCATCGCACTGCCCAACCGGCCACACGGGCGGGTACGGGTAGCCCCCCGGCGAACTGACCGGGCAGCTCCGTCGCCCGGTGGTGGCCGGACGATCTACCGTCGGCTCAGTCGGACGGACCACGGCCGTGGTCCGCCGGGCCGGTCCGGTCGGAGACGGCGCGAGGGGGTGGCGGTGAGTCCGGTGCAGGCGACTGACGGCGCGGGTCGCTTCGGCGGTCCGGCCGGGTCGGGGCGGTCGGCCGGGTCGGGGCGGGGGGTGCTGCCCGTGCTGCGGCGGACGTACGCGGGGCCGGCGTGGGCGGGCACGGCCTTCGTCGCCCTGACCGGCGCCGTCGCGCTGCCGGTGTTCCTCGCGGTGCTCGTCCCGATCCTGCTGGGCGTGCCGCTGTTGCTGCTGGCCCTGATCGGGGTGCCGCTGATCTGGTTCAGCCTCGTCGTGGCGAGCCTGTCGACCCGGTTCGACGCCTGGCGGTTCGAGACGATGCTCGGCCGCCGGTTGCCGCTGCGGCGTTCACCCGTGCGTGACCCGGACCGCCGGTCGGGGCTCGTCGGCCGGTTCGGGGCCGAGCTGCGGCGGTTGCGGGCCGGCGGAAGCTGGCTCAACGTGCTGTACGTGCTGGTCGTGGCGCCGCTGTTCGGCTGGTTCGGCGGCTGGCTGCTGTTCGCCGCCTGGGGCGGTGGGCTGGCCTTCCTGTTCTTCCCGGCCTACGGGTACGCCCTCGCCGGGGGAGACCGGATCTTCGGGCAGTACCTCGGCTACGGCGGTGCGGTCGCCCTGCACGTGGGCCTCGGGGTCGCCGCGCTGCTCGCCGCCCCCTGGCTCGCCCGCGGGCTGACGGCGGCGCACTATCTGGCGGCCCGCTGGCTGCTGTCCCCGCGCGGCGAGGAGCTGCTCGCCCAGCGGGTGGAGGACCTGGAGTCCAGCCGCGCCGGGATGGTCGCCGCCGCGGCGGCCGAGCGGCGGCGGATCGAACGTGACCTGCACGACGGCGCCCAGCAGCGGCTCGTCGCCGTCGCGATGACCCTCGGGCGGGCGCAGGCCCGCTTCGCCGAGGATCCGGACGCCGCCGCCGGCCTGGTCGCCGAGGCGCACGCGGAGACGAAACGGGCCCTGGCCGAGCTGCGTGACCTTGCCCGTGGCATCCATCCGTCGGTGCTGACCGACCGTGGGCTGGACGCGGCGCTGTCCGGGCTCGCGGCCCGCTGCCCGGTCCCGGTCACCGTGGACGTGGACCTCGACCCGGCGCGGCGAGGCGAGGCCCCGCCAGGCCGAGGCGATGCCCCGCCAGGCTGGAGCGATGACCCGCCAGGCTGGAGCGATGACCCGGCATGGCGGCGAGATGACCCGGCGTGGCGGCGAGATCCGGACGCCGAGGCGGTCGCCTACTTCTTCGTGGCCGAGGCGCTGACCAACATCGCCCGGCACGCCCGGGCGTCCCAGGCCCGTGTCGTCGTGCGCCGCGGCGGGGGACGGCTGACCGTGGAGGTCGCCGACGACGGCCGCGGCGGCGCCCGGGAGAGCGGCGGCAGCGGGCTCACCGGCCTGCGCGACCGGGCGCGTGCCGTCGACGGCAGGTTCAGCCTGACCAGCCCGCCCGGGGCGGGCACGACCGTGCGTCTGGAGCTGCCGTGCGCATCATGATCGCCGAGGACTCGGTGCTGCTGCGGGAGGGGCTGACCAGGCTGCTCGAGGACCTCGGCATGACGGTGACGGCCGCGCTCGGCGATGCCGAGACGCTGCTGCGGGCGGTCGCGGCCGAGCCGCCGGACGTCTGCGTCGTCGACGTGCGCCTGCCCCCGACGTTCACCGACGAGGGCGTGCGGGCCGCCCTGGTCCTGCGCCGGCAGTGGCCGGGCGTGGGGGTGCTCGTGCTGTCCCAGTACGTCGAGGAGCGCTACGCGGTCGACCTCATCACCGGGCAGGCCAGCCGCGGCGTCGGCTACCTGCTCAAGGACCGGGTCTCGGACGTGGCGGACCTCCACGAGGCGCTGGCCCGGGTCGCCGCCGGCGGCACCGTGCTCGACCCCGAGGTCGTCGCGCAGTTGCTCGTCCGCTCGCGGCGCCGCGACCCGCTGGACCGCCTCACCCGACGGGAGACCGAGGTGCTGCGCCTGATGGCGGAGGGCCGTTCGAACGCGGCCGTCGCCGCCGCGCTCGTCGTCACCGAACGGGCCGTGGAGAAACACGTCACCAGCATCTTCGCCAAGTTCGACCTTCCGGTGGCCGAGGACGACCACCGCCGCGTCCTCGCGGTGCTGCGTTTCCTGGACGCGGCCGACGGCGGCGCCGGCCGTCCACCCGCAGCGCCGCACAGCGCCCGGAGGTGGCACCGTCATGCCTGACCCGACACTCGAGCCTGACCCGACACTCGAGCCCGCCCCGGCACTCGCGGCACGCGAGCCCGTCTCCACGCTCGAGCCCGATCCGTCACCGCGGGGTGGCAGGGCGATCGCTCTGACCCTCGGCGGCATCCTGGCCGTCGTCCTCACGGTGATCGGGGGGCTCGCCGTCGTCGACGCCACCTCCGGGCGCGGCCAGCGCGTCGAGCGTCGCGCCCTGCCGGCCTCGGTCACCAGCGTCGTCGTCCGTACCCCGAGCGGCGACGTCCACCTGCGCGGACCGGACGCCGCACCCACCGGCGGGACCCGCACGCCCACCGGGACCCGCACGCCCACCGGGACCCGCACGCCCACCGGGACCGGCGCTGACGCCGGGGTCAGGCTGATCGCCAGGATGTCCGGCGTCGTCGAGGTGCCCGAGCTCGTCGTCCGGGTCGACGGCGACACGGCGTACGTCACCACCCGCTGCGGGACGACCTGGGACTGCTCGTCCGACTACGACCTCGAGCTGCCACCGGGAGTGGCCGTCGCCGTGGACACGTCCTCCGGCGACGTCACCGCGGAGGGCCTCGGCGGCGAGGTGCGGCTGCGGACCTCCGCCGGGGACGTGACGGTCAGCCGGCCCAGCGGCGAGCTCGACGTCGTCAGCGGCTCGGGTGACATCCGGGTCCGTGAGGCGCGCACCGGCCGGCTGCACGCCTCGACGTCGTCCGGGGAGGTGCGGGTCGACCAGCTCCTCGCCCCGAACGACCTCGACGTCCACAGCTCGTCCGGAGATGTGCGGGTGCTGCTGCCCGTCGACGGCGAGGGCTACGCCGCCGAGGTGACCACCGATTCCGGGGACCGCACGGTCAACATCCAGAAGGACCCGGCGGCGTCGCGCCGCCTGCGCGCCACGACCTCCTCCGGCGACATCTCCGTGACCTACCGGGACGCGTCCTGACCGGACCGCCTCCGCACCGTCGAGGGCGTGCGCCGTTCCGGTGGCGCCGCCGCGATCGGTGCTGCGGTCGGCGTCCCGGCCGGGGAGATCGTCACGGACCCGCGTCGAGGGGTGGAGCGTTCGGCGTCCCGCAGCAGGTCGAGGGCGTGGCGCAGGCGGGCGTTCTCCCGGTTCAGGCGGCGGATCTCGGCCTGGTGCCGGCTGGCGTCCGCCGGGTCGGGCGCGCTGTCGGGCGACGTCGCCTGGCGTACCCAGGTGCGCAGGGTCTCGGCGCTGATCGTGAGGTTCGCGGCCACGGCCTGGATCGCGGCCCATTCCGAGGGGTGCCGCGCCCGCGCGAGCGCGACGGCGGCGACGGCGTGGGCGCGGAACCGTGGGGGATAGCGGGTGGGTCGTGACATGACGGCTCGCTTCGGGGTTCGAATGCTGAACCTGGGAGGACAGGGTCGGCGCAGGGGTGCGGGTCGGGAATCGGCGCGGGGTCTGGCGAGGGTGGGGCGGCCGGCGCGGGGGCGGGATCCGGTTCAGGGGGGCGGGGCGGACTGTGCGGCCGCAGGCGGCGTGGCGGGGGTGGTGAGGGGGATGACGCGCAGCGAGCCGCCGGGCGGGACGGTGGGGGGATCGGACGGGTCGCCGAGGGATTCGCCGGGTGCCGTGCTGGTGGCGGCGGTGGCCGCAGGCGGGGGCGGCCCGGTGGCCGGGCGGCCGGCGACCGGGTCGGCGGCCGGACGGGGTGCGGACGCCGATCCTGTCGGTGCCGAACGCAAAGGTGCCGGTGTCGGTGTGGGTGTGGGTGTGGGTGTGGGTGCCGGGGACGGAGACAGGGGCGGCGAGGTCGGCGGGGGTGGGTAGGCGGGTAGGGGTGGCACCGGGGCGCCTGGCGTCGCCGCGGTTCGGGGCGTGGCGTCGGTGGCGGCGTAGCCGGTGGTGTAGCCGGCGGTCCAGGCGAGGACGGCGCGGACGTAGCTGGTCGAGGGGTTGTAGCTGAAGATCGCGGCGCGTAGCTGAGCGGGGTCGGCGAGGTCGCGACCGTGCCGGCAGAGGTAGCCGGCGGCGGCGAGGGTGGCGTCGTCGACGTTGTCGGGGTCGGCGCGGCCGTCGCCGGAGTTGTCGCGGCCGGCGCTGGCCCAGGTGGTGGGGATGAACTGCATCGGGCCGACGGCGCGGTCGTAGCGGGTGTCGTGGTCGAGGGTGCCGTGGTCGGTGTCGCGGAGGAGCGCGCGGCCGTCGTGGCCGTCGAGGGGTGGGCCGAGGATCGGGCGGGTGAGGGTGCCGTCGGCGGTGAGGGTGTGGCCGGCGGCGTGGCCGGACTCGATCCGGCCGATGCCGGCGAGGAGCTGCCAGGGGAGGTGGCAGGCGGGGTGTTCGGCGGCCGTGCGGACAGCGGCCGCACGGTAGGCGGTCAGCATGCGGGTGGGGATCCGCCGTTCGGTGGCGGTGAGGACGACGGCGGCGGCGGTGGGGGAGCGGTGGGTGGCCGCGGCGGCGAGCGTCCGGTCGTCGGGGAC
>NZ_JYFN01000097.1 GCF_000948395.1 Frankia torreyi | reverse complement strand
CCCACGCCTGGCTCGCCGTCACCGCGAGGAAACACCGCGACCAGAACCCGCCGGCCGTCCCGCCGACGATGACCGCCGTGGGATACAAGCGTCTCCCCGGTGGCCTGCCGGTCGCCGAACAGCCGGAACCGGACAGGCGCATGATGACACCGTTCACCCTCAACGAGATCCGCCATGTCTTCGCCCTGTTCACCGAAGCCGTTCTCCCACCCGCCATGATCACCTGGTGGTCGGACTGGCGCCGCGGCCACCAGGCCCGCGCCCGCTACTACCACTACCAGACCCGGATCTACGCTGCCCAAAGCATCGCCCGGCAGGCAGCAGCCACATAAAGATCACTGGTGCTGTAGTACTAGTCCTTCGGGGCCGGCCTCGTGGAGGGTACGCGGCACGTCCACAGAACCATATCCTGATGATCATTTTGTTCCGCGGAACCGCGCCGCGCATCCCTCCTGGTCCCGGTCTCGGTCCGACCATCTTGGTGCTCCACGGGACCGTGATGCGTTCGGTGACGGTGGGCTGGCAGAGTGAGGATGCTGTGATGATCCGCCGTCTCACCGTAGCGCTCACCCGACTGCGGATACTGCCCGCCTTACCCTGACCGGCGCCCGCGGTCCTTCTTCAAGATCTACGACTTCGCGAAATCACCGACAGCCGATCCGGACAGGGAACGCCATTTATTCAAGACCTCACGCGCGTCCGAATCTGGGCTACCGGATGAGGCGACCAGAACCGAGGCGTAGGCAAGCACGCCCGCGATGCCGCCAGCCGCCTCCACCGAGTCGCGCTCGGCGAGACCTTCGCGGCTCTCGTGACTGCGCCCTCTACGGAGCCGTCTCCGCATCCGTTCCTCTACCGGAACATCGATCCCGATCACAAGTGCAGGGATGGATCGAAGAATATGAGCAACTTCCAGGGCTGACCGCGCACCAACAAAGATCGTAGTTTTTCCCGGTGCAGACTGCCGTAGAACCTGATCGGCGATCCAGAGTGGTCCTTGGTCTTTGATGAGGCTCTGCCCGAGCCTCCACAAGGGCTCGACTGAGCCTTGCCTCACTGCCTCGGAGCGGATGACGTCGCCGAATTCAATAACCCGGCATCCGGCCTTCTCGCCGACGAGTCTAGCTACGGTCGACTTGCCAGACCCGGAGTATCCTACCAAGACGAGGCTGGCCTTCGGGCTCGCGTGGACGAAGTTTTCCTGACTCAAATTCTCTTCCTCCGATAAACGCCCACTGAAGGGCTTGTCGCTGCCATGCTACTTCCACCATTTGATGGCGGGCTCGGTACCTGTGGGCAACATGTAGATCAGGGCTTCGATCCGACCATCGATCACATCCCAGCGGTAGGGCCGACCGTCGTCCAGGAAACGCTGCCGAATATTGCGTCGCACGGCCAGGCGATCCCGCCCATCGAGAACTCGGTCGAACGACTCGTCGGGCTGGAACAGTAGATACATTCGGTCGTTCTCGTGAACATGTCTCGTGTTATTCGGGGGGTAGCACGGCGCGAACACGGAAAGAAACAGACGGACTCCCGCGAACTCGAATTGCCAGGAGGGAGAATAGAAGTCTCGCGTTAGGCAGTCGGCTCGGTTGGGGTCGAGCGCACTCAGTGACTCGAGCGTCTTGGCGAACATCTCGCACGCATGAGAGAAATCCAGCAGTTGCGGGCCTGAGGAAACTTCTACGACAAGAGCATCGAGCGTGTCGGCTGTTATCCGGCTGCAGAATTCCTCGATCGCGCCTGCGACTCGATGTATGTTGCTTTCGAACGTCTGATCGCGATCCCAGGAAGGTCCCCAGCAGATTCGGGCGCTGGGCGCGAACGGGCAGAGAGTGTTCCGCAACACCTCGGAGAAGCCGTCGTACAACTTATCTCCTTCCCTCATGCCAGTCGCCCGAGGTCAGGCGGTTTCTTGTGCCGAGATGCCACGCATGTGGATGAGATGCCGCGATGACTGCATAGAGCGCCCTTCCGCTCTCCGTTCGAAGTTTTTCGGCGGCGCGCTCTCGGGTCTTGCAGAGGGCCTGGCTCATATCGGCTCCGGTGCTGGAAAGTTCGGACAGTTCGAGGTCACAGTCGAGACTGTCTGCATCCTTTACGATGCGCGACTCGAGCGTCTTCTGCTCCTCGTATTCTGCCCATAGATCCAGCAGATCGTCCGCGAGAGAGGTGCCCTGTGAGATGTCCTTTATCGCCAACATCTCATTACGATCGACGTACATCCTGGTGAGATAGTTGACGTCGCCCGTGCGAGTTTCGCAGAGGTCATGTGCCAATGCGAGAAGAGCGCATCGCCCAACGTCCGCTCCTTCCCTCTTCGCAATTACGCTTGAGATCCAGGCGACCCTCAGCGTGTGCTCGGCGACATTGGCGACGTTCAGTCCGCCGAACTGCATCCAGGTGCGAACTATATGCCGCATTGTTCCAATTTCATAAAGAAAGTCGATATCGCGACTGCTGCTATCCATGGCCAACCTCCCGTATCGTCTGAACATACCCGAGCAGTGCGCGTGCGAGCGCGACGGCGCTGGCCGACGCGTATCCGAGTTATTGATCGTTCTTGCATCTCTCGCCGAAATCGGCGATTCCGCAGATCACAACATAGCGACATCCGCGGTGCCAGGTGTCCTTCGCCACGCCAGATGTCTCCATTTCGCCGGCACTTAAGTCTTGTCGGGCCGCGACCCGATTGCGGGCCGGTCTATCCTGAAACAGGACACTACTTGTGATTGATTATGGCAGTTCTTTCAAGCGTCGACGCCGTGGTGACAATGTGGATCCTATGACCGATTCGGCCATGGTAGAGAGTGTCGATGAGCCTCGCCGAAAGAGGTCGCCTGGCAGCGATCTCCTCAGGAGGATCGGCTAATACTGCGACGGTCGCCCGATCCCGCGCTGTCACCCGGCGGCCGCCTGCGTTCCGCACCACGGCCGATCGTCCCGAACACCGAGCTTGCAGGGAACTGCTCCTGGGCCATGCGTAGCACGCGGGCTGACCCGTCGGCTATTACGCCAGCTTTGAGCTGGGCGCTGACCTCGCGCCAGAATGTCAAGGCGGATCCGACTCCCCACAAAGGATGACTCGACCGTGGCCAGCCCGCCCGTTCCAACAGTTGGGTCGCGTTCAGCGGGGTGCTGAACGCCTCTGCGAGCGCGTTGATTTCCTCGTCGGTCAGTCCCCCGCTCCGCATGCGAGAAGAGTCCCTCGGACTGCTGTTAAACTGAACACGAGGAGTTGACGTTTCCCGAAGAATCTCCCTGCACTCTTGGGCGGCGGTCTCGTCCGCCGACGATTCATGTCGACCATCAAGTATGATGTTGGCGAGTGCTGTCCATGTGGGCAGGGACCGCATTCGTATGAGAGCCCGTGGTTCCGCCGCGATTAGCGGCGACCTCAGGTCCAACGCCGATAGAGCTCTAGAGATTCTCCGATATGGAATTCTAATTATGTCTTCAGGCATCTGGAACGGGCTTTCTAGATATATCATGTCGGTCATGAGTGCGGCACCGAGGGAACGTGCATACCCTGCCGTATAGGCACCCTCAATGATTCCTTCGAAGTGGTTCCTGGTAATGGCCTTGGTGCCGCGCACCTGGAAGATGTTCAGGACGTGGTCGGGTACGAAAGCCTGTCCCGCTAATAGCTCGGGAACTTGCGACCACAGGACCTCGACGTCCGCTGGAAGCTCCAGTTCTCCTTCCGGATCGAGTTGCCGTCGTATATCAGGTCCGTCGAGTGCTCCAAGCCATTGGCGACGGATAAGGGGCGTCGACCGACCTGTGCGCCTGATGTACCTCGGTGGTACCTGGGCGGGGCGCCGCCGGTAGGAAGCTTGCAGGCCGGTAGGAGATGCGCTGCCATACTGGGACTCCTTTTGCTGGCGATGTTCGAGTAGGCTCGTTTCTGTGGCGGAAATTGCTATATCGCCGGTCTCGACGAAGCCACTGTGCAGCCGCAGCATGCGGCGACAGAGCCGGCTCTCGAAGTAGGAGGATGCCGGGATTACCAGCTCATCCGCGAATATCAATGCGATCCTGAATCCGAATAGTGCTTCCCTGAAAATTGTGTCGTTGCTGATCGAGAAGTTTTTCCTGGCTCGCGCCTCGTGATAATAGTCGAGAAAGTGGATATAGATACGCTCGACTGGGCTGCCGGTCACAGTTGAAATGAGGCTCGGTCGACCCCCTTTCATGATCTCCGCCGGAAGCGAAGAAAGTATATGCTGTGACCAGTCCTGGTTTCGATCTGTCGGATATTGCTCAGGAAAAAGCTGCAATCCAAGAATGCGGATATGATTTTCTCAATCCGTTGTGCGTAAAATGGATAGCTTCTTCCGGTGAACTTGTCGATCTTATCGAGGAATACTTGACCTTTGATGTACTTCCCTAAAGCTTCGACGGCCGGGTCGCCGAGCTGGTAGATGTCGGTGAGGACGTCGGGCAATACTACGACAACTGTGCCTGACGGGGCGAGTTGTGCCTCGATGTTGGAGGCAACGGTAGCGTCGACCTGAACCTCGAGGAGCGTAAATGCGAGAAAGGCAAAGTCAACAGGATCTACCCATCGGGACGGCTGGGGTTGGGTTATGTCACCGTGAGCTACCTCGATATTCGAAGCGCCATTGAGGCGCTCGCGTGCGAAGGCGAGGGCATCCCGGTTGGAATCGACAAGAACCCACCGGACGATTTGGCCGGAACTCCGGGCGAGAAGGCGCCTCGTTAGATACCCGCTGCCGCAACCAAGATCCATCACCGAAGATGCTTTGGACTCGGAGATCTCCTGCCACAGCATAGGAATGACATATTCGTTCCGGACGGGATCTGCTTGACATGCCTGATCCCAGAGATGAAGAGGCCGCGGGACGGTGTCAGATATGTAGTCCGCCGAGAGCTGTCGTGGCGGAGAGAAAAGCGCCTGGGCTGCATCGGTGGTCCACCCGTGTGGACTCGAGGGAAACACGCGGTCTGGCGCTGCGTTGCTGCAGACCGGTTCGAGAACCGAGACCGAATCGAAAGTCGCCGACCACTGATTGTCACGCCGGCAGATGCGGCGTACGAATTCTGATACCCGCGATGCTGGCCGCACCTCACGCCCCCCCGGCTTGCGCGATACGTTTATGCTATTGACCGACCCATGTCAGTGGGCGGCGGCGTGGTTTGACCACGAGCAGCCCACCGAGAGGTCTTGTCGTCGCCTCGATGATAGATGACCGCGGTCGGGAGCGAGGCAGGTACTTCCGGATTGCGTCCGGTGATGGCTGACCTGCGGCGATACGATCCTCTCGTTACTGAGATGGCGCTGTCGGAGGGCGGCGGCGGTCACTCCTGGCTCGACGTCTGCCGAGCGAATCGGCCGATGTCATCGTCTGAAAGCGAGTGAAACCGGTGTGTAGGGGCGGTGATACCGCCGTTGTCTAGCGTCCTGCTCAGCAACCCCCTCCCCGCCCCGACGTTCGTTCATCCGTACCCGCTCCACCAGTACCGCCCTTGCCCGCATCCCGTGGAAGGAAGACGTGTGACAGCGATGCCCGCGGTCCAGGCCGGCGGCCTGGTCAAGAGATTCGGCGACTTTCGGGCCGTCGACGAGATCGATCTCGAGGTGCGCCACGGCGAGATCTTCGGAGTGCTCGGGCCCAACGGCGCCGGGAAGACGACGATGCTGAAGATGCTGGCCACGCTGCTGCCGATCGACGGCGGCCGGGCCGAGATCTTCGGCGTCGACGTCGCCGCCGAGCCCCACCGGGTCCGTCAGCTCATCGGCGTGACCGGCCAGTACGCCTCCGTGGACGAGGACCTCACCGCCGCGGAGAACCTGTGGCTGTTCGGCCGGCTCCAGGGCCTGCGCTCGGCGGACGCGCGTACCACCGCGCGCCGGCTGCTGGAGCAGTTCGGTCTGGGGGAGGCCGCCGAGCGGCGGATCTCGGCGTTCTCCGGTGGGATGCGCCGCCGCCTCGACCTCGCCGCCTCCCTCATCACCCGGCCGCCGCTGATCTTCCTGGACGAACCGACGACCGGCCTCGACCCGCGCACCCGCGGCCAGATGTGGGACACCATCCGCGAGCTCGTCGACGACGGCTGCACCGTCCTGCTCACCACGCAGTACCTGGACGAGGCCGACCAGCTCGCCGACCGGGTCTGCGTGATCGACCACGGCCGCAAGGTCGCCGAGGGCACGCCGGACGAGCTCAAGACCCAGGTCGGCGACTCGACCCTGCAACTTCAGCTCGCCCCCGGAGCCGATCAGGCGCTCGCCCGCGCGGTGGTGCGCCGCGTGCTCGGCGAGGAGCCGGTCACCACCCCCGAGTCCGGCCGGCTGAACGTTCCGCTCGACGTCGCCGACCGGGCCGCCGACGTGCTGATCGCGCTGCGCGAGGCCGCTGTCTCGATCGCCTCGGTCAGCGTCGCCAAGCCGACCCTCGACGAGGTCTTCTTCGCCCTCACCGGCCACGGCACCGCGGCCGGTCCCGATGCCGACGGTCCGGCCGATGCCGACGGGCCGGCCGACGCCGACGGGCCGGCCGGAGCCGTCCCCGGTCAGGACACGCCCAGCCTCGTCGACACCACCACGGAGAGGGTCCGATGAACACCGTTCTCGCCGAGCCGACCGCCGTGCGCCGCCCGCGACCGGCCCCGGCTGATCCGGCGGCCGCCGTCGCCCGCACGCGGGCCCGGCCCGGTCTGGGGGACACCCTCGCCCAGACCCTCGCGATGGCGTGGCGGGCGTTGAAGAAGATGCGCCGCAACCCGGAACAGTTCTTCGACGTCGCGCTGCAGCCGCTGCTGTTCACCGCGATGTTCGCCTACGTGTTCGGCGGCGCGATCTCCGGTGACGTCCACAGCTACCTGCCGCTGCTGATCCCCGGCATCGTCGCCCAGACCGTGCTCACCACCTGCATGGCCACCGGGACGCAGTTGCGGGAGGACATGGACAAGGGGGTCTTCGACCGGTTCCGGTCGCTGCCGATGTCCCGGGTCGCCCCACTGGCCGGCCCGATGGTCGCCGACCTGGTCCGGTACCTGATCGGGGCGAGCCTGACCTACCTGATGGGCCTGATCCTCGGCTACCGGCCCGGCGGCGGGGTACTCGGCGTGCTCGGGGCGATCCTGCTGGCGGTCCTCACCGGCTGGGCGATCGCGTGGGCGTTCACCTGGATCGGCACGGTCGCCCGCAGCGCCCGCGGCGTGCAGGGGATCTCGATGATGATCCTTTTTCCGCTGACCTTCCTGTCCAACGCGTTCGTGCCGTCGAGGACGATGCCGGGCTGGCTGGAGACCTTCACCAAGGTCAACCCGGTGTCACATCTCGTCTCCGCCAGCCGGGACCTGGCCAACAACGGCGTGCTCACCGCGCAGGTGGGCTGGACGCTGCTCACCGGGCTCGTCGTGGTGGTGATCTTCATGCCGCTGTCGGTCGCCCGCTACAAGCGGCACCTGTGACCCGTGGCCCGGCGCTACGTCGTCGAGCCGTGCGGCCAGCCGCTCGACGAGGAGGCACGCCTCGTCGAGCAGCTCCGCCGGGCGCCGCTCGTCGTCGGCCGCCCGGGCCGCCGGGAGCGCCCCGGGCGCCCGGCGCTCGGCGAGCGCCTCGACCCGCGCCCATCCCAGCGACGGGATCGTCGCGACATAGGAGAATCGTTGCGCCAGCGCGAGCAGCTCCACCGCCTCGCCCACCGTCGTCCCGGTCGGCCGGGCGTCGCGAAGGCCCCAGGCCCCGAGCGCGAACAACAGCGTCCCGCAGGCCGGATAGTCGATCGCGGCGTCGCCGCGCCGGACCGCGCCGACGCACCGCAGCAGACCGGAGCAGAACAGCTCATGGCCGGTGGCGAGGTCGTCGTCGGCGGTCGCGTGCCAGGTGAACGCGGCCAGCGCCACCGCGTCCCCGACGAGGGCCCAGGGCTCGACGCCGGTCGGTGCGACGCCGGGCCACCGCATCGCCCGCAGCGCCTGCGCCGCGTCCAGGTAGCGGCGCAGGCCGCCGGCCGTGTCGCCGCGGGCGAGGGCGAGCTCCGCGCGGCCCACCGCCGCCATCATCGGGCCGCCTTGCAGCGTGGCGCTGGGCGCGCCGATTCCGGCGAGGTGCTGCTCGGCGGCGTCGAGCCGGCCCTCGTTGATCGCGTCGAGCGCCAGCAGCGCCCGTAGCTGCGCGACATCGTCGTGGGCACCGAGCCGCTCCAGGACCGGCAGGGCCGCCCGGGCGTGGGCACGGGCGGCCGGCAGATCCCCGAGCTGCATCCACAGTTCGGCAAGCCGGGTGTGCAACAGGGCCGTCAGCCACGGCCCGTCCGCCGGCCCGGCGAGTGCCAGCGCCCGGGTGGCGGTCGCGGCCGAGGCCCGCACGTCGCCGGAGTTCTCCCGCTGGTGGGTCAGCCACACCAGCGCGTGCAGGGCGGTGTGCCGATCGGGAGCATCCGCCAGCCGCGCGAGCCGCGTCTCGATCTCCGCGGCCGGCGTCGCCGGGGCGAGGGCGAGCAGGACCCGGGTCGCACCGGCCAGCGACGGATCGCCCGCCACCTCCGGGTCCAGCCGTGCGAGCAGGTCGCGGACCGGCGACGAGAGAACCCCGTCACCCATGAAGATCGCGGTTCTCGCCGCAGCGGTGACGGCGGCCAGCGCCACCGGGACCAACCCGGGCGGCGGTGTCCAGTCGGACAGCATCGTGGTGACCGCGTCGATCAGCGTCATCATCCGGACGTGCTCGCCGCGGATCGTCCAGAACTGTTCGAGCACCGTCACCAGCCGCACGACCGTCTCGGCGTCGCCGCCGGCCAGCGCGGTCCGCAGCTCGTCGGCGAGGTTCGTCTCCTCGGCCGCGATCGCGTCGATCGCCGCGAACTGCCGCTCGCTGGACAGCTCTCCGCCGTGTCGGATCGCGTGGCCGACCGCCCAGTTCCGCTGGGCCCGCCGCGCCGATGCCTGCTCGCCGGACTGGGCCAGCCGTAGCCGACCGAACTCCCGCACCGTCTCCAACATCCGGTAGCGCACGCCGTCGGCCGACTCGCGCACGCTCAGCAAGGACTGGTCGACGAGGTTCTGCACCGTGTCGACGGGATCGCGGTCCGCTCCCGCGTCGGCGGGGCCGGGGGCGGCGAGGACCTCCTCCGCCGCGGCGAGGGTGAAGCCGTCGGGGAAGAGCGCCAGCCGGCGCAGCGAGCGCCGCTCCGGCTCCGCCAGCAGGTTCCACGACCAGTCGATGACCGCGAGCAGCGTGCGATGGCGATCCGGCGCGCCCCGATCCCCACCGCGCAGCAGGGTGAACCGGTCCGCCAGCCGTCGGTCGACGTCCTCCACCGACATCGCCCGGACCCGGGCCGCCGCCAGCTCGATCGCCAGCGGCAGCCCGTCGAGCCGGTCGACGATCCGGCCGATCACCGCACGGTCGAGCCGGACGGTGGGGCGGGCGGCGGCGGCGCGCTGGCAGAACAGCTCGATCGCGTCGGCGCGGGCCAGTTCCCCGAGCAGGTAGACCCGTTCGGCGCTGATCGCCAGCGGGGCCCGGCTCGTCGTGAGCACCCGCAGGTCGGCGGTGGCCGTGACGAGGAAGGCGACGAGCTCGGCGACCTCGACGACAAGGTGTTCGCAGTTGTCCAGCAGCAACAGGCTCGGCCCCCGGGCGAGCCGCGCGGCGATGCGGGTGCGCAGGTCGGCGCGCTGCGTCGGGGTCAGCACCCGGCGGTCGCCGATCGAGTCGCGGACCCCGAGCGCGGCACCGATCTCGCCGAGCAGGTCCTCGGGCGCCGTCACCCCGACGAGTTGGACGACATGCACCACCGGTAGCGGGCTGTCCCGGGCGAGCAGGTACGCCAGGCGAGTCTTGCCGAGACCCCCCGGCCCGACGATCGACACCACCCGGGACCGGTCCAGCAGTGCCCGCAGCCGGTCGACGTCGTGCTGGCGGCCCAGCAGGGCGGTGGCGTCGTACCGGATCCCATCGCGGACGGGCCGGTCGAGGGCGAGCAGCTCGCGCTGGACGCGGGAGAGGATCTCCCCGGGGCTGGTGCCCAGCCGCTCCCGCAGGTCCCGGCGGTAGCCCTCGAAGCGGTGCAGGGCCGCCCCGGGCCCGCGCACCGCGGCCTCGCTGCGCAGCAGGTCGGCCAGCAGGCCCTCGTCGTCGGGCCGCCCCGCGTGGGCCGCCTCCAGCAGCGGGAGGGCCTCGGCGTGCCGGCCCGTCCGGCTCGCGACCCGGGCCAGCAGCAGCCGCGCCGCTGCCAGGTCGCGGCCGGCCGCCCGGCGGACGTCGGCGAGCGTCCCCCGATCGTCCGCGGGCACCGGCGGCAGCGACGCGCCGAGCTCGAGCGCCTCGCGGGCCCGCTCGGCGGCGGCCTGCGGATCAGCCGCGACGAGTCCGGCGGCCTCGGCCACCAACTCGCCGAGCAGGCAGCTGTCGACCTGCACCGGCGCGAGGCCGAGTCGGTAGCCGTCGCCGTCACGCACCACCGCGTCGGCGCCGCAGGCCGCCCTGGTCCGGGAGACGACCACCTGCAGCCCCTTGGTCGGGTTGGCCAACGGCTCGTCACACCAGATCATCTCGACCAGTCGCCGAGACCGCACCGACCGCCCCTGTTCGGACGCCAACGCCGCCAGCAGCGCCTGCGGCCGCTCGCCCGTCACCGGGACGCCCTCCCAGCGCACCCCGTCCAGGAGGGTGAGGCTCACGACCACGCTGATCAGTCTAGGCCGGCCGACCACCGACGGCCCGGCTCGCTGCGGACCGCCGCCGCCGCCCAGCGACCGACGACACCGCGACCGACCACCGACCACCGACCGACGTCACCGCATGCCGTGGCGCCTGCCGCGGCTCCTAGCATCGTCACGATGCCGACTCTCCTCGTCGTTCACCACACGCCCTCACCGACCATGCAGGCGATGCTGGAGGCGGTCCTCGCCGGCGCCGGGGACGAGGCCATCGAGGGGGTGGATGTCCGGGTACGACCGGCGCTGGCCGCCACCGCGGTCGACGTGCTCGCCGCTGACGGCTACCTGCTGGGGACACCCGCCAACATCGGCTACATGTCCGGCGCGCTGAAGCACTTCTTCGACACTGTCTACTATCCGTGTCTTGACGCTACGGTTGGTCGTCCGTACGCCTTGTACGTCCACGGGAATAACGATACGACAGGAGCCGTCCACGCTGTGGAGTCGATCGCGACCGGCCTGCGCTGGAAGCGGCTGCGTGATCCGGTCACCGTCGTCGGAGCCTTGGACCCGGCCGCCCGGGAAGCCTGCTGGGAGCTCGGTGCGACAGCGGCGGCGAGTCTTGTGATGTAGGTGCCCGCAGCGGCGACTCGGGGCGGCGGAAGGCAGATATTTCTGGCAGGCGGACCGCCGTTGACGTCGCAGCGTTCGGCGGTGTGCGTCTCACGGGCTCATAACTGAGCTTGGCATTATGATTAGACATGGCTGTGCGGCGGGTGAAGGTGATGGCCGATTACTACGCTTTTCCGTTGTGGGTCAGCGAGGAAGGCGGGATGCCGTCGTCCGAGGAGCTGCCGCTGACCGATGTGCTGCGTGACGAGCTCGACCTGTGGTCGGCCGACTACACCCGCGTACTGATCGCCAACGGCTACAGCTGGCCGAGCGAACAGGTCCAGGCCGACTGGAACAAGCGAGGCTACGCTCTGGCAATCCGCGTGGCGCGGGAGCTGGGGCCTTCTTACGAGGTCGTGTTCTTCGATGAGCTACGACAGCGCGTCACCGCACTGAACCCTTCGGGTCGGACCAGCCGTCGCCGAAAGTGACTTCTTCCTGACCAGGGTTCGGCACATTTCTGCGACCAGATCTACTATCCGATCCTGAAAGCGACGGCGGGTCGCTGATCGAAGATCACGAGGTGGCCGGTGGTCAGTACGAGGCGGAGTAGACAGCTGTCGAGCTGGCGGATGCCGGCCTGGGTCGGATCGGCATGTCCAGGGCGGTGGGTCTTGACCTCCAGCGCCTCGCGCTGGACCGTAGATCTGCCGTCGGGCCCTGTATGGCTCCAGCGGATGAGCAAGTCCATGGCGCCGCGGCCCACGCCATACTCGCGGTCGACGAAGCCGCTGCCGTTCATGGCGCGGTCGAGGTATCCGAGTAGCGTGACGTGGGGGGTCACCTTGCGGTAGGGCTCGTCGGCCTCAAGGACGTCCTCGGTCCGGTGCCAGAACTCGGTGAACCGTTCGAGTGGTCCGGGTAGGTCCAGGCGGCCGTCGGCGAGAACAAACGAACGTGGCTGCGGTGCGCCGGCAACGCCGTCAAAAGTCCGTCGGCGAGAACTCGTGTGATCACGTTGCGGTAGATCGGGTTGGCGATTTCCACCGTGGACGCGGTCCGTCGGACGAGGCCGAGGTCGGTCGTGTAGGCGAGGCCCGAGCCTGGTCCCGGTCTTTGACTGGTTCATCGCGGCCCTGCGCGGTGATACGAAGCGGTAGATCGGTGGCGTGCGGGAGCAGACCGGTGATGTTGCCAAGAGTCACGCTCTCGTGGCCCGGGTTCGGCGTGGTTCTGCGACCAGATCCACTATCCGTGCCTGGATGCTACGGTCGGCCGCCCCTACGCGCTCTATGTGCAAGGAAACAGCGACACCACCGGCGCAGTCCGGGATCACGACCGGACTGAAATGGAAGCACCTGCGCGACCCCGCTCACGGTCATCGGCGACCTGGACGCGGCCGACCGCGGAGCCTGCTGGCAGCTTGGCGCAACCACCGCTGCCACTCTGCTGCGCAGGTAGCCGGAGAGCCTGTCACAGGCGCCCCTCCCGCCCCGGGCCTTGAGCGGTGGGGTCGGCGAGAGCCGTGACCTGCCTACGCCGGGCCACCGAGGCGGACAAGATCCTCGATTTCGGCGAGTTTCGCCGCCGGCAGGGTGCTGACCCGTTTGACCAGGTCCTCTCTCGTCACCGGAAGGAGCCAGGTGCAGGGGACGACGCCCGGACGTGGAAACGCGACGCGTAGGACGCCTTCGAAGGGAAGTCCTTCGGGAGCGCCAATCGCGACCTCCGCGGCCACGCCATCGATCTCGGTGCCGGCGGGCGGGACCACCTGCATGGCCAGGAATCGGGACGTGTCGGCGACCTCAGCCGAGAGGAGCACCACCGGCCGTCGTTCGTCGAAATCCACCCACCAGACTTCGCCGGCCTGCATCCGCTCTCCGCTCTCCTGTCTCCTGCTCTCCTGTCTCCTGCTCTACGGGAGCGCAGACAAGGACGCTCTTCGACGATTATTCCTGACCCTACGTTAGCAACGGTGCTGCGACCAGATCTACTACCCGTGCCTCGAAGCGACGATCGGTCGGCCGTACGCGCTCTACGTCCACGGCAACTCCGACACCACCGGCGCGGTCCGCGGGGTCGAGACCATCACGACAGGGTTGAAATGGAAGCGTCTGCGTGACCCGCTCACGGTCCTCGGCGAGGTGGACGCGACCGCCCGCGACACCTGCTGGGAGCTTGGCGCGACTGTCGCTGCCAGCCTGATGCCCGACTGACCTGGCTCGGCATCTGATCGACAAGGAGCGCACGTCCCGCTCGCAGCCTGACGACGATCGCTCAGGACACGCCCCCGTGGTGCGCGACTGTTATAGGCCGAGTTCGTCGATCGTCAGGCCGATCTCGTTCAGGATGCCCCGCAAGGTGCCCTTGGCCGGGTCGCGGGTGCCGTGCACCGGGACCGTCCCGCCCTGCTCGCGGCCACGGGCGTCAGCGTGGCCGACGTCGATCTGGCGATCTGCACGCACCTGCACTCCGACCACGTCGGCTGGAACACTCGGCCGGGTACCGATGGTGGTGGCTGGACGTCGACGTTTCCCAACGCCGGCTATCTTTTCTCCCGGCCTGACCTCGATCGCGACGGCAGCCGGTTCGCGCCGCGACGGTGAGGAGACCGCGCGGGTGGTGCTCGGCCGGCTTGACCTGGAGCACGCTCGAAGGTGCAGACTCGATGAAGCCGGCATGCCGCCTGCCCGAGCGTGGGTGTCGGCTGATCCCCCACCGAGAGGACTCCGCCCACGATGCAGTTCACCCAGCTCGGTCGTTCCGGTCTGTCCGTCTCGCGCCTGTGCCTGGGCACGATGAACTTCGGCCCTCTGACCAGCGAGGACGACTCCCATAAGATCATGGAGTCGGCACACGGGTACGGCATCAACTTCTTCGACACGGCCAACGCCTACGGCCTGCGTTCGGCCGGCGTGTCGGGCCTCGGTGAGGGCAGGGGCTATACCGAGTCGATCATCGGCCGCTGGTTCGCGCAGGGCGGCGGGCGCCGGGAGCGCACCGTGCTGGCGACCAAGGTCTACGGCGCGATGGGGGAGTGGCCCAACGAGGGCAAGCTGTCGGCGCTCAACATCCGCCGTGCCCTCGACGCGAGCCTGAGCCGCCTGCAGACCGACTACATCGATCTTTACCAGTTCCATCACGTCGACCGTGATACCCCGTGGGATGAGATCTGGCAGGCCATCGACGTCGCCGTCACGGCCGGCAAGATCCTCTACGTCGGCAGCAGCAACTTCGCGGGCTGGCACATCGCCCAGGCGCAGGCCGCCGCAGCCCAGCGCGGGACGTTCGGCCTGGTCAGCGAGCAGCCGATCTACAACCTCCTCACCCGGGAGATCGAGCTGGAGGTGCTGCCCGCCGCGCAGCACTACGGCGTGGGCCTCCTGCCGTGGTCGCCGCTGCAGAGCGGGCTGCTGGGCGGCGTGCTGCGCAAGGAGCGCGAGAGCAGACGGCGCCTGGAAGGCCGTGCCGCGCAGACCTTGGAGGCCAGGCGCCCCCAGATCGAGGCCTACGAGGACTTCGCTGCCGAGCTTGGCCACGAGCCCGGCGACGTCGCGCTCGCCTGGCTGCTGCACCAGCCGGCCGTCACCGCGCCGATCGTGGGTCCGCGCATCCAGCAGCACCTTGACGACGCGGTCCGGGCGCTCGACGTCCACCTGGACGAGAAGGCGCTCGCCCGGCTGGACGAGATTTTCCCGGGCTACCGCACGGCCCCCGAGCACTTCGCCTGGTAAGCGAAGGCCGCCCGCTGCGTCAGCCAGTGCGCCGCGTGTCTGCGCAGGGCGGGCGGGGGGTGATCGCATCGAGGTGCTTGAGAACAGGATTCCTGCCCTGGTCGAGGATCTTGCCATGATGGTCCTGTGAGCCCCGTCGTCGTGGGAATCCGCCTGTGGTGCGAGCTCGCTTCGGCCGGCCCGATGCCTTCTCTCCGTCGATGCCCGCCGGGCGCCACCGACGCAGCCGGTGGCGAGAGTGGTACCCGGGGCGGTCGGTCCGTGACCAGTGGCCCGCTCGACCCGGCGCTCGTCCCGGCTCCGGGGGTGGTGCCGGCTCCGACCGCGGTTCCGGGGCTGGTGGCGACGCCGGCCCCAGTACCGGCGGGCCACATCGACACCGCCAGCGGGCTCTTCTTCACGGTGCACGAGTTCGCGGAGCTGTCGGACGGCCGGGAGATCACCCTCCTGGATGACCGGGGCTGGGGCATGTCGGGCGGTGGCAGGACCCCCGACGCGCTCCGGTCCGAGCTGACGATCGAGGAGATCGCGCGCATGGTCTACATGGTCCTGCTGCCGGACTGGGCCGACTTCGACCACCCGCTGCCGCCGGACCTCGCCGCGGTCGAGGGCAGCGGCGGGGCGCAGGACTGGGATCTGCTCGCGGAACGGCTACGCGCGTTCGGGGTGGTCTCCACGCCGGCCGAGCTCGTGCGGGTACCGCGCCGCCTCGACCTCGGCGACCACCTGCGCGCGTGGCTGGCCACCCCTGCTGATTGACACGTGTGGCGCGGATTGTCCCTAGCGCCGGTCCGACCTTCGCGATGATCGGTCCTGCTGGTCGACGTTTCGTCGAGTGGGCGCCGGCCGGCCCTCGCCTGAACCTGACGGCGGAAGCCCGGACCGGCCGGGCATGCCCGGTGTGGCCGGTGGAATCGTCAGGCTAGAGTCCGCCGAATGCCGATCAATGAGGTTTGTCAGCGGTGATGGGGCGGACGCACGCGCTGAGCGGTGCGGCGCTCTGGCTGGCCGTCGTGCCCTTCCTGGGCCGGGAGGACTGGCTGGGGACCTACGCACTGTCGTTGTCGTCCCATCAGGTGATCGCCGGCGGGGTGGTGGCCGCGGGTGCGGGCCTGCTGCCCGACATCGACCATCCCAACGGCCGGATCGCGAACACCCTCGGCCCGGTCTCTCGGACGATCTGCCGATGGGTGAGCCGGGCCAGCGGCGGCCATCGGCACGCCACCCATTCCCTGCTTTTCGCGCTCGCCATGGGTGTTGCGATGAGCCTGTTGGCGGACCATTGTCGGTATGGCTGGTGGGCGGCCCTGTTCGTCCTCGTCGGCTTCGGGCTGCGCGGCCTCGGCCTGGACTTCGAGGGGCACGAGTTCTGGTCGGGTCTGAAGGACTGCGTGACGGCCGGGGTCGCCGTCTATCTGATGCACTGAGGTGGTCCCCGTTCTTCGGACAGTGATCCCTATGTGGGATAATTGATCCGTGAGCGGAGGAGATCAATGAGTCAGTCGCGGAGGCGGTAC
>NZ_JYFN01000096.1:12958-16407 GCF_000948395.1 Frankia torreyi | reverse complement strand
CAGAACGGCCAACCGGTCGGCGGCCCGCCCGTCGCCGGCATCGGCGGGGGTGCGGAGGAGGGGGACGGCCACGGTGTAGATGCGGCGGTCGGTGGCGGTGTGGGCGATGCGGGTGATGTCGTCGGGGTCGGTGAGGTGGTCGCGTAGGGCGGTCCACAGGCTTGCGGGTGGGCGGAGGTGGCGGCGGGTGCGGGTGGCGTGTTGGCGCAGGTAGTCGGCGGGGGTGTAGCCGGTGAGCGTTCCCATGCCGGCGCCCACGGGCGTAAGGGTGCTGGTGGCGCCGTGCAGACGGCGGGTGGTGTGGGCGAGGGCCTGTTCGAACCAGTCCGCGGGAGCGTCGGCCTGCTCGCGGGGAGTGCAGTAGTCGACGGCGGCGGCGCGCAGCAGCCCGGCGGGCAGGGGGGCGCGGGCACCGAGGCGGTAGGCGTCGAGGGCCGCGGTCAGGACCGCTTTCGCGTAGGGCGGGGCGGTCTTCCACTGGTCGAGTAGTTGGGGGGCGGCGGCGAGATGCCGGGGAAGGCTGAAGGCGCTGTCGAGGGTGAGACAGGCGGCGATGCGCCGATCGCCCTCGGCGGCGGTGTGGGCGCGGCGGGACTCCGCCGTCGAGAAGTCCGAGGGGNGGGGGACCTGTTCGGTCAGGCGCAGCACCTCCCGGGCTGCCCGCCACGGATCCGCCGCCCCCACGGGGGGCTGCTGCTGGTAGGTGTCGCGGAAACTCGGCCAGATGGTTCCCACCAGCACCACCGGCTCGGGGGCACGCAGCAGCGCCCGCACGGTTCCGGCGTTCAGCGCCGGATCGGTGTCCAGGTAGGTCTGCAACTCGTCCAGCCACACCACCAGCCGCCGTCCCGGCCCCGCGGCGGCAAGCGTGTTCAGCTCGGCGGCGCTGCCCGGATGCAGCAGCGGCCAGTCCCCGCACGCGGCGCGCACAGCCTCGTAGGCGGTGCGGGTCTTGCCCACCGACGACTCCCCGACCAGCAGCAGGAAACCACCCCGCTGTGCCATTGCCTCCAGTCGGGCACGTACCCCGTCTCCCGCCTGGTCGACGTCGCGGGCCACATAGTCCGGCAGGCCGCGCGGCGCCGCCCCGTCCACGCGGATCGGCTCGTGCACCCCCAGCAGGAACGGATCAGCGTCTCCCACCCGCGGCCCGTCGACCGGCTCGCTACGGGAGGCCGGCGGGGCCGGCGGTGGCGGTGGCGGTGGCGGTGGCGGGTTCTCCTGGTCCCGGCGGCGCTGGCGGTGATGCTCCGCGGCCAGCTCGCGGAACTCCTGCACCGCTGCGGCCGCGGCGCTCTCGCTGTGAGCGCAGGCCCGAATCCACGCCTCGGCTAATGTCTCGTCCGGCGGCCGGGTGATCTGCCCGTTGCGGATGTTGTACACGTGGGAGCGGCTGTACCCGATCTTCGTCGCCAACACGTCTGCGGAGATCCGGGCCTGGTCCTGCAGCCGTTTGAGCATCCTGCAGATCTCCGCGACCGGCCCGGGCGTCGCCTCGGTCATCACACCCCCGTGTGTCCACCCGCTGTCCACTGCACGACGGTGGACACCCCGCCCCCGCCAGCGGTATCGCCCCCTGATTCTCCGTGTCCGTCCACCGCCACGCACACCGCCCCCATACTCACCGAACGTGGTCCTCACGCCGGCCGGCGCCCCTCACCCCGCCGCACCCCTGGAGGACCCGATGACCCCCCACCCCGACCTGCGGCTGACCCGCAACCTGCTCACTGCCGTGCTCTCCGGCGCCACCCGCGCCCTCGTCGACTGGCTCCTCCACCACTAACCCCTCACACCCGGCCGGGGCAGGCAGAACCCGCCCCGGCCGGGACCACGAGCACAGCCCGACCTCTCCGCCCCCGTCCGCGCGGCGGGCCGCGGGCGGGGGTGGTCGGGTGACCGTCCGAACTTCTGTCTCTTTCAGAGCCGCCCTCATCCGCCTCGCCACCGTCCTGCTCAGCTGGCGGGAGCGGCGACGTCCGCGGTCCGCAGCTAGCTGTAGACGGTTTCGCGGCTGATCCCGAACGCGCGGGCCAGGTCGGATTTCCGCTCTCCGGCAGCGGCCCGCGCGACCAGGTCCCGGGCCTGCTCGCCGGTGAGGGCGGGTTTGCGGCCGGTGTAGACGCCGCGTTGCTTGGCGGCGGCGATGCCCTCGCGTTGGCGCTCGAGGATCAGGGCGCGTTCGAACTCGGCGAACGCGCCCATGACGGACAGCAGCAGCGTCGCCATCGGCGAGTCCTCGCCAAGGGTCTGTTGCATTGTGGGCGATTAGACATGGCTGTTCCTGCCGAGTCGGTGATCAGATCGCGAGGGTGAGCTCGGCGAAGCCGGTCGTCAGTCGGAGTCGTGGGTCGGTGTCAGTGCCGAGTTCGCAGTGTCCGCGGCGGATGTTCTGGATCAGCGCATGTCCGGAGCTGATCGTCTGGGCGGAGCGCAGGTGTTTCAGTCCGCGCATCGGGCGGAGCCGGGCTGTGAGTCGGCTGTGGTCGGATTCGATCCGGTTGTTCGCTCGGGCGACGTCGACGTGGCCGGCGGTGGGCAGTTGTTCATCGAGGGCACGGGGATAGGCGGGTGCCCGGTCGGTGGTCGCCTCGGCTGGTTTCCGGCTGTGGGACAGGGCTCGGGTGAAGAACCGTCGGGTCGGGGCCAGGTCACGCCGTTCGGCGGCGAGGACGTCGATGACCTGCCCGATCTGGTCGATCGCCCGGTACAGGGAGGTCCACCGGCCGGCGACCTTGACGTGGGTCTCGTCGACGAACCACCTGTCTCCAGGGCTGTGTCGGCACGGCCGGGCAGCCTCGACGAGCAGCGGAGTGAACCGCTGGACCCAGCGGTAGATCGTGACGTGATCGACGGTGATGCCGCGTTCCGCGAGCAGCTCCTCGACGTCGCGGTAGGACAGGCTGTACCGCAGGTACCAGCGGACAGCCAAGACGATCACCTCGGGTGGGAACCGGAACCCGACGAACTCCGAGACCGGAACCGATGGCTGGACGGCACGCCGACACATGAATCGATCACCCTGGGTAGGAGTCGCCGAGACCACGGACTTCACCAATGCAACAGACCCCGCGGGCGGGGACGACCACCTGATCCCGCTGACCGTTGACGGCATCGTGGGACGATCCCCGCGCGGGCGGGGACGACACCCAGACGCGGCCAGTCGCTGCAACGCTCCGGGGACGATCCCCGCGCGGGCGGGGACGACGCGCGCTCCGTGCCGACGTCACAGCGGGTGAGTGGACGATCCCCGCGTGGGCGGGGACGACCTCCAGGGCCGACGCGACGTGGACGATGGCGTGGGACGATCCCCGCGCGGGCGGGGACGACGCCAGCGTGAACGGGATGCTGGCGGCGCCGGTGGGACGATCCCCGCGCGGGCGGGGACGACTTCGGCCCGCCCCAGTAGTGCATCCCGTTGTGGGGACGATCCTCGCGCGGGCGGGGACGAC
>NZ_JYFN01000096.1:0-10727 GCF_000948395.1 Frankia torreyi | reverse complement strand
CGGCGGGCCGGTGGGACGATCCCCGCGCGGGCGGGGACGACCCTTGCTGACCTGGGGGTTTATCGGTGAGGGCGGGCGAAAAGGATTAGTCCGTCGTAGTCGATGGGGTAGCCGCGGTCGCGGCCGGCGGTGCGGACGGCCCAACCCTGTTCGTTGTCGGCCGGTTCGATCATGACGGCTTGGCCGTCGCCGATGCGTTGGGCCAGGAGGGTCCACACGCGGTCTCGGACGCGGGCGCTGGGGTTGCCGACGAACACCCCGGCGGCGATCTCGATCATCCAGCGGGTGAGATGGCCGCGGAGCCCTTCGGCGGCCGCAATAAGCACGACGACGGTCATCAGGGGTCGGTCTGGCCGTCGACGTCGGGTCCGACGATGCCGAGGCTGATGGCGTCGTCCCATCCGTTGGCGTAGTCGGCGGCCCAGTTGACGCCTCCGGGGACCTGACCGTCGAGTTCGTCCCACAGGTGCAGGGCGTCCTGATCACCGGTCTCGGCCTGTTCGCCGTCGAGAAGCAGGTCCTTGAGGTCGCGGACGATCCGTCCCATGAGATGACCGTCGGCGACCTTGTCGCGGAAGGCGGTGCGGATGTCGCGTTCCTCGACGGTTCCGGCCGCGGCCAGATCGAAGGCGAGCGGAATGGTGTATTCCGCCTTGTAGAGGTCCGCGATGTCCAGAACAAAGGAGATCGCGGACCCGGTGTGAACGAAACCGAGTGCCGGGCTGGCGCCGATGCCGATGATGGCTGCGTGGCAGATGCCGTAGAGGCAGCTGTGCCCCGCGGAGAGCAGACGGTTGATGTCGTCGCCGTCGGCGAAGGGGTCGCCGTGGGTGTAGACCCGGCGGTTCCAGGAGACGCCGGTCCGTTCTGCGTGAGCCCGGTAGACCTTCTTGATCCGGGCGCCCTCCCGGCCGCGGAGCTGCTGCATGGTGGCGGTGCTGACGTCGTCGTCGGGGAAGCGCATGCCGTACATGCGGCGGGCGACGGCCAGTCGGTGCTGGGTGCGCGTGACGAGGTAGGCCTGCCGCATGAGCAGCCCGGAGCCGCGGCTGGGGCCGAGGCCTCCCGCATACATCCGCACGCCGCGGTCGCCGACCCAGCACACGGCCGTGCCGGAGTCGGCGAGCAGGCGGACGGCGGCGTGGGTGACCCGGGTACCAGGGCCGATAAGCAGGGTGGCGACGAAGGCCGCCGGGACGCGCGCGGTGCGTTCACGGTTGATCAGAACGACGGCATTGTCGTCCCGGTCGATGTGGCATTTCTCGACGTACAGGCTGGAGACCCGGTCCTCGATGCGGTGGAGGTCGAGGGGATCCGACGACCACCACATGTCAGCCACCCTCCGAGGGCGGCGTGGTGACAGGCGCGAGCGGGGCGAGGGTGAGCAGGCCGCAGCCGTAGGCCTTGGCCGCGCCGACACCGCTCAGGAGGGCGCGACGGGCCAGGTCGGGGTCGACGACGCGCAGCGCGCCGTCGAAGGTCGCGGTGCTGAGGACGACCTGGTGGCCTTTGTTCTTCCCGCCGTTCCCGCCGTCGGGGGGTCTTTTGCGGAAGGTGAGCCGTTCGCGGGCGTTGAGCTGGACGGCGGGGCCCGTTTCGGTGGTGAGAGGGGTGAAGCCCCAGCGGTCGACGCGGTCGGTGAACCAGGCGAGTTGCTGGCCGGCGGTGCGGTGCGCGACGCGGACGCCGCGGGGGCGGGGCCCGGCGAGCCGTTCCTTCTGGGCGACGGAGGGGCTGGTGGGCTGGCGGGTCGCGGCGACGGGGTTGGCGCGAAGCCGGAAGGCGAACTCGCGGCCAGCCTGGATGCGGTCCAGCAACGGCTGGTAGTCGCGGACGAGGGCCTGGGGATCCTCGGCGTTCGGCCAGCCGGCCTGTTCGACCAGATGCTCCCAGGACGGGCGCGACTCGGTGAGGATCAGGACCTCCGCACGATGCGGCCGGCCTGTTTCCAGCCGCCACAGCACCCGTTCCGTGACGGGTTGGCGGGCCAGGCCACCGAGGACAGCGGCGTGCATCCGCTCGGGGTTGCGCAGCAGGGACTGTGCGCCGGTGCGCAGCGGGTTGAGCCAGATGCGGGACAGGTAGGTCATCGGCGGCTCACCATCCCAGCAAAGCGAACGGATCATGGGAAGATCCGGTGCCGCCGGCGTCGTCGTCGAGGTCGACAAGGTCATACGGGGGCGGCAGGTGCACCCAGGTCTGATGGACGCGGCGGCTGCTGAACGCGCGGGTGCGGGGATCGAAGGTGGTGGGCAGATCCATCCGGACGTCCTCCCCGTGCGGGTCGTCGACGGTGACCGGCAGGTCGACGGTGCGCGGCTGGGGGCGCAGCGCGGCGAGGCGGTCGATCTGGGCGGCGCCCGCGGCCCAAGGCACCGCGGTCAGAACGTCCAACACGTCTCCCGGCCACAGCGGCCGGCCGGATTCGTCGTCTGGGGTGAGCAGCAGTGGTTGGGTAGGCGGGCAGGAACGGCGGCCGAGCGCCAAGGGGAACGCCGGTGCGCGGATCGCGTCGACAAGCGTGGTCAGCACCGGCTCGGGTGCGGCGACCGCGACCACGAACACGGCGTCCTGGAGGTAGAAGCGTTCCGTGACGTGGGTGTACTTCGCCGGGGATGTGAGCTTCTGCAGCCCCTTGGCGGTGACCGCCGCAGACGGTAGTGGACGGCCCCGATAGTCACTCACGGTGTGGTAGTCGCGTAGCAGGGTGCCGGGCTGGTCGGTGCGTACGCCGAAGGTGAGGGCGAGCAGGTCCTCGATCGGGTCGGCACGGCGGCGGCCCTCGGCTGCGGCGAGCAGGCCAATCAGGCCGCTCTTGGTCGGCTCGGTCAGCGTCTCCCGGCGGTTGAACATGCTGCCGCCGCCCCAAGACTGCACCGGCCCCGCCAGCCGGAGCACCAGGCAGCGAGAGTCGGCGCCGGTCATCGGGCCGCGCTCGCCAGCTGGTCCCGGGCCGCGTCCGCAACCGTCTCAATGACCTTGGTCAGGGGCGTCGACGGGCCCAGCGCCGAGGTGAGGACCTTGTCCCGTTCGGCATCATCCGGCGTGCGGTACGTGGAAGCGATCAGCTCGGGGCGCAGGCCCCACAGGTCTGCCGCGGTGGTCAGCTCTTTGGCGAACTGGTCGATTGATCCGTTGAGTACGCCCTTCTGCTGGGCGCGGACGGGCTGCTCGAACGCCGAGACCAGATTCACCGGCTGGTCGCCGCGCACGGCGACGGTCAGCAGGCTTGGGGTGGTGCGGTGCGCGAAGGAGTTCTCGTGCCCGGTGGGCATCGAGGTGGTGAACGCGGTGAGGAAGACCCGCAGCGCCTCGACCGCGGCCTCCGTGTCGCCGCCGAGGTTCTCGACGAGCTGGTGTAGACCGACGGTGGCGAACCGGTACAGCGTCGCCGACTGGAACTCGACCGTTCCGATCATTCCCGCGCCGGTGTCCTCCTTCGGGTTCTCGTCATCCACCGCGGTGTAGTAGTCGAACTCGACTTCCGCCGCATGGGTCGACAGGGCGTGCGCGACCTGGGTGGCCGCGTCGACGTTCAGCGCGGGCAGGTCGGCTACCATCCGTCCGAACAGCGCGACGTCGATCGGATGACCCGCGCCCAGCACCTCCTTCACCGGCACACCCTTGACCGCCTCGGCGAGCTCGGCGTCGTCGAGGCCGATCAGACGGGGCAGGTCCGGTTCGATCCGGTCGATGAGCCGCTCGAGCTGGGGATGCCCGAAGAACAGCAGGTAGGCGGTTTCCGCTGCTTTCTTCCCCGGTTTGATGCCGAGCTCGGCGAGCACGCTCGTCGCGACTCGGGTGCTGGCCTCGGGGTCAAGCTGGCAGCGGCCGACGAGCCGCTCGGCCAGCAACGCCGAAATCTTCTTCGTGCGGGTTCCCAGTTGCGCCGGGTCGATCTGGTCGGCGAAGGCGGTGCGGGTGGCCCGCTTCCACGCCTGCGACGATACCCGGGCCCGCTTCACCCCGCCGTAGAGGGCCTGTTTCGGCGTGCCCGCATCGTCCCGATTGATATTCGACGGGGGGACGGTCTGAAGGATATGAATGTCAACATAGCAGCGCATAGCAACCGGTCTCTTTCTACTGGGGCAGGGAGTTGACTGGCAGGACCCGCCCGGCCGAGGCGCGGATCGTCATCGTCGCGATGCGGACGCGGAGGCCGCGGTCTCACTGTCGCGGTTCAGGAAGTACTGGGCCGCCCAGCGCCGGCGGACCTGGCCGAGGCGGGCTGGGCTCTGCCAGTTGACGAGGTCCCAGAACAGGGCGGTGTAGTCGAGTGGCCGCTGGATCTGCCGAAGCTGGCGGACAAGCCCGCGCAGGTGATAGCTCGCCTCACTCAGCGAGGTCGCGGTCGCGGCGGTCCCGAACCGGCGGTCGACAGCATCCGGGCTGAACTTCCCGCTCGCACGCAACTCCTTCACCGCCGTACCCAGACCGCTTCCCAGCGCATGGGCAGAACGTGGCAGCGACTGCTGATGGATGGCGAACAACGTGAGGGCGGCATGCTCCGCACGCAGCCGCGTGGTGAGATGGCCGTCGGCCTGCAGGGTGGTGTAGTACTGCCACATCTGCGGGACGCTGCCCGGCTCGCGGCCGACACCGCGCCGCAGCGCGGCCAGATCCGCGCCATCGGGCAGGTCCGCTCGATGTTCACGCTCCCAGAAGAAAGGCCGCTTTTCCCGGTTCGTGTCGGCGGATCGCGCCGCTGTTGATGTGGTGTCCGTTTCCGTGGTCATGGAGATGTTCCCCGTCCGTGAAAGGGCTGTCAGGCCGCCGCTTCGCCGTTCGGCCGGGCCTGAGTGTTCACCGGCCGGCCGAGGATGTTGTTGAGGGAGCGGCGGAACGATGCCTCGGCATTCGCCAGGCGAGGGCCGAAGCGCTGCTCGGGTTCCCGGCCGAGGAAGGTGGCGGGCTCGGCCGCGGACAGGACTGGATCGGCGACCTCCCAGGCCAGCCTGCGGGCAACGATCCGCCACGCCCGCTCGGCACCGTCGGCATCCCCGGGATGCAGCGCCAACCCGGCCAGCAGCCGGCGGACCGTCGGGGTGAGCAGATGGACGAGCACATCCCCGAGCCGCTGGCCCCGATCCCAGGGCAGCTTGTCCGCGCCCACCGCGGCCCGTAGATCGTCGCCCAGCCGGTTCGCCGCGATCCACAGATCCTCCGCCTGCCGGGCCACCGTCAACACGACNTCACGGACCTCGGAGTTCTCCGTCAACGCCGTGACCGGCAGCGGGATCTCATCGGTCATCACGTCCTCGATGACCGCGGACTGGTTGCCGTAACGAACCCCGACAGTGAGCACGCGCAGCGGCAGATCCTCGGCTACGTACTCGTCCAGCCGCAGCGCAGCGAGTTGCGTCAGCAGCGCCGACGAGGAGACGCGGTCGCTCGTCGGCGACGACGTGGCCAGCAGCGCCTCCAGACCCCGCCAGGCGGACCGGCCCGGCTGGTGGCGCACCGGCCGCTGCGGAGGTTCGTCCGACTTCGGCTTGTCGACCTGCCGCCAAGCCGTGTGCGGCTCCACCTCATGCGCCGACCCCCTCAGCCGATCACCCGCGGCCAGCACCACCTGCCGCACCACCGCCCCGCCGGGAGCCGCATCCTCCAGCTCGGCAACCAGCCGCACCCGCCGCGCCTGCCAGGTCAGCAGATCGAGCAGGCCGCGCGCGCCACGGGAACTCCAGCCAGGCCCAGCAGCCGCCTCCGCCCGCCACTGCGGCCGATCACCTGGGTTCACGCCCTGCGGCAGGATCGGCAGGTTCAGCAACAGCGTGTGAAAGAGGGTGGCGCCGAACGGAACGATCACGCCCAGCTGGCCGACCGGCCCGGTGGGGTTCCCGGTGGTCTTACCCGCTTTCACCGCCGGGTCGTCGACCGCCCCCGACTTGATGGCCGCAGTGTCCCAGCAGTGCACCGACAGCAGGGCCCGCGCCGCCCGCGCCGGGGTCAGAGCAGGCGGATCGCTCTCCGCCCGGGCGCTGAACAGTGGCACGTTGTTCCCAGCCGCGAGCCGAGGAATCAGCAGCGATACCGGCTTCGTCTCACCCTTCGCGGTCCGCAGCCCCGCCACCTGCGCAAACGGCCGCTCGGGATGGAACAAGTCGAAACAATCTACAGCGTGGTGCTTGAAGTACTTATCAAGCTGCTTAAGCCGCTCATCGCAGAACTCGCCGTCTTCCCACCACGACGACCACTCCTCCCGGTCCCTCGGCGCTCCACAGGCATCGATCAGCACTGGCAGGAGCACCTGACGCAGTACGGCCACAACCTCAAGGGGATCGTCCACCGCGAAACCGTCGAACAGGTGCGCCTCGACGAGCGCCCGGCGAATCCCGACCTCGACGCGCTCTCCCTCAGCCATCACCGGTATCCACGGCTGCTCCACCAGATCGAACCGGCCCATCCGCCCTCCCCCATCAGAAATCGATCTACCTGCGCACACAGGTCTATCAAGCCCCACCGACAGTTCTGGAACCCGGCGCGTCGCCTCACCGGGATCAGTTGTCGCGACGGCCCGCGGAGCGCCCACCTCGCCGACGATTGCGACGACGCGACGATCTTTCACGATGACGTAGCCAATCGCGCAGCAGACCGCGCCGATGCTTTGAGTCCTGTGGGAACACAGCTCGGAGTGCACCGAGGATCCCCCAGATCATCATGGTCAGGACGACCGCCCACGCAGGTGCGGTCGGGACTGCTGCGAGGGCCGGCGGTCCCCACACGATCATCCCCGGGCCAGCAGGGCGCACCCAACTCCTCCGGAGCCCAGTTCCGCGGTAAGGCTGAGTACCGGATCGGGCGCGCGGGAGGAGACTGCTGATCCACACGGTTCAGGACGATAGCCCACACTCCAGATGACTGTTGAAGCGGGCCCCTGTCAGCGCTACCCAACCGGGCACCCGTGGCGCGCCGAACCGGCCAGCTGGCATCCGGACGCGATGCAGGAGCCACGGAAGTTGGTAGCTTGGGGTAGCCCAGCCACGCTGGGGTCGTCCGCGGGCACCTGTGGCGCTGCCGTTGTCCCCGCCATCGCGGGGTTCCACCCACCCGAAGAGATCCCGAGTTCGGGTGACCCCGAGGCATGTGCACCTAGAGTTACCTGTGCCCATGGGTCCATGGATGCCCGAGCCGCTCGTGTGACAGGCCGGTCTCGTGGCTGTAGCTCAGGCGGTGGCCGCCCAGCGTTGTCGACAGATCGTCGTCGAGAACGAGGGCGCGGGCTCGTCGTAGCCAGGGGTCGCCCTGCCAGCCGGGTAGCGGGGCCAGCTCTTTGATCGCGACGGCGGTCAGTGCCTTGTTCGCAGGCAGACGGACCGTGTCTGCAAACACCTGTTCCAATAGCGTGTCGTCGGAGATGGCCGCCTCGCCGTGCCTGCCGAGGCTGCGGCCGGCGAGCGAGCGGTAGCCGCCGGCCGGATCGCCTCGGACCAGGACGACTTCGACGGACTCGTCGCCGTCCCGGACCACGGCCGCGACCCGCTCCTCCGTGGTAAGCACGGCTGTCGCCCGCTCGTGCAGGCCCTCCAAGGTCTTCACGCCCAGCTTGTCCGGACCGGACAGGAGGAAGTCCGCGGCGCGGACCGTACGGTCCGCCTCGCGGTCGGCCCATTCCTGCCGATACCGGGTGGCGCTCTGCGTCCAGGCGTCCGGCCCGAGTGGCTCGTCGCCGTAGCCCGCGGTGACCAGCTCGGGAACCTGTGCCGGGATGGACCAGCCCGCTCCCGCCGCAGCCTCCAGGACGAGAGCCGCCGACCGCAACAGCAGATGATCGCCATAGACGGCGCGGCTTCCACCCGGCCATCGCGGCAGGCCCTCAGCGTCGACACGAAGCCCACAGACGATCACCTTGGGCTCGCGTCCTCGATCCGGGCGACGGTGCCGGAAGAGTCGGCCGGCACGCTGGAGCAGCAGGTCGATCGGCGCCAGATCACTTACCAGGAGATCCACGTCGACATCGAACGATTGTTCGGCTACCTGGGTCGCCACCACGACGAGCCGGCCAAGGCGAGCCGTGCCCCGGCCCGGTGGTCCAAGCAGGTCCACCACAGTCTCGGTGCGGGCCGCGCGTTCCCCTGCGACGAGGCGAGCGTGGAGCAGCACGACGTCCTGGCCGAACTCCGGGCGTATCGCAGCATAGACGTTCTGGGCGCGGGCGACCGTGTTACACACGACCAGCGCGCACCCGCCACCACCCACCTCGCGGATCACCCGGTCGGCGACGGCGTCGACGGAGAAGTCCGCGTTCTCCTCCAGAACCTCCACCTGGACCGGCGGCAGAGTCATCCAGGCCGCGTCGGTTGCCTTGCCGAAACCGGGTACGCCGTCGTGCGCCCAGGCGGTAATTACCCGCGGATATCCCCGGGGAGCCGGCAACGCCGAGACATCGATATCTCGTTTCTGTAGCGCCCCCTGGAGGTAGGCCCGGACAAGCTCAGCACGCTGAGCAGGTGGGAGCGTGGCAGACAGAAGAATCACCGGCACTCCGGTGTCCGCCAGCCACCGCAGCGCCTCGAAGAGAAACTGAGCCATGTACACGTCATAGGCATGCACCTCGTCGAGGATGACCACCCGCCCGGCCAGGCCGGCATGGCGTAGCATCACGTGCTTGGTCCGCGTGGCCGCATGCAGAAGCTGGTCTATGGTGCCCACCGTCACCGGCGCCAACAGGCCCCGCTTCGGGCCGAGAAACCATTCAGCCGCAGCCACCCCATCGATCGTATGGCGCGGACCCGTCGTGGTCGCCCCGCCGACGCCGAACTCATCGGGCAGACCATATTCGTCAAGCTCGTCATCGATCCCGGTGAAGGTAACCTGCGATCGAAGCGCCGCCCATTCCTTGTTGAAACGCGCTCGCCCGTGCAGCAGGCCGAGGGGAACCTCCGGATCGATGGATAACGACCAGGTCCGCACCCTGCCGAACATCGGGTCGCTGGTCGCCTGAGTCGGCATCCCCACGAACACCCCGTCAGCACCGAACCGGCGCGCCAGGACTTCGGCCGCGCCGAACGCCGCCTCGGTCTTGCCCTCACCCATCGGCGCCTCAATGATCATAAGGCCAGGGGCCGGCATCTCCTCAGCCAGCCGCACCGCACTGCTCTGCACCGCCCGTGCCGACCGGCCAAACCGATGCTTGATCAAATCCGGCTCACCGCCGACGCTGGGAGCCAGCCGCTCGACGCGCCACCCTCCTCGCAGTCCCAGCCGATCCCAGGCCAACCTGGCCCGCTCGCGCGAGCACGCGAGCGACACCTCGGCGAGGTCCGCCTGACCCTGAAAATGGTTCCCATCGCTGGCGATCCAGTCCGCCATGATGATCAGGCCCGACACAGCAAGCTGGTTGCCACGGCGAGGAGTCCTCACCTCGGCAAGCGAGGCGAGATCAATACCGAGCTCGGCGGCAACCCGATCGACGAACGCGGCCTGGGCCTGCGCCCACACGCCTCGCCCGTGCGCATTCGGAGTACTTGGCTTCAGCCGATCGGCACCCGGCACCAGCCCGTGATGACCAGCGATCAAAGGCCAGGTCCAGCTACATGCCGACGGCCGCCATCCCGCTTCGCGTAACCGACGTTTGACGATGACCGCACCTGCTCGCGCGTGATGCCATCGCCGACCCTGATCGACGGTAAGAGTCCCCCAGTCCAAACCGGCGGCTCGGACCTGGTCGGCCAGCGCGGCTTCCTTCATCTGGAACGCCGGGGTCGCCTTACCCACATCATGCAGTCCGCACAGAAGAGCGAACAGCGACCGCCCTCGGCCCTGGCTACAGTCATCGAGAAAACGCCGTACTACGGGCGAGAGGAAATTATCCCAGACAAGCTCCGCAACAGCCGCAGTGTCGAGCAGATGCCCGAGCAACAGGTGCATCGACTCTGGCGCCTTCGACTTCCCCCACACCACTGCCAACGCGTCATCCATGGACCACATCCCCCGAGTAGGGCCATCGAGCTCACTATCCAACCATGCGATTCGCAGCCCACCATCAACACCCCTCGACCGATCAGATGCCACGTCTACCCGAGGCCGACCCGCACTCCCAGGTGCCCGCCGTCCCTCATCCGGAACCGCAGGTCAGCTGTCCGCAAGGATGATCCCCGCGCGAGCAGGGACGACATGTGATGCTCCGAGACGAGCCGGGCGAGCCCAGCGAACATTCCCGCGCGGGCGGGAACGACGACGCCGATGGTGAAAGGATGATGAAGAGGACGGAAGATCCCCGCGCAGGCGGGGACGACAGCCCCTCGACCTTGGAGAGGTCCACCCCGTCCGGAAGATCCCCGCGCAGGCGGGGACGACGTGACCTCGTTATCCAGCGCGGTGTCAATGTGCGGAAGATCCCCGCGCAGGCGGGGACGACCCCGGTGCAGGACGGCGGTGAGACGGATCCCGGGGAAGATCCCCGCGCAGACGGGGACGACCCGCCTCGCGGCTGCCCCGAGTGCCCTGAGGCGGAAGATCCCCGCGCAGGCGGGGACGACATTTCTGCTCGTTCCCCGGCCGGTCCGGGCGAGGGAAGATCCCCGCGCAGGCGGGGACGACGACGGAAGCGCTGCCGTTCCGGGAAGCACCGCGGGGAAGATCCCCGCGCAGGCGGGGACGACGCATCGCGGGCGATGCACTCGTTGACGTCACACGGAAGATCCCCGCGCAGGCGGGTACGACACCAGCACAGCGGCGCGTGCGGCCCAGAACAGGGGAAGATCCCCGCGCGGGCGGGGACGACT
>NZ_JYFN01000095.1 GCF_000948395.1 Frankia torreyi | reverse complement strand
TCCCCGCCAAGAAGCCGATCGACAAGCACCTCGCAGGACCGCCGCCCACCGTGGTCACAGTCCTGATCCGAACCTAAAGTTCCTGGTATTGGGCGCGCGGGTCTGCCCGCAGCCGCGCGGATTGATGTCCGGGCGGAATCCCCACGTCGCGGGATCGCACTGGCCTGAAGGCGCCATCCGCACCATCGCCAATACTTGCGCATATCGGACGTAAGCGGATAGACCAAGGCCCGTCAGGGGTGGGGATGACCGATGGGAGACCTTGAGAATGCCTTCGTGGCACGGGCGCGCCGACCACCGACCGCCTCCCCGGCAATTCCGCCCGTCCGTCGCGCTGTTGTCGACGGCGCTGGTGTTGGGCCTCCTTTTCTGCGCCGTGGCCATCGCCCTCGATCGCGGGCATGAGCCGTCGTCCACGGGTCTGGTTCCCGTGGCGGCGGAGGTGGGGCCCGGCGCCCCGGCGGCACCGTCCCCCGCGCTCCCGCCCTCGGCGGCCGCCGCCCAGACTGCCCGGCCGCCGGGCGGATCGCTGATCCCCACCGCGGCGCCCGTGGCGCCGACGAGTACCGCGCCGACGAATCAGGTCACGATCCGGACCACGGACGGCACGACCCTGACCGCGATCACCGGGGTGCCGTCCGGAGGCGGCGCGCATCCCCTCGTCGTGATCCCCGCGGCCTGGGGATTCCAGGACACCAGCATGCAGACCCAGGTCGATCTGCTGGTGCAACGCGGTTATGCCGCCGTCGCCTACACGACCCGCGGCTTCTACGGCTCCGGCGGCACCGTGGACGTCGCCGGTCCGCTGGACGTCTCGGACGTCTCGGACGTGATCACGTGGGCGAGCAAGCACGTCGCCGTCGTCGGGAACCGGATCGGCGTCGCCGGCCTGTCCTACGGCGGCGGCATCGCCCTGCTGGCCGCGGCCGCCGACACCCGCATCCGGGCGGTCGCCTCGCTGAGCGGCTGGGTGGACTTCGGGATGTCCCTCTACGACGCGAACACCCGACACAAGGCGGCACTCGACCTGATGACGTCGCTGCAGGAGAAATCCGGTCGCAGCAGTGCGGAGTTCCGCGGGATCGTCGACGACTACCGGGCTTTCCGCAACATGCCCCGGGTGTTGTCCTGGGCGAGGACGCGTGGCGCCACGGCCTACCTCGACCGGTTCAACGCCCGCCGGCCGGCAGTTTTCATGTCGACCTCCTACAGCGACGGTTATTTCCCGCCGGCCTCCCAGTTGGCCTTTTTCGACCGGCTGACCGGACCCAAGACGATCCGGCTGAGTCCCGGTGATCACGCCACGAACGAGATTGGCGGCCTGTTCGGTATTCCCAACGAGACCTGGACGGCGGCCTGGGCCTGGTTCGACCGTTTCCTGATCCCCACGTCGGCCGCCGCGCGGGGACCGGCTCCCGCACCGGTCCGGCTGCTCACCGACGGCGGTGCCGTCGAGACCTACCAGACCGTGGCCGGCATCACCGGCGATCACACGACCCTGCGGCTCGGCCCCGCCGTGCTCGGCACGGGACAGCTCTCGGCTTCCGCCCCGACCGGGGACTGGTCGACGACGTTCAGTGCGGACGCGGACACCACGGCGAACGCCGGCACGATCCTGGTGACCAAGTTCCTGGAGGGGATCACCCATCGGCCTGACGGGCTGGACCTCGGCACGGTCGACCGCAAGCACGGGGCGGTGTGGCAGGCGGCGCCGACCTTCGCGTCGCAGCAGGTCCGCGGCGCGCCGGAACTGCGCCTGACCGTCACCCCCAATTCGGACGCCGGAACCCTGGTCGGCTACCTGTACGACACCGACGCCCAGGGCCGCTCGACGCTGATCGCCAAGGCGGTCGACAGCTATCAGGAGGCCACCCCAAACGTCGCGCTGCCCGTGCGGCTCACCTTCGACCCGGTCGCGCACGACCTGGCGTTCGGCCACCGGCTCTCCCTGGTCGTCGACACCCGGGACGCGCTGTTCTACGACATGAACCGCGCGGACGGGACCGCCACGATCAGCTCGCCCGCCGGCAGCCCCTCCGAACTGGTGGTGCCGCTCGCCTGACGCCGCGGCGCCGGACGACGGCAGCGGGACCGGCGGCCGGCGGCCCGGCTCCGCCGCCGGCCGCCTCACGCGGATCGGAGGGGAGACCACGCCTTCGCCTCGCGGCGGCTGCGCAGCCGGACGAGCCGCCGGCCGGCCGGATCACCGGCCGCGAAGCGGCTGCCGTAGCTGGTGCGGTACTCGCCATGCTTGCGCCAGGACCAGCGGAGGGGATGGCTGGCCCGGTGCAGCGAGCGCCAGCGCTCCCGGTTGCCGTTCCACAGCGGCGTGCGCAGCACCAGCCGGCCGGCCGTGCGCCGGATGACCTGCCACTCCACGAGCCACCGCGGCAGATCCAGCCAGACGATCGTGTCCGCCCGCGCCCACACGAGCTCCCGGACCGCCGAGTAGTTCCCGTCGACGACCCAGTCGGGCGCCGCCGTCGCCGTCTCCACGTCGGCGGCGAAGGTCGGCCGCACGGTCCAGCCGGGACCGTGACGCAGGGCGTCGAGCTCGATGTGCGGGATGCCGAGCGTGGCGGCCACGCGCCGAGCGAACGTCGACTTACCGGAGCCAGACGCGCCGAGGACGAGGATTCTGGGCACCGAACTGATCATAGGCGGCCGCGTCCATGGGCGCCGAGCGCCGTCCGGCCAGGCGCGCGGGCCAGGGGTCCGGACATGATCCGAGCTGTCCGAGGGGCTGGGACGGTGGCGGTCGCCGCTGGCCAGGCATGACCCGGCGAAGGGTGCTGTGCGATCTGGCAGTGTCGCTGGCACTGGGTGGGGTCTGCCCCGCCGGACGTTGCGTTGCTGCGCGCGGAGCCGGTGGTGTTCGGGCTGGTGGCCTCGGACCCGACGGTGTCATGGACGGTCGACCGGCTGGCCGGCACGCCCCCGACCACCGGGTATCGGCCGAGGGCCCGCTGGTCGTGGATCTGGACGCGACGTTGGTCACCGCCCATTCCGAGAAAGAGGATGCGGCGCCGATGCTCAAGCGGGGATTCGGGTTCCATCACCTGTAGGCATTCATCGACCACGGCCAAGCTGGCACCGGGGAACCGGTGACGGTGCTACTGCGCCCGGCACCTGGGACGTGGACCGGGCGCCCACCCCGCGCGACAGCTGGCCACCCAGCCACGGGCACACCAGGACCGAGTGAAAAAACTCAACATCAACAAGGGTGGGGCGACAGCCCACAATTACAGCCTCGTCGAAGTTGGGCGGGGTTGAGGTATCCGCGGGCTCGGCGGGTGGTTGCGCAGCGTGTTCGTAGCCGCTGGTTTTCGGGGTTGCAGTAGCCGTGGGCGTTGCAGGCGTCGAGCTGGACGACCCGGTTGTGGCCTTCGCTGGCGGCGTTGGTGATCCGGGTGAGCAGAGCGCCTTGATGCAGGGCCACCAGGTGCTGGTTGTGGTGGCGAGACGTGCGAGCTCGGGTCGGGGTCGCTGTCGCGTCCACGCCGGCCCCGTAGCACGGTGGTGACGCGGCGGCGGACCTCGGCGAGGGCGTCGCCTGCGAGCTTCACGANGCGGAAACGGTCGACGATCAAGGTGGCGTGGGGCAGGTAGCGGCGGACCGCGGAGGCGAACACGGTGCACATGTCGATTGCGACGCAGGTGATCCGGTCACGCTAGGCGGCGGGCTGGCCGGCCAGTAGGCGACGTCGTTGGGTGCGGCCCTCGACCTGGCCGCACATTCCCTGCCCGGCGGCGAGGTCGGTGAACCCGATATGCCACCGGTTGGCGGGCATGCGGGCCTTCGCCGGCTCGGGTGGCGCGGGCGCGGGCGCGGCGGGTTCGCTCCCCGCGGGTTCGGGAGGCGTCACCGTCTCAGGTACAGGGTTCCGTGGGTCGCCACCGCGCCTTGGCCCCGGCGGGTATCGTCGATCCCGAGCATCTCGACCCGCCGCACCGCCAGACCCTCAAGGTCCGCAAGCAACGTCGCGGCACCCGTGTGATCGTTCAAGCCCTTAACCTCGTGGTCACTTGATTGCGTGAGAACAACCAAGATCGCCCGGGGTGTGGGCCTTTTCATGCCACGGCCTGCCGGCATCCCACGCCGGGCATACAAGGACACAGCAAGCCAACATCACGCACGGTCACCCATCGGACGAAGGCCCCACGGCCCACCCCGGTTAACTTCGAAGGCCCCAATTACCCTCGACCGAGGCGTGAAAGATCCGGGCTAGGTGGCGTTGCTTCCAAGCGGACGGTGCCCCTGCCTCGGCATCGAGACCCCTTGCACATCTGTCCGGAACACGCGATACTTCCGGCACGTACGCATCAGTCATCTGCGTTAAAGCATGCGGGGGAATTTGACGATGAGCACACAGAGCAACTGGCGGGTCTGCAAAAAATGCAGCACACATTGCTTTTTCTGATGGCTTTCCCGGCAACGGTCGGGCAGCCTCGGTGAGCACCGAAGTGAACCTTTGGACCCCGCCCGCCCATCGCGCGCCTCGATGCACACGTCCTCCTCTCCATGGTTCTTGCCCTGGACGAGGACTACTGGCCTTTAAAGTGTGATGCCGGTTGATGGATCATGATGATGGCTCTGCGGTCGATCCGGTGGCGACGAAGTATTCCTTGGGTAGATCGGGACGGTGTCGGACCGGCCTGCGGACGGCTGCCGGTCGGCTCGCAACCCCGCCCTCGGCCCGAACCCAGCCGACGATCAAGGTTTTTCGTGGAACCGGGACCGAGCGGGATCCGCTCCAGTCCGACCCGGTGAATTAAAGATCTGTAGCCAAAATCTGGCGCCCTCAAAACGACGCGCATCGCCTGGGCAGTCACAAGATCGGAGTATCTGGGATGGCGGTCACGACAGTTCTCGCTCTAGAGAATACCGCGGCACCTAAACCTGGTTCGGTATAGCCGCCGGTAGAAATCCGAGAGCATCCTAAAAGATTGGAGAAGCGGACGATGAATCGCCTTTCCGTGGGTCGGCGCACACCGCGGCCCCTTAGGAGCGGTGGCCTGCGAACGGCTCGCGGAAAGATTATAGCCCAGATAAATCCGGAACGTGGAACGCCATACTCGGCTCGATACCACCTTGACCTGAAACGGCATCCAGGAGAAGCGGGTGTCGTTGACCGTGGACGGCCGGAGCGGCGATGGTCTGCGGTGCACCCGGCGGTTTTCGCCTACGGACTACTAGCCCTCTTGCTTGCGCTCTGTGGAGCATGCGGAAACGGCGGCTCCTCGGTTCAGGGCAAGAACGGCTCGGACTCGACGGTCGCCCCGCCCGGGGAACCGGGATCCTCCACACCGTCGATTTTCCCCACGGCGCTGGGGCCGCTCACGCCCGGGGGAGCTCGTCCCGGTTTAGATCCGTCCAGAACCGGATCGGGTGGGACCGGGCAAGGTGGGACCGGATCGGGTGGGACCGGGCAAGGTGGGACCGGATCAGGCGGAAGCGTACCGGTCGCGCAGCGCATCACGTTTCCGCAGGTAGCGAAGCAGGCGTGGCGGGAAGGGGCGCGGGTGCCGATGCACGCGACCGCGTCCTCGGGGCTACAGGTCCACTACCGGCTGGTGGATGTGGGCGCGGTACGGGTATCGTGCACAGCGATCGAGGGGTCGTCGGTGATCGTTAAAAGCCCGGGATCGTGCACTGTCGAGGCGAGCCAGCAGGGCGACAGCCACTATCTCGCGGCTACACCCGTGCGGATGACTTTCGAGATCGACAACATGATCTCCGACTACAGCTGGGACATGCCCACCTCCGCGGCGCTGTCCGAGGCCCCGATACCCGTTACCCTGCGGCGGGAGACCGGCTCAAGCCTCTGGAGTCTGCGCGTCGAGGGCCCATGCGCGCTGCGCGCGCCGAACGGCGCGGACTACACCTCAGTCTACTACAACGGGGAAGCTCCCTACTACGGCGGAGGGGGGAGCTTCAACGACGCAGCTCACGCGACCGGCGATGCGAACGGCCTGAAAGGAAGGATAACGTTGGCCGCTGCCGGGACCTGCACGGTATATTTCAGCGTCAACGACAACGGCAACCAGAACAGCATCACCGAGCGCTCACGCAAAATCAACATCCGGGCGGGGTGATCGGCCCGGATGGTTCCGTCCACGGCTCCCTCGCTCGAGGAAAATGCGCCGATCTATGACGTATTCTTCTCCTATAGCCATGCCAACCAGCGGATCGTCCGGGACATCAGAGATAGGTTGATGGTCGCCGGAATACGAGTCTGGATGGACGAGGCTCAGAACGCCCCCGGTGACCCCTGGCAGGTCAACATCATCGATGGACTCACCGCATCCCGCACGCTCGCAGTGTTTGTCAGTAGCGACGAGAGCCCTCGCTACTGGGTGCGGAACGAGGTCGCCTACGCCCACAACCGAGCCTCATCCGATCCGACCTTCAGATTCTTCGCGGTCCTGCTTGAGGGGTATCCGGAGGGTGCCGGCCCGGAAAGACTTCCATTACTCCTCGGGAATCATCTCTGGGTCGATATGCGCGGGGGCGTGACGAGCGGGTTCGACGACCTTCTGAACGCAATTCGGGGCAGAAGCCGCCACGTCCCGGAGCCAGTCCGCTGTCCGTACCGGGGTCTGCGTACCTTTGAACGGAGTCATGCCGGCGATTTCTTTGGCCGTGACTTCGAGGTCAGCCGAGTCCTCGAAGAGATGCGGGTGAACAGGTTCACCGCCGTGCTGGGTGCATCCGGCAGCGGAAAGTCCTCGCTCGTCGAGGCCGGGGTCCTGCCGGCGCTGGCAGCGTCCATTGTTTCCGATGTCCGGGCCTGGCGTGCCGAGGTGCTCCGACCGGGCCTGGATCCTCTGACTGAACTGGCGGCCACGATCGCGGCGCGGTCGAACGGGAGCGCCATGGATATCCGGAAGGCCCTGGCAGGCAATCCCGAGGCTCTGATCCCACACAGCCGAGCATTGGCCCTTGCGGAGGCACCCGACGCTGGGATGGTGTGGGTCGTCGACCAGTTTGAGGAGGTCTTCCGATCGCCGAACGCGGATGAGCGCCGCCAGTTCGCCGATCTACTGCTCCGCGCCGCCGATGCGCCCGACGGAAGGGTGTGGGTGCTGTTGGTCATGCGGGTGGACTTCGTGCACCGCGCCTGGGAGCACGCGGACCTTGCCCGTCGGATCGCTGAGCGATCGGTGATCGTCGGACCGATGGCGGACGACGACGTTCGTGCGGCGATTGTTGAACCTGCGCGCCGGGTCGGTCTCGGTCTCGATCCCAACCTTGTCGCCGCAATCCTCGATGACATACGGGGCCTCGCCACGCCGCTGCCCCTGATGGAGCACGCGCTCGCCGAGCTCTGGCGCCGGCGTCCCGCCGGTCCGCTGGACATCACTGGATACATTGAAATCAAAGGCGTACGCGGCGCGTTGAGCCAGCACGCCGACCAGGCACTGGAACGCCTCCCCCTGCCGCGGCGCGCGATTGCTCGCCGGGTGTTGACCGCACTCACCTGGGCGAACGACGCGGCGGAGGACACTCGCCGCCGAGGGGTACTTGACGACCTCGTGACCGGGCACGACAGCGTCGACGAGGTACGCCTCGTCGTCCATGCACTACTGGCCGAGAACCTGCTGACAACCGGATATGACCAAGCTCGCCAGGACGAGACCATCGAGCTTGCACACGAGGTTCTGATCAGTAGCTGGGCGACGCTGCGTGGTTGGCTGTCGGCCGACCGCGACCTGCGTCGTCAGCGCCAACGCCTGGCCGCGGCGGCCACTCAATGGGTCGCCAGCGGTTGGGACGCCTCCGAGCTGTTGACGGGCAAGCGACTTAACGACGTCCTTACGTGGGCCGAGGACCCGGCAGAGATCACCGCGACGGAACGGGCCTATGTCGACGCGAGCGTTGCCAGCCGCGACGCCCACGCGGCCGACGAGGCCCGTCGAGCCGAAAACCTCCGGCGCCGCAACCGCATCCTGTCGGGCGCACTGGTGCTGTTGACCGTCGTCGTCGCCATGGCAACCTATGCCTACGTCCAGTATCGCCGTACGGCGGCTGCCGAGCGCACGGCGCGGGCGTTGGAACTCGCCGCGTCTGCGAACGAGACTCGTGGGCGGAACCTGGATCTCAGCCTGCTGTTGAGTTTGGAGGCTCGGCGCCGGGCCGAGAACCCTGCGGTGGAGGCCAGCCTGTTGGACGGGGTCGCCCACGCCCCCGGTCCCGTGCGCTACCTGCGGTCTGACGTCGGTGTCGACGGAGCACTCGCCTACTCGCCCGACGGAACCGTGCTCGCTACCGGAGCATCCGATGGCACGGTGCTGCTGTGGGATACCGCCTCGGGCCGGGAGCTCCGCCCCCGCCTCACCGGCCACAGCACCGTGATCAGTACGCTCGGTTTCCGGGGGGACGGCACCGAGGTGGTCTCCGTTGACCAGAGCGGCGAGTTCATCCGATGGGACCGACGAACCGGTCGCGTCCTTGCCAGGTCCGGCGGCGGATTGCATCTGACATCTGCGGCGGTTGCGCGCGACGGCGGCATGCTCGCACTCGGTGGTCGGGACGGAATCCTGCATCTGCAGTCGGCGGTCGACGGCGCGCCGCTCGCGCCCGCCGTTGACGTCGGCGGTGGCCGGGTCTGCGTGCTCGCCGCCGATCCTCTCGGGCGGTTCGTCGTCGCCGGAGATGACAAGGGCCGGCTCACGTTCTGGGACTGGAAGGGCCATCTGTACGCGCCGCCGGTGTCCCTCGGTGACCAGTCGATCCGAGCGCTGAGCATCGCCCCCGACGGCGCCACGATTGCAGCATCGATCGGTGATGACGCGATCCAGCTCTGGGACGTCGAAGCGTGGGCCCAACGCCCGGCACCGCTGTGGTCCCGCAGCGGCGGCCTCAGCGCCCTGACCTACGCGATGGTTCCACCGCGGTCAGCCGGTGAGGCAGATCATCGCGACGCCGTGTTGGGAGCGACCAGCGAGGGCCTCGTCGACGTCTGGGATCCGAGCGAGCCGGGACTCGGCCCGACCGCCGTCGACGGCTTCCGCGGCCCGGTCCAGGCGCTCGCAGCCGCCCCGGACCGGCGGACCGTCGCGGGCCTTGCCTCGGACGGCACCGCGGTTGTCTGGGACATCCGCGGCCAGCCAGCGATCGCGGACGCCCCGGCGGGACACCGGGCCGCGGTTACCGCCACCGCCTACAGCCCCTCCGGCCGGTGGCTGGCGACCGGAGACGCCGGCGGCAACGTCGTGCTGCGAACCGGGGCCGACGCGGTCGCCCGGCTGCTGCTGCCCGACCCGCCAGGCCGGATCGTGTCTCTCTCCTTCTCTACAGACGACGCTCGCCTGGTTGCCGTGGGTGCCGACGCCGCCTTCACGGTCTGGCACTTGCCAGATGGCAGGCCGGTCGCGCGCGGGGGGGTGTTCCGCGGTCCCGTGACCGGCGGCGCAGTGGCCTCCCGCGACATCGTGATAACGACGCCGACGACGGTGGCCGTGTTCGACCTCGAAACCGGCCGGCTGCGACGAACATTCCCTGCCGGCGGCCAAGTGGCCTCGATGGCCGTGACAGCAAGGGGCGACCGGCTCGCGCTCGGCTATGAGGACCACACGATCGGCCTGTGGGATATCGGTTCAGGCCGGTCACTCGGGCGCCTGACGGGCGGCCACGACCTACGGGTTTCTGCGCTGGCGTTCAGCCCGGCCGGGGACACGCTCGCCTCGGGTAGCGACGACAGCGCGGTGTTGCTGTGGGACATCCAACGCCACACGGTCAGGATCCGCCTGCTCGCGCACACCGATCAGGTGCTGAGTCTCGCCTTCCGGGGCGACGGCCAACGCCTCGCCTCTGGCAGCGAGGATCACACGGTCATCCTTTGGAACCTCGACGAGAGCCGGCCGCTCGGCGCGGGACTGCGGTTTTCCCGCGACCCGGGCGCTGGTGAGGTCGTCACATCACTTTCGTTCCGTCCCGACGGCGGTCGTCTGTCGGCGGCGATGTCCGGGTTCCTCGTGGCGTGGAACACCGACGAGCACGACTGGCCCCGCGTCGCATGCGCACTGGCAGCCCGCGACCTCACCGACATGGAACGGCGAGCCTACCGCGTCGCGGATGTCTCCCCGGTGTGCCGGGCGACAAACTGAGGTCGAGGGCACCGGCGACGAAGAACCCATAGAACCGCTGAAGGAAAAGCTGTGCACGGGCGTGGGCTACCCGGCCCGAAACGGGGCGATGTCGGTGATGCGCGAGCGCGGGAAGATCGACGTGTAAAATTCCGTGGCCTGCTCGCCCTGGTCGTTGAACCACAGGAACGGAGTGATGGGGGAATGAGTTGAACCTTTTTCGATGACCGGGTTGATGACGGCGGTGCAGGCCGTCCGCCGACGGTGCGTCCCACACCCGGAACCGTAGCCACCCCCAGCGACAGTTTTCGGTAGGCGGCCTGCGGCGTCCGGAAGGTCGGGACCCGACGGGTCAGCGTGGCCCGCCCGGGTGCGGGTCTGGCAGTGGTGGCGCGTCCAGGCAGCAGTGGCTCCATCGCGGCACCGGGGCAGCCGGGGTGATCGGTTCCGGCAGTGCGGTGGGCCGGGTCGCCGCGTCCGCTGCGGCTGGTCGGGGCGGGTTGCGGATGGTCAGCGCGGCGATCATGCCGCCGAGCGCGCACAGCCCCGCGGCGAGGAGCACCGCGGTGTGGAAGCCGTGGGAGAACTCCGCCGGGCGCAGGTAGGACGCGCCGGTGATGCCGCTGGCGGCCGGCAGGACCGCGACGGCGATCAGGCCGGCCGCGCGGGCCACGTCGTTGTTCACCGCGGAGGCGATGCCGGCGTGCCGCGCGGGCACGGCCGCCAGTGCGGTCGCCGTCAGCGGCGCCACCGTCACGGCCAGGCCCAGGCCGAACACGGCCACGGCGGGCAGGACCTCGGTCAGGTAGCTGCCGGCCGCCTCGACCCGGCTCAGCAGCGCCAGCCCCATCCCGACGAGCACCGGCCCGGCGCTCATCTGCAGCCGCGGACCGATCCGGGTGGCGAGCGCCCCGGACCGGGCGGACAGCAGCAGCATGATGACCGTCACGGGCAGCAGCGCGACGCCGGACTGCAGCGCGCTGTAGCCGCAGACCTGCTGAAGCTGGATCGGCAGCAGGAACAGGGCGCCGCCGAGCGCCGCGTACACGGCGAAGGTCACCAGGTTCGTGGCGGCGAACTGGCGGGCGGCGAACAGCTCCAGCGGCAGCATCGGCGCCGATGTCCGGCGTTCCCGGCCGACGAAGGCGGCCAGCAGCAGCGCGCCGCCGACCAGAGCGACGAGTACGGCCGGCTTGCCCCAGCCCGCCCCCGGACCCTCGATGAGCCCGTAGGTCAACCCGACCAGGCCGAGGGTGACCAGCGCCCCGCCCCCCACGTCGACCCGACCACCGACCTGCGGGTCGCGGGATTCGGGCACGTGCCGCCAGGTCAGCACGATGACCACGGCGGCCACCGGCAGGTTGATCAGGAAGATCAGCCGCCACGACCAGACCTCGACGAGCCAGCCGCCCAGGAACGGACCGACCGCGGTCGCTACTCCGCTGAGCCCCGACCAGGTGCCGATCGCCCGGCTGCGGTCCTGCGGCGCGAAGCTCGCCTCCAGGATCGCCAGGCTGCCCGGCGTCAGCAGGGCCGCCCCCACTCCCTGCAACGCCCGGGAACCGATGAGCACCGGGGCATTCGGCGCCACGGCGGCGCCCATCGACGCGACGACGAACCACACCACGCCGATTGCGAAGACCCGGCGTCGTCCGTAGCGGTCCCCGAGGTCCCCGGCAACCAGCAGCAACCCGGCCAGGGTCAGCGTGTATCCGGTCACCACCCACTGCAACGACGCCAGGCCGGCGTCGAAGTCACGGCCGATCGCCGGCAGCGCGATACCCACCACGGTCGCGTCGATCGAGGCGATCGCCGAGCCGAGCACCGTGGCCGCGAGCACCCAGCGGCCGGCCGGGCTGTCGACCCGCAAGCCGTCCATCCGGCCTCCTCTCGGCCCCCTGCTCCCAGCTCCCGGGCCGGGTCCACGAGCCCGCTGGCGACGTCGGGGTCCCTGCCTACACCACCCCGGCCCGACGGCGAAACTCCGCCGACCTTCCGCGGACGGCGCCACCTTGCCCAGCGGGACGGATCGGACGCCGAGGCTTCCGGAAGGCAGGAGAGTCGTCGGTCGATGCCGGTCGACTCTGCCGTGGGGGTGGACCGGTCCGATCAGGCGGCTTCGGTGATCATGGCTTCGCTGCGCTCCCACAGCTGGCGGGCCAGGTCCGCGTCGTCGGCCTGCTTGTTCGCCGACCCGATCTTCCGCTTGACGTAGTACTGCCCCGACTGCCAGTCCGAACCGGGCTTGGACGTCGCCAACCACACCAGTTGATCGGCGCCCTTGTCCGGACTGATCAGGAACACGTGCTTCAGCGCAGACCCGTAGAACACGCGCATGACCGGCGAGCCGGACCCGCTGGAGAAGCTTGAGGCGACGGCGCCCGGGTGGAAGGCCGCCGTCGAGATCCCCCGCTCGTGGTAGCGGCGGTGCAGTTCCCGGGTGAACAGGATGTTCTCCAGCTTGGCGTCGCCGTAGGCCTTGCTGGCCCGGAACGTGCGCTCGGCGTCGAGATCGTCGATGTCGACCTTGCCCAGGAGCTTGTTTCCGATGCTCGACGTGTTCAGCACGCGGGCCTGGGACTCGACGAGGCGGTCCAGCAACAGCGTGGTGAGCAGGAAGGGGGCCAGATGGTTCACCTGGAAGGTCAGCTCATGGCCGTCCACGGTGAGCTGGCGCTCGCGGGCCATGATGCCGCCGGCGTTGTTGGCCAGCACGTCGATCGTCGGGTAACGCGCCAGCAGCTCGGCGGCGAGGGCGCGGACCTGCGCCAGATCCGCGAAGTCGGCCACGAAGTGGTCGGCGCCCAGTTCGGCGGCGACCGCGGCCGTCTTCTGGGGCGAACGACCCACAACGACCACCGATTCACCCGCCCGCGACAGGCGCCTGGCTGCCGCCGCGCCGATCCCGTCGCTGGCCCCGGTGATCACGATCGTTCGTCCGGTCATCGTTTCCCTGTCCCGTTGGTTGCTCGATGCCCACTGCTAGGCCCGGAAGTGGTCGGGGTCGGCCGCGGCCCAGTCGGCGGCCCAGCCCGCCGGCGGCTCGGCGAGCAGCTCGCCGGGTGCCAGCCAGGTGAAGAGCTCGGCGTAGCTGCGGGTGTCGGTGTGGGTGAGCCGGCGCATCAGCATCCCGGGGTGCAGCTCGTCCGGGTGCGCGCAGCCCAGCGAGGCCATGAGCTGCACGGCGGTGGCGACCGTGGCCTGCTGGTAGCGGCGAACCCGCTCGCCCTTGTCCGCCACGTCGAGGGCGCGGGCGCGCCGCGGATCCTGGGTGGCCACCCCGGTCGGGCAGGTGTTGGTGTGGCAGCGCAGCGCCTGGATGCAGCCGACCGCCATCATCATCGCGCGGGCCGAGTTGGTGTAGTCCGCGCCCTGCGCGAGCCGCTTGACGATGTCCACGCCGGTGGCGACCTTGCCGCTCACCCCGATCCGGATCCGGTCCCGCAGCCCGACGCCGACCAGCGCGTTGTGCACCATGATCAGTCCCTCGGTGAGCGGGGTGCCGACGTTGTCCTCGTATTCCAGCGGCGCGGCACCGGTGCCGCCCTCGGCGCCGTCGACGACGATGAAGTCCGGGGTGACGCCTTCGGCCAGCATGGCCCGGCAGATCGCGAGCAGCTCCCGGCGCGACCCCACGCACAGCTTGAACCCCGTCGGCTTGCCGCCGGCGAGCTCCCGCATCCGCGCGACGAACAGCACCAGCTCCCGCGGGGTGGCGAACACCCGGTGCGCGGGCGGGCTCTCGCAGGTGACCCCGGCGGGCACGCCGCGGGCCGCGGCGATCTCGGCGCTGACCTTCGCCGCCGGCAGGATGCCGCCGAGCCCCGGCTTCGCGCCCTGGCTCAGCTTGAGCTCCACCATCTTCACGGCCGGCAGCGCCGCCTTGTCCTTGAACATCGCCGGGTCGAAGTCACCGTCCCGGGTGCGCGCGCCGAAGTAGCCGCTGCCGATCTCCCAGACGAGATCGGCGCCATGGCGCAGGTGATGGTCGGTCAGCCCGCCCTCGCCGGTGTCGTGGGCGAACCCCCCGGCGGCGGCGCCGCGGTTCATCGCCAGCACCGCGTTGCCGGACAGCGAGCCGAAGCTCATCGCGGAGACGTTGAGCAGCGCGATGTCGTACGGCTGGGTGCAGTCCGGCCCGCCGACGCGCACCCGCGGGGGCGGCGCGTCCGGTGCGACGGGGAGCGGAACCACCGCGTGGGGCAGGAACTCGTAGCCGACGGCGTTGACGTCCCGCTCGGTGCCGAACGCCTGATCGCTGTGGATGCCCTTGGCCCGCTCGTAGATGGTTGTGCGGATTTCCCGATCGAACGGACGGCCGTCGACGTTGCGCTCGACGAAATACTGCTGGATCTCGGGACGGATGCTCTCCAGCAGGAAGCGGAAGTGCCCGGCCACCGGGTAGGTGCGCAGGATCGCGTGCCGGCGCTGGACGACGTCGTGGACCGCGAGCGCCAGCAACGCGGCGAACACCGCGACCGCCACCCACCAGCCCGCCGACCAGAACACCGCGGCGACCACCGCCGCCGCGGTGAGTACGGCCAAGCCCGACAGCATCCCCAGCGGGAACATCGCGCGTCCTCTCCTGCGCCGCCGACGAGCGGCGCCGGAGCCGGCGGAGAGCCACCCCGAGGTTTCGCGCCGTCGCGACGGGTTCGACGCTATACGCCGCGACAGTCAGGACTGCTCGGGTTTGCTCCACGCACCGAGTGGGCTCCGCTACGCCCAGGTCGGACGTCTCGCCCGACTCGACCGGCCGCGGTCCGTGCCCGCGGGGACGGAGGGGAGGCCGCAGGCGTGCGGTCGCGTGGCCGTTGCCGACGTCAGCCGGTGACGAAGCAGAACTCGTTGCCCTCCGGGTCGGCCATGACGACGAAGCCGCCGGTGCCGTCCTCGATCACGTCGCCGAGACGGGTGGCGCCGAGGGCCTCCGCCGCCGCGGCGGCGCCGAGCAGGTCAACGTCCTCGACGTCGAGGTGTAGCCGGTTCTTCGGCGACTGCTTGCCCTCCGGTACCCGCTGGAACGCGATCAGCACCGGGTCGGCGGCCACCGTGGCCCAGTCCGGGTCGCGGACGTGCGCCGGCGCGCCCAGCAGCGCGGACCAGAACTGCGCCAGGGCCGCCGGGTCGGCGCAGTCGAAAACGATCTCGTTGATCCGTCGGCTCACACCCCGCATCGTCCCGCCGGCCTCGACTCTCTGTCGCCAGGGGTCTGTGCACCTCCTCTCGGCCGGCGATTCGGCCGCGCTCAAGATCAAACTACATGTAAGAACTCCGGAGCCCCTGCCGTGACGGCTGACCTAACATCGTCGAATACGAAAACCTCGAAGGATGTTATCGGGAGCGTGAGAAAAAGAATCATGCCGGCGATTCTGGGCTGTTTCTTCCTGGAGTTCCCGCGCATCTCGATCATTCCGTCGACAAACTTGCGGCTCAGGATGCAACCGGTCGGTTCTCGGAAGGTGGCGGCAGGTGTTCTGCTGTCGTGGTCGAGTGTCGCTTCCGCACAGGCTGAGCAGCTCGACGGGCTTCTCGCCGGTGTTGGCGAACGCGTGCGGGACATGGGTGTCGAACTCGGCGACCTCGCCGGCCACGAGTTCGACGTCGTGCTCGCCGAGCAACAGGCGCAGCCGGCCGGACAGCACGTAGAGCCACTCGTATTGCCACTGCGGCAAAGATCCTTGGCAAACTCAGGTTCTCGGCGGACTGTCGCGCACAGGTGAGCGACGGACGGGAGAGAGCCGACATGCACAACGAGACGGACGATGCGGTGGTACCCGGCCACCGGCACGCGTACGACGCCGAGCAGTACTGGGAGACCCGCTACCGCGAAGCCGAGCAGCTCTGGAGCGGCAATCCCAATCCGGTCCTGGTCGACGTCGCCGCGCGGCTCGAACCAGGGACCGCACTCGACCTCGGCTGCGGTGACGGCAGCGACGCCATCTGGCTCGCGGGCCGGGGCTGGCAGGTCACCTCGGCCGACATCTCGGCGACCGCGCTGGCCCGAGCGGCCGACCGGGCCGCGACCGCCGGGGTCGGCGGCGCCGTCGACTGGCAGCGCCACGACCTCACCCGAACCCTGCCCGACGGGCGCTTCGACCTCGTCTCGGCGCAGTTCCTGCACTCTCCCGTCGCTTTCCCACGCGAGACCGTGCTGAGGTCCGCGGCCGAGCACGTCGCCCCCGGCGGGACGCTGCTCGTCGTCGGTCACCTCGAGCTGCCACCGTGGGCCGACCATCATGGTCCAGAACACGACCCCGAGCTGTACCTTCCCACCCCCGAGGAGGTGCTCGCCGACCTCGACCTGCCCGCCGCGCAGTGGCGGACCGAACGGGCTGACGTCGTGGCACGTCAGGTCAGAGGTCCGGAGGGCCAGCCCGGCACGACAACCGACTCCATCGTCGCGCTGGTGCGCGTCGGATAGCCGGCCGCACCCTCCCGGGCTGGCGCGGTACCACGGAACACCGTGAGGCTAGGAACCTGGAACGGCGGTGGCGGTGTTGGAGTAGTCGGCTTCGCCGTTGCCGTTGCTGGCTCGGATGCGGAACTCTTCGGTGTGGCCGTTGACCAGGAGTTTGACGGTGGTGCAGGTGCCTTCGGCGGGGTAGGGCAGGCGGACCCA
>NZ_JYFN01000094.1 GCF_000948395.1 Frankia torreyi | reverse complement strand
GCCGACCGCCCCCGCCCCCGCCCCCGCCCCCGCCCCCGCCCCCGATGCCGCGCCCGCGGTTGCGCCGGACGTGGAACCCGCGCGGGCACCGCCGGCAGTGGCGGTGCCGCCGTCGGAGCCGCCGCCGAAGCCACGATCGACGATCAGCACCACGGCCAGGGCGACCAGAGCCAGACCGACGGCGGCCGCGGCCGCGAGGACCGCGAGGACGCGAGACCGTCGGCGTGGCGTCGCCGGCTGCCTGGGCGCGGCCGGCGGCCACGGCAGGTCCTGACCCGGCCGGGGCCCGGGCATCGAGCCGGTGCCGGGGCGCGAGGGTGTGCCGGGTGGCGGGAGGGCACTGGGTGCTGGAAAGCCGTCGGGTGGCGGGGTGTTACCGAGTGGTCGGTACGGATCGGGCGGCGGGGTGGTGCCAGGAGGCGGATACCCGCGCGGGTCGGAGGGGACGGTGCGGGTGCGGCCGCGATCCGGCCACGGTCCGTGGCTCGCGTCCGGGCCGGTGCTGGTGGGCGGCGGCTCGGGGTGGTTCGGAGTGCCAGCCGCATGCGGTGACCCGGTGCCGGACAGGCCCTGCGGCGGGGGCGGGCGGGTCGGGGCGTCGAGGTCGAGCAGGGCGACGGCGCGGCGGCTCAGGGCGGTGACGAGTGTCGCGGGCAGCCAGCCGGCGGCGATCAGCCCGGCCGCGCCACCGGCGGGCGCCAGCGCCGCCAGCACCGCGGCGGGGGAGGGGCGCTCGCCGGGGGCCTTGCGCAGGCAGGCGCCGATCAGGTCGCGCAGGTCGGCCGGCACGGCGGCCAGGTCCGGCTCCCGGGACAGGACGGCGTACATCATCGCCGGCACGGTGGTGGCCTGGAACGGGCCGGCGCCGGTCGCGGCGTGCACGAGCACCGCGCCGAGGGCGAAGACGTCGCTGGCCGGCCCGACGTCCCCGGTCCTGATCTGCTCGGGCGCCATGAACGCCGGCGAGCCGATCGCCGCCCCGGTGTGCGTCAGCGTGGTCGCATCGACCGCCCGTGAGATGCCGAAGTCGATGACCCGCGGACCGTCCAGGCTCAGCAGCACGTTGGACGGCTTGAGGTCCCGGTGCACCAGGCCCGCGCCGTGCACGGCGATCAACGCCTCGGCCAGACCCGCGCCGAGGGCCCGGACGGTGCGGGCTGGCAGCGGGCCGTGGGCGCGGACGGCCTCATGCAGCGACGGACCGGGCACGAAGGTGGTGACCAGCCAGGGCTGCTCGGCGTCGGGGTCGGCGTCGAGCACCGGGGCGGTCCACGCCCCGCCCACCCGACGGGCCGCGTCGACCTCGCGCCGGAACCGCTGGCGGAACTGCGGGTCGTCGGCGAACTCGGATCGGATCACCTTGATTGCCACGGTGCGCCCGCCTGGGCTGCGGCCGAGGTACACCCGACCCATGCCGCCGGCGCCGAGCCGCTGCAACAGCCGGTAGTCGCCGATCAGCTCCGGATCGTCGGGACGCAGGGGTAACACCGCAGTGCCCTCCCGATCCCGATTCGACCCGCACTGAGGATACGGGCGTGCGCCGGCTTGGATCCCAGCCGGGTAGGCGCGGCCAGGGCCGGGGGCGGAAAACCCGTTGCCGGCCCGGACCGGCCGGCCTAGCCTTGCCCGTAGACCCGTCGGGCCACGGCCCGGCGGCAAACATGGAGGATGCCATGGCTGCCCCGGGCCCCGTCCCGGGTCACCGGTGATCGCCCGGCCAGCCCGGTCCGGCGGCGGTCACGCGCAGCGCCGCGCCGGCCTCGGGCCGTTCCGCGGCGCACAGCCCGTCCGCGGAGCACTGCCGTCCGCCGTCGGGCTGACCGCGCGCGGCTGTCCTTCTCCCGGTGCCCCGCGACAGCAACGTCCTGTCGAGGTACCTCAATCGGGAGCATCCTGCGTTGTCCGAGCACACTCCGTCCACATACAGCCCATCCGCACACATCCCGTCCGCGTGGTACGCGGACTTCTTCACCGACCTTCCCAACGAGTTCTGGCGGCGCGCCGCCTCACCGGAATGGACCGCGGCCGACATCGACTTCGTCGAGGCCAGGCTCGGTCTGCCGGACGATTCGCGGATCCTGGACGTCCCGTGCGGCAGCGGCCGGCACAGCCTCGCCCTCGCCGCGCGCGGCCACCGGGTGACCGGGGTCGACCTGTCCACGGAGGCCATCGCCCACGCCCAGCGTGCGGCGCGGGTCGTCAGGCAGGCGGTGGCGTTCGAACACGGCGACATGCGCGACATCGGCCGGTTCGGCGTCTTCGACGCCGCGGTCTGCCTGGGCAACAGCTTCGGCTACCTGGATCTGGCCGGCACCCGCGCCTTCGCTGCGGCGCTCGGCCGGGCTGTCCGCCCGGGTGGCGGGCTGGTCGTCGACTTCGGTGCGACGGCCGAGTCGATCCTGCCCGGCTTCACCGGGGCGCCGCGCACCATGCGGACCGGCGACATCACCGTGGAGACGACCACCGAGTACGACGTCGCGGCGAGCCGGCTGATCAGCCGCTACCGCTTCATCCAGGGGGCCCGGCGGCTCGACGCCACCGCGCTGCACCACATCTACACGAGCGCCCATCTGGGCGACCTGCTGACGGACGCCGGGTTCACCGACATCCGACGCTATGCCGGCCCGGACGGCACGCCCTTCACCCTGGGCGCCGGCCGCCTCCTGCTCACGGCCCGGCGCGAGCCGGGGTGACGCCGATCGGCCCGGTGGTCGGAGGGGTCGGGACCGTATAGCGATGGGGAAGTGCTGGAGGTTGGTGACGGTCCCATGGGCTCGCCCTCGTCATCGGCCGCCAGCAACTCCCCGTGCTTCGCCGATCTCGTCGCGGCGGGCAGGACGGGCGGCGGTGCCGGGCGCACCGCGAGACCGTTGTAGTAGGCTAAAAATTGTTGATTTACAACTATCCGGGGGCGTGGTCAGGCTCGGCCGCCGCACAGTGCCGTCGGTGCCGGCCACGCCGCTCGCTGGGGAGCTGCCGATGTCCGACCTGACCCGGGGACGGCGACTACTCGTCCTGGCGATCTGCTGTATGAGCCTGTTCATCGTCGGGCTCGACAACACGATCGTGAACGTCGCGCTGCCGTCGTTGCGCCGCGACCTGCACGCCTCCGCCTCCGGCCTGCAATGGACGATCGACGCCTACACGCTGGTCCTGGCCAGCCTGCTCATGCTCGGCGGGTCGACGGGAGACCGGCTCGGCCGTCGCCGGGTCTTCCAGACCGGGCTGGTCCTGTTCACCCTCGGGTCGCTGCTGTGCAGCCTCGCGCCGAGCCTGACCTGGTTGATCGCCTTCCGGATGGTGCAGGCGGTCGGCGGGTCGATGCTGAACCCGGTCGCCATGTCGATCATCAGCAACACCTTCACCGACTCGCGGGAACGGGCCCGGGCGATCGGGGTGTGGGGCGCAGTGATCGGCGTCAGCATGGCGCTGGGACCGGTGCTCGGCGGGACGCTCGTCGAGTCGGTGAGCTGGCGGGCGATCTTCTGGGTCAACGTCCCCGTCGGCGTCGCGGCGCTGGTGCTCGCGGGCCTGTTCGTCCCGGAGTCGCGCGCGGCGCGGGCCCGCCGGTTCGACCCGGTGGGGCAGGCCCTGGTGATCGCCGTCCTGGCCGCACTGACCTACGGGATCATCGAGGCCCCGTCGGCGGGCTGGCTCGCCGCCCGGACGCTGGCGCTGTTCGCGGTGTCGGCGGTGGGGGCGGCCGTGCTCGTCCGCTACGAAGGCCGCCGCGCCGAACCGTTGCTGGACGTCCGCTTCTTCCGGGCGGCGCCGTTCGCCGGGGCGACCGGCATCGCCGTGTTCGCCTTCGCCGCGCTGGCCGGCTTCCTGTTCCTCAACACGTTGTACCTGCAGGAGGTCCGGGGCTACTCGCCGCTGCTCGCCGGGATCACCACCCTGCCGATGGCCGGGATGACGGTGGTGTCCGCGCCGATCGCCGGGCGGCTCGTGGCCAGTCGTGGGGCCCGCACGCCGCTGCTCATCGCGGGTGTGACGATGACGGCTGGCAGCGTGATGCTGACCGGGCTGGGTGTGAGCACCTCGATACCCTGGCTCGTGTCGGCGTATGTGCTCGTCGGGCTAGGATTCGGCATGGTCAACGCGCCGATCACCAACACGGCCGTGACCGGCATGCCGCAGTCCCAGGCCGGGGTGGCCGCTGGCATCGCCTCGACGAGTCGCCAGGTCGGGCAGTCCCTCGGCGTCGCGGTCATCGGGTCGCTCGCCGCGGCGCGCGTCGCCGGCCGCGCCGGGGTCGTCGACCCGACCAGTGCCGTCGGCTGGTGGACCATCGTGCTGTGCGGAGCGGGCGTGCTGCTGCTCGGAGCCGCGAGCACCGGTACCTGGGCGCGCGGCACCGCGCAGCGCACCGCCGCCCGGCTCGCCGCTGATGCCGCTGATGCCGCTGGTGCCGCTGGTTCTGTCGCCGATGCCGATGCCGATGCCGATGCCCGTCGGACGCCGGCTGCCCGGGACGCCGCGTCGGCGAGGCAGACCGAGGGCGACGGACCGGCCGCGGCCGGTCCGCGCCCCGGGGACACCCAGGGGGGCGGGCGGCACCGGCGTCCGGTGCGGCCCGCGGCGGCGGGGGTTGGCGGGAGCGACGAGCGCCGTGCCGGCCGCCCCGTCGGGCGGCAGGGCGCTTTCCGGCGGCGGTCCGGGGTGGGGCGCGCCGGCGCCGCGGCCCGGTCTCGGTCCCACGGTTCCTCCGGGCAGGATGGTCACGATGAGTTCGCTCCCACGCGCTGACCGGCGCGCTCCCGCGCTGACCGCTGCGGCGGTGGCCGACCCGACGGGCCCGACGCCCGCGCCCGTCGGCGTCTCCGTCGGGCGGCCCGTGCTGTCCGAGCCGTCCCGCCCGGCCCATGCGCCCGGCCCAGGCGAGGCAGCCGGGCCGACCGAGGCAGGCGCGTGCTCCGGGGCGGCGGTGCTGGCCGGGCGGGCGGAGAGGTCAGCGCGGGCGGCTCGGGTGTGGCGGCGGATCCGGGCGGTCGTGGTCGATCGCAACGAGCGCCGGCGAGAGGTCTGCGAGGCGCTCGATCTCAGCTTCATCCGGGTCAAGGCGCTCCTGGCGCTACAGGCCGGGCCACTGACGCTGGGCGAACTCGCCGCCGCCCTGTCGATCGACCGCCCCTACACCACCCTGACCGTTCACGAGCTGGAACGGCGCGGCCTGGCCGAACGCACCGTGCACCCGGACGACCGGCGCTCGAAGCTCGTCGAGCTGACCGCCTCCGGCCGGACGGCGGCCCGCCTCGCCGACGACATGCTCAACCGGCCGCCCGCGGCGCTCGTCGCACTCGACACGGCCGACCTCGCCGCGCTCGACCGCATCACCGCCCAGCTCGCCGGCGAGGACCCCGCCGGCGAGGACCCGGCCGCGACGCCGTAGGCGAATCCGCCGCTGATCAGGTCAGCGCGCGGAGAAGGACATCGCGCTGATCGGTGGAGAGTCGGCGGGCGAAGCTTCGCAGGACGCTGTCGGGATTCTCGCCGCGAAGCAGGAAGTCGAGCATCTGCCCCGCCGCGTGGTCGGCGGCCCGCCGCAGGGGACGGTAGGCGAAACCCCTTCCCCGCGGCGCCCGCTGGACCATCCCCTTGTTCACCAGCCGCAGCAGGGTCGTCGCGATCGTGCTCTGCGCGAGACCGGCGCCGAGGCGTTGCTGGACCTGGAAGGGCATCAACGGCTCGTCGGCCGACCACAGCAGGGTCAGGACGGCCCGCTCCAGATCCCCGGCCGCCCTCTTGGGCTGGGGCACGGCGGAGGCAGCCGGCGCTGCCATGACCGTCCCGGCCGAGCCGGCCGACGGCCGCGCCACGGTGGGGGCGGCGGTCGATCTGACCGCTCCTGTCGTCGCCGGGCCGGTGGTGGTTGCTGGGCCTGCCGTGGTTGCTGGGCCTGCCGTGGTTGCTGGGCCTGCTGTGGTCGCCGGGCTGGTTGTGGTCGCTGCACCGAAGGTGGTCGCCGAGCCGATCGTGGTTGCCGGGCTGATCGTGGTTGCCCGGCCGGTGCGGCTCATCGAGGTGCGAGCCGCCGGCAGCGACGGATTCGAGGCGGAAAGTGCCGGAAATGAGCGTGACATGGTTGCTCCGAGTCCTGGAGACCGGTGCTACGAAACGGATCCTGTGCGCCGCGACGGGCGGCGGTGGGTCAGGCCGCGAGGCGTGGCGGCCCGCGCCGCACCACCACATGCCGAAGCCACAGCGAGCACGCCATGCCAGGCGGCCCGGAGGGGGCGGGAAATCGCGGGCTCGCGACCGTTGCGGGCACACCGTCGCCCGGTCGCGGGCGGTGCAGCCGGTCCACCGCGCGGCGGGCCACCCGCACCGCCCCGCGCGCGGCCTGCCAGAGCAGGCGCTCGCCGAGCGCGAGCCACCCGGCGAGAAGCAGCGCGGCGGTCAGGTGCAGGCCGAGCATCGCCGCCCCGCCGGGCACCAGGTCCACCGGCGACGCCGCCGTGAGCCCCACGTGGTTTCCCTCGCCGGCCATGCCGGCATGGCCGGCGGGGGCGGACAGCCCGAAGGCCACGTGCAGGCACGCCTGGACGGCGAGCACCAGCCCGACCAGCCGGGGCATCGACGCCCGGCGTTCCGACACGCCCCAGCAGACGCGCATCACCAGGACGATCCCCACCAGCGCGACCGCGACGGCCGGCGCCCTGCCGCAGGCGAGGACGTGCGCGGCCACCGCCAACCCGACAGTCAGCAGTGACGCCACCGTGGTCCGGGCGATCCGCCCGCCGCGGGTTGCGGCCCATCCGGCCGGCGGGCGCGGCACGGCCCCCACGCCGGTGCTGGTGCCGGTGCCGGTCGTGGGCTCCTCGGGCGGCGGCATGGCCGCCGGAGCCCCTCCCCTGCCCCGCGGACCGCCCTGACCCGTCACGGCATCAGAGTTTAGTGCGGGGACGACGATGATCCGCCGCATTCGGAGCCGCCTCGCACCCGTCCGATCACTCAGACGGCGTGGCGGCCGATCGTCCGGCCGATCCATCGGCCGCACGATCCGCCCGATGGTGGTTTCTGCGCGAACGGCCGCGGCGACAGCGGTGTGGTGCGGCCGGGCGGTGTGGTGCGGCCCGACCGCACGGAGGCGTCAGTGGGTGCCCGCCGCCAGGTCGTCCACGCCCAGCTCGGCGAGCAGCGTGGCGCGCAGCCGGTCGAAGGCGGGGTCGGCCCGTCGGCGCGGTGATGCCACCTCCACCGGGACGTCCAGGGAGAACCGGCCCTCGGTGAGCACGAGCACCCGGTCGGCGAGCAGGATCGCCTCGTCGACGTCGTGCGTCACGAACAGCACCGCCGGCTGGTGCCGCCGGCACAGGTGTTGGAGCAGGGCATGCATCCGGATCCGGGTCAGGGCGTCGAGAGCGCCGAACGGTTCGTCGAGCATGAGCAGATCCGGTTCCCGCACGAGCGCCCGCGCCAGCGCCACCCGTTGAGCCTCGCCGCCGGACAGCGTCGCCGGCCACGACCGTTCCCGACCGGCCAGACCGACCTCCGCGAGCGCCACGCGGCCGCGTTCGGCGATGTCCCGGCCGGCCAGGCCGAGCGTGACGTTCGGCAGGACCCGCTTCCACGGCAGCAGCCGCGCCTCCTGGAAGACGACCGAGCGCCGCCGGGCGGCCAGCACCTCGCCCTCCACACCATCGTCGAAGCCGCCCAGGATCCGGATCAGCGTGCTCTTCCCCGACCCGCTGCGGCCGAGCAGGGCGACGAACTCGCCCGGCGTGATCGTCAGATCGAGCCCGTCGAGCACCACCTGCTCGCCGAAGACGCGCCGCAGCCCGCGGACGCGCACCGCGACCCCGCTCGCAGCCCCTCCGCCGGCGGTCCCTCTGCCGGCATCCACGGTGCTAACGCTCACGGTGCCGGCGTCCACGGTGCCGGCGTCCACGGTGCTGGCGTCCACGGTGCCGGCGTCCCTGCGACGGGCTTCCTCGGCGTTCCTGGAGCTCTCGGTGTCGGCTCGAGCGAGGACGGCGACCCCGCCGCCCGCCCCCGGCGCAGGATCCGCCGCCGCCGCGTACGCCGGGTGCTGCGGATCCTGCGTGCTCACGTTCCGTCGAAGCTGCGGCGCCATGACAGCAGCGTCCTTTCCAAGAGGCGGACCAGGCCGTCGCTGACCAGCCCGAGGATTCCGTAGACGACCAGGCAGAGCACGATGATGTCGGTGCGGTTCCAGGACTGCGCGCTGTTGAGCAGATAGCCGAGGCCGGAGTCGGTGTTGACCTGCTCGGCGAACACCAGCAGCAGCCAGGCGACGCCGAGCGCCCAGCGCAGCCCGACGAGGAAGCCCGGCGCGGCCCCCGGCACGATGACCGAACGCACCAGCCCGAACCGGCCCAGCCCGAAGGTCTGCCCGGCCTCCACGAGCCGGGCGTCGACGCCGCGGATCGCCGCGTAGGTGTTCATGTAGATGGGGAACGCGACGCCGACGGTAATCAGAAAGATCTTGGCGCTCTCGCCGATCCCGATCCACACGATGATCAGCGGCAGCAGGGCGATGACCGGGATCGTGCGCAGGAAGTTCATCGCCGAGTCGACGACGTCCGAGGCCGTCCGGAAGAAGCCGGCGATGATGGCGAGCGCCAGCCCGATGCCGACGCCGAACAGCACGCCGGCCCCCACCCGGTACAGGGAGGCGCCGAGACTGTCGACGAGGTCTCCGTTGCGCCACAGCTCGCGGGCCGCGTCGAGGACGGCCGCGGGCGAGGCCAGCGCGCGATCGCTGACGAGGTCGAGCCCCGTCACGGCCCACCACAGTGCGAACAGCAGCGCCGGGCCGAGGAAGCGGCGCACCTCCGTCGGCACCCGACGCCGCCTGGTGGTGCGGCGCCGCCCGGCGGTGAGGTCCACCAGGACTACCTGGGACCGTCCCGCCGGTTCGGCTGCGGTCGTCGAAGGTTCGGCCGCGAGCGGACCGGGGGACGTCGCGTGCTGCCCGGCTACGTCGTGGTGCGAGATGCGTTCGGTCATCGGGCTTGCGGCGTGGAGACTGCGCCGTTCACGGCGGGGAGGAGACGCCGTCCCTTGCTGGTCACGGGTTGACCTGCCTTTCCAAGGAGATGAACCTGTCCCAGTACCGGCTCTGTTCGACCGCCGCGCAGGCGGTCGCGCGGAGTCGCATTGCGGCCCACTCAGGTTGCGGGGAACGCCTTCGCGAAGGCCGCGGTCAGCTCGCCGGTGAACGCGGGATCGAGCTCGTCGTCGACGTCGAGGGACTTCGGCAGCTCACCGACGCTGCCCAGCAGCCGGGCCTGCACCCGCTGGCTGGCCACGAAGGCGGGGGAGACCGGCCGGTAGCGGGCCTCGGGCAGCGAGTCGAAGTACTTGCGCGAGGCGACCGGATCCTGCTTGAGCTGGTCGACGTAGTACTTCTGGACCCAGACGGCGGCGTTTGCCTTCGGCCAGGACCAGGCCCGTGCCAGCCGCAGGACGAAGTCCTGGATCGCGGCGCGTTTCGCCGGGTTCTTCAGCGCCGACTTCGACGCGAGCAGCACCGAGTACTGCGGCAGCGGACGGGTCTGGATCTCGTAGGAGCCGGGAGCCTGCCTGGCGACGGCGGCCGTGTACTGCCGGGTGTAGACGATCGCGTCGACCTTGCCGGAGGCCAGCGTCGAGGTCAGGCTGGTGACGGGCACATTGACCGGGCTGATGTCGTCCTGGTTCAGGCCGGCGCCGTCGAGCTGGTTGAGCAGGTAGCCGTGCAGCGACGTGCCGAGGGTGAACGCGACCCGCCGGCCGCGCAGATCAGCCGGCGTGCGGATCCCGGAGCCGGCTCTCGCGATGATCGTCTGACTGTTCACCGGGTTCTCGGCGACGGAGATCGCCACGACACCGGCGTTCGCGGCGTTCGCGAACAGCACCGGCGTGTCACCCATGTAGCCGACGTCGAGGCGCCCCGCGCTGAAGGCGGCATTCATGTGCGGCCCGTCGGCGAACGTGCTGTAGGCCAGACCGTACGGGGCGCCCCTGGCCGCGCCGGACAGCGTCAGCGGCAGCTCCAGGGTCTTGCTCTGGTCGCCGATCCGCAGCGTCACCCGCTGGTCGCCGGCCGCCGCCCGCGCGCCGTCCCCGCCGCCGCTGCCGCAGGCGGCCAGGACCACCGCGATGAGCACGGCGAGTCCGGCGGTCAGGAGGGAAGGACGCCGCGCCCACGGTCGTCGATGATGCATGGAGATCTCCCTGTCGGTCGGTCAGACCCGGCTGGTCGGTCAGACCCGGCTGGTCGGTTAAACTCGGCTGGTCGGTCAAACCCGGCCGGTGGTCGGCGGCCGTCCGGCGTGCGCCCGAAAGCCGCGAGGGAGACGGCCCTCGCGGCTCTCGGCGGATTTCTTGGCCCTCGGGGGGTCTCGGCCCTCGGCTGCGGACCGTCGGTCAGGCCCTGCGGGCCCGCCGGTTCAGTCTCGTCAGGTACCGAGGAAAGGCTCGCCGGCGACGAGTTCCGACTCTCGACCGTCCACGCCGACCGGGATGTCGCCCTCGATGGTCACCCGGTACAGCACCCGGTCGAAGTCGAGGTGGCCGAGGTCGGACGGCCCCAGATGAGCGGTCGCCCGGTTGTCCCAGAACGCGACGTCGCCCTGGTTCCACTTGAACCGCACGGTGAACTCGGAGCGGGAGATCTGGTCGTAGAAAACGTCGAGGATCTGCCGGCTCTGCTTCGGCGAGAAGCCGATGATCTCGCCGTCCTTCGCGGTGAAGCTCGGGCTGACAAACAACGCCCGCTCGCCGGTCTCGGGGTGCACCCGCACCACCGGGTGGATTGCCACCAGCGGATTGGCGGCCACTCTGCGGCCGTACTCGCTGTCGCTGGGGAAGTTCCCGAAGCTGTGCCGGGCGCGCAGGCCGTCCGCCAGGTTCCGCAGCGGCTCGGGGAGCCCCTGGTAGGCCGCCACCAGGTTCGTCCACGCGGTGTCCCCGCCGTACGGGGGGATGACGTCGCCGCGCAGGATCGACGCGGTGGGCGGGTTCACCAGGGCGGTGACGTCGGTGTGCCAGCCGTTGTCGTAGGTGGCCTTCCGCTTGCCGAAGACCTTCGCGTATCGGCGGCTGTCGATCGGCAGGATCTCCGGGAAGCCGGCCGGCGGCGCCTCCTCGTGCGGGTGCGCCGGCGTCAGTCGGCCGAACCGACGCCCGAACGCGACCTGCTGGGCGTGGTCGATGTGCTGGTCCCGAAAGAAGACCACCTTCCACTGGTGCAGCGCCGAACGGATCTCCGCCACGGTCGCGTCGTCGAGCTCCTCGCGCAGGTCGATTCCGTGGATCTCGGCCCCCGTGTGGCCGGAGAGCGGGCGGACGTCGATGCCCAGGGCGGTGGGTGTGATGCTGGTCATCCTGCAGTTCCTCCAGGGCGGGAAAAGGAATGGATGAAGCTGGGAATGGGGCATCCGATGTTTTCGCGCGCTGCCGACCCAGGTCTTTGGCTGCACGCCTTCAGGGCAGCCGAAATCGGCCGGAATCGGCGACGGCCGAGGCGGCGTCCTTGTTTCAGGGGTGGCCGACGGAGCAGCCGGAAATGCAGGGGAGGATGGCAGTAGCGGCATCCTCGACGCGAGCCTGCCTGGATCTCCGCTCGGTACGGTGGAGGATATCCAGCGTCAACATCGGCGACAACACGGGCCGGGAGGCGGAGAAATNCCCCCGCCGCTGCGTCCGATGTTGTTCACGGACCAATCTTCGGTGATGAACGATGGGGCCGTCAATATTTTGCGTTCCGCTGAAATTAATTGCCGCGGCGGGTGAGCGGGGTGGCCGGACGGCGAGTAGAAGCCGCCCCCGCGGCCGGCCGCGGCGTCGTCAGGCCGGCCAGCAGACTGTGCGGGCTGCGGTGCACCGCGTCGAGCACCGCCGCGCCCGCGGCGACCGCGAGCACGTCGGGGCCGAAGCTGCTCGGCAGCACCATCCGTTCGGGTTCGGCGCACACCCGGGAGTACGCGGAGATCTCGGCGAACAGGTCGGCCCGCAGGGCTGGCAGGAACAGGGTGGCGGCCTCGGTGAGAACGACGATCTCCGGATCCATCATGTCGACGAGCAGAGCGATCAGCCGTCCCACCACTCGCAGCCGGTCGCGGAAGAGCGCCACGGCGCGACGGTCGCCGCCGAGGGCCGTGGCCAGCAGGTCCTGCAGGTCCGGCCGGGAGATGATCCCCTCGCCCACGGCGTGCCGTAGCAGCGTGCGTTCGGACAGGGTCGCCTGCACGCAGCCGGACCGGCCGCATCGGCAGGGCGCGTCGCTGTCGGCGAGCCGCAGGTGGGCGATGCCGCCGGCGGCCGAGTTGGGGCCGATGTGCACCGAGCCGTCGGTGGCGAACGCGGCGTCGGCGACGTTGCCCACGAACAGGTGCAGCAGGCTGCGCCGGGCACGCGGGTCGCCGAAGAGGATCTCCGCCTGCGCCAGTGCCCGGGCGTGCCCGTCGACGTGCACCGGCAACCCGGTGGCCGCCGCCAGCACGGCGCGCACCGGCACGTCCCGCCAGTCCAGTGGCTCGTGCTCGACCACCAGGCCGAGCTCGGGGNCGACCCGACCGCCGGTGACCACGCCCAGCCCCAGCACCCGGCTTCCGGTGGCGTGCCGAGCGAGGAAGCCGGGCAGGTGCCGGATGATCATCTGGAGGACGGCCATGGCGTCTCCCTCCCGCGGCCGCTGCTCCCGGGCGACCACCTGGCCGCGCAGGTCGACCACGCTGAAGGTCACGAACGGGACCGCGATGTGCACGCCGCAGGCGAGATGGCGCCGGGTGTCGACGTCGAGCGGCACATGCGGGCGCCCCACCCGCGGGGACAGCGAGCTCGCCGGGAGCTCGCGCAGCAGGCCCAGCGAGATCAGCCCCGCGGTCTGCCGTGACACCGCCGCCGGGCTGAGCCCCGTGGCCCGCCCGATCGCCGTGCGGGCGACCGGCCCGTGGTCGAGCACCGTCCGCAGGATCGCCGCCGCAGCGCCGGAGCCGATGCCACTGCCGGTCGACCCACTGCCGGTCGACCCACCGCGGGTCGGACCGGCCTCCGCCGGACCGCTGCCGGTCGAAGCGGCCTCTGCCGGGCCGGCTGACGGCGCCGTGCCTGCTCCGGGGGCGCCCCCGCGGCCGGAGGGCCGGGTGCGCGGGGCGCGGGTGGTCGGCGGCTCGCCGCGCAGACCCACCTCGTTGCGGACGGACACGCTGCGCTGGACGGACACGGGGAACCTCCTCGCGTCACAGCCGGGCCACGTGCGGCCGTTCCGCGGCGCGGGCGTGAGGCGTGCCGAGGCGCGCACCGTGGCGGCGTCTCGGGTGGATGACCGGGGCAGGGTCCCACCGGCGGCCCGCGGGTGCCACGCCCGGACGCGCTGTGACCGCGGCGCGTGACGATGACCGTGGTCGCCGACCACGGCCGGCGGGTCGGCTGGGTGGGAGGGGAGTCGTAGCGGACCTTGGGCCCCGTGGCGGTAGCCGGACCGGTAGGAGCGCCGCGACAAGCGCGGCGATCAACGACGCTTGCTCCGGCCAGGCTGCCTCAACGGCAGGAGCCGACCCGCCGTCCCGACTGTTCCGGCTCACGCGGCCGACCGCGGCGCGCGGCTTGGCCCTGAGACTCGGAAGGATCAGCGGCGAGGTCTACAGAGCGCGCTCGCGACGCGATGGAAGTCGATGTGGGCACGGCATACCAGGAGAAGGCGCCGGCTCATGCGTCCGACGGTAGATAGCGCACAACAGGTTGTCAACCAAGACAATTGAGAAGCTGCGCGAGGGTGGTTCGGTCCGGCGGCCGGCCGGGTGGAGTCAGCCGGTGTTGCGCAGGCCGGCGGCGATGCCGTTGATCGTCAGCAGCAGCGCCCGGCGCAGCAGGGGATCGGCGCCCTCCCCGGCGGCCCGGGCGCGCGCGAGCAGGGAGACCTGCAGGGCGTGCAGCGGGGCGAGGTAGGCGTCGCGGACCTCGAGGGTGTGGCGCAGCGTCGGGGTGTTCTCCAGCAGCTCGGCCTGGCCGGTGACCGCGAGGACCTCGGTGACCGTGCGGGCGTGTTCGGCGCGGATCGCCTCGAAGATCGAGCCGCCGTCGTCGCCGGCGAGGGTCGAGACGTACCGCTGGGCGATCGTGAGGTCCGACTTGGCCAGGGTCATCTGCACGTTGCCGAGGAAGGTCCGGAAGAAGTGCCACGACCGGTACATCTCGGCGAGGGTGTCGCCGGCCCCCGCGGCCCGGGCCGCGGCCAGGCCGGTGCCCACGCCGAACCAGCCGGGCAGGATGATCCGCGACTGCGTCCAGCCGAACACCCAGGGGATCGCGCGCAGGTCGGCGAGCCCCCCGGATCCGCCGGGCCGTCGCGACGGCCGGGAGCCGATGTTGAGGTTGCCGAGCTCCTCCACCGGGGTGGCGGCGAGAAAGAACGGCACGAGCGCCGGATCGCCGACGAACGCCTGGTAGGAGATTCGGGCCGAATCCGCGACGGCCTGCATGGTCTCGTTCCACCCGGCGAGGGTGGTCGGGTTCAGCCGCGAGGATCGGTGCAGGATCGACGCCTCGACCACGGCCGCGAGGGTGATCTCCAGGTTGTGCCGGGCGAGCTGGGGCAGCGTGTACTTGTCCGAGATCACCTCGCCCTGCTCGGTGACCTTGATCGAGCCGTCCAGCGTGCCGAACGGCTGCGCCATGATCGCCTCGCCGCTCGGGCCGCCGCCGCGGCCGACGGAGCCGCCGCGGCCGTGGAACAGCCGCAGCACGACGCCGTGGCGGCGGGCGACGTCGCGCAGTTCCCGCTGCGCCTTGTGGATCTCCCACTGGGACGCGGTGATCCCCGCGTCCTTGGACGAGTCCGAGTAGCCGAGCATGACCTCCTGCACGTCGGCGCGGGCACGCACCAGCGAGCGGTAGGAGGGGTCGGACAGCATGCCGTCGAGCAGCGAGCCGGCCGCCCGCAGCTCGGCCACCGTCTCGAACAGCGGGACGAAGCCGATGCGGGCCCAGGCGGGGCGGTCGGCGAAGCCGAGCCCGACCAGGCCGGCCTCTCGAGCGAGTACCACCACGGCCAGGATGTCGTCGACGTCGCGGGTCATCGAGACGATGTAGCTTTCGATGACATCCCCGCCGAAGCGGTCCAGCGCCTCCCGGACGGTGCGCATCAGCTCCAGCGTGCCCAGCACCGCCGGGGGCAGCGGCGGCGGCACGGCGCCGAGCAGCGGCCGACGCCGAGCGAGCTCCGCGGACAGCAGAGTGCGCCGCTCGGGCCGGTCGAGCTGGGAATAGGGGACGTCGAGCTCCCCGACCTGGTCATACACCGCGGCCAGGGCGGCATGGTGCTTGTCGGCATGCTCGCGGATGTCGAGGGTGGCCAACGACAGCCCCATCGCGCGCGCGGTGCGGATCACGCGCAGTAGCGGGCCGTCCGCGACGAGAGATCCGTTGCCGGCGGCGAGCGAGGCGCGCATCACCTCCAGGTCGTCGAGCACCTCGGCTACGCCGCCGTAGTCCCGCCCGGGCACGTGCGGCGAGCCGGCGGCCAGCCGTTCCCGGGTGCCGGCGAGCCTCGCCAGGATGTAGCTGCACTTGAGCCGGTAGGGCTCCTCGGCGTTGAGCCGGATGTAGCGGTCGTGGACCTCGGGCAGCGCCTGGCGGTCCGCGGCCAGCGAGGACAGCAGCTCGTCGCCGACCCCCACCACCCGGGTCGACGCCGTCAGCTCCTTGATGAGCTGCTCGACCTGGGAGGTCAGCAGCCGGATACCGAACTCGTGCTGGAGGGTGAGCACCTCCAGGGTGACCGCCGGGGTCACGTTCGGGTTGCCGTCGCGGTCACCGCCGGCCCACGAGCCGAACCGCAACGGGTGCGCCCCGGCCGGCAGCGTGAGCCCCACCCGGGCGAGTGCCAGGTCGAGTTCCTCCAGCAGGTCGGGTAGCACCTCGGTGGCGATCAGCTCCAGGTAGTAGGCCGCCGAGCGGGCCTCGTCCGCCGGCTTCGGCCGTTCCACCCGCAGCTCGTCGGTCTGCCACAGCACGTCGACCATCTCGGCGAGGCGCCGCTGGGTGCGGTCCCGGTCGGCGGCCGGCGCCGCGCCGTCCGGGCTGTCCGCGTCGAGCAGGTCGGCGATGCGGCGCAGCGTGTCGAGCACCGAGCGGCGGCTGGCCTCGGTCGGATGGGCGGTGAAGACCGGGCGCAGCTCCAGGCGCCGCGCGATCGACTCGGCCAGCGACCGGTCGAGGGTGCCGGCGTCGAGCGCGGCGGCCATCCGGGCGAAGGTCTCCGCCAGCGGGCCCTGCGCCCGGTCGGACAGCTCCCGGGACCGGTGTAGCTGCTCGGTGATGTTGGCGAGCTGGAAGTAGGAGGTGAAGGCGCGGGCGAGCACGATGGCCGTCTGGTCATCCACGGTGGCGAGCAGCCGACCGAGTTCGGCGCCGTTGTCGGAGCGGCGGGCCAGCGCGCGGACCTGCTCGACGAGCGCGAGCGTCGCCGCGCCCTCGTGCCGGGTCAGGGCCTGACCGAGCAGATCCCCGAGCCGGCGGACCCCCGCCCGCACGGCCGCATGGCGGGCGTCGGAGGAGACTCCACCGGCGAAGGCGCCGGGATCCGCGGCCAGCTCGTCGAGGGCCGTACTCGCGCTCCGCTCGGTCGTCACGCCGCCTCCGGTGGTTCGACTGGGTTCACCTGGGTTCGTTCACCTGGGTTCGTTCACCTGGGTTCGTTCGCCTGGTTCTGCCTGGTTCTGTCGTGGCCCGAATGGGTCTGCCTGGGTTCGCCGAGAGGCCGGACACGACGACCGCGAGATCGTCAGGGGCCGGCGAGACCGTCCTGCGCCGACGCGGCCTAGTAGACCGTCGCCACTAATGTTTGGGGTATAGGTGGCGGAGTTTGGTGCGGGCGTCGGCGGTGGTGAAGTGCCAGTGGACTTGGCGCTGGTCGGCGTTGACGGCTGTCTGCCAGGCGGCGAGTTCGGTGTTGAGCACGTCGAGGTCGTCGATGCGGCGGTCGAGGCATTGGCGGGTCAGTGCGGCCAGTTCGATCTCGGCGATGTTGAGCCAGGAGCCGTGTTTGGGGGTGTGGTGGATCTCGAGGCGCCCGGCGAGAGCGAACGCGACGGCGGGGTCGAAGGCCTCGTAGAGCGAGGCGATGCCGTGGGTATTGAGGTTGTCCATGACCAGCACCACCCGCTCGGCGTGGGGGTAGTCGATGGTCAGCAG
>NZ_JYFN01000093.1 GCF_000948395.1 Frankia torreyi | reverse complement strand
GCACCGGGGGCTGTTCCCGCTGCCTGCGCCCGACCGTGGCCCAGATGTCGCCGCTGGTCTCGGCGAACCGCTTGGCGACCAGCCGCAGCGTCTCACCCGAGACACCCAGCCGTGCCGCGATCACCTCGACAGGATCAACCTCGCCGGTCGAGGTGTCCAACGCGAGCAGCACCTGCGCCCGCCTGATCATCGAGGCCGGATGCACACCCGTGGTGGTGACCCGAACCAACGCTTCACGATCGGCCGCGGTCAAGGTGACCGGCCGCTTCTTCTGTGACGGCATGACTTGTCCTGACCGGCAGAGGGGACGAGGAAGATCTGCCAACACCAGCCTGCCACACCCCAGAACTAAACAGCGACGGTCTACTAGATATCCCCGGTCAAGATCCGCTCTGCCGGACTGCGCTCCACGCAGAACTCGTTCCCTTCAACGTCGATCATAACGACCCAGCCCGTACCGTCCGGCTTGCGGAAGTCCGTGACAAGCTTGGCGCCCAGGCCCAACAGCCGCTCGACTTCTTCATCCCGAGATCGGTCCTGTGGCTGAAGATCCAGGTGCAGCCGGTTCTTGACCTTCTTGCCCTCGGGTACGGCGAGGAACAGCAGGCCTGGCCCGCCGCCCTCTCCGGTGCTCACGAGTACCTCCGGGACCTCGGGCCGGTCGTCCTCGTAGAGGACCCCGCCCAGGACCTCTGCCCAAAAGGACCCAAGAGCGTAGGCATCGGCGCAGTCGAACTCGATATTGCGTATGAGTGAAGTCACGGTGTCACTATCGGCTGTCGGTGACGAGCGTGGCGTGTAACGCCCTGACTCGCAACTCGGCTGGCAGGCCGGCCCGCAGATCACCGTCCCGAAGGTCGGCCGCGAGGTTCCCACGCACGAGGTGGCCGCAGTGCACTTCGTCGACATGCTGGTGCACCGCTGGGACCTCGCCCGGGCGCTGGGCCGCCCGTACGCCGCGCCGGACGAGCTCACTCGTGTCCTGAACCCCTGCGGCGGGTCGGCCGCGCGGCTCGCCCCGGACGACCGACTGCTACCGGGTGATCGCCCGGGCCGTGTAACCACCCCGGCTATTGATGACCGCGATGACAGACGCGGTCCACGAGCCGAACACGGTGGACCCACGGCACTGGCCCGGAGGACGGGCCGGAAAGGCAGCTATCCGATGTGGTGTTCTTCTGTGCTGCGCCGACCGCGGCGGCTGTTCGCGGTCGCCGTTCTGGCGGTGGCGTTTCCCGGTCTTGCGGCCTGCGGCAGCGGGTCGGGCGGGGCGGCGTCGGCCGCGGCGCCTGCGTACGCTCCCGCCGCGACCCCGACGGCGACGTCGGGGGCCGGGGCGGGCGGTGGCACGACGCCGCCCTCGACGCCGGCCCCGATGCCGGGCATGTCCGGGATGGCGACGGGTGCGCCGGGCGCGGGTGGTGCGACGGCGGCCGGAAAGCCGGTGTCGGCGACCAGGGTGGCGATCCAGAACTTCGCGTTCTCGCCGGCGACCGTCACGGTGAAGGCTGGCACGACGGTCACCTGGACGAACCAGGACTCCGATCCGCACACGGTCACCGCGAAAAGCGGGGCGGGCCCGGACTCACCGACCCTCGACCAGGGGGCGACCTACCAGTACACGTTCACCAAGGCCGGTCAGTACGCCTACCTGTGCACCATCCACCCGTTCATGCTCGGCACCGTGGTGGTGACCCCGTGAGCGCCGGCGACGGGCGTGACCCCCGTGGCGCCCGGCCCGGTGAGGCGGATCGGCCGGGTGGGGCGGGTCGGCCGGGTGGGGCGGGTCGGCCGGGGCCGGGTGGCATGAGCCGGCGGCAGCTGGCCCGCCACGGCGCGTGGTTCGGCGCGGCGGTGGCACTCAGCGTCGTCGGCGGCGAGGTGATCAGCTCGGTCGTCGGCGGGACGACGTCGGCCGCCGCGGCGGCCGACGACACCGCCACACTGCGGTTCGTCCAGGTCAGCGACAGCCACCTGGGCTTCACCGGAACGGCGAACCCCGACGTCACCGGCTCGTTCGCCCACGCGATCGACCAGGTCAACGCGCTGCCCTACCGGCCGGACTTCGTCATGCACACCGGTGATCTCACCCACCTGTCCACCGCCGCCCAGTTCGACCAGGTCAAGCAGATGCTCGGCGGTGTGCGCGCCGGCAGCGTGCACACCGTGCCGGGGGAGCACGACGCGATCCACGACCACGGCCGGGGCTATCTGTCGACCTTCGGCGCCGGTTCCGCCGGTGACGGCTGGTACAGCTTCGACCTCAAGGGCGTCCACGTCCTCGCACTGGTCAACACCCTGAGCCTGGAGAAGCTCGGTCATCTCGGCCCGGACCAGCTCGACTTCGTCCGCAGGGATGTCGCCGGCCTGTCCAGCGACACACCGATCCTCGTCTTCTCCCACATCCCGCTGTTCGCCATGTACCCGGAGTGGGGCTGGGGGACCGACGACGCCGCGCAGGCCCTGAGTCACCTGCGACGGTTCTCCTCGGTGACCTGCCTCAACGGCCACGTCCACCAGCTGTTCACGAAAACCGAGGGCACCGTGACCTTCCACAGCGCCACGACGACCGCCTACCCCCTGCCCCGGCCCGGGGTCGGCCCGGCACCGACGCCGCAGACCCTGCCCGCCGGCCGGCTGCGGGCCGCGCTCGGCATCCGCGAGGTCAGCCACGTCCAGGGCCAGACCACCCTGGCGATCAAGGACAGTGTGCTCTCGTGAGCGCGTCGGAGATGGAGACGGAGGCGGGGACGGGGGCGGAGACGGAGACGCTCTCGGCGCCGGGCGGGCCCGGCGCGCCGGGATCGGCCCCGGCCGGGCCGGCGCAGATCGTCGGGGGAGCGACGAAGGTCGTCGTGGCCACCCTGCTGGCCTGGAGCGGCTACATCCACTACGACCTGTACGCCAACCACGGCTACCGCCACATCCACACCATCGGCCCCGCGTTCCTCGTCCAGGCCGGGGGTTCGTTCGCCGTCGCGTTCCTGCTCGTGGTCAGCGTGGCGCTACCCGGGTCGGTCCTGCTGTCCGTCCTGGCCGCGGGCCTGTCCGGGGGCGCGCTGGTCGGCTTCGTGCTGTCTCGGACGACCGGCGTCGCCGGGTTCGAGGAGCACGGATTCACGCCCTCCCCGGACGCCGCGATCAGCGTCGCCGTCGAGATCGGGGTCCTGGTGGTCCTCGCCGCGGTGGCCGTGGTGGCCGCGGTGAGTCGACCGTCCGGCCCCGCCCGGACGGACCGGCTCACCGGACATTGACCACGGTCGCCTGCCAGCGCGGGCGGCGCGTTCCCGCTCAGGTCAGCAGATAGACCAGGACGAACAGCGCCGCCGTCAGGCCCATGCACCAGGCGAAGACCCACGCGGACTCTCGCCGCAGGGCCGCGCCGTCCGCGGGCGGCAGCATTTTCGCCTGGATCCCGAGCGGATCGTCGTCGGGCGCGCCCGTGCTCATCAAATCCTCCTCGGCTAGGGAACGTAGACGCTGTCGTGGCCGGTCAGCGCGCGCATCGCGACCAGCGGCAGGACGAGCATGACGAAGAAGGTGACCTGGAAGACCACGAACCACGCGCCGAAGCGGGCGAGTTCGAACTTCCACCTCGGTATGGTGACGTCGAAGTCGAGCCAGGCGTCGTATTCCTGCCGTCGATCGAGCCGCCGCTGACTGGTGAGTTGCCGGGGTTGCCGGACAAGCACGGCAGCGTCACCCGGGCCGCCCGCCGTCAGCGGCGTGCCGGGGTCGGATGTCGGCGTCTCGGGTTCGCCACGTCGTGGAGTGGTGAAGCGTTCCAGCCCGAAGAAGCGTTCGAAATAGTTGAGCGCGCGGACCGGCGGCTTGCCGGCCCAGTAGGCGATCAGGTTCGGCCAGAACGACATCAGCCCGATCGTCCACAGCACGGTGAACTTGCCGCCGTTGCCGAACTCGATGTGCGGACCGAACCCCGGGTCGTAGACCCACCATCCCATCGCGGCGGCCAGGCTTTCGACGAGGAAGTCCCACGTGTAGTTCACCGGTATCGCGAGTACGGCGATGGCCTGCAGCAGGCTCCACCCGAAACGCCGCACGAGGAACTGGCCGATGCGCAGCACGATGAAGGCATGCACCGTCCAGTAGCACGCGTAGGCGAAGGGCATGAACAGCGGATCGTGCGGCGTCTTGATCGGCAGCCAGTCGAGCAGATGATGCTGGGCGAAGGCAGGGCTGTAGACGAGCTGCTGACCCCAGTCGCCGACGGTCTCCATCCAGTAGACCAGCATGCTGTTCGTCAGAAACAGGAAACCCCACGTCAGACGCCGCCGCCGGATGGTGTCGGCGACAGCCAGGACGATGATCAGTCCGCCGAGGAACGGGATCACCCAGTTGAAGACCCACACGCCGCTGGGATCGACCAGCGCCGGCGGGACCGGCGGTTCGGCGGCAGCCACGATGCTTTCCTCTCCGCTTGTCGGGGCCGCGGCGGGGTCAGCCGCGCGCCACGCCCCAGACGACCGACTTCGTCTGGAGGAACTCGTCGAGTCCGTGCTCGCCCCATTCGCGGCCCAGTCCGCTCTGCTTGTAGCCGCCGAAGGCGGTGTGCGGGCTGAGGCCACCGCCGCCGCCGTTGATCGTGACAAATCCGACGCGGAGCTGTTTGGCGAGGTCGTACGCGCGGATCGGATCCTTCGCCCAGGCGGCCGCGGCGAGCCCGTACGGACTGTCGTTGGCGATCCGGACGGCGTGGGCATCGTCGTCGAACGGGATGATCACACCGACGGGGCCGAAGAACTCCGTGCGCGCGATGGTCATGGCGTTGTCGACCCCGGTGAACAGCGTCGGCTCGACGAAGTACCCCCGGTCGAGCCCGGCCGGCCGGCCACCGCCGAAGACGATCCGGGCGCCCTCCTTCTCGCCGGTGCGGATGAGCTCCTCCACCTTGGCCCGCTGCGCCTCGCTGATGAGCGGGCCCATGGCGGTGTCGGCCTCGACGGGGTTGCCGACCTTGACCTGGGCCAGCGCGGCGGTGACCTTCTCGACGAGTTCGTCGTGCCGGGAGCGGTGCACGAGGGTGCGGGTGAGCAGGGAGCAGCCCTGCCCGGCGTGCAGGGTGATGCCGGCCAGCACGTCGGCGAGCGCGAAGTCGAGGTCGGCGTCGTCGCAGATGATGTTCGCCGACTTGCCGCCGAGCTCCAGCACGACCTTCTTCAGGGTGGGCGCGGCCTGGCTGTAGACCAGCCGGCCGACGCTGTCCGAGCCGGTGAAGCTGACGAGGTCGACCATCGGGTTGCTGGTCAGTTCCTGACCGGCTTCGACGTCGCCGGTGACGACGTTGAGCACGCCGGGAGGAAGCCCGGCCTCCTCGGCGATCTCGGCGATCAGGAAGGACTCGAGCGGGGTCGTGGGAGCGGGCTTCAGCACGACGGTGCACCCGGCGGCGAGGGCGGGCGCAAGCTTCATCATGCTGAGGAAGAACGGGAAGTTGTAGGCGGAGATGAGCCCGACGACGCCGAACGGCTCGCGGCGCAGGACGCCCTGACCGATTCCGGCGCCGACGAACGGCAGGAGCGGCTTCTCCCAGGCGAACGACGGCATCACCCGCTCGGCCATGTCGCGCAGGTGCGCGACCGGGATGCCCACCTGGATGGATTCGGCGAGCCAGCGGACCGACCCCGCCTCGACGATGTTCAGGTCGACGATCTCGGCCAGTCGCCGTTCCATCACCGACGCCATGCGCAGCATGATCCGGGCGCGCTCCCCGGGTGTCATCCGCGGCCAGGGCCCGTCGTCGAAGGCCCGCCGGGCGGCCTCGATGGCCCGTGCCACGTCGGCGCGGGTCGCCTGCGGCACCCGGCCGATGACCTCCTCGGTCGCCGGATTCAGGACCTCGAGCTGCGCTACGCCCTCACCGTCGGACCACGTCCCGTCGATGTAGAGCCGGTAGGAGAAGTCGGTGGCCATGGTTCTCCCTTTCAACGATCGGTGCCGCGAATGCGGCGGGCCTGGTTGACCGCCTCGTTGCCGAGCCGGCGTCAGACGGCCCACCGCAGGGGCAGGGACTCCAGGCCCCACACCCCGCCGCCGTGCTCGAGGGGAATCTCGGCGAGCTCGTAGTCGGGAATGAGACGGTGCCATTCCTGTACCAGCACGGCGAGTTCCTGGCGAGCCAGGTGGGAACCGAGGCAGCGGTGGGGGCCGCCACCGAAGGAAAGATGACGGACCGTCGTGCGATCGAGATCGACCCGCCTGGCGTCGGGATAGGCCTGCTCGTCCCGGCCGGCCGCGGAGAGTGGGAAGGCCGCCATGTCCCCCTTCCTGATCGGGCAGCCGTGGAACTCCGCGTCCCGGGTGGCCTTGCGGGCCGTCTGCACGATCGGATATGCCCGGAGCAGTTCCTCCACGGCGTGGGGGATCAGCTCGGGCTCGGCGACGATCCGGGCCCGGTCCTGCGGGTGCGTGGCCAGGTGCAGCAGGATGTAGGAGGACTGGCCGGCGACGGTGTCGAGGCCGGCCATGAACAGCAGCAGCAGGCAGTTGAGCACGTCGGCGTCGGTCACCGGCTCCCCGTCGATCTCCCAGGAGATCGCGGCGCTGACGACGTCCTGGGCATCGGGATCGGGGTTCGCCCGCCGCTCGGCGACGAGGCCGGCGAAGTAGGTCTGGACGGCCTGCATGCCCGCGAGCCGCACCGAGCCGTCGGGATCGCTGTCGTTGTTCTCATGCAGGATCATGTGTTCCCACTGCATGAACTCGCCGAGCTGTTCCCGCGGCATCCCCATGATGTCCAGAAAGATCGTGCTGGGGAACACCTGCGCGAAGTCGCGCACGAAGTCGCACTCGCCGCGGTCACGCAGGCTCTCGATGAGCTCGACCGCGAGCCGGTGCTGGCCGGCCTTCATCGCCTTCGTCCGGCCGGGCGAGAAGTACGACCCGAGCAGATGGNGCCATTTCGTGTGCTCCGGCGGGTCAAGCATGATCGGGATCCATCGGTAAGGCGGATCCGGCTCCGTGGGGACGATCACCGAGTTCGACCAGAGGTCGGGCTGCTGGAGCCCGTCGAGGATCACGGAATGGTCCGTGAAGATCCAGTACCCGCCCGCCTCGTCGGTCCGGACAGCGGGGCGGCCGGCCGCCTGATGGTCGTCCATGCGCTGGAACAGGGTTAACGCCGGTGCGGGTGGCGGGCCGGTGACATAGTCCACGACCGGGCAGGCGTGGGCGACGGGCCCGGTCTCGGTGTCACTCTCGGTCTCAGTCATGATCACTCCGTGGTGGTTGAGGGGGGCGTTCTCAGGACACGTCGGTCAGGGGCGGCCAGGTGCGAAAGTGCAGGGCCCCGGACGCATGGCGCATCACATGGTCGTCCCGCATCACCCGGTTCCACAGGTAGCGCGTGAAATCCTCGTCGCTGACCCGCCGGACGGCGTTCGCCCGAGCGAGAGCGTCCCGCCCCGCCTGCAGTGACGAGGGGTGGTACCCGAGAAGCAGGGCGATGTCAGACTGCTCCAGCTCGTCGCGCTCCCGGCCGCAGGCGTCCAGCTCCCGCAGGTGCCGGACCATCCGTGCTATTCCCTTCAGCCACTGGGACGCCAATGGGTCGGTGATCCGTGGCGTGATCGTGCGCAGCATCGCCAGCACGTCGGCATACAGGGGCTGCCAGTCGCGTGGTTCCGCCGGCTCCGGCATGACCGGTTTGGTGAGCTCGAGACCCATGACGGCGTTCAACGCCTCCAGCCACAGCCGGCGATGGAGCTGGAGATAGAGCATGAGGTTGCCGACGTCCTGCTCGGCAGCCGGCTTCTCGGCAGCCGACTGTTCGGCGGCCCGCTGTTCGCCGTCCACCGCCGGGACGCCGGGGCCTTCGTGGGGAGTGAGGGTCGCCATCGTCGTCTCCGCGAAGACCCGGTAGTACCGGATTCGGTCGACGTCGATCGCGTGGCCGGAGAGCTTCTCGTATTCGGCGAGGCGGTCGGGCAGGTGGGTGAAGGTGTCCTGCACGGTCCGCAGCGACAACCAGGCGATGTCGTCCATCGGATCCCCGAAATGGCACAGTTCCCAGTCCAGCACGGCCGTGACCCGTCCGTCCTGGTACAGGAAATTGCCGGGCCCGGTATCGCCCTGGACCAGGACGACGGGGCCGTCGTAGTCGGGCACGTGGGCTTCCAGCCAGTCCGCCGACAGGCGGACCAGGGGGTCGATCGACCCGTCCGGGGCGGTGGCGCGCCGGCGGATCTGCGCGATGCGCTCCAGGGCATGCTCCCGCGCCGATCGCACCGGCCCGAGTCCAGGAATGTCCAGCCGGGCGGGATCGAGGCGATGGACTTTGGCCAGGCTCCTGATGAAGTCCTGCGCCACCCGGACCTGCTCGTCGGGGTCGCGGAGGCGGTAGAACCAGGTGTCTCCCGGCACCCGCTCGAGGAGGACCGCCTCTTCCACCGGATGGACCGCATACACGGCGGGAACCGCGATTCCGGCGCCGCCCAGGGCCCGAATCACCTCGGCCTCGGTGGCCAGCCGATGGAAGGCGCTGCGGGCGGGCAGCGGCTGCGGGCTGTAGCGCAGGAACAGCTTCCCGCCGGTGTCGCCGATCCCGTCCGTGTTGCCGTTGCCGTTTCTGCTGGCGTCGACGTCGATGAACCAGCCCTGGCGGGTGCCGCCGCCCGGTATCCGCGTCGCGCTCAGGACCGGATGTCCGACCGCCTTCTCCATCCATTCCAGGATGGCGGCGGGCAGGGTCAGGCTGCTCATGCGACGCTCCCGCGGCGGCGCAGCCGCCACTCGTCGATCGGCCAGACGTCCTGGTCCTCGCCGTGCAGGGTGCGGCCGTCGACAGTCCACCGCAGCGAGGTGTTGATACAGACCGTCGTACCGCCGGGAAGGATCATGCGGCTTGTGCCTTCGGCCCGGCCGACGGTGGCGCGGCCGTGTTCGTCGACGACCTCGAGATCGACGCCGGTGATCCAGCCCTGCTCCGGATCGCGGTGTACCGTGCGGCGGCCCTCGACGATCTGGGCGAGCTTGCCGTCGCGGCGGACGTAGCCGGAGTGCACGCGCTCCGGGACCGTGCCGCCCTGATGCGCCTCCGGCGACGTGTAGGTCAGCAGGCTCAGCCCGGGGGAGGCGGCCCAGGTGTAGCCGACACGCCGGTAGCCGCGCTCGGTCCGGGGTCCCCAGGAGCGGTCCCGCATGGCGTAGCAGTCGACCTCGACCCGCTCACCGTCGAGCAGCAGGTGGCCGGTGACGTGCCCGGTCTGGTCATAGTGCGAGGCCTTCGGATACGGCGGCGCCCCCCGGCGCAGCGGCACCGGCGGTTCGAGTGCGTCGAACCGCAGGTCGACCCGGCACCGGTTCCGGTCGTCATAACCGAGGCGATAGGACGTGGCGGGCTCGCGAACCTGCACCGTCATCCCGGTCGGAAACGCAAGGACGCCCGGCGACGGCTGGCTTGGCGCCTTGAGGTGCGCGAACTGCTCGTAGAACGGAATATCCCAGGGCGCGCTACCGGTGGCGTCCCAGATCCAGCAGCCGCCTGCCGTTCCCCCGGCGTTGTGCTTGACCGACGCGTAGAGCCAGGCTCCCAGCGCCCGGTCCGGCACGAAGAACGAGAACCAGAATGTCTCGGTCTCATAATAGTTGTCCGACGGAGTATGGAGGCCGTCGTCGGCGGGGGTGAAGCAGTTCGGGTCATCGTCCATACCAGCTCCCCTCGTTGCGGGACCGTCATCCGGGTATTTGATCGACCGATGCCGCAGAGACCTCGCGCGTTGGCCGGCCCCGCGAGCTTCCCGCCTGCCTCAGTCTGGGATCAAGAGTCGTCCGGTTGACGCATCGTTTCCCGTTCGGGGACGATCCTCCGCGTGGGAATCGATCACTTAGAGGTGTTTGTCGCCCTCGCCGACGAGCTGCACTTCGGACGGACCGCCGCCCGGCTGGGCCTGAGCACCTCCGGCGTCAGCAAGCGCCTGCAGGACTTCGAGGCCAGCGTCGGCATCCGGCTGTTCGCGCGCACCAGCCGCCGCGTCGCCCTCACCCCGGAGGCCAGGCCCCTGCTCGACCAGGCGCGCCTCGTCCTCGCCAGCATCGAGACCTTCCGAGCCGTCGTCGCCGACACGGTGAACGGCACCACCGGCACTGTCGGTCTTCTCCACGCCAGCAACCACTTCGACGTCGTCTCGTCGCTCGTACGGTCGCTGCGGTCCCGGCACCCCGACCTCAGGCTCGAGTACCGGGAGAAGCCGAACCAGAAGATCGCGGCGTCGGTTCTGGCCGGGCGCAGCTCCCTCGGCATGTGCTGGGGAGAGCTACCGGCGGGGCTCGACGCCTACCGCTTCGACGTCCTCATGCTCGACACGGTCTTCGTGTCCGCCGGGCATCCCCTCGCCCGCCGGTCCGCGATCGACCTCGAGGACCTCGACGGCGAGACCTTCATCCTGACCGGCCCGGATCCCGCCACCCTCTGGCAGACCGCCGGAATCACCATCACCGTCCGCCGCCCGCCCATCCACGGCCGCGACGAACTCGCCACCCGGGTCGAGACCGGCGAGGGCATCGCGCTGACCGCCTCCCGGGCGGTGCCGAGATACCGGCACCGGGCCGTCGTCGCGGTCCCGCTCGCGGACCCCGCCTCGTGGGGCCGGCTGGATCAGCTCCTGATCTGGCGAACGGGCGAGGACAGCCCCGCCGTTCGCAATGTCGTCGAGACCGCGAAGAACCTGGGCCTGTCGGGTGCACCGGCCGGCGATGTCAGCGCTTGACGAGCAGGTGCGCAGGCGGCGGGCCGAAGCGGCCATGGAGGAAGTCGTGGAGCGCGCGCAGGCGTCCTTCGAGGTGCCAGTAGGGGCCGCGCCGGGCCGGTACGACGGCGCCCGAGGCGAGGTGCCACAGCGCGATGCAGAGTCGGATGAACGCGTGGTAGCGGCCGGAGTGTTCCCGCACGAGCAGCAGGGTGTTGCGAAGCTGCAGGTAGTCGATCGCCGCGGAGGTCGAGCTGATGTGCGGGTTGGTGACCATCGCGCCGCGCACGAGTCCGGATTCCCAGCCGGCGGACCTCGCTCGCAGCGCGAGGTCCGCCTCCTCGCAGTACGCGAAGTAGCGCTCGTCGAAGATCCCGACCTCGTCGAGGCAGGCGCGGCGGGCGAACATCAGCGTGCCGTGCGGGTGGCCGGCCGGCTCCCAGCCCTCGTCGACGCTCGCGGGCGCGAGGATCCCGCCGAAGTAGGGGTCGAGGACCGGTGTCGCTCCGTCGCCGACGTCGGCACACGCCAGCCCCGCTCGTGGCTGCTGCGCCAGCACGCTCAGCATGTGACTCAGGCAGGTGGGCTCGGGCAGCGCGTCGTGCGGCGCGAGCACCACCCACTCGCCCGCGTCCTCGTCGGCGAGGAACGCCCGAAAGCCGATGTTGGCCGCCGGCCCGAATCCCAGGTTGCCGCCGGCCAGCACGACCGCGACGTCGGCGGCCTCGACCGGTGGCGGGACCGCCGATCCGTTGTCGACGATCGTGATCGCGACTGGGACGTCCTGCGCGCGGAACGCGTCGATCGTGTCGACGAGCCGCGCCGGCTGGTCACGGTGCACGATGACGACCGAAACGGGCTGGACGGTCGAAACGGGCTGGACGGTCGAAACAGGCTGGACGGCCGAAGGAGGCTGGACGGCCGAAGGCGGCCGGCCGCTCGGGAGAGGCTGCACGAACTCAGTGCTACACCAGGGGCGCCGACGAGCGTGGTACACCCGCGAGCCGGGCACGGCGACGGTCGTCCGGGGGACCGAGCGGCCGCCGCCGCGCCCGCGCTGACCGTCAGCAGGTGACGGTCAGGAGGAACGGCAGAACTGCCTTGGTGAGGTCGCTGGTGCGCGTCGCCACGAACACGCCGTTGGCCTTCCCGAGAACGCGCGCCGAGTAGCGAACGTCGGCTCGGTGGCGCACCGGCCTGCCTACGGTGCGCCGAGGCCTGATCGACCTGACCTCGTCAGGGCTACTGCCGGACGCCGAACGACTGGCGCTGCTGGCCGGCGCCGACGCCCGTCAACTGCCGCAGACGGTTCTCGACGTACTGCTCACTGTGGTTCGTCCTGTCCGCAATCCGCGCGACGAGGTCATCGATGCCGGCCGCGGCATCGAGATCCGCCGACCTGACCTGATTGAACTGGTCAAGGATGCGGTAGCGAAGCTGCTGCCAGTTCTGGCGCAACCGCTGCTCCACCTGCTGGCGCTGCTCCTGCTGCTCCTGCTGGGTCACTGGTGATCCCTTCTGGTCATTCCCCGAACGCGTGAAGGTGCGGGAGGGACGGTACCTCAGCCGGTTCGGATAGCGTCAAACCGATATCGGACTTGAATGTTAAGAGCCTTTTGTGAATCCCACGGAAGGTGGCGTCTCTACCAGATTCGGACGCGGTCGGTCGGGTCCAGCCAAAGCCCGTCGCCGGGGGTGGTATCGAAGACCTCGTGGAACTCGTCGAGGTTGCGCACGATGTTGGCACGCAGCTCCGGCGGGCTGTGCGGGTCGGTGGTGAGGTACTGCCGCTCGAGCTCGAGGCGCCGCTTGGTGCGCCACACGTAGGCCCAGTTCATGAACAGCCGGCGCCGGTCGTCGCGTGACGCCTCGCCGTTCTGGGAGATGACGAAGGCCTGGTGGGCGATGGTGAGGCCGCCGAGATCGCCGATGTTCTCGCCGACGGTCAGTGCGCCGTTCACCTTTTCGCCCGGCAGGTTGCGCGACTCGAACGCGTTGTACTGCTCCACCAGGGTCTTCGACTTCACCTCGAAGGCAGCCTTGTCGGCGGGGGTCCACCAGTCGTTGAGGTTGCCGGCGCCGTCGTACTGCGCGCCCTGGTCGTCGAAGCCGTGACCGACCTCGTGGCCGATGACCGCACCGATGCCCCCGTAGTTCTCGGCCGGGTGGGCGTCGGGGCTGAAGAACGGCTTCTGCAGGATGCCGGCCGGGAAGCAGATCTCGTTGGTGCCGGGGTTGTAGTAGGCGTTGACGGTCTGCGGGAGCATGAACCACTCGTCCCGGTCGACCGGTGAACCGATCTTGGCGAGCTGCCGGTCGGTCTCGAACGCGGCGGCGGCGCGGGCGTTGCCCATCAGGTCGTCGCGGCGGACCCGCAGGGCGGAATAGTCCCGGAACCGGTCGGGGTAGCCGATCTTCGGCCGGAACGTCTTGAGCTTGTCGTACGCCCGGAGCTTGGTCTCCTCCGTCATCCAGTCCAGCCGGGAGATCGATTCACGGTACGCCGCGAGCAGGTTCGCGACGAGGTCGTCCATCTGCGCCTTGGCGCGCGGCGGGAAATGGCGGGCGACGTACTCCCGGCCGACGGCCTCACCGATCGCGCCCTGGACGAACGCCACCGCACGCTTCCAACGGGCCCGCAGCTCGGGCGTGCCGCTGAGGGTGCGGCCGTAGAAGTCGAAATGCGTCTCGACGAACGGGTCGGGCAGGTACGACGCGGCCGAGCGCAGCACGCGGCTCACCACCCAGTCGCGCCAGCCCTCGATCGGCGTGTCGGTCAGCACCGTCGACAGGTGGGCGAAGAACGACGGCTGCCGCACGCACGCCTCCGCCAGCGTCGCGTGCGGGCCGGTGAGCTGCCCGCCGAGACCGGTGATGTAGGCGTCCCAGGCGAAGGCCGGGCAGAGCGCCGCCAGCTCCTCGGCCGTCGTCAGGTTGTAGGTCTTCTGGACGTCGCGGGTCTCGGCCCGTTCCCAGTGGCCCTTCGCGAGCAGGGTTTCCAGGTCGAGGATCCGCTGCGCGGCGCCCTCGGGGTCGGGGTGCTCGCCCAGCCCGAGCATGCGGGTCAGGTAGGCGACGTACTTCTCGCGCGTCGCGGCGAACCTGTCGTCGCGGTAGTACGACTCGTCCGGCAGGCCGAGGCCCCCCTGGCTCAGGTGGAACAGGTAGCGGTCGGAGTTGCGGTCGTCGGTGTCGACGTAGGAGCCGAACAACCCGGAGCCGCCGTCGCGCTCGAGTTCGCCGAGGAACGCGGCGAGGTCGCGGACGTCGCCCAGACCACGTGCGGCGTCCAGCAGCGACCGCACCGGGTCCAGGCCGAGGGCCTCGATCGCGTCGATATCCAGGAAGGAGTTGTAGAGGTCGGCGATCTTCCGGGCGTCCTCGCCCTGGGTGGCCGGGTCCTGCGCGGCGAGGTCGGTGATGATGTCGCGGACCTGCTGCTCGGCGGCATCGGCGAGCTGCACGAACGGGCCCCAGCTCGAGCGGTCGGACGGGATCTCCGTCTCGGCGAGCCACCGGCCGTTCACGTGGCCGAAGAGGTCGTCCTGCGGTCGGACGTCGAGGTCCATGCCCTNGCGGGCGTCGTCGAGGATGCTCACAGAACGAAAGTCTGCAACCTATCGGGTGTTCAGGGAAGGACCTCGCGCGGAACCGGCCGCCACCCGCGCCGGGCGACGACCCGGGCACGCGCAGGGGCAGGGTCTCCGTGCCGGCGGCCAGGCATGATCAGGCGATGAGCCGAGGCGCCGGCCTTCCGCCCGTCCCGGTGTCGGGCACAGGCTGGAGGATCGCTGGTTCGTCGAGTAAACGTACCGCGACATCGCCGGTCGGCGGGCCTGCCCGTACCGGGCCCGGAGGCACAGATAGACAGTGACGTGAGCGTCGTCGATATCCCGTATCCCGTTCGGTGGCAGCTCCTCGTTCGGTGGCAGTTCCTCGGTCCCGAGGGGCAGGGCCAGTCGTAAGTGCCACCAGTTTCGTGTGAACTCCGCCACCGGCACCGACGGACTGGCGGCGGGAAGTCGCGGTGGCGCTTCGTGGCGGGCCGAATCGCAAGAGCGGGGGCGCGCAGCAACCACGCATTAACGTTAATGACTACTACGGAGGTGGGTGGCAGGTCGCAAAGTCGTTCGTGTTGAATCTGAACCGATCGGAGCACGCGGTCACGGCTCCCATACCAATGCCTGCCCGGGAGGCGCCATGACAATACCGTCCGTCCAAGGGCCACCGACCTGGCTGACATGAGGAAAGGCCAGATCGCTCAGTCGGGGCCGGCGTCGGGGCCGGCGTCGGGGCCGGCGTCGGGGCCGGTACCGGTGCCGGCGTCAGTGGCGGTGCCGCTGCCGGCACCGCCGCCGCTGCGTCCCGACGACCGGTTCGGGAACGTCGTCGGCCGGATCCGCGCCGTCGCCGAGGTCTGCCGCGACGTCGTGGCGGTCCGCGATGCACACTGTGCCGTCACCTTCGCCGAACTCGTCGCCTGGGTGGACGTCGTCGCCGACCGCATCCTGCGGGAGCCGGCCGCGGCCGACCCGGACACGCCCGTCGCGGTGCTGTTGCCCCACGACGCGAGCGGGATCGCCGCCGTCCTGGGCGTCATCGCGAGTGGCCGGCCCTGTGTGCCCCTCGACGGCCTCACTCCCCCCGACCGCCTGGCTCAGGTCGTGGGCCTGGCCGGGGCCCCGGTCTGCGTCACCGGGCCGGCCGGCTCCGCCGAGCAGCGGACCGCCGCCGCGCTGCCGGGGATCGTGGCGACGGTCGACGTCGGCGACGAGCGCGTCGCAGACTGGTCCCCGGCGCTGGCCGACCGGGTGGCGTCGACCGCGCCGTGCCGGGCCGACACCGATCCGGCCGTGCTCATCTTCACCTCCGGGTCGACCGGGGTGCCGAAGGGCGTCGTGTGGCACCACCGCGCCCTGCTGGGTATCCACTACGCCATCCAGGTCCGGGACGTGATGCGGCCGGTGCCGGGCGACCCGCTGCCGCTGTTGCTGCCCTACTCGTTCATCTCGGGGATGAACCGGTTGCTCGGTGGCCTGGTCTTCGGCGCCACCCTCGAGATGTACGACCCGCGGGTCCGCGGCGTGCGCGACCTGGCCGACTGGCTGCGCACCACCCGGCCGGCCGGCATCGTGGCCACGCCGGCGCTGATCCGGACCGTGTTCGGCTGCCTCGAGCCGGACGAGGTGCTCGGCGACCTCCGTTTCGTCATGTCGGTCGGCGAGGCGATCTACGCCCGCGACGTCGCGTTGACCCGCCGCCACCTGCCGACGACCGCGGCGTTCCTGGTCTCCTACGGGGCCTCGGAGCTCGGCACGGCGACCTGCGCCCCGATCTGGTCGGACGAGGACCTGCCCGACGGCGTGATGCCGGCCGGGCGGCCGGTGGTCGACGTCGCGGTGCGGGTGGTCTCGCCGGACGGCGTCGAGATGCCACCCGGGGAGACCGGTGAGATCGTCGTCGCGGGCCACTTCATCACGGGGGGCTACTGGCGGGCGCCGGAGGTGAGCGCCGCGCGGTTCGGTGTCGGGCCGGACGGCACGCCCACCTACCGCACCGGGGACCTCGGGCGCATCGACGCCGACGGCCAGCTCCGGGTCGTCGGCCGCAACGACGCGGCCGTGAAGATCCGCGGGTACCTCGTCGAGCCGATCGAGATCGAGTCCGCCCTGCTCGCGAGTTCGGACGTGCTCGAGGCCGTCGTCGTGGCCGACAAGACCACGGAGCGCACCCGCCTGGTCGCCTACGTCGTGCCCGCGACCGGCGCCCGGGTCTCGCCCGCCTCGATCCGGCGCCTGCTGCGGGCCAAGCTGCCGTCCTACATGGTGCCGGCCGTCGTCATGCTGGTCACCGCGCTGCCAAGGACCGACCGCAGCAAGGTCGACCGGCTGAACCTGCCCGCCGCCCCCGCCGGCCCGAAACCCGACCAGAACCCGCCCCGCGACCAGTGGGAAGAGGCCGTCGCCGGCGTGTGGGCCGCCGCCCTGCACCTCGACGACGTCGGGATCCACGACGACTTCGTCGAACTCGGCGGCGACTCCCTCATCGCCGAGGAGCTGCTCACCAGGGTCGCCGACGAACTCGGCGTCGACCTGCCCACCTCCACCGTCGCCGACGCCCCCACCGTCGCCGAGTTCACCGTCCGCCTGCGCAATGTCGGTACCGACGTCCTGCGTCACCCCACCGTCGTCCCGCTGCGCACCACCGGCGACGGCCAGCCCCTGTTCTGCTTCTGCGGCGCCGGCGGCCTGGCCATCGGCATGCTCGGCTTCGCCCGCCACTTCGACGGCGAGCGTCCCGTCTACGGCATCCAGGCCCACGGCCTCGAATACCGCGGCCTGCCCGACTGGTCCATCCATGCCGCCGCCCGCCGCCACGCCCGCACCCTGCGCCTGCTCCAACCCGCCGGCCCCTACCACCTCGTCGGCCACTCCTTCGGCGGGCTCGTCGCCTTCGAGACCGCACGACTGCTCACCGAGGCCGGCGGGCACGTCGAACTGCTGATCCTCATCGACAGCTTCCCGCCCGACACGTCCGCCGGCGTCTTCGCGGGCGGGGTGCTGCCCTCCGCGCTGCCGGGGAGCCCGACCACGGCCTCGCCTCCGGCCGGAGGCTCGGCGGACCAGGCGGGGGGACCGGCCACGGGCCCGGCGCGCGCCGCGGGGGCAGCCGCCCGGGAGGCCGCCCGGGCCCTGCTCAGCCGGGCCTGGCGCGCGGCCCAGCTTCCGTTGGCCGGCGTCGTCCAGTTCAAGGGCATGAACCAGTACGACGTCTTCTACGACCAGTCCCGGGTGCTCACCAGGCTGTACCGACCCAGGCCCTGGAACGGCCGGGCGCTGGTCTACACGGCGACCGCCTCGCCCGCGCACCGGCGGGATGTCTGGCGCCCGCTGCTGACCGGCGAGGCGACCTACCGCACCGTGGGCGGCGACCACGACACCGTGCTGCGCGAACCCGTCGTCAGTGAGATCGCGGCCGACATTCGGGCGGTCCTCGCCGGTCGCACCAACGCCCCCGGGGCGTGACCGGCTGCCGGGTCGGTGCTCCTGGCGTGACGGAACAATCCCGGCGGCCGGGAGGACGCGCTCCCGCGACCCGCCGACAGCGAAAGGTTCGTGTTTGTGAGGGTGCAGGACGCAGTCAATGTCGAGGACGTCCGGAAGCTGGCGCGCCGCCGGCTTCCCCGGGTGGTCTTCGACGCCCTGGCAGGCGGAGCCGGCGACGAGGTGTCGCTGCGGCGTAACCGCACGGCGTTCGACCGCATCGAGTTCCGCCCGCGGCCGCTCGCCGACGTCGCCACGCGGGACCTCTCGACGACCGTGTTCGGCGAGCGGCTGTCGATGCCGATCATGCTGGCGCCGACGGGTGCGGGTCGCCTCGCCCGATCGTCCGCGGAGATCGCCGTGGCGAGGGCCGCGGCGCGGGCGAACGTCGTGTACATGCAGAGCACCGTGGCGGCCTTCCCGCTGGAGGACGTCGCCGCGCACTCGACCGGCACCCTGTGGTACCAGCTCTACCTGCCCCCCGACCGCAGCGAGGTCGGGGACCTCCTCCGGCGGATCGCGGCGGCCGGTTACCGGGCACTGGCCATCACCATCGACACGCCGGTCCTGGGCAACCGGGAGCGCGACACGCGCAACCGGCTCATGAGTCGGCCGCCGCATCCCAGGACGGTGCTGCAGGGGGCCGGCAAGCCGGCGTGGGCGGCCGACTTCGTCCGCGGCAAGGTCGACTACCTGCGCGGCCAGCTCGGCGCCGGCCGTCCCGGCGATCCCGCCAGTTCCGCCAGTCCGGCCAGTCCGGCCAGTCCGGCCAATCCGGTCCCGCTGAGCCTCGACCAGACCCGGGCGACGATCGCGTCGTCGTCGGACTGTGTCACCTGGGCGGACGTCGAGCGGATCCGGTCGTTGTGGGAGGGCCCGTTGCTCCTCAAGGGCCTGATGCGCTCCGACGAGTGCGACCGGTTCGTCGAGCTGGGCGTCGACGGTGTCGTGGTCTCGAACCACGGCGGACGGCAGCTCGACGGCGTCCCCGCGACCATCGACATCCTGCCGGAGGTGGTCGACGCGGCGGCGGGCAGGCTCGCGGTGTTCCTCGACGGAGGCGTCCGGCGCGGCAACGACGTGGCCAAGGCGCTGGCCCTCGGCGCCGCGGGTGTCTTCGTGGGCCGGCCCTACCTGTACGGGCTCGCCGCGGGCGGTGAGGCCGGTGTCCTTCGGGTGATCGAGCTGCTGCGCGCGGAGTTCGACCGCGCGATGGCCCTGCTCGGCGCCGCGACCGTGGCGGACCTCGACCGCAGCCTCGTCTCGGGCGCACGCATCCCCGCCACCCGGTCACCGTCGACGCCGTAGGCCGGGCCTGTTCCACCGGGTGGCCGTCCCAGTCTGGGCGTGGCACCTCGACCCCATCGACACCGCCTTCGTGTCGCGATCCCTTGGGCGCAGAGCCTGGGACGTCCGCTTCCTGGCCGGCTTTCACGCTACGTGACGTCGTGGTGTGGCTGCGACTGGGCGCTGTAGGGGCGACGGCTCGCGGTTCGGGGCGGATGCGTGGGAGAGCCGCCACCGTGGTTCTTCTGTACGGTTCGGCGTCCGATTTGTGCATACAGAGCAACCACGTGGCTCCGTTCCCACGCACACCTCTCGCGGGGTGGTGCCGGCGAACCATCCGGCGGCGAGGCGAGCGCCGTCTGACATCACGGGCCGTCACCGACCGCCCTCTCTCCCAGCGAGAGTGGCGGCCGGTAAGACGGTCAGCCGCCCCTCCCTATCTGTCAGCATGAGATGAGCCAGGCGGCGGCTATCATCTTGTGACCTGGGCGGGTAGGGAGAGGAAGATCGTGACGATGGCGGTGCCGGCTGGGCGTGGCCTGGTCGATGATGTCCGTGTGGACGGACGTGAGGACGCGGGCCGGCGGCCGGACCCGGAGGTCGAGCCGAAGGCGCGGCGGCGGTCGTTCTCAGCGGCGTACAAGCTGCGGATCCTGAACGAGTACGAGGCGGCCCCGGACGGGCAGAAGGGTGCAATTCTGCGCCGGGAGAGTCTGTACTCGGCGCATATCGTGGAGTGGCGTAAGGCCCGTGAGGCGGGTGCGCTGGCGGGCCTGTCGAAACC
>NZ_JYFN01000092.1 GCF_000948395.1 Frankia torreyi | reverse complement strand
CACCGGCCACCCGCTGCGCACCCTGGCCGGCCACGACCGCCCGGTCCGCTCGGTCGCCTTCTCCCCCGACGGCACCCTGCTGGCCACCGCCGCCGCGGATCGCACCGCCCGGCTGTGGGACGCCGCTACCGGGAACGCCATCGCGTCCCTGATTCCCATGCCGGCGGGATGGGCCGTCCTGCTGGCCGGCGACGCCTACAAACTGGTGGGTGAACCTGACGGCGCATTCTGGTGGATCATCAAGAACGTCCGCTTCGAACCAGGCGATCTTGACCGCTATGTCCCGGCCATCCACCGGCTCCTGCCCGACGCCCCGCTGCCGCTGCCGCCTCCTGGGCGCGTCGCGGGATGACGTCAACATCGTTGATTATCATGACGGCATCGACGACACCGAGGAAAATCCAACGAGTGGGGCGGACCCCGACGACAGGTCGGGTCCGACGGACCCTGCTGCCGCCGACGAGGCGGCCGAGGCCGTCCCGGCGAACACCTCACCTCCGGACGGCGAGCGCGCGATCACAGCCGATCCGTCCGATGCGGACGCGGGCCGGCGGGGACGGTCGCGGCGGTCGCGGCGGACGCCACGGGGGACGTTGTCGCGCGAGGTGCTGATGGCGGCGGCGATGGAGGTCGTCGACACCAATGGCGCGGGGGCGTTCAGCATGCGGGCTCTCGGCGGGTTCCTCGACTGCGACCCGACCGCGATGTACCGGCATTTCGCCACCAAGAACGCCCTGCTCGACGCGCTCGTCGACAGCGTCATCCGGGACGGGGTCGCGGACCTGCCGGAGACCGACGATCCGCGCGCCGACATCCGCGCGAACTTCCGCCAACTCCGCCGCTCGCTGCTGGCCCACCCGACGCTGGCCCCGCTGGTGCTGCGCCGCCCGCCGGGCGTCGGCGCCTACTGGGAGCGCTCCGACCACGCCGTCGCCCAGCTCCACCGCGCCGGCATGGACCCGGCGGACGCGGCCAACGTCTACCAGACGCTGCTGTTCTACACCCTCGGCCACACCCTGTCGGAGGCCCGCCAGCTCGCCCGCGCGGTGGAGAAGGAGGGGGCGGGCGCCCGCGGTGGGCCGGTGGCCCAGGTGCGCCCGCCGGCGGAGCTCCATCCGGACCTGTCCGACGTCGCCCCGCACCTGCGGGAGGACAACGAGTCGCAGTTCCTCGCCGGGCTCGACCTGATCCTGCGCGACCTACCCCGATAGTCGTCCCCCGATAGTCGTCGTCCGCCGCAGCGGCGGGCCCGAGGCCGGCGGCGGGACGTCCCGGGCACGAGCACCCTAACCCGTGACGGGTACCCCGTGACGGTTACGGCCCGGCGCGGCCTTGCTACGGTACGAGCGAGCCCGTGGCCCCGAGCCGCCCGCGCGAAACGCCCCAGATTCTCACGGTGGGCCGCCGCGGCGCCACCCGCGGGTGACCGCGGACGGCGGGTCGAGCAACCGGCGCCGCGGGCCGGCCTGACGACGCCGACGAACGAAGACGACGAGATCGGAGTACCGGATGAGGTTGCTCGACGGGCGGTCCATGGCCGCCGAGATCGGCCGGTACGTGATCGACGAGGCAGAGCGGCTGATGCTTGCCGGCAAGACGCCGACGCTGGCCGTGGTCCTACCGAACGCGGATCCGGCCGCCCGCTCCTACACCCACATCATCGAACGGACCGCCGGCAAGGTCGGGGTTCGCTGCGAGCCGCACGAAGCCACCGCCGGGGCCGCGGCGCTGCTCGACACGGTCGACGCACTGGCCGCCGACCCGCTGGTCGACGGGATCATCGTCCAGACACCGCTGCCCGCGGAGCTGAGCTCCCGCGAGGTCGGCGAGCACATCCCCGTCGCCAAGGACGTGGACGGGATGAACCCGGAGAGCCTGGGTCGGCTCGCCCTGGGGCTGCCGGGCTTCGCCCCGGCGACCGCCGCCGCGGTGGTGGAGATCCTCACCCGCGCCCGCATCCCGATGGCCGGCGCTCGGGTGTGCGTCATCGGTCGTGGGCCGGTCGTCGGCAAGCCGGTCTCGCTGCTGCTGCTCGCGGAGGACGCGACCGTCACCGTCTGCCATTCCCACACGAAGGACCTGGTGACGATCGCGCACGAGGCCGACATCATCGTGTCCGCGACGGGGGTACCGGGCCTGATCGGGGCCGGGTTCGTCCGGCCGGGGGCGACGGTCATCGACGTCGGCACCGCGGTCACCGCCGCCGGCCAGGTCGGCGACGTCGACGCCGCGGCCATCGCCTCGGTCGCCGGTGCCCTCACCCCCGTGCCGGGCGGAGTCGGCCCGGTGACCACCATGCTGCTGCTGCGCAACACGATCCGAGCCGCCCGCGCCGACTGACGCCGCGCGCCGGGGCACACAGCCAGGCCGGGACGCACAGCTAGGCCGGGGCGCACAGCGGGTCGGCGAGGCGGACCCGGTTGCGGCCGTCGGCCTTCGCCCGGTACAAGGCGGTGTCGGCGCGCGCGATGAGCGCGGACAGGTCGCCGGGCGGCCCGTCCTGGGTCGCGACGCCCACGGACACGGTGACCGACAGCGGAGGTCGGCCGTCGAGCCGGCAGCGGGTGCCGGCGACCTGGCGGCGGATCCGCTCGGCGATGTCGAGGGCGTGCTCTCGTCCCGCCTCGGTGAGCAGGATGACGAACTCCTCGCCGCCGAAGCGGCCGACGAGGTCCCGCGGCCGGGCCGTGGCCCGCAGCGTGTCCGCGACGGCGAGCAGGATGACGTCCCCGATGAGGTGGCCGAAGCGGTCGTTGACCCGCTTGAAGTGGTCGATGTCGACGAGCAGCACCGACAGCGGCCGGCCGGTGCGGGCCGCTCGGCCGATCTCGCGCTCGGCGACCTGGTGCCAGTAGGCGGCGTTGGCGAGCCGCGTCTTCGCGTCCGAGCGGGCGGCGAGCAGCAGGTCGGCGTGCAGCAGGCTGCGTTGCAGCAGCAGTACCGGCGGGGTCACGGCCAGCATGAGGAACGGGCTCGCCGCCCACAGCACCGCCACCACGATCGACGAGCAGATCTCGGCGGCCCGCGCCGGCACGAGCTCGCGGCGGGCGCGCCGCGGCGCCCGCGCGGGGCGCCCGGCCGGGCGATGGACGTCGGCGCCGGACGGCGCTCCCCCGAGCCACGCATCGAGGCCGTCGCCCCGGCCCGATCGGGCCATCCCGACCCCGGGCAGACCGGCGACCAGCGGGTACACGGCCACGGCGGACAGGAACGCCAGCGCCGCGGAGCCCGAGCCGACCAGGCCCTCGACGGTGAACGGTCCCCTGGTCGGGCTGAGCAGCAGGTGCACGCTGGACGCGCAGAAGCCGGCGATGCCCAGCGCCGCGGCATGGAACATCCGTAGGTGCGGCGGGCGGATCGGGTCGGCGCGGCCGGCCAGCCAGCACAGCGGCAGGCCGATCACCGTCGGGTAGAACGGCGGCAGCAGCACGGCGACGGCCACCGTCCAGGTGGCGAGCAGGTCATGCCGGGCGGCCGGGGAGACGGTGAGGTCGGCCCCCAGCCGCCCGGCCACGACCACCGCGAACCCCCCGAGGGCGACGAACGCGGCGAACGCGAGCACGTCGACCCAGCGTGGCCGCAGCCCGGCGATCGCGACGCCGACCAGCGTGGCCCAGCACAGCGTGACCCCCACGACCCGGCGCACGACCGTCCGCGGTGCGCGCCACAGCATCCAGCCCCGCCCGACCAGCTGCGGTAGCACCCGACCTGGCCGGGGCGGTCGGTCCCCACCGACCCGCCACCGGCGGCTCCGGTCGGTTCGCGGGCCGCCGTTCCCAGCGCTCCCGCTCCGGGAGCCGCCGACCTCAGCGCCGGGAAGGCCAGCGCCGAGAAGGTCAGCGCCGGGAAGGTCAGCGCCGGGAAGGTCAAGGCCGGCCATGCGCAGCGCCGGCGGACAGGCGGCAGAGGGGCGGGGCTGCGCCCGCGGGGTGCGCACCCGCAGCCGTCGCCACACCCGGCGGGCGCCGCCCAGCAGTACGCAACTCGGGCGACGTGGCAGTCGTAGGCGTAACGGCATTGGCGGATGGCCTTCCTCGTTCTCGTCCGCGGCCGTGGTCGGCCGGAACCGCCCGGTGAATCCAACCTCGTCGTTGCTACTCACAGTGAATCGTTGAGAACGAAGAGTACGAAGACGTTCGCGTCATTCGCAACCGTCGCAATGGCGCGGCTAACTGCTCCGCGGCGGCGGCCGGCCGCATTCTCCCGCCGCGACGGGCCCCGAACTCGTTCCGGAAATGGCATCTGACCTGCGACGACGAATGGGGCGACGAAAGGGCCCGCGCCGTGGCCCACCGGCCGTCGTCCACGCCACGACGCCCGCGGAGAGACCACACACGACACGCCCGGGAAACGGCATGGCTCCGCGTCTGGGACCAGAGTCGGCCGAGCCGCGGACCAGCCGAGGACCAGTTCCTCAGGTGGTGCGGGCGACCGCCTCGACCATCGCACCGGTCAGGGTGGCAACGTCCGCCGGCGACGTGATGAACGGCGGCATCGTGTAGACCAGCCGGCCGAAGGGCCGCACCCAGACGCCGAGCTCCACCAGCAACGGCTGGATCACCGCCATATCGACCGGTTCCCGCGTCTCGATCACGCCGATGGCGCCGAGCACCCGCACGTCGGCCACTCCCGCCAGCTCTGCCGCCGGGGCGAGGCCCGCGGTGAGCCCCGCGGAGATCTCGGTGACCCGCGCCCGCCACGGCGAGGACAGCAGCAGCTCGACGCTGGCGTTCGCGACGGCGCTCGCCAGCGGGTTGCCCATGAACGTCGGGCCGTGCATGAACGCCCCGGCGGGCGAGTCGGACACGCCGGCGGCTACCTCGTCGGTGCACAGCGTTGCGGCCATCGACATGTAACCGCCGGTCAGCGCCTTGCCCAGACACATGATGTCGGGGCTGATCCCGGCGTGGTCGCAGCCGAACAGCTCCCCCGACCGGCCGAAGCCCACGGCGATCTCGTCGGCGATGAGCAGCACCCCATGGTGATCGCACAGTTCACGCACCCGGGCGAGCCAGCCGGGTGCGTAGAAACGCATGGCCCCGGTGCCCTGCACCACCGGTTCGAGGATGACCGCGGCGAGCTCGTGGGCGTGCCGGGCGAGCAGCCGCTCGAACTCGGCAACGTCGGCGTCCTCGCACGGCTCGTCGTAGGCGCGCCTCGGCGCCGGGGCGAACAGGTGGCGCGGCAGGAGCTGGCTGAACAGGTGGTGCATCCCGGCGTCCGGGTCGCAGACGGACATCGCGCCGGAGGTGTCGCCGTGGTAGCCACGACGGATGGTCAGCAGCCGGGTCCGCTCGGGCCGACCCCGGCCGGTCCAGTACTGCAAAGCCATCTTGATGGCCACCTCGACGGCGACGGATCCCGAGTCGCAGAGGAACACCCGGCGCAGCGGCTCGGGGGTGATCGCCACCAGCGTCTCGGCGAGGCGCACCGCCGGCTCGTGGGTCAGGCCGCCGAACATCACGTGCGACATCGACCCGAGCTGGGTGCGCACGGCCTCGTCGAGCACGGGGTGCCGGTAACCGTGGATGGCCGCCCACCACGACGACATCCCGTCGATCAGCTCGCGGCCGTCGGTCAGCGTGAGGCGCACCCCCGCGGCGGACGACACGGCGAACAGCGGCCCGGTGTGCGACGCCGCGGCGTAGGGGTGCCAGACGGCCCGGCGGTCCCGGGCCACGAGATCGGAGGAGGGCTTCACCCCTCCTACTCTGGTGCATCGGCGACGCGGGCGGCCTTCCCGGGCGATGCGTGCGCGACGCACGTCACGCCACACCGGGCCCCAACCGCCGGGCCTACCGGCCCCCCACCAGCCGCGACGTCCACCAGCCGTGCCCGACGGCGACGCCACCCGGCGCACCGGGCAGGATGGGCGGCGTGGTCATCCCGATTCACGACATCAACCCGCTGAGCCGGCGGCCGATCGTCACCTGGCTGCTGATCGCCGCGAACGTAGTGATCTTCATCTTCTTCGAGCCTGTGGTGAGCTCGGTCGCCGGAATCGGGACCTCGACCCCACAGAACGTCTGCGAGCAGCAACGGTTCTTCCAGGAGTGGGGCGCGATACCCCGGGAGCTGGTGCACAACGCCCAGCTCTCCGCCGCCTACTCCGGCCACATCGGCGTCGACGCCGCCGGCAACCCCGGATGCATCGTGCAGACGCCGCCGAGCTTCGACAAGATTCCGGTTCTCTCGGTACTGACCGCAATGTTCCTGCATGGAAGCTGGCTTCACCTCATCGGTAACATGCTGTTTCTCGGAGTCTTCGGCAACAACATCGAAGATCGCATGGGTAGGCTGTTCTACCTGCTGTTCTACCTGGTCTGCGGGTACGCCGCGACCTACGGCTTCGCACTGTTCGAAAGCGGGTCGTCGAGCACCCTGATCGGCGCCTCAGGTGCCGTCGCCGGGGTGCTTGGCGCCTATCTCGTCCTGTTCCCCAGAGCTCGTGTCATCGGCCTGGTATCGGTGCTGTTCTTTCTGCCGTTCTGGTTGCCGGCCTGGATCGTCCTCGGTTTCTGGTTCGCGCTGCAGTACGTGTACTTCACGGGATTCGGCGTCGCCGACGGGGGCGCGGTCGCCTATGGTGCGCACGTCGTCGGCTTCATAGTCGGGGCGCTGCTCGTCGCGCCGTTCATCCGTCAGCTACGCGCGGCCGGACCGGGCACGCCGCCCCGGGTGCCGCAGCACCGGTGGATCCGCGGAACCGGAGCCTCCGCCGCCGCCCGGCATCGCCGGAGCTACTGATTTTCTTTGAAGTGGGGTGGCCTGGTTCCGCGGGGCCGTTGGTGTTGATCGGCCCCGCGTTTTCCGGACACATTCTATCAGTCGGTTTTAGGCCGCATCATTGCGGTTCAGGAATTCGTTGTGGACTTCTTGCGGTGTTCTGTAGCCGAGCCCGGAGTGGAGTCGGCGGGTGTTATAGTGGAACTCGATGTACCGGGTGATGTCTCGGCGCGCGTGTTCGCGAGTGGGGTAGGAGGTGCGGTGGACACGTTCGTTCTTCAGGGCGGCGAAAAACGACTCCGCCATTGCGTTATCGTAACATATTCCGGTCCGTCCGACCGAGTGCCGGAGGCCGAGCGTGACAAGGGTCCTCGCGAACTCCTCCGAGGTGTAGTTACTCCAATGCCACTAAGATAAGATCGGAATCTTGATCGCAAGTTTCGGAACAAAGATCACGCCTCCTCCCGGCGTCAGCTTGGTCGGGAACGTGTGCCGGTTTCCTCGCTTGCTTACGCGGGGGTAGCGTCGCGGTCTGCGTTCACGCGTGATCCTTTCAAGAATTTCTGCGATCGTCCTCGCGGCCGCCTTGGCGAGTGTCGAGGGGGGAAAAGGCCGCCTGGTCTGTGACCTGGCGGCGGACGATGTTCAGGGTCCTTTGGAAGGAAAGCCGGTCCGGGTCGATTCCGCCGCTGTCCGCGGCCTCGACCATGAGTGCGCGGATCGCGTAGTGGGCGAGGAGGAGCCCCCAGAATTCCTGGCGGACCATGGCCGGGGACTTCGAGCGCAGCCCTGCGCCGGGTGCGAGCAGTTGTGTCTCGATCTCCTTGAGGGACAGCTCGTACTCCCAACGCTGCTGGTAGGTCGCGGCGAGCTCGAGGGCGGTGGCCTCGGCGGGGTCGAGGATCGTGGTGACCAGGCGGAACGTCTCGGACGATCCGCCGTCGCCGGTGTCGACGGTGTATTCGATGACCCGGACCGGTATGTGGCTGGCGTCCCTGGGGTCGGCGACCGCTGCCAGCGGCATCCGCCAGGAGCTTCCCCGGTTCTTCTTCGACTTGATGGTGGACAGGTAGGAGCCGTCGGGAAGCAGCGACTCGGCGGGAAGTTTCATGTGGGCGGAGACCCGCCAGAGCAGTGCGGCCCCTGTCACCATGAACTCCGCCCACAGCTCGAAGCTGAAGAACCCTCGGTCGGCGGTAATCAGCATGTCCGGCTCGACGGAGCCGAGAAGCCCGGTCGCGAGGTCCCTTTCACCGTCCCGCATACTGCCGGTCGTGGCCGCCAATACCGCGTGCGTACCACATTCCACCAGCCCTACCGACCTGATCTGCGGAAAAGGCCGCCGGGTACCACCACGCGCTTTCTCGAACGCGGTGAGGTTTTCCGCGGTGTCCGGAACGTCGATGTTGACGCCGTCGATGGCCATGAGCCGCCATGAACGAAGCCACGCACCCGCCGTGCCCAGCTCCGCGAGTGGGACCGCGACCCGTTCGAACAGCAGCTTCAACGGCTCCTCACCGAGGCGCTCACGTGCCTGGCTGAGCGCGCTCGTCGACGGCACCGTCCACTCATCCCGCCAGACCGCCATGAACCGCAGACCGCCCACAAGGCGGCGCAGAACCTCCTCGTAACCGTCCCGGAAAACCGCAAGCGCGACCACGAAATAGACGACGACGTGTGCAGGAAGTAGTCGGACCCGTTTCTCCCGCCTACCGGTCTCGGTAAGGACCTCGTCCACGGCATCTCGTGGGATAACTCGCGCGAGCACACCCACAGAGATGTGGTCCGTAAGACGTCCCGCCAGTGACGGCTCCTCACCTGAATCCACGCGCCATTATATCGCGGCGATCCCTCGCGGAAGAATGCCATGCAACCGCTCGCTCACCCAAAAACAGCAACGAAACGATCAAGCGTTAGTTGATCTTGTCGGTGCCGGTCCTTATCTTAGTGGCATTGGTAGTTACTCCCTCGATCGGTGTGGAAGATCGCGCCTGGGGTGAGCGGGATGGTGCGGGCCGCATTGATGATCGCCGCGGAAATCAGCGGGGTTCTGTAGTGGTCATCCATGGCATAACCGATGATTGCTTTGGTGTGGCAGTCGATGACCGTGGCGAGGTACAGCCATCCTTCCCAGGTCGGAATGTAGCTGATGTCACCGACCATTTTCACGCCGGGGGGCGGAGGCGGTGAAGTCACGGTTGACCAGGTCCGGGATCGGGCCGGTGAGGCCGGCGTCGGTGAGGGACTGCCGCCAGGGCCGGGGCTGGTAGGCGACCAGGTCCGCCTGGCGCATCAGAGATCGCACGAGTTCGACGCCGCAGGTCTCGCCCTGGCGGGCGAGGTGGGCGTGGACACGGCGGTGTCCGTAGGTTCCGTCGGAGCCCTCGAACACAGCTATGATCATCCGGGTGAGGTGGGCCCGGCGCCGGCTGGTCGCCGACGCCGGTCTCCCTCGCCATTCGTAGTATCCCGACCTGGATACCTCGAGCCAGCGACACATCGCGTCGATCCGATATTTTCGGGCGCCCGCCGGTGTGCGGGTGTCCTTCTCCACGTCGATGAACTCGTATTTCGAGCTTACCGATATTCCTGGGCGAAGAAGGAAGCCGCTTTTCCCAAGAATTCCGCCTTGAGGCGTAGTTCCCGGTTTTCCTTCTCAAGTTCCCGCAGCCGTGCCCGTTCCGGAACCGTGAGCGGCGGCTCGTCTCCGGCATGCTCCTTCCGGTAGGCCGCTACCCAGACACCGAGAGTGCCTTCCAGTATTCCGAGTTCGCGGGCGACCGTGGCGATCGGACGTGACGTCTCGATCACCGATTTCACTGCCTCTTCGCGGAACTCCGGGGAGAATTTCCTGCGACGTTCAGCCATGTGGCACACACTCCATTCCGTGTACAGTCTATTAGATCGACTGCCCGGAATTCTCGGGGCGCCTCACCGCGGTGCTGGTGGCCGGGGTGGGGCTGGTGGCCGGGAGGGCGGCGGTGTCGAGGGTGAGGGTGTGGGTCGGGGTCATCAGGCCGGGTGCGGGCCGGTCGAGGAACCGTCGGCCAGAGCCATCAACGCGTCGGCGTCCCCCCGGCGGTCCCGCGGCGCGGCCACGGACTCCCCCTCCGCCGGCGGCCCCTCCCCCTCGGCCTCACCCGACCCGCTCACCTCGCCAGGCTGGCCGGGCTGGCCGGGCTGGGCGGGCTGGGCGGGTGGGGTGGGGGGTGTGGTGCGGTGCAGGCTGGCATGGGCGGCGTCCAACGCCGCGAGCAGCCGGACCCCGTCCTCGGCAGGCAGAACCGCGGTGAGATGCAACATCCCCTCGTCGTCGTACCGCCACCCCACCTTCCGCGCCGCCCGCCGCGCGGACCGATCACCACTCACCCCCCGATAGGCACGGACCACCCGTTCCAACTGCCCCGCCGTGCAGTACCGGGCATGGGTCAACCACACCTGCTCGGTCGAGGCCTGCGCNACCCGGCTGACCGCACGCACCTTCGCATACGACAACGTTCCCGCCGCGAACGCCGCCCGGATCGCCGGAAGCCCCTCCAACGCATGCGCGACCGCCAGATACTGCCGGGCCGTCCGCGACCCGATCCCGCACCGCCACGACAACCAGTGCGCACACGACCGCATCCCCACCCCCGACCAGCCCTCCCGCCGATCAAACGCTGCCAGCAACATCAACCAGCCACACGTCGCCGCCGCGANCCGCCCCGCCCACCGGCAGATCGACACCTCCAACTCCGCCACCGAACCCCCCTCCACATCCCCCCGAACAGATCCCCCTCCCAGCCCGCAACCGGCCCGCGCACCGGCACCTCCCCGACAACCGCCTCCCCCCCGGNACCCGAATCCGCTCCGGGAACCGCCTCTTCCCCAGAAACCGGATCCTTCTCGGGGACCAGGTCCGCAACCAGCGCGGATACAGCCATCGGAGTTGCTACAGAACCCACCATCATGATCACCAGGCCAGGGGTGTCGAGGACCATCGGACACCGACACACTCCCACCCACCACCGACACTTTTCCGACCCCACCCACACACCACCCGACCCCAACCACACACCACCCGAACACAACACCACTCCAAACCGGCACCGGCACCGGTGGGCATGACATTCCGCGATTTGAATGCCACATCCGACGCTCGTAGGGTTCCGCGGAACCGGCCCCACCCCGCGACCCCACCCCACACCCCGATCCCGACACCGACACCGGTACTCGTGGGGTTCCGCGGAACCGGCCCCGGCCCGACTCCGACTCTGGCTCTGGCTCTGGCTCTGGCAATCATGGTGTTTCCGGCCGAGCCCGACCCCGGACCCCACGCTCGGCCGGTTCCGCGGAACCGGCCCCGCGGCTGGGACGAAACCCGGCCCGCGACGAATCCCATTCAAGTACCGATCTACGCCGCTACGGCACAGAAAATACCTACGCCGCTACGGCACAGAAAATACCTACGCCGTTACGGCACCAGAGCTAGCGCCCGCAGCCGCGTTGCGACAGGTGGCGAGGGCGGTCAGCCAGTGTGTTGCGGGGGCGATGTCGGACACGACCGGGAATCCGGCCGGCGGGGGCGGGCGGTCCACCATGATGACGGGCAGGCCGAGGGCGCGGGCGGCGGTGAGCTTGGCGGCGGTCATCGCGCCGCCGCTGTCCTTGGTGACGAGAACGTCGATGGCGTATCGGCGCAGCAGCGCCGTCTCCCCGGCCACGTCGAACGGGCCCCGGTCGAGAATCACCTCGAGCCGCGGCGGCAGCGCGCCGGTGGGGGCCTCGACGCAGCGGGCCAGGAACCAGGGGCGGTGCAGCCCGGCGAACAGCGCGAGGTCGCTGCGACCGGTGGTCAGGAACACCCGCGGGCAGGGATCGGTCGCCGTGCCGCGCCGGGGCGGGACGAACCGGTCGATCAGGTCCGTCAGAGTAGGCAGGGACGGCACCCGGCGCCAGTCGTCGCCGGGCTGGGCAGTCCAGCCGGGGCGGCGCAGGACCAGCAGCGGCACGCCGGTGGCCGCGGCGGCCGTCGCGGCGGAGGCGCTCATCCGGGCGGCGAACGGGTGGGTCGCGTCGACCACGGCGTCGATCCGTTCGGAGCGCAGCTGCTCGGCGAGGCCGGCCGGTCCGCCGAACCCGCCGATGCGGACCCGGCAGGACGGCGGCACCCGCGGCTCCCGCACCCGCCCGGCCAGCGAGTAGGCGACGTCGAAACCACCGGCCTCGGTTAGGGCGAGGGCCAGCCGGCGGGCCTCGCCGGTGCCCCCCAGCAGCAGCACCCGCAGCGGCACCGGGGGTGCCGGGCGCGCGGATAGTGCCGGGCGCGTCGATGGTGCCGCCGTGGGGCCACCGGCGGCCTCCCCGGCCTCCCCGGGCGGCACGGATCCCGCGGGGTCGGTGCCGTTCACCGTGGATCGGCCGGGTCCAGCTCGCCGGGCACCGAGGACCAGCCCGTGGCGGGCGCCGGCTGGCAGCCGTCGGGGGCGAAGCGCTGCGGCGAGTAGAGGAAGCTGTCGCGGAAGCCCGCGGCGGCCAGTGCCCGACCGACGATGATGACAGCGGTCTTCGTGAGGCCGGCGGCCCGGGACTGCGCGGCGATGTCGGCGAGCGTGCCGCGCAGCACCACCTCGTCGGACCGGCTGGCCCACGCGACCACGGCCGCCGGACAGTCCGGGCCGTAGCTGGGCACGAGCTCCTCGACCAGCGACTCGATGCGGTGCACGGCCAGGTGCAGCACGAGCGTCGCCCGGGACCGGCCGAGCGTCGCCAGATCCTCGCCGGGTGGCATCGGGCTGGACAGCACGGCCGTGCGGGTCAGCACGACACTCTGGGCGACGCCGGGAACCGTCAGCTCCCGCCGCAGCGACGCGGCGGCGGCGGCGAACGCGGGAACCCCGGGGGTGACATCGTAGGGGACGCCTGCCGCGTCCAGCCGCCGCATCTGCTCGGCCAGGGCGCTGTAGAGGGACGGGTCGCCCGAGTGCAGGCGGGCGACGTCCTGGCCGGCGGCGTCGGCGGCGCACAGCTCGGCCGTGATCGCGTCGAGGGTCAGCCGGGCCGTGTCGACGAGTCGCGCGCCGGGCGGGCAGTGGGACAGCAGCTCGGCGGGGACGAGGCTGCCGGCGTACAGGCAGACCGGGCAGGCGGCGATCAGGTCCCGCCCGCGCACGGTGATGAGGTCGGCGGCGCCCGGCCCCGCCCCGATGAAGTGCACGGTCATCCGCGCTCGCCGTCCCGGGCCCCGTGGCCGTCCGCCGCGGGGAACACGGTGACCCTGGGAGCGCGGCCCGCGGTGTCGGCGGGCTGCCGCGGGATGTTCGGCACAACGGGCAACGCTAGCAGCCCCGACGCGGCGGATCTGCGGATCGCCGGCCGTCTCGCCAGGGTAGGGCGGCCCTGCCGGAGTGGGCCCGCCCTGCCGACGTCTCCCCACGCGCGGATGTCGTCTGGCTCGCCGATGTCGTCCGGCTCGCCGGCGCCGGCCCGCGCGGCTCGGCGGGTGCGCAGGACCCGAGCCACCCGCTGCCACAGCAGCAGCGCCACGCCCAGGGTGAGCGCGCCGCGGGCGCTGATCGTGTACAGCACGAGGCCGCCCTCGTACTGCAGGATGCCGGCGACCAGGGCGAGCAGCCCCAGCAGGGCCGCCGGATGGCGCCGGCGCCACAGCGCGCCCTCCGTTCGGGCCAGGAGCAGGCCGCCCAACCCGGCGAGAATGACCATCCAGACCGGACCGCCGACCGGCAGCAGCTCGCCGAGCTGGGTGGGGAGCCGGTCGAAGGCGCTGGTGATGCCGTAGGTGCCGGACAGGCGGACCTTCAGCGACCGTGATTCCAGGGCGGTGCTCAGCTTGTCGGGGGCGAGGAAGCGCGGGACGGCGATCATCACGTCGTCGCGCAGTGTCACCGGGCCAATCGGTGGCGATCCGGCCCGGAGCTGGTGCAGGATGATCGACGGGTAGGAGTTGCCGTCCAGGCGGACCCCCAGGTCGCCGATGCCGTGCCGGTTGATCCCCCGCTCCGGTTGGGCGAGTGCGCCGCCCAGCGCCGTGACTCGTTCGCCGACGCCGGCCCCGGCGCCGAACACCTGCCGGCCGGAGTCGGCCCGTGCGCCGTAGATGACGAGGTAGGACAGGAGGATCAGGCTCGCCACCCAGGCGAGCTGCCGGCCCCGCACGGGAACCCCGGTCACGGCGAGCAGGTACAGCACGACCGCTGCGGAGATCGCCACCGGTAGCCGCTGACCGGCGAGGGTGTGCAGGGTGCACTGGACGGTGAGCACCGGGATGAGCCAGCGTCCCCGCGTCCGCACCAGCACCGCGAAGCTGGCCAGCGCGAGGCCCACGACGAGGAACTGCGTCGCGAATCCACCGGCGAGGTACTGCCCGCCCGACTCGGTCCCGGGGTCCGTCCCAGCCGCTGTCCCCGCTCGCCCGGCGGCGGTCACCGCAACCGCGGCCACGGCGAAGACGACCAGGAATCTCCAGTCGTAGAAATCCGGAACGCCTGCCCGAAAGGATGCCCGGTCCGGTGCGCCGCGGGTCGCCACCCGATAGGCGCCGGCGAAGGAAAGAAGGGCGACGCCGACCAGAACCGTATAGGAGGCGATATCCGAATCGGACGTCAGAAGTCGGTTGTCGCTGTACACCGGCGCGACGGCCTGGAAGATCTCGGTCGCGCCGTGATAGGCGGCGGCGGTGCCGACAAAAAGCAGACCGAGNNTTNTTTTGGCCTGCTGCCACCGCCGGTACACGAGGAGAGGAACGGCGAGTCCCTGCAACAGCAGTCCCAGGGCGAGCGCAGCCGACACCGATGACCTCTCATCCCCGTTCGCGCGCCTTTTCGGTGAAACCTGACGCTATGCCTCCCGGACGTCGCCTCGAGGTGCCCGCCGGACCTCGACGACGATAGCCGCCGAACGCTCCCTGAATGGCGTGATGGCCGAAGGTCCGGTTCTCGGCGAGTCGGTGTGGGCCCAGCTCCTACCATCGGTGCTGACCTGATCGGCCGCGGAAACGCTGATTCCAGCCTGATTCGGAGAGGTTCACCCGAACTCGTTGGAAATGCCGTTGATGTGGCCATCCTGGGGTGTCGCGCGGCCGGTTCCGGGATACGCTCGGGGGTGTGGACCGGGTCGCCGCGCGTGCCGCGCTCCAGCAGCGCAGGGCGGAACTCTATCGGGCGGCCACCGATCTCTTCGCCGATCTTGGCCTGGCCGAGATCTCCCTTCGGGACATCGGGGCCCACGCCGGGGTGGAACCGGTGGAGTCGGTCCGGGACTACCTTGCCGGGACACTGGAGCGGGACGTGTGGGAGGTGCCTCTCTCCGTGCTCGTCGACGAGTTCTTCCGGGTCATCAACAGCGCTCTGGCGGCGGCGGGCCCGTCGGCGGCGGAAAGACTGTCGGCTCTTGTCCGCGGCACCATGAGCTACTACCTTCGCTACCAGACGACCGCCTTGTTGCTCCGTTATCGGACGATCGGGCGGGTGGGGGAGCGGTTCTCGATCGGCGAGCAGGTGGTCGAGCGCGGCGCCAGCCAGCTTTTCGGCGAGATCATCCAGCAGGGGGTGCGGGAGGGCGTGTTCCGCACGCCCTTCCCGGCCGACGCGCGGCGCAGCATCGAGGCGGCCGGCACGGCCGCGCTGGAGTGGTACGACCATACCGGCCCCGTCCAGCCCGACGAGCTGATCGAGCGTTACGTGCGCCTCTCGCTGGCCACCGTCGAGTTCATCGGGCTGCGCTGACCGGACATCAGGCGCGTGTCCGCGGCCGGCCGAGGGCCATGATCTCGGGAGCGTGTCGCTGGGCCGGGACCTCGACGATGCGCTTGCCCGTCCGGTCGGGCATGACCAGCGGGATCGGCTCGCGGACGGGCATCGGCGCGTCCCCCCGCACCACGACCGTCGCGGCGAGCAGCTCCTCGAGTGCGGGCGCCGCCGCCGGATCGGTGGCCGCCGGCCCGGTGAAGACCGCGCAGAGGAACCATCGCGGCCCGTCGACGCCGACGATCCGGGCGGGAACCGGACCCGACTCGACGTCGATCGGCAGGTGCAGCTCGGGGCCGCGCGGCCCCGGCCGGCAGGCGTCCGGGTCGTCCGGCGCCGTCGCGGCGAGCAGGTCCGCGCGGATCGTGGCCCACAGATCCTGTCCCCGCGGTGCGGCCAGCACGGACAGCTCCAGAGCGGAGGAACCGTCGGTCGCGACCAGCGCCGGCACCGGCCCGTCGAGCGACAGCCGGATCCACGTACCCGTCACGCGTGGGATCAACAGCGCGCCGAAGTCCCCCCGCTGCCGGCCGTCATCGGGCCGGGCGGCGGCGTCGTAAGGTCCCGCGACGTCCGGCCCGTCAGAGGCGTCCGGGCCGGCAGGAGAGTTTGGGCTGGCAGGAGAGTTTGGGCTGGCAGGAGAGTCCAGGCTGGCAGGAGAGTCCGGGCCGGGCCCGGACGGTGGGTCGGCGTCCCCGCGTGCGGCGCCGATCCGGCCGGACCCGCCGGCTCGCGCGGCATCGCGTCGCCGCCCCCGCATGAGTCGTCCACCGAGCATCGTCGACCACCTCCCGCCCGAAGCTTGTAGTGATCGTGGCGTGACGCCGGGTAGGCGCGCCGAGATTCTCGTGGGAACACCCCGTCCCTGCGCTGGTTTTGCCGCAGGCGTGGTCATTTGGCATAAAAACCCGGAAAGGTGCATCCGGCGGGCTGTGATCTGCCAACCTCGGCGTGTGCTCTCGACCTCCGGTCCGCCGCGCTCCATCGAGGACCTGCGGCGTCTCGAACACCAGGCGGCGCCGCTTCGGTTCCGGTACTTCTGGGGCCAGCGTCAGGCCGTCGCGGACGGCACGGGAGCGGGCTGCCTGAGCCTGCGCTGGCCGGCCCGCTTCGCGGTCGACGGGGTCGACTACCCCAGCGCGCAGCATTACGTGCTGGCGCGCAAGGCCGGGCTGTTCGGCGACCAGGCCGCCGCGGAGGCGGTGCTCGCGCTGCCGGCGCCGATCTCGCTGGCCGCCATCGGCCGACGGATCCGCGGCTTCGACGAGGCGGTGTGGGACCGTCACCGCTACGCCGTCGCCCTCGCCGCGAACTCCGCGAAGTTCGCCCAGAACGCCATCCTGCGCACCTACCTCGCCGGCACCGCCGGCCTCGTCCTCGCCGACATCAGCCCGCGGGATCGCGTCTGGGGGATCGGCTGCGACCGTGACGACGATCGGGCCGGCCGGCCGAGCGCCTGGCCCGGGCGCAACCTGCTCGGTTTCGCCCTGATGGAGGTCCGGGACGCCCTGCTGGCGGCGGCCGCGGCGAGGTGACCTGCCCCGAACGGCGTGACCTGCCGGCCTAAATCGCGTAACGGGATGGTCGAAACGCGGCGAGTCCGGGACCATCGGAGGCGTGTCTGTTCCCAGCCAGAGCCAGAAAGCGTCGCTGCCCAAGTCCTGGACGGTCTCCGAGTCGCTGAGCGGGGGGATGAAGCTCCCGTTCATCGTCGGCCTCGACGATTCGGACACCCCCTACGACGTCGTCGACGCGCTCGCGCTCGCTCCCTTCACGACCGGTGAACAGCCGTGGGCCCGCAGTGCGCGGGTGGACCGGCTCCGCCCCGGAGCGACCCTGTTGCCGCCCGGAGCGCGGGTACTGCGCTCCGTCGTGGAAGAGTCCCGTGACTCCCGGCTGGCCGTGGGAGAGGGCTGGACGGTGCGGTCCGTTCGCTGGCGCGGTGGCGGCGGCGAGGTCACCGTGACGGCGGTCAGCGAGCAGCTCGCCCGGGGTGTGCTCGAGGACGTGCTGCGCTCGTCCGCGGCCGAGACCGGCTCGGACAGCTCCGTCAGCATGGGTTTCTGGTATCTGTCCGGCCAACGTGGGCCGATCCGGACCAGCCGGCGGACCGCGACGACGAGGTGGTCGTCGATCCGGGGCAACTATGCCTCGGCGGCACGTGACTCCCTCGACAAGCTCATGGCCATTCGCCGCGACAACGTGATCGGCCGGCTGATCCTGCTGCACGGGCCGGCCGGGACGGGTAAGACGACGGTGCTGCGCGCGCTGGCCAACGAGTGGCGCTCCTGGTGCCAGGTCGACTGCGTGCTCGATCCGGAGGCGCTGTTCGCCGACCCGGCCTACCTGATGGAGGTCGCGATCGGCTTCGACGACGACGGCGACCCCGACAACGACTCCGCGGACGCCGGCGACTCCGACTCCGACTCCGACGGTGCCGGCGACTCCGACGCCGACGGTGCCGGCGACTTCGACGCCGCCGCGGGCGGTGCCGTCGGCGGCGGGGACGGCGGCGAGGGTGACCGGATGGGCCAACCCGCCGTGCGCCGCTGGCGGCTGCTGGTCATCGAGGACTGCGACGAGCTGATCCGCGGGGACGGCCGCGGTTCCGCCGGACAGCAGCTGTCCCGGCTGCTCAACCTCACCGACGGGCTCGTCGGCCAGGGTCGGGAGGTCCTCGTCGCGCTGACGACCAACGAGGACCTGTTCCGGCTGCATCCCGCCGTCGTGCGGCCGGGCCGGTGCCTGGCCCAGATCGAGGTGGGCGCCCTGCCCCACGCCGAAGCCGTGTCCTGGCTCGGCTCGACCGACGGGGTCGGCTCGACGATGACGCTCGCGGAGCTGTTCGCCCTGCGCGACGGCCGCGGTCTGCCCCGCCCGACCGGCGGCGACACCCGCCACGGCCTGTATCTGTGAGGCGAGGGCCGCCCGGGAACGCCCGGGCGGCCCGGTTCCGTGGCCGGCTCGGTTCCCCCGGCCGGCACCGGCGCCGGCCCCGACGCCTGGAGGCCCCGACGCCTGGAGGCCCCGACGCTTGGAGGCCCCGACGCTTGGAGGAACAGCGCGGCCACGGCAGGCAACGTTAGTGTGCCGGCGAGCGTCCTTCACGGTGGGCGCCGCAGATCGCGGCACGCGACAGGCCGGATCGCACCGAGGGACCGCCGAATCCGGCTATCACCGCTAAGGTAAGCCGCAGTGGGGTCAACCGGTGCATTTCGGCTCGATAGCGGGTAGACCGTTATCGGCTGGTCCGATTGCGCAGCCGGCGTGTCCGTATGCTGCGGCCGCGTTCTCGGTGCGTCTCGGACGTCTCGGGTGGGAACGCGCCGACCTGGGGAAACGTCGCGTTTGGCAACCTTGTGTTCAGCTTTGTGGGGAGTGATTGTGACGGCGGTGCGAACCGGATCCATCGCCGGGCAGCGGTCCGCCGAGGTGCGCCGCGCCTCGGCGATGCCGGTCCTGGCCAGCCGGGTGGATGCCACCGGCGAGCAGGCCCGGCGCAACGCCGAGGGGCACTGGCACGCCGTGACCGATCTGCAGGAGCGGCTGGCGGTCGCGGCCGTCGGCGGTTCGGAGCAGGCCCGGGCGCGGCATGTCGCCCGCGGCAAGCTGCTGCCCCGGGACCGTGTCGACGCGTTGCTCGACCGCGGCAGTCCCTTCCTGGAGCTGTCCCCGCTCGCCGCGAACGGGCTGTACGACGATCCGGTGCCGGGGGCGGGCATCATCACGGGGATCGGGCGGATTGCCGGCCGGGAATGCGTGGTCGTCGCCAATGACGCCACCGTGAAGGGCGGCACCTATTACCCGCTGACGGTGAAGAAGCACCTGCGCGCCCAGGAGGTCGCGCTGCACAACCGGCTGCCCTGCGTCTATCTGGTGGACTCGGGCGGCGCCTTCCTGCCCCTGCAGGATCAGGTGTTTCCGGACCGGGAGCATTTCGGGCGCATCTTCTTCAACCAGGCGCGGATGTCGTCGCTCGGCATCGCCCAGATCGCCGCGGTGCTGGGTTCCTGCACGGCCGGCGGCGCCTACGTCCCGGCGATGGCGGACGAGGCGGTCATCGTCCGCGACCAGGGGACGATCTTCCTGGGTGGCCCGCCGCTGGTGAAGGCCGCGACCGGGGAGGTGGTGACGGCCGAGGAGCTCGGCGGTGGCCTGCTGCATGCGCGCACCTCGGGGGTGACGGACCACCTGGCCGAGGACGACGCGCATGCCCTGCGGATAGTCCGGTCGATCGTGGCGAACCTGGCGCCGCGCGCGCCCCGGCCGTGGGCGGTCGAGCCCGCCGAGGAGCCCGCCGTGGACCCGGCCGGCCTGTACGCGGCGGTGCCGACGGATTCGCGGACGCCGTATGACGTGCGGGAGGTGATCGCGCGGGTGGTGGACGGGAGTCGGTT
>NZ_JYFN01000091.1 GCF_000948395.1 Frankia torreyi | reverse complement strand
CAGCTCGCCCACCCACTCACCCTGCATGATCACAACACTGGCGTCGACCACCACACCAGAACCCGGACCCGCAAGATTTTCAGTGGTCTCCTAGTCGCAGCCGCTCCGCTCACCACTTCCGACCCACCGGCACCGCTCCGCCACGCAAAGGGGCCGGCTGATGCCGAAGCATCTGCCGGCCCCGCTGGCGCAGAGGTCGCGGCCGGGCTCCGCCCGGGCCGCGGGGTACGTCTCAGTCCTCGGGCACCGGGGGGTGCCAGAAGTTCTCGAACACGAGGCAGGTCGCAAACACCACGACCATTGCCAGGCCGAGGACGAGCAGCCAGATCCCGAAGACGAGGCCCATGGCGGCCGTCACCGAGCTCGCGCCGATCAGGAACGGGTAGTAGCTGCCCGGCGTGAAGTGCCCGAGCTCGCCGGCACCGTCCGCAACCTCGGCGTCCGGGAGGTCCTGCGGGCGCATACCGATCCGGCGGCCGGTGAAGATGAGGTAGCCGCCGACCAGCAGACCCAACCCGGTGGTGAGGGTGAGCGCCGCGGTGCCGGTCGGGTCCTTCGCCCAGAACCAGTAGACCAGCGCCGCAGCCCCGGCGAAGACGCCGAAGAAGCTGAAGATGATGCCTTCCACCTTCATACGATCACCGTCCCCTAACCGATCTCAGGTGTCGCGTGGTAGTCGACCCGGCCCACCGTGGCCGGGAAGTGCAGGTCGAACGCGGGCCGCTCGGAGCGGATCCGCGGCAGCGTCCGGAAGTTGTGCCGCGGCGGCGGGCAGGACGTCGCCCACTCCAACGAGTTGCCGTAGCCCCAGGGATCGTCGACGACGGCGAGCTGGCCCTTGCGGTACGAGTGCCACAGGTTGTAGATGAACGGCAGCGTCGACAGGGCCAGCAGGAACGACCCCGCCGAGGAGACCGTGTTCAGGGTGGTGAAGCCGTCGGTCGGCGAGTAGTCGGCGTAGCGCCGCGGCATGCCGCGCAGACCCAGCCAGTGCTGCACCAGGAACGTGGCGTGGAAGCCGAAGAACACCGTCCAGAAGTGGATCTTGCCCAGCCGGTCGTTCATCATCCGGCCGGTGACCTTCGGGAACCAGAAGTAGGTGCCGGCGTAGGCGGCGAACACGACGGTTCCGAAGATCACGTAGTGGAAGTGGGCGACGACGAAGTAGCTGTCGCTGACGTGGAAGTCGATCGGCGGGCTGGCCAGCANCACCCCGGTCAACCCGCCGAANAGGAANGTCACCAGGAAGCCGAGNNNGAACAGCATCGGCGTCTCGAAGGTGAGCTGCCCGCGCCACATCGTGCCGATCCAGTTGAAGAACTTGATGCCGGTCGGCACCGCGATCAGGAACGACAGGAAGGCGAAGAACGGCAGCAGCACCGCGCCGGTGACGTACATGTGGTGCGCCCACACCGCGATCGACAGGGCGCCGATGCCGATGGTGGCGAAGACGAGGCCCTTGTAGCCGAACAGCGGCTTGCGGGAGAACACCGGCAGGATCTCGCTGATGATCCCGAAGAACGGCAGCGCGAGGATGTAGACCTCGGGATGGCCGAAGAACCAGAACAGGTGCTGCCAGAGCAGCGCTCCGCCGTTCGCGGCATCGAACACGTGCGCACCGAACCGGCGGTCAGCCTCCAGCGCCAGCAGCGCCGCGGCGAGCACCGGGAACGCGACCAGCACAAGGATCGAGGTGACCAGGAAGTTCCAGCAGAAGATCGGCAGCCGGAACATCGTCATACCGGGCGCACGCAGCGTCAGGATCGTGGTGATCATGTTGACGGCGCCGAGGATGGTGCCCAGACCGGAGATGGTCAGGCCGACGATCCACAGGTCGGAGCCCGCCCCGGGCGAGTAGATCTCGTTGTTCAGCGGCGAGTAGGCGAACCAGCCGAACGACGCCGCGCCGTTCGGCGTGAGGAAGCCGGCGATGACGGTCAGGCTGCCGAACAGGAAGAACCAGTAGGACAGCGCGTTCAGCCGCGGGAAGGCGACGTCCGGCGAGCCGATCTGCAGCGGCACCAGGAAGTTCGCGTAGGCGAACGCGATCGGCGTCGCGAACATCAGCAGCATCAGCGTGCCGTGCATCGTGAACAACTGGTTGTACTGCTCGTTGGAGAAGTACTGCAGTCCCGGCCGCGCGAGCTCCGCCCGCATCATGATGGCCAGGATGCCGGCGAAGAGGAAGAACGCGAACGAGGTCACGAAGTACATGACCGCGATGTCCTTGTGGGACGTCGTGCGCAGGTAGCCGAGCAGGTTCGTCCGCTTGGGTAGGTGGGGTTGCTCGGGCTCGGCGTGGCCGACGCCCGACTCTTGCACGAGGGTCACTGTCCGCTCCCGGTGGTGGCAGTGGTTGCGGTGCTGGCGGCGGCGGCGGTCGTCGTCCCGGCCGACGTCGACGGAACAGCCGCATTCTGCCGCTCCGTGATGAACCTGTCGTACTCGTCCTGCGGCACGACCTTCACGTAGAAGTTCATCCGGTCGTGGTCGGTCCCGCAGAGCTCGGCGCAGCGACCGATGAAGGTACCGGTCTTGGTCACGGTGAGCTCGAACTGGTTGACCCGACCGGGCACGACGTCCCGCTTGAACAGGAACTCGGGCACCCAGAAGGAGTGGATGACGTCCGGCGAGGTCTCCACGAACCGGATGGACCGGTTCTGCGGCAGGACCAGCACCGCGGGCTCACCGGGCCGGCCGGTGACCTCGATCTGGTTCGGCCCCGTGTGACCGGCGCCGGGGTCGATGTACTTGAACTGCCAGTTCCACCGGAAGCCGATGACGTCCACCGTGACGTCCGGGTGGGCCGAAAGCTTCGTGACCTTCGACTCGTCGCGCGCGGTGAAATAGAATATCGCGCCGACGATCACGACGGGAACGACGGTGTACAGAATTTCGACGGGCAGGTTGTAGCGGATCTGGCGCGGGAGCACGTCGCTGCGCTTGCGGAAGGCGACGACCGCGTAAAGGATCATGCCCCAGACGACCGCGCCGACGATCAGCGCAGCGATCGCCGAGCCCTGCCAGATATTGAGCAGCCGCGGGGTGTGGTTGGTCACACCATCCGGGTAGCCGAAGTTGGGTTTGTCGCAGGCGGTCGCCGCGATCCCCACGACGGCGAGCGCGCCGACCAGGCGCAGGGGTCGGCGCACCGGCCGCGCCCGTCGCCTCCCATGGGCGCCGACCGTGCCAACCGCCTCGACCGCGTCGTTCGCGACCCCGCCCGCACCGCCGGAGTCAGCCGGCGTCGTCGGCGTGTCCTCGACATCCGCGACCGACGGCCGGGTCCGACCGAAGGATCTCCTCACCAGGTCCTGCCTCCCACGACTAGCGGCCCGCGTCGACGGGGCGGAGGCTGTCCGCCGCCATCCGCGAGACCCCAGAAACGCCATGTCACCCCGGTCGATCCCTCCGGACGACATGCTGTCTTCGACACGCTGTAGATGGTGCGGCAGCAGCGTATCTCAGCGGCCCGGCAGCTTCTCGCCACAGGCCCCATCAAGGGCCTGTGACGCACGCCCCCCAGGGCCCGTCACGGCGTAGCGTCGCACCCGTGTCGGCCTATCTCGACCACGCGTCGACCACCCCCCTGCACCCCGCGGCCCGGGAGGCGCTTGGGGTGGCGCTCCAGGACGGCTGGGCGGATCCGGCGCGGCTCTACCGGGAGGGCCGGCGCGCCCGGATGCTGCTGGACGCGGCCCGCGAGACCGTCGCGGGCGTTCTCGGCGCCCGGCCCGACGAGATCAGCTTCGCGGCGAGCGGGACCGCGGCGGCCACGCTCGCCCTGCTCGGCACGGCGTCCGCCCGCCGCCGCGCCGGCGATCTGATCATGGTGAGCGCGGTCGAGCACTCCAGCGTGCTGCATGCGGCGCAGCACCACGAACAGGCCGGCGGGCGGCTCGTCGAGGTGGGGGTCGACCGCTTCGGACGCGTCGATCCGGCGGCGTTCGCGCCGGTTCCCGGCACCGCCGTGGCCAGCCTCCAGCACGCCAACCACGAGGTCGGCACTGTCCAGCCGGTCGCCGAGGTCGCCGAGCGGCTGCGTGCCGCGGGCGTCCCGCTGCACACCGACGCCGCCGTGACCGTCGGCCGGGTGCCCGTCGACCTGGGCGCGCTCGGCGCGGACCTGCTGACCGCGAGCGCCCACAAGTTCGGCGGCCCGGCCGGGGTCGGCATCCTCGCGGTGCGCACGGGAACCCGCTGGCGCAGCCCCGGGCCGGCCGACGAGCGCGAGGGCGGGCGGGTGGCCGGCTATCCGGACGTCCCGTCGATCGTGGCCGCCGCCGCCGCGCTGGCCGCCCGCACCGCGGAACTCGCGGCGGAGGGCCCGCGGCTGGCCGGCTACGTCCGCGACCTGCGGCGCCGGCTGCCCGAGCTCGTCGACGGGGTGGAGCTGCTCGGCGATCCGGACCGGGCCCCGACCGTGCCGCACATCACCGCCTTCTCCTGCCTGTACGTCGAGGGCGAGGCGCTGCTGACCGAGCTGGACCGGGCCGGCATCGCGGTCAGCTCCGGGTCGAGCTGCACCTCCGACACCCTCACCCCGAGCCACGTGCTGGTCGCCATGGGCGCGCTGACCCAGGGGAACCTGCGGGTGTCGTTCGGCCGCGACTCCACCCGGGCCGATCTCGACGCCCTCCTCGACGTTCTGCCGGGCGCCGTGCGGGCCGTGCGGGCGCGCCTGGGAGCGGACGGACTGTGACCGGACGGACTGTGACCGGACGGACTGTGACCGGACGGCCCCCAGGATCCGAACGGCCCAGGACGACACGACAGGCGGCCGGCCGGGCCGGGACGGCAGGCCCGGGGCGGCGGGCGACCAACGTCACCCGGATCCGCCGACGCCCGGCCCGGCCCGGACCGGCCTGTGACGTGCCCGCTCAGGGCCTCGGGAGGTGAGCAGGCGATGACCACGGACGGGCCGGCGGACGCCGGGACCGACCCCGATCAGGACAGCCCCGCGCCGGCGGCGACGGTGGACTCGCGTGGCCGGCGCTGCCCCCTGCCGATCATCGACCTCGCCCGTGCGTTCGGCTCGGTGGTGCCCGGCGGCACCATCACCCTCTGGGCGGACGACCCGGCAGCCGGCCCGGACGTGGCGGCCTGGTGCCGGCTGCGCGGTCAGGAACTGGTGGCGGCGCGCGCGCTGCCGGCCGGCGGCGAGGAGTTCGTCATCCGCCGCCTCGCCTGAACGAGCGGCCCACGGCCCAGCCGGTTCTGTCGGTTCAGCCGGTTCTGTCGGTTCAGACCGTGGGCAGGTGCTCGGCGATCTGGGCGGCCGCGTCGGCGCCGTAGGCCTCGGTGATCCGCTTGAGCATGTCGGACGGCTCGGCCGTGTACTCCTGCGTGCCGACGGTCTCCAGGACCAGGGTGGCGAGCAGGCAGCCGACCTGGGCGGAACGTTCGAGCGGCAGCTCCCAGGACAGCCCGGCGAAGAAGCCGGCGCGGAAAGCGTCGCCGACGCCCGTCGGGTCCGGGGTGGCCCGGGCAGGCACCACGGGGACGCGGATCGGGTCGCTCTCCGGCGCCTCGATCACCACGCCGTCCTTGCCGTGGGTGGTGACCCGCACGCCGACCTTCGCCAGGATCTCCGCGTCGCTCCAGCCGGACTTGCTGGCCAGCAGCGCCTTCTCGTACTCGTTGCAGAACAGGTAGGCCGCGCCGTCGACGAGCTCACGGATCTGCGGGCCCTCCAGCAGCGCCAACTGCTGGGACGGGTCGGCGGCGAAGGCGTAGCCGCGCTCGCGGCACTCCCGGCTGTGGCGCACCATCGCGTCCGGCGCGTTCGGGCTGATGATCACCATGTCCAGCCCGCCGAAGCGGTCCGAGATCGGCCGGAGCTCGATCTCGGCGGCCTCGCTCATCGCCCCCGGGTAGAAGGAGGCGATCTGGTTGAGGTCCTCGTCGGTGGTGCAGACAAAGCGAGCCGTGTGCGCGATCTCACTAACCCGGATGGTGGTGGTGTCCACTCCGTTCCGGTCGAGCCACGAGCGGTAGTCGGCGAAGTCCTCGCCGACGGCACCGACGAGGACCGGGCGCAGGCCGAGCCGGCCAAGACCGAACGCGATGTTCGCCGCGGTCCCACCGCGACGAATCACGAGTTCGTCGACGAGGAAGGACAGCGACACGCTGTGGAGCTGATCAGCGAGCAACTGCTCGGCAAACCGCCCCGGGAAGCGCATGAGGTGGTCGGTGGCAATGGAACCCGTCACGGCGATACGCACGATCGTGGAGCCTACCGGCACCTGTGGCGGCTCGGAACAGCCCCCGCCGCCGTGACCGAACCGCGGGCCGTGACCGAACCACGGACAGCGCCACGGAGGACGCGGCCGCCGGGGAAGACGAAGAAGCCCGGCCCGACCGCGGTGGGTCGAACCGGGCTCTTCGGTGCTGAACTATTCGGCGGCGCCTGCGGGAGCCGGCTACGACCTCCGTGCCACTGGTGAGAGGAATGCACCAGGGCTGGGGGGCGGCCGCCGACGGCGGCCCAGGGTGGCCGCCTGGTCGATCAGTGGAACGAGTCGCCGCAGGCGCAGGAGCCCTGCGCGTTGGGGTTGTCGATGGTGAAGCCCTGCTTCTCGATGGTGTCGACGAAGTCGATCGTCGCGCCGCCGAGGTACGGAGAGCTCATCCGGTCGAGGACGACCTTGACACCGGAGAAGTCCAGGACGGTGTCACCGTCGAGGGACCGCTCGTCGAAGAAGAGCTGGTAGCGCATGCCCGAGCAGCCCCCGGGCTGCACTGCGATGCGCAGCTTGAGGTCATCCCGGCCCTCCTGCTCCAGCAGGGTCTTGACCTTGCCGGCGGCCGTGTCGGTGAGGATGACGGTCGAGGACTGCGTCGCGGTCTCCGTCGTGTCCTGAACGGTCATAAGGACTACTCCTGCCCTTGCTGGACGTGCCTGAGGTGCCAGGCATCACTGGTTCCGGTCGGGTACTGCGCTTCCGGTCGGTTGCATCCGGTCGGGTACTGCCCGCGGCGAGCCGAGTCGCCTCGGCCGACGCCCCGGGCACGGCACAGCGTCTGCGCCGACGTTCATGCCCAACACCATGGGACGGGATCCGCTTCCCATCGTAGCGATGCCAACGGAGCCGGGCCATGGCGCCGACCTGCGGGCCACGAGACGCCGATCACCTCCGATCACCTCCGATCGCCTCCGGCCACCTTCGTGACCCCGTTCACGTCCGCGACCGGAACCAGGTTGAACGGCCCGAACGGCCCGAACAACCCGGACAAGCCGGCGCCCGACCGGCGGAGCTCCACATACGATGGTCGCGGGGAGTTAGAGTCTCATCGACCATTCGCGGACGGCCCCGGCGGGATCGCCGGTCGGTCGGCGCGGACGACCAGGCGGCCAGGCTGCGGGCCGGTCGACCAGAGGAGCGCCATGACGATCAATCCGACCCTCGGGCGGGATCCGGCCCTCGCGCAGGTGGGCGTCACCCCGTCCCCGCTGGCCCTGCTGCTGCTCGGCCGCGGGTCGGACCCGGCGAGCGAACGTGGCGTCGACTGCCCCGGCGAGCTGCCGCCGGCCGCCGATCCCACCCTCGCGGCCCGCGCCGCCGCCGCAAAAACCGCGCTCGGTGACCGGGTCTTCATCCTGGGGCACCACTACCAGCGCGACGAGGTCATCGCGTTCGCCGACGTGACCGGCGACTCGTTCAAGCTCGCCCAGCAAGCCGCCGCGCGCCCGCAGGCCGAGGCGATCGTCTTCTGCGGCGTGCACTTCATGGCCGAAAGCGCTGACATCCTCACCGGCGCACACCAGCGGGTCATCCTGCCCGACCTCGCCGCCGGCTGCTCGATGGCCGACATGGCCACCGCCGAGCAGGTCGAGCAGGCCTGGGACGACCTGCTCGACGCCGGCGTCGCCGCGGACACCGTCCCCGTCAGCTACATGAACTCCTCGGCCGCCATCAAGGCGTTCACCGGCCGGCACGACGGCACGATCTGCACCTCCTCGAACGCCCGGCGGGCGCTGGAGTGGGCGTTCGGCGAGCGCGGCGGGGCCCGCGTGCTGTTCCTGCCCGACCAGCACCTCGGGCGCAACACCGCCGTCGGCGAGCTGGGGATGACCGAGGCGGACTGCGTCGTCTACGACCCGCACCGCCCCGGCGGCGGGCTGACCCACCGCCAGTTGCGCGAGGCGAAGATGATCCTCTGGCGCGGGCACTGCTCGGTCCACGGGCGCTTCACCCGCGACAGCGTCGACGAGGTGCGCGCCCGCATTCCCGGGATCACCGTCCTGGCGCATCCGGAGTGCCGCCGGGAGGTCGTCACGGCGGCGGACCTGGTCGGCTCCACCGAGTACATCATCTCCGTCGTCGACGCCGCCCCCGCCGGCTCGGCGTTCGCCATCGGTACCGAGTTGAACCTCGTGCAGCGCCTGGCGAAGCGGCACCCCGACAAGACCATCGTCTTCCTGGACCGTACGGTGTGTTTCTGCTCCACCATGAACCGGATCGACATGCCGCACCTCGTCTGGACGCTGGAGTCACTCGTCCGCGGCGAGACGGTCAACCAGATCGCCGTCGACCGGGACGTGGCCACCTTTGCCCGGAAGGCACTCGATCAGATGTTGGCTCTGCCCTGATGGCCCTGCTGAAGCGGCGTGGCTCCGCCGAGTCCGAACCGCTCGCCGAGCAGGTCGAACTCGACGAGCAGGACCCGTCTGCCGACCCGCGGCGCACCGCGGCGAAGGGGCGACCCACGCCGAAACGCTCGGAGGCCCGGGCCGCCCGTGGCAAGACCGCCGCGCCGACGGGCAAGGGCGCGAGTCGTCAGGACGCCAAGTCCGCCCGCCGCCGGCAGAGCCAGGAGTACCGGGCGGCGATGATGTCCGGGGACGTCAGCCGGCTGCCGCCACGCGAGCGCGCCCCGGAGCGGGTGCTGGCGCGCGACCTCGTCGACACCCGGCTCACCGTCGGCCCGTTCTTCCTGGTGGCCGCGGTCGTCTACTTCGTCGGTGGGCTGATCCCGAACGGCGTCGTCCGGCTCGCCGCGACCCTGCTGATGCTGCTCGGCATCATCGCGGTCGTCGTCGACTCGATCGTGCTCTCCTGGCAGGTGAGCCGCAAGGTCGCCGAGCGTTACCCGGACTCGCGGGTGCGGGTGCGCGCCTACGCCGCCCAGCGGGCCCTGCTGCCGCGTCGCTGGCGGCTGCCCCGCCCGCGGGTGTCCCGCGGCGACGCGCGACCCTAGCCCCCAGCTGGGCTGCGAGCCCCGGCGTGGGTTACGCGGACCCTCGCCGGGGTGGGTGGACGCCGTCGTAGGTTTGTGACGTGAAGCATCGGCGCCTGGGGCGCAGCGGCCTGTCCGTCAGCGAGATCTCCTACGGAAACTGGATCACCCACGGTGATCAGATCGAGGCGGACGCGGCGACGGCCTGCGTGCGCGCCGCCCTCGACGAGGGCATCACGACCTTCGACACCGCGGACGTGTACGCGGGCACCCGCGCCGAGACCGTCCTGGGCGACGCCCTCCAGGGCGTCCGCCGGGAGTCCTACGAGCTGTTCACCAAGGTCTACTGGCCGACCGGCCCCGGCGAGAACGACAAGGGCCTCGGCCGCAAGCACATCATCGAGTCCGCCCACGCCTCGCTGCGCCGGCTGCGCACCGACCATCTCGACGTCTACCAGGCGCACCGCTACGACCCGACGGTGCCGCTGGAGGAGACGCTGCGGGCCTTCGACGACCTGGTCCGCGCCGGCAAGGTGCTCTACATCGGGGTCTCGGAGTGGTCCGCCGAGCAGATCACCGACGCCGTGCGGATCGCCGGCGAGCTGGGTCTGGACCGGATCATCTCCAACCAGCCGCAGTACTCGATGCTGTGGCGCACCATCGAGGCCGACGTCGTGCCCGCCAGCGAGCAGGCCGGCATCTCCCAGATCGTCTGGTCGCCGATCGCGCAGGGCGTGCTGACCGGCAAGTACCTGCCCGGTCAGCCGCCGCCGAGCGGCAGCCGCGCCACCGGCGGAACCGGCGAGCGGTTCATCTCGCGGCTGCTCAACGACGACGTCCTGACCGCGGTGCAGGACCTGCGCCCGATCGCCGCGGACGCCGACCTGAGCATGGCCCAGCTCGCCGTCGCCTGGGTGCTCCAGAACGACAACGTCGCCTCGGCGATCATCGGCGCCTCCCGGCCGGAGCAGGTGCGGGAGAACGTCAAGGCGGCCGGGGTGACCCTCGACCCGGCGTTGCTCAAGCGGATCGACGACGTGCTCGCCGACGTCATCCAACGCGGCTGAGGCCGCCGCCGAGCCCGATCGAGGTGACCGGTGAGCACAGCCGACCCGACCTCCGCCGAAGGCGAGTTACCCCCGCCGGCGGCGGGTGAGCTCGTCCTGGCCCGCGACGCCGGACCGGTCCGGTGGCTCACGCTGAACCGTCCTCATCGGCTCAACGCCCTGACCGCGGACTCCTACCGGGCGCTGCGGGCGGCGCTGGTGGCGGCGGACGGCGACGAGGCGGTGGCGGTGGTCGTGCTCACCGGCGCCGGGCGGGCGTTCTGCGCCGGCGCGGATCTCACCGAGCTCCCCGGCACCGACCGCGGCCGGCTCGTCGCCGACTTCGAGGCGCTCGTCCTCGCCCTGGCCGGCCTGTCCAAGCCGCTTGTCGCGGGGGTGCACGGGGCGGCCGTCGGCCTGGGGATGACGATGCTGCTGCACTGCGATCTGGTGGTGGTCGCGGAGTCGGCGCGGCTGCGGGCGCCGTTCACCGAGCTGGGGACGGTGCCCGAGGCCATGAGCTCGGTGCTGCTGCCGCGGGCGGTCGGCGCCCAGCGGGCCGCGGAGCTGCTGTTGACCTCGCGCTGGGTGAGCAGCGCCGAGGCCGTCGAGTACGGCCTGGCGATCCGCCGCTGCCCCGACGCCGACCTCGACGCCGTCACCGGCGAGCTCGCCGCGCGCATCGGCGCCTTCCCGGCGCCCGCGGTGGCGGCCACCAAACGTTTGCTGCGGGCCGGATCCGCCGGGCCGGCGGTGGCACCCCGGCNGGGAGCCGGACGCCCGGCCGTCGAGCACACGCAGGTCGAGCGAGCCGGAAGCGCGCGGCCGGAAGTCGAGGTTGCCCGCGCGGTGCTGCGCCGCGAGCTCGCCGAGGGGGCCGCCCTGAGCAGCCGGCTGGGCGGCCCGTGACGTCCCTCGGCCGCGGGGCGGGCGTGACGCGGCGGGAACGGAATCAGGCGCCGGCGACGGGTCGGCTGAACGCTGCGGTCAGCGCGGCCCAGGTCCGATCCAGGTCGGAGCCCGGCAGGTACCGACCGTCGAGTTCGAGGATGACCGTGCCGTGCGCCGCCGCCCACAGCGCCTGCGCGAGGTAGGGCTCCCCCGTGGCCCGGTAGAAAGGCTCCCCCGCCCAGTCCTCCACCCCCGCGGTGAGCTGGTCGCGGCGCAGCGGGCCGGAGGTGACCAGCCGGTAGAGGTTCGGGTGCGCGCGGGCGTGGGCGCGGTAGGCGGCCAGCAGGTCGCCGAGCACGCTCGCGGCGTCGGCGCGGTCGACGACGCCATGCAGCAGGTCGCCCATCTCGACCAGGGCGGCGTCGACCAGCCTGGCCTCGAGCTGGTTCTTGCCGGCGAGGTGCTTGTACAGCGAGGGGGCGCGGATGCCCAGCAGCTCGCCGAGCCGGCGCATCGTCAGCGCCGCCGCGCCCTCCTTCTCCAGCACCTCCCGCGCGACCGCGATGATCTCGCCGACCCGCGGCGAGGGCGACGCCAGTGCGGGCCGGGGCGCGACGGGCGCCAGCGGCAGCCGGCCCGGACCCTGCGGCGTCCCCATCCGTCCCGTCCCTCTCTCGCGCGCCCGGTCCCCTGCCTCCCGCGGCGCCGGGGCGACGCATCGACCGGTCAGCGCGCGGTCAGTGTGAAGACCGGATGGCGATGGGCGATCCGGCGGATCTCCTCGTCGGTGGAGTCGGGCCCGACCCCGTCGAAGAAGGCGCCGACCTCGGCCTTCCAGCGCTTCAGGTAGGCCCGCAACACGGCGACGCTGTCCGCCGGGGCCAGCTCGTCGGCGTGGTAGAGCGTACGCGAACGCCCCCGCAGCAAGGTCAGCTCGCCGCCCGCGGCACGGACGTTGCGGACCCACTGCCCGTGGCCACGGGCGGACACCAGGTACTGCCGCCCCTCGTGGGTCAGCAGGTTCACCGGGGTCCGCCGCGGCTGGCCGCTGGTCCGGCCGCGTACCTCCAGCACCCGGCTGCCCAGCACGCTCACGCCGGCCCGGGTCACGAGCGCCACGAGGCGGTTGGCCACGTTGCGGGTGAACCAGCCGGGCGCGAGGTAGTGCGCGCCGCCGGAACGGGACGACGCCTGGTCACGCTGCTCGGTCATGGGACTGCACCTCCGGGACGACAGATCGGCTAACACCGTTAGCCGCAGCATCAGCTAACACCGTTAGCCTGACCGTTGTCAACGGACACGAAGGCGACCGCATCACGGCCCGTGTCACCGCCGGCGCGGGCGTCACCGCCGGCGCCGGCGCCGGTGATGGTCTACGTGGTCAGGTGGAGGCGTCCGGCCGCTTCGCCGGCCTGGCTCACGCCGGCCTGGTAGGCGGGCTGCCAGCGAGTCGGGTCACCCGGGTCGGGGCCGAAGGCGTTCTGCGCAGCCTCGTCGGGCGCGATCCGTACGACGGTGGTGGCACCGGCCGGCGCAGCGGCGGCCCCGAACCTGTGTGCCAGCGGTTCGATCACCACGACGGTGGCGACGCCGGCGGCCAGGTGGGTGTGGGACCCTCCACCCAGCGCACCGTCCATGTAGCGGCGGCCGTCGACCGTGACCGGCGGGTAGGCGCCGGGCATGGCGCAACTCGCCGCGACGGCCACGGGCAACGCCACCCCGCTCGTGCGGTCCCAGACGACGGGCCGGCCGGTCTCGACATCCACAGCGGTGATCAGCATCGGCCGGCCCGGCCAGTCCCCTGTTCCGGTCAGGGACCGCACGTCTGCTACGTGCACCTGCTCGGGGACGGTCGGGGCGGTGAGCGCGATCCTGCCCACGCGGCGGCGGGCCTCGGCCGGGTCGAGCCCAGAGTCGCCGAGGGTGGTGAACACCTCCGCCATCAGCCGGGAATCCGGGCGCCGCTGCGGGCCGGGCAGGGTGGCGAGGCGGTCGAGGTCGCCGCCGGTGGCCAGGACCGCCCCGGCGATCGCGCCCGCCGAGGTGCCCACGACCAGGCCGGCCTCGGCGAGGTCGACGCCGTCGGCGCGGAGCCCGGCCGCCAACCCGAGCAGCCACGCGGTACCGACGAGGCCGCCAGGACCCAGCACAACCGCCGTCGCACCGGAGAAGGTCATGCCCGCCAGCGTCATACCTCAAGGCCAGGTGAGGTCAAGGCCCTCAAGGCCGTCAAGGCCCCGGTCGGGATCAGGTGACCGGGCGCAGGCTCATCGGGCCGTAGATCCGCCGTCCGGCGTCGAGCAGGGTGACCTGGACGACGCCCGCCGCGAGCAGATCGCGCCACGTCTCCCCGAGCCAGGTCTCGGCGTCGCCCTGGCTGGTGAAGGATTCGGAGCTCGACGCACCGCCGACCGTGGTGATCGTTCCGTCGTCGCCCTCGTAACGCCAGGTCCAGGTCATGCGTGGGTCCCTTCTCCCGGGCGGCCCGAGTCGGCCGGCCGCCTTGCGCGATCGCCCGATCGTTCGACCGGTGGACCCATCCAACCGTGTGCCCCGCGGCGGCGCGGCGCCCCGGATCAGCGCGCCGCCCGTCGTCGGCCTCGCCAGGGCCGATACTCCGCGGCAGATCGGCCGAGCGGACCGGCGGTTCGGTGCCGCACGCCACTGGCGCGCACGCGGGCACCCGCGTCAGGATGTCCACGACGCCGGTAACGTCTGCCCCGGCAGGACATGGAACGACGTGCGACGTCGAGCGCACATCCGGTACATCCGGTCGAGGAGGAAGAACCCGCGTGGGAACGACCGTCTACAACGCTGCAGCCTTCGCCGCCGAGTCCGCGGAGCATGATCCGCCCCTGACCTGGTGGGCTGCCGTGATCGTCACCTTCGTGGCCATCTTCCTGCTGGCGGCGGTGCTTGCGCTGATGACCCGGTGGGAGCGCAAGCGCCACCCGCACGTCTGAGCCGGACGCGGCGGCGGTGCGAGTAACGCTGCTCGGCACGGGTTCGGCGGACGGCTGGCCGAACCCGTGGTGCGACTGCGCGTCCTGCGCCTGGGCGCGGGAGCACGCCGTCCGCGGGCAGACCGCCGTCCTCGTCGACGACGCGCTGCTCATCGACTGCGGGCCCGACGTGCCGCGGACCGCCGCCCGGCTCGGTGTCCGGCTCTCCGGCCTGCGCCACCTGCTGATCAGTCACGCGCATCCCGACCACCTCGGTCCGGAGAGCCTGATGTGGCGGTCGTGGTCCTCCGCCGCCGGTCGGCCGCTCGACGTCGTCGGGCCGCCCGCGGCGCTGGCGGTGTGTCGCGAGTTCCTGACCCGGTGGGAGGGGACCGACCCGACCCGGGAGGGCTCCGCCCTGCGGTTCGTTACCGCTCTGGCATCGGCGGAGGATGCCGGGCCCACGGCCGAGACCGGGCCGACGGAGGAGCCGACGGCGCAGACCGGGCCGGCAGGGGCACCGCTGCGGCTCGGTGCGGACGGCGCCGGCTACCTCGTCCGGCCGCTGGCCGCCCGGCACGGCGACGCGAGCATCGGCCCGGGGGTGCTCTACGACGTCACTGCGCCGGACGGCGGCCGGCTGCTCTACGGCTGCGACACCGCGGCACCGCTGCCGGCGGCCACCCTCGCCGCCGTCGCCGGCCGGGCCTACGACGTGGTGCTGCTGGAGGAGAACAACGGGGACCGGCCGGGCTTCGGCGAGCACCTCGGCCTCGACACCTTCGCCGAGGTCGTCGCGGAGCTGCGCCGCCGCGGCGCCGTGGTCGAGGGCACCCAGGTGCTCGCCGTCCACCTGAGCCACCGCAATCCCCCCGGCGACGAGCTGGGCCGCCGCCTCGCCCTGCTCGGCGCGCAGGCGCCCGAAGACGGTGCCGTCCTCGACCTGGTGCCCCGCGCCCCGCTCCCAGCCGTCCAGTCCCCGGCTCCCGCCCCGCACCTCACACGCCCCGCCGCATCTCCGAGCTCCGCGACGCCCCCGCCGCACCGGGTACTGATCACCGGTGGGGCCCGGTCGGGGAAGTCCGCCGAGGCGGAGCGCCGGCTGCTCGCCGAGCCGTCGGTGGTGTACGTCGCCACGTCGGTGCCCCCAGACCCCACGGCTCCCCCGGACGCCGAGTGGTCGGTGCGGATCGCTGCGCACCGCGAGCGCCGACCGGCGGCGTGGACGACCGTGGAGACCCTCGATCTGGTGCCGCTGCTGCGCTCGCCGGGACCGCCGCTGCTCATCGACGGGATCGGGCTGTGGGTCGCGGCAACACTCGACGACCCGGAGCTGGCGGCCCGCACGAGCGAGCTGATCGAGGCGTGGCGGCACACCCCACGCCGCGTGGTCGCGGTCACCGACGAGGTCGGCTCCGGAGTGGTGCCGCCGACGGCCGCCGGCCGCCGCTTCCGCGACGCGCTCGGTCGCCTCAACGCCGAGCTCGCCGCCGCCTCCGACGAGGTCTGGCAGGTTGTGGCGGGCACGGCGATCCGGCTACGCCCCCGAGCCACGGACTCCTAAGCCGTCCATGGTGGGTTCAAGCCCCACCCGCCCCACCACGCTGCGTAGTTAGCGTCCGACCTGGGCAAATAGGTTTGACCTATCAATCGGTTTGATGGTCAGGATTCTGTAGGTGCAGGTCAGCGGGCGCAAAGGCCCGGTTCGTACATTGCCGGGGCTTCCAGGCGGCCCGGGCTCTGGCGGTGACGTCCGATACCGACCCTCGCCTCGGCCACGGCACCTCGCTTTCCCCATAACGGGTCGCCACGCTCGGTAGTGGTCGCGGGGCGTCACGGCTCTGGGGTGCTGAGACGTAGAACGCGGGGCCCCGATAGGAAGTAGGTCCTTCCACAGATCCACTTTAGACAAGGCCCCGCGCGCACCTCGCCCCGCCGAGCACGGCGCTGTTCTGCCTGCCCGTGCGACCCTTCCCTGCCGGGCGCCGGGTGGATGCGTCCGCCCCGCGCCCGGCGAGCAGTCACTGTTTCTTCGCTTGCCCCGACCTCAACCGGTTCCACGGTCGTGCCTGCGGGCGGGATGCGGAGAAGCTCGTCGATCCTGTCGTGCGATCCGTGGGCCTGCGCCATCGTGTAGATCCGTGCACCCGGCAAGCGATGGGACGTGAGCTGTAGTAGTGCAAGATCCTGCTCGGCCTCGACGATGATGTCGGCCGGTCGATCACCCACTGTGTGGCGCGCTAGTAGCTGTTCGACCAACGGCCGAGCGTAGGAGAGGGCGGTGAGCACGGTCGAGTCGAACACGAACGTGAAGCCGCGAGCGGCGGCCTTGGCGACCTGAACGATCTCGACGGCTCCATTGGCGACGTGAAGGTCAAAGGTCAAACCGGTGGCCTTGCTGAGCTTCGCCAGCGTTTCGAGCGGCGGCTGCGTCTCGGCAATCTCTCCGCCCACGCGCCCACCCGGCCGCATGGGGCGGAGGCAGTCGTCACGCGGCTGAGGGTGTGCCCGCTGGTCATTGCTCCACGGCCCGCAGGATGGGCATGAGTGCATCGTCGATGAGGGCGGATTGCGCGGCCGGGTCGGGCGCGGCGCCAGTGAGCAGAATGTCCATGAAGAGCGCGGCAACGGCGAGGGACATGACCCGGTCGGCCGAGGCGAGGTTGACGCTTTCCCCGCGTGCGGTCGCACGGGTGCAGATGGCCCGGCCGACGTCCGCGGCGTTCTCATCGATCTGGGATCGGACCAGGCTCCGCAAGGTCGCATCGTCGCGGATCCCCTCCAGTAGTCCGAGGAGCGATGGCGCTCCCGTGAGGGTGCGCACAATGCCGGCGACCGCGGCGGTGAGGTCGTCACGCAGTGTGCCCATGTCGGTGACCTCCGGGTCGTTGCTCTCCGCGCGGCGGCGCAGAGCGTCCGCGACCAGCTCGGCTTTCCCCGGCCAGTGTCGGTACATGGTGGTCTTCGAGGCCCGGGCTCGTGCCGCGATCGCGTCGACGGTCACGCGTTCGTAGCCGACCTCCGTCACCAGCTCCGCGACCGCGTCCAGGATCGCTCCCCGGCGCGCCTCGCCACGGCGAGAGGGCCGACCGAGGTCAGCCGTGGTCCGACGGGCGGCGGGAGCAGGCACAGATCGACTCCAATGTGTACGGTACGGTATCGTACACATCATACGCGACCGCCCCGAAGGGGGATCACCGATGAACGACACCATCGAGCCCGTCACCCTCGCCATCCCTGACGAGCAGCTCGACGACCTTCGCCGCCGTCTCGTCCTCACCCGGTGGCCGGCCGGTCGGACCGTGAGCGACTCGAGTCAGGGCCCGACCCTGGAACGGCTGCGGGACCTGGTCGAGCATTGGCGGGACAGTTACGACTGGCGGCCGACGGAACGGTGGCTGAACGAGGCTGGTCAGTACCGGACGACCATCGACGGCCTGCCGATCGACTTCCTGCACATCCGGTCCCCCGAACCGGAGGCCCTACCAATGATCATGACTCATGGCTGGCCCGGGTCGATCCTGGAATTCCGGAAGGTGGTCGGCCCGCTGAGCGATCCGGCCGCCCACGGGGGAAACCCCCGGGACGCGTTTCATCTCATCATCCCCACGCTGCCCGGCTTCGGGTTCTCCGCCAAGCCCGCCGAGACCGGCTGGAACCTCCAGCGCATCGCAAGAGCGTGGATCGTTCTCATGGAAAGGCTCGGCTACGACCGGTGGGCCGCCCAAGGCGGCGATCTCGGTTGTGGAGTCACGGATGAGATCGCCCGTCGGCAACCGGCAGCCCTGCTGGGAATGCACCTGAACTTCGCAATGTTCGGGCCGACCGCGGATGAGATCGCGGACGCGACACCGGAAGAACAAGCCATGCTGCGCAGCGCCCGGTACTTCTGGGACAACCTGTCCGGCTACGCCAAAGAGCAGCAGACCCGCCCGCAGACGATCGGCTACTCGCTCGCCGACTCACCCGTGGGCCAGGCCGCCTGGGTTTATGCCATGATCCAGGATACCTGCGGCACCCCGGGTGACGCGGAAGCCACGTTCACCCTCGATGAGCTGCTGGACGAGATCATGATGTACTGGCTACCCAACTCCGGCGCANCCGCCGCCCGCCTCTACTGGGAACTCGAGCAGGCCAGCTGGTCGACCCCCGCGACCATCGAATCCCCCACGAAGCTGCCGGTCGGATTCACGATGTCACCGAAGGAGCATGTGCGGAAATCTCGTCGTTGGCTGGAACGCCGCTACAGCGACGTCGTCTACTTCAACGAACTTCCGGCCGGTGGCCACTTCACCGCACTCGAACAGCCCCACGGATTCGTGGCCGATGTCCGAGCCACCTTCGCACCCTTGCGCTGAGACGCACCGGTGGCTGAATGGGCCCGAGGATACCAATGTGATCAGCGGGCCTCCCTCAGGGTTAGATAGTGACTCGTTCGGGTCAAGGTGCAGAAACTCTGAGACGCAGTCCGAGCGGGAGGACATTGCCGAACCCGAAGCAGAACGTCAACGCGACCACCACGCTGACGATCACGGTCACAAGACGGGCGGAAGCGTCCGGCACCGCCAGGAATTCGGAACGCTTGTTCGATGCGGTAGATGATGTAGTGGTCGGCGCGGTCACGGAACATCGTCCGAGGTCAGGGTCCGTGTGGCGACCGGCCGGACGGTGATTTCGGGACCGGGAATCAAGATCAACCGGTTCGTATGCTGGTACACATGGTCCACCAAACCCGCAGGTAGACAGCCACTTCCAGGGTCCTCAGGGCGTGGCCAAGGCTAGATCATCCCGTACTTACCCCGCACCTTGAAACGATCTTGATCGCTGCTGTCGACGTCCATCGAAGCCGATCAGGGTTGTTCTGTGGACCCCATTCTCCGGATGTGATCTGCGACACGCCGCCTGGGGTGGAGAGCCGGTGCCCGCAGGCGGCTCGGCGCGCCCCGGCCGCGATCCTGCCGAACGGGACAACTCGCCCACGTCGACAGCCTCTCGGTCCTAGGGTGGCGGTCACGGAGCGCGCCGAGACGGGAGCATCGCCGTGACGCTGATTGTCCACCCGGTGCCGATCGCCCCCTGTTCGCACAGCGTGCGCGCCGGGGCCGCAGACCCCTGCCGTCCCCTCTCGCCGGTCTGCCGCGGGGCCGGTGACCGCGTCGTGGCCTGGAAAGAGTCAGACGCTCACGGGCGGCGGGGGTGAGCCGCCGTGGCCGGCCGCGTTCGCGCTGGTCGGCGACGTGTGAGCCGTTCACGCAGATCGGGCGGCTGCGCTGCTCCCACTGCATTGGCGGCGCTGGACGTGCTGCGGCCAGGGTCAGGCAGGGTCGTCAGTAGTGGCCGTGTGGCCGCTGCGACCGTGGAGAGAGTCGACGATCACTTCGAGGAGGAACTGGGCCTTCGCGTCGATCGGGCGGTCACTGTAGACGGACTGGACGAGGTCGAGGCCTTCGTCGACGGTGGTATAGCCGAGCGTGCGGTAGAGGAACGCGATGTCGTCGGCGTCGGCTTCGACCCGGGACGCGAACAGCTTCATCGCGAGAAGGTATTCGGCGGAGGCGACGTCGACGGTGAGGTGGTCGGCCTCGAAGTATCTGGTCGCGGCCGGATCTGGGCCGGGCAGGAAGCCCTTCACCGCGTCGTTGAGCCAGTCGGCCGGGAGGGCGTGGCGTTCGGCGAGCGCGGAGGCCGCGGCGCGGACGACGTCGGTCGGCAGGAAGACGGCATCAAGGTCGCGGGTGGAGCGGGTCGCGTCGTAGACGAGGGCAAGCGCGGCCCCGCCGACGAGGAACAGGTCGGCCTTGGCTCCGCGCCGGCCCAGTTCGTCGTTGCGCTCCCGGAGCAGACCGGTGATCGACTCGCGGCCGAGGCCGGGGCCGGTCATGTCACGCCCGCTGGAGCGCGCCGCTGGTGATGAACACGCCGCGTTTGCGGAACGACAGCGGGGACTCGACCAGCGCCCGGGGATGCAGGCCCTTGAGCGCGGTGACGAACCACCACGGCACCGCCTCGAGCGCCGGGTCGCGCACCCACGGGGGGGCAGGCCAGCCGTTGCGGCGGGCGAGATACTCTCCGAGCGCGGCGAGAGCAGCGTCCACTCGCCGGTCGCCGGACGGCCGGGGGCGGTCGGTCCACATCGCCTGGGCTGCATCAAGGCCCTGGTGACGCAGCACGCTGGTGTAGTCGTCGAGCAGCTGGACAACGATGTGCCGCCAGATGTCCTGGAGGCGTGACTCGGCCGCGACCATGCCGGCCGCGACGGCGGCGGCGTCGTCAACGGTCCGGAAGGCACTCAACGGGTCCACGTTCCCGCACTACGCTGCTGATCATGATTTTCGGTGTGCGCGACAAGGTGACGGCTTCAGTGGACTACGGTCGGTCACAGGTCGCGACCAGGGCGCCGCCGTCTCCTACTGATCTTTAATGTGCCGGGTCGGGTTGATCCGGTGGTGATCGCTGGGGTGATCGTTGGGGGTTGGGTAGTCCGTTGGTATGAGGTATGCGACGGGTGGCGGGTTGACCGCTGAGGATCGAGATCGCCGGGAACGGATACGACAAGAAGCCGCGCATTTGTTCGAACAGGGTGTGTCGAACCGGGAGGTTGCCGCTGGGTTGCGGGTGACTGAGCGGTCGGTGGAGCGGTGGCGGCGGGTGTGGAAGGCCGGTGCCCTACCTGCCAAGCTGGTCCGAGGCGGTGGATGTCTAGTATTCACTGACTAGTAGACCGTCGCCACTAATGTTTGGGGTATAGG
>NZ_JYFN01000010.1 GCF_000948395.1 Frankia torreyi | reverse complement strand
GGACCGGCGCCTGCCCCACCTGCCAACGACCCTTCACCCACACACCCAACGTCACACAACACCTATCCGGAGTCACCTAACGATGTCCTACTAGGGAACTCTCGGGTAACTACTACCTAAAGGATACTCACGCTCGTAGCGTTCGGACCACCGCCGCGGCACCCGCTGCGGCACCGAACCGGAGGACAACCGATGCGAGCGCTCATGATCCCGGCCTACGGCGAGACCAGCCCGCTGCCCCTGACGGAGCTTGCGACGCCGAAGCCCGGCCCGGGGGAGGTCCGGGTCCGGGTCGAGGCCGCGGGGGTGAACCCGGTCGACCCCTTCATCCGCGCCGGCGGTTTCGCCGCGCTGTCCACCCAGCAGCCGCCGCAGGTAATCGCCGGGTGGGAGCTGGCGGGTGTCGTCGACGCGCTCGGTGCGGGGGTGACGGGATGGCCGGTCGGCACGGCGGTCGTCGCCCTGATCGACTGGGTCGGTGCGCGGAGCGGGGCCCACNCCGAGCAGGTCGTGCTGCCGGCCGACCTCCTTGCCGCGCGCCCGCCCGCGATGGCTCCCGCACTGGCCGCGACCGTCCCGCTCAACGCGCTCACGGCGCATCAGGCGGTGACGGAGCTGCACCGGGGGGCGGGTGCCACCGTCCTCGTCACCGGGGCGGCGGGGGCCGTGGGCGCCTTCGCCGTCCAGTTCGCCGCCGGCACCGGAGCGCGCGTCGTGGCGATCGCCGGACCCGAGGACGAGCAGGCGGTCCGGCGACTGGGCGCGGAGATCTTCGTCGCCCGCACCGACGAGCCGGCTGCCGCCGTGCGCGCGGTGCTCCCCGACGGGGTGGACGGCGTCGTCGATGCCGCCCTGCTCGGCGAGTCGATCATCGATCTGGTCCGGCCCGGCGGCGCCTTCGTCGGGCTCACCCCGCCCTCGACCCCGGCGCCACGGGCCGGGGTGGCCACTCATGCTCTGAACGTCCACGGGGACGGCCGGACGCTCGCCACGATCATGGACGCGATCGCGCGGGGGGAGATCGCGCTCCGCGAGGTGGAGACCTACCCCGCCGCCGAGGGGGCGGCCGCGTATGCCCGCCTGACCAAGGGCGGCCGGCGAACGGGCATCAGCCTCGCGTTCTGAGCACTGGCGGTACCCGCCCCCGCCCGCGCGAGCGCCAGGCTGGCGGGGGCGAGTACCGCGCCCACGGCGGATCGACTGCGGGCTGGTCGGGTCACGTCGTACGCTTGTCCAATGAGTGAGACAGCAATCTCATATTCTGAGACACCCGTCTGGGATCCTGCCACCTACGACGCGGAGCGTCGCCGCCTCGTCCCCTCGTTCGACCTGCTGTACGGGACGGTCGGCGACCTGGTGGCGCGGCTTGGCGGGACTCGACCCAGGGTGCTCGACCTCGGCGCGGGAACCGGCCTGCTGGCCATCGCCGTGGTCGCCGCGGCGCCCGGGGTACGCCTGCACCTGTTCGACGGCGCCGCCCCCATGCTCGCCAAGGCGCAGGCTCGGCTGTCCACTAAAAACGTCGAGGCCGCCACCGTGGCCGACCTCTCCACGGCGCTGCCGCCCGGCCCCTACGACGCCGTCGTCTCCGCGCTCGCCATCCATCACCTCGACGATCCCGGCAAGCGGGACCTGTTCCGACGGGTGCACACAGCACTGCGTCCGGGCGGTCTCTTCGTGAACCTGGAGCAGGTCGCCGGGCCGGCCCCGGCCCTGACCCGCCAGTACGAGGAGATGCACGAGCGGCATGCGCGGGCGGCGGGCTCGGACGACGCGGAATGGCAGGCCGCCCTGGGCCGGATGGCCTTCGACCGCTGCGCGCCGCTCGCCGACCAGCTCGCCTGGCTGACCGGGGCCGGCTTCGATCCGGTCGACTGCATCGTCAAGAACGGCCGGTTCGCCGTCTACGCCGGCTGGCGTGCCTGATCCCTCAACCAGCCGCATGACCCAGCCCGCCCGGCCGACCGGCCTGGGTCATGCGGCCCGCTCCGGATCCGACACCCCGGACCCGACACTCCGGACCCGACACTCCGGACCCGACACTCCAGACGCGGTCGGCTCACAGGAGCGCTTGGGCGACCTCCAGACGGACGGCGTCCAGCGCCGTGTACAGGACCGCTCCGGGGCACTCGGTGGCCATCCAGTCACCATGCCCGCTGATCGCCGGCACCCGGCGTCGGGCGCCGCCTACCGGATTGACGTAGTCGACGCTGCCGACGGGGTTCAGGCTGTGGGCGCCGGAAAGCGCCTGCAGAACCAGCACGAGCGAGCGGCGCGCGGCTGCCGTCGGGGCCCGGGTCCGGTGGTCGCCGAGCAGCGCGACTCCGACGTTGCCGGCGTTGAATCCGCCGACGTGCGCGCCGGTGACCACCTGGCCGTCCGGACGGTGGCCGGGAACCCCGTCGGTCCCGGACCAGCGTCCCTCGTAGAGGGCGCCCGCCTCGTCGATGAGGAAGTGGTAGCCGATGTCCGCCCAGCCGCGCTCCACCGTGTGGAAATGGTAGATCGCCCGCACGGTCGCGGCCGGGTCCGGATCGTCGTTCGGCGTCACGGTGTGGTGCACGGTGATCACCTGGCCCGGATGGTAGGTCGTTCGCCAGGGCTGGCCCGTGGCGGGATCGAGCCGCAGCGACTCATCGGCGCCCCAGGCCGCTCGAGGCAGGTAAAGCAGGCCGAGGGCCGACGGCGCCGAACCCCCGGGTGCGGTGGATGCGGTGGATGCGGACTGCGGCGCAGCAGCCTGGCCCGCCGGCTCGGGTCCGGCCGCCGGAACCGGTCCCGCCGCCGCAGCGAGGGGTGCGCGCCGCGGCCGTGGCACCGCTCGGGCCCGCGCCGGGCTCCTCGATTCGGCCGCGACGGCCAGTCCGGCCACGGCGGCGAGGGCGGCCTGGGCCGTCACATCGGGAACCGTCAGTCGCCGGCACGGGCCGGACGTCGTGTTCAGCGCCGTGACGGCCACTCCGGAGGCTCCCTGCGGCACCCGAAGTTCGTAGCCGGTGGCGGTCCTGGCCCCCATCAGGACCGCATGAGCGGAGGAGGCTCCGGCCGGTCGGTCGTCCCGCTCCGCGGGGCAGCCGACAGTCAGCGGGCTCCATGAACCGTATCCACCGTTCGCCCGCCGTAGGCGGATCGCGGCACCTTCGTTCCCTCGCCCGACCGCCGCCCCGGGGCCCGTGCCGCTGGGACGGCTCCAGCGGACCGCCAGGTAGCCGATGCGAAAGGCCGGGCTCGCCGGGCCCGTTCCCACTGACATCGCGCTCAGCGTCCGCGGGATGAGTACCACTCGGGTACCCGCGGGGCCCATCGGGCCCGCGGCGGCCGCGGCCGGCAGGCCGACGGTGCTCGCCGCCACCGGAGCGCCAGCGAACTCCATGACCGCCCACCCCCCGACGCCCGCACCGGCCAGGACGAGGATCCTGCGCCGGGAGGGAGGGGCCGGGTCGCGCAGGCGGCGGGGCGGATCGGCGGCGGGCATGGCGTCCTCCGTGTTCACGCGGTCGGGTCAGCGGGCACGCTACGACAGTCAGAGCATCACCCTGTGTATCGAAGCGCCGGCCGGTTCGAGCCAGGCCACGTGGTCTTCCGGATCGCCCCCGACCGGCCCGCCGGGATGCACCCGGAGCTGCCCGGACGGAGTGGCAACCTGCTGGGCGGCGTACGGGCCGCTGCAGCGGCCGAGAAGTCCCCTTCTCCTTGGGCCGTTGAGTCGGCGTGTGGCGGGAAGGCCGTCCCCAGCGACAGGAGCCGTAGGGAGGACGAGGGCTATGGCCGTGAGAAAGCGGGAGAATCCCCAAGCGCAGGCCGACCGGATGCGCGCCGAGGTGCCGTCAACGATCGCCCGTTCGGCCGACAAAGCCGTCCGGACCTGGAAGAAGACCCACGACTCGGCGGTCCGGACGTACGGCGAGGGCCAGCGTGCGCATCGAGCGGCCTTCGCCGCCCTCAAGCACACCCACGAGAAGGTCGGCGATCACTGGGAGCCGAAGGCGCGGCCCGGGCCCTCGGACACACAGGCTGCCAGGAAGCCGCCTGACTCCCTGGCGGGCGGGGAAACGGCAGAGGGTGTGGACGCGCACGCATCCCTCGCCCATCTGCGTGCGATCGCCCGTGAGCTGGGCATTCCAGGTCGGTCGAAGATGTCGAAGAGTGAGCTCGTCGGCGCGGTACAGAAGGCCAACCGCCGCGAGACGGCACGGGCTCGCGGGTCCGGCCGATAGCCTTGGCTGGCCGGGCCCGCCAGCAGGCCAGCCGGCGCGGTCGGGCGCGGACCAGGCGCGGAGGGGCCCGGAGCAGCCCGGTACGGCCGGCCGGGAGTGGACGCGGGGCCGTCTCCGGCCAGAGGCTGGCCCGGACGGGCTATCCGTGTATCAGCGGTGCGCGTCCGCGTCGAGGACCGTGGGGTCGTCCACCTGGATGCCATCGATGACGAACCCGCGTGTCCCGGTCACGATCTGTGGAGCGGAGCCGTCTGCCCGCCAGCGGTTACGCAGGAAGTAGTGCCAGGTCGGCGCCTGGGCGGTCCCGGGCCTGTCCCACCGGGCGGCCTCAGCACGCCCTCGCTGATATGTGATCTTCGTGGTCATCCTGACCCCCGGGTCGGGCTGTCCGCCCGTGGCCGGGCCGCTGTTGGTCACGTAGGCCGCATACGACGGCACCGCCGGGAGCCGACGATCGCCGTCCTCGGGACCGGCGACACCGGCCGGCCGATCGGTCGTGCCGACGGGCAGTTGCGCCCCGCCCCGCCCCGGCGCCCCGCCCCGCCCCGCGCCCGGGTGTGTCGACCCCGATGAGCCCGGGCCGGGCAGACCATAGGCCAACACGCCGTACCCGCCCCCACGGCCGGCCGGCGCGGCCACGCCGTTCACCTCGGCCAGCCCGGACTGCCCCGGCACCGCGTGCGGGCCGCCACCCGGACCGACGCCGACAGCCGCCTCGCCGGAGTCCTCGCGCAGACCGAAGCGGTCGTGCAGGCGCCGCAGCGGCGCCGGAGCCCACCAGTTGTACTTGCCGGCGAGAGCCATGAACGCCGGAACGAGGATCGCCCGCACGACGGTGACGTCGAGCGTGATCGCGACGGTCAGGCCCACCCCGACGAGCTTGATCATGCTGATGTGGGAGGTGGACAGCGCGACCATGACCACCACGAGGGCGAGCGCCACGCTGGTGATCAGCGGGCCGGTCACTCCCAGACCGATGGCCACGGATTCCTTGTTGTCGCCGGTGCGCTGGTATTCCTCACGGATGCGGGCGAGCAGGAAGATCTCGTAGTCCATGCTCAGCCCGAAGGCGATGAAGAACATCAGCACGGGGCTCGTCATCTCAAGCGTTCCCGAGACCTGGAAGTCGCCGACCAGGCCGCGAAGGTGACCCTCCTGGAAGACGAAGGCGAGCAGGCCGATCGTCGCGGCGAGGTTGAGCGAGTTCAGGAACATCGCCTTGAGTGGAAGCAGCACACTGCCGGTGAACAGGAACAACAGGATGAAGGTGGCGGCCATCACAACCGCGAAGGCGACGGGAAGTCGGTGCAGGATGGTGCGCGAGGTGTCCAGGAAATGGGGAGCAAGACCACCCATGAGGACACCGAAGGGGGCCGGGGTCGCCTTCAGCTCCCGGACCAGGTCTTTCGCCTCCTTGGACACCGGAGAAGTGTCGCCCTGCCACACCGACAGCCAGGCGCCACCGTGGGTGCCCACATATCCCGTCGGCGCCTTGGGTACCTCACCGATCCGCTTTCCCTGCATGAAGCTGCCGGTCACGGTGTCGATGCGAGCAATACCCGGGAGCGCGGACAGTCGAGTCGCGTAATCGGTCAGCTTGGCAGCGTTGACCGGGTCGCGCGCGTCCACCCCCGGCACGACGATGGGAATCTGGCAGGGCAGGCAGACGATGAAGTCGTCGCGCATCGCGTCGTTCACGACGTGGGATTCCGCGGTGGCCGGCAGCACCGTGTCGTCGGCCAACGCCAGATTGAGGTGGCGCAGCGGCGCGGCACAGATCAACAGGATGGCGACGGCCGCGCCGCCATACAGCAGTGGCCGGCGCATGACCCTGCGGGCCAGTGCCGTCCAGCCACGGCCGGCAGCGGAGACCTCCCGCGAGCGGTGACCACCCGCGCGGCGGGTACCGACAGGGCGGCGCCCACCGGTGCCTAGCCGCCGGGACAACGCCGCGCGGATGTCCCCACGATCGAGGCGGTCCCCCAGGACCATCAGCGCTGCGGGCAGCACGAGTAGCGCCGCGACCTCCGAGGTCACGACGACGATAATGCCGGCGAAGGCGAACGAGCGCAGGTAGTAGAGCGGGAAGACGAGGGCCGCGGTCAGCGACAGCGCCACGGTCACGCCGGAGAAGAACACCGTGCGCCCGGCCGTCTCCAGCGTGCGGCGTAGCGCCGCGCCCGGGAACAGGCCACGGTCCTGCTCCTCCCGGAACCGTCGGAGGATGAACAGGCTGTAGTCAACCGCAAGGCCGAAGCCCAGCGCAGTGGTCAGGTTCACCGAGAAGACGGAGACGTCGGTGAGCGTCGCGGCCAGCCGCAACAGTGCCAGACTCGACACCACTGACACCACGCCGACCAGCACCGGTAGAAGGGCGGCCGCCACCGTCCCGAAGGCGTAGAGCAGAACGAGGAAAACCAGCGGGGCAGCCGTCGTCTCTCCGCGCTCCAGGTCGACCCGGCTGCGTTCGGTGACATCTCGCATGACCGCCGGGGCGCCCCCGAAGCGGACCTGCACGCCCGGCCCCACGTGGGAGTACCGCTCGTGCAGCACGCTCAGGCGATCCTGGATGTGATCCTCGGATCCGGTGAGTCGGAACACGATGAGCGCCGAGCGACCGTCCTTCGCGCGCAGCAGCGGATTGCCCGCCTCGGAGCCGTTCGGCCAGTACGACAGGACGGAGGTCACCCCGTTCTCCGCCGCGAGCTGCCTGGTGAGCTCGCGGCCGAGGTGGACGGGCGTCGGGCCGTCGATCCCGGCGTCCGACGTGAGCATGACGGCGACATTTGGGGGCGCGTCGGGAAACTCCGCATCGAGGAGCTGCTCGGCCTGGGTCGAGGAGTCCCCCGGCGCGTAGAAGCCGCCGGTGGCGAGCTGATGGTAGATCCCGGCGTTCCACGGCAGCAGGACCACCACGAGCAGGCAGGCCGCCGCGAGCAGCCGGCCACGGTGCAGCACGGCCGCGTCCGCCGCGACCGTGAACAGGGAACGCGGAGGAGCGGGAACGCCGGCCATGGAGGCCACCGAGGCCATGACCCGGCGCGACACTCGCGGTGGGCCAGCGCCACCGGTTCCTGTTTCCGCAGGTAGATGACCCACCCATTCATCTTCCTCATCGCGTCCGCGTGGCAGCGCGGCATACGCCACCCGGTCAGTCCGGGATTCGCGTTGCTGCGCCGAATCGGCGAACGACGGCATGACGCTCCCTTCGAGGATCCCCCGCAACGGTGGATCTCCCGGCAGCCCGGTGATCGCACGACGGCGCCGAGACGACCGCGTGGCCGGACGTGCAGCACGGCGAGGACGTCCCGGGTCGCTACCTCAAAACTAGACCTCCTGGAGGTCCTCGATTCCGAAATACCCCCGTACGGGGGTAAGGAAAGGTGTGGTCGTCGACGGGGCGGCATTCAGTACCCGGAATCCAGATCTGTGGTCGAGCGGATCGCGTGAGGGGGATCGGCTCCGGCGGCGTACCACTGACGGGAGGGAATGCCGGGGGGCCAATCTCGAAGGTGGTACGGCAATGCCTCAGGCTCAGACCATGGTTCGACAGGTCGACACCGCGGTTCCGCAACTCGTGCCCGCACAGCGGGGCACCACGATCGCGGTCCCGGCGACGCACCGGGTCGATGCCTGGTCGAGAATCTCCTACGCCTGCATGAAGAAGGTACTGAGCCCGATATGCCAAGTCTTCTGGCATCCACTGGTCGAAGGTCTCGAGAACATTCCGACTGATGGTCCTGCCATTATCGCCGGCAACCATCTTTCGGTGCTCGACGCCGCGTTCCTCGCGATCGCGTCCAACCGGCGGATCACCTTCCTGGCGAAGAGTGAGTACTTCACCACGCCGGGCCTGAAGGGTATGGCGGGGAAGATGTTCGTCGCCGCGACCGGTCAGATCGCCGTGGACCGCGGCAACCGCCGGAAGGCGACCGCGGCGCTGCAGGCCGGCGCGGGTGTGCTGAGCCGGGGCGGCCTGCTGGGGATCTTTCCGGAGGGGACCCGCTCACCGGACGGTCGGCTGTACCGCGGCAAGCACGGCGTGGCGCGGCTGGCGCTGGAGACCGGTGTGCCCGTCATCCCGGTGGGGCTGATCGGTACCTTCCAGGTCCTGCCCATGGACCGGCGGCTGCCCCGCGCTGGACGCGTCCAGGTCCGGTTCGGCACGCCGCTGAACTTCCCGCGCATGACGGGCGAACGGACCGGGCTGGCGCAGCGGGCCGCGACCGAGCAGATCATGAGGTCCATCCAGGAACTGTCCGGGCAGCGCCAGGCGGACATCTACGCCGAGCGCTTCAAGGCCTCCTTGGGACTCGTCAGCCGATGACCATCCGATGATCGGCTGACAACAGACCGTCCATTCCGCCGCATCTCCCTGGTCGGTGCGGCGGAATGGACGAAGCGGGGCCGGTGCGGCGGAGCGGGCCGCACCGGCCCCGCGCATGCCCGCGTGAACCTCGCGGACGGACGCCGACGCTACGGATTCCAGGCGGCCACTTCAACGAGACCGACGGACGGTCGGGCCACCGCCGACGGGTTTCCGACACCGGGAAGCCCGGCCGCCCTGGGTCCACTCCCCCGCGGACCTCCGGGTTCGGCGACAGGTGGGTGCACCGGGGATGGTAACGACCATGGTCGGTCCGTTACCGACCGCTCGGGCACCTTCGGGCCGCGCAGGTGGAGGTGACCCTGTGCCAGGTTGATTCCGACCGACCCGCGCCAGAGCACCGAGGCGCGGTCCAGGCTCCGCATCCGAGTGAGGGGTGGGACAGTTCCTGCGCGCTCCCGCCTGCCCGCCTGACGGATCCCGATCCGGCGACCGCCGCGCGCTGATGGCGGGAACGTGGGCCCCGGCGCCGGGTCCACCGGAAGGTCCGGTGGTACCGGTCGGCCCGTCGATCTCAGGGTCTGCGGAACCCCGCGGCGCCGCCGGCGATCTCGGGGCGTCCGGGCAGGCGACGACGCCGGTTGCCCCGGCACAGGCCGGACGATCCCCGGCTCGTGCCATTCGGCACTCTCCGCCGGGCCTGCCATCATGACTACCCGAGTGGAGCCGACCGGCCCGGGAGGAGTCCCCGCGCCTGCACGACGACCAGCGCGGCCATCGGGTACGCCGGTCCCTGCCGTGGGCCGAAAGATCACTGGTTTGGCCGACGGTGCAGCGCCGTCCGCTCCGTTGTCGGCACGTCCGACCGTCGACCCATCCTGCGCCGGCGGATCCGGTGAATCCCGGATCCGCCGGCGCGGGATGAGGCGTCCTCAGAGCGGGAGCAGTCCCACTCGCGGCTTTGGCGCAGGCTGCGCGCCACCTCAGCAGGGCGGATTCGCCCGACCAGCGGGGCTCCCGGACGAAGCCCGGGAGCCCCGCCGCCGTGTCAGGGAAGCATGCCCAGCTGGCGAGCAGCGTGCACCGCCGCGGTCCGGTTACGGACCCCGAGCTTGCGCATGATGCTGCGCAGATATGCCTTCACCGTCTCCGGTGACACGGTGAGACGCCGCGCGGTTTCGACGTTGGACAGGCCGAGTGCGACCTGTGCCAGCACCTCAAGCTCACGCGGGGTCAACGCCAACCGGCCGCCGACCTTCGCCTCCTGGTCCAACAGCCCGCGCAGCAGCTCCGATACGCCCCCGATCCGGCCACGCAGCAACGGGTCGGCCACATGTTCGGTGACCTCCTGAAGCTCCCGGTAGGCCAGCCGCAGACTCTCCTGCGGCTGGCCGGGCGAACGCGGCAGCGGCACGGCGCCCACCGCTCTGGTAGCCGGCGCACGATGCCCTGGTGGCACCGCCGTCGACAGCGGCTCTGTACGCGCTGCGACTGCGCCCAGCTCGCGTTCCATCAGTCGAGCCGTGGCGATGGCCGCGTGAATCGCGGCCTCGGTGAACGGCGCCTCGGTCCGCATGGCTCCATACAGCACGGCGACCACCACGCTGTCCATGCAGACCGGCACAGCGAGAATCGCTCCCAGCTCACTGCTCTCGATCGTTGGGGCAGTGGAGCGAAAAACCCTTCTCGCCGCAGCCGGGTCGTTGATGACGACCGGGCGGCAATGCCGAACCACCTGCCCGCCGATTCCCGTCCCAGGTGGGACGGAGTGACCGAGCAGTCCGCTCGGTGCGGGTCCGTCCACGTTAGTGACGGTCAAACGACCGGAATGTGGTGTGACCATTCCACCGAATGTGAGATGGGCTCCCGATGAAGCGCGCAGCCGGGCGATCGCCCGCGGCAGGACTGTCTGCACGCGACTGGGGGCCGACACGTCCACTGTCACGAGCGTCCCCTTCCCCGACCTGTAGAAGACGAAGGGAATCGTAGCACCCGTTTTACGATAAGCACAAATAAGTGCACAAACGGCATGACGCCGAATGTTGTCCGAGAGTCGGGGCCTGTTCGCGCGTAACGGATTTTCCCGACTGGAACCCAACCTCAGGAGAAGGGCAGATGCATCTGCGTGCGCGGCCCACCGGCTACGCGGGCGCCCTCGGTCACCGGCTCGGGGACGCCGGCCCCGGGACCGCCGTCCCGCGCGCCGTCCCCCGCGGCAGCCGCCGTCGGCTCGCCGGGACGATGAGCCGGCACCGCGAACAGGTCGGTGCAGGCCATCGCCCGCAGCCGGGCCAACCCGGCGAGCAGGTGGAGCTCCGCGACGCTGCGTGGAGAGCTGTCGAGCAACGCCGGCGACATCACCAGAACCGCCGCCACCTGCGCCCGGGACAACGCGACGTTGAGCCGGTTGCGGGAGAGCAGGAAGTCGAGCCCGCGTGGCGCCTCGGCGGCGCTGGAGGTCGTCAACGACGTGACCACCACCGCCGCCTCCTGACCCTGGAACCGGTCCACCGTGCCGACCCGCACGCCCGGCAGACCGGCGGCCTCGAGCGCACGTTCGATCGCTCGGACCTGGCGGTTGTACGGGGCGACCACGAGCACGTCCGCCCCCGCCAGCGGGCGGGAACCCTCACCGTCGATGATCAGCCGATCCATCAGGTGTCGAACGATTGCACCCACCGCAGACACCTCCTCGTCGGAGCGTGTGCCGTTGTCGGTGTGGACGACGTCGTGCAGATACAGTCCGGCAGGCACGCCGGTGACGGCGCGGGTCGCGGCAATCGGGTGGGACCGTAGCAGGCCACGGTAGGCGAGGGCGGACACCGGCGCGCACACCGCCGGGTGTAGCCGGCGGGTCCGATCGAGGAAGTAGCCGAGCGCGGGTGGGATCACCTCGGCGTCGCCCAGCAGGTGTGACAGGGCAGAGGCGTCAGCACCCTCGGGGTGGATGCCCGCCACGACCTGCGGCAACTGCTGCGGATCTCCGAGCAGGACCAGGTTGCGGGCCGCTGGGGCCACCGCGAGGGTGTCGGCCAGCGCGAACTGCCCCGCCTCGTCGATGATCAGGACATCGAACGGCACGGCCGCGAGCGTCGGGTTGGCGAAGGCCCAGGCGGTGTCGCCGACGAGGTGGCCGTCCGGATGGGCCTCCCGCCACGCCGCCAGCGCCCGCAGGTCGCGCGGCGTGTCCCAGGGTGGACGGTGCGCCGGTTCAACCGGCGCGCCGGAGCGCTGCTTCTTGGCCGCGGCGACCAGCGGACGCCACGGCAAGGCGCCATCAGCACCCTCGAGGCCGCCAGCGCCCTCGGCACCATTGACATCGTCCGACTCGGCGTGGGCGGTGGGCGGCGGGGGCTGACCGGTGGCGGCGAGCATTGCATTTTCAATTGCCTTGTGGCTGGTCGAGCAGATTCCCACTGACTTGCCCTGCGCGATCAGGTGCTGGATCAGCCGGCCGGCCAGATAGGTCTTGCCGGCACCGGGCGGCCCCTGCACGGCCAGATACGAACCGTCGAGGGCGCTGACCGCGGCCAGGACGGCGGTGACCTGGTCGTCGCCGTCCTCGGGCACCGGTAGGCCGGCGGTCGGGCCGATGAGTCGGGGCGGCTCGCGACGCAGCAGGTCCGTCGCCGACTCCTCGGGCAGGCGGCCGGGCAGCGCGGCGACGGCCCGGCGGGCAAGCTCACGGACCGCGGTGGGTTTCGGTTCCGGCCGCACCGGCGCGCCGGGCAGCACGGCCGTCGGCAGCGCGCGGCTGACCGCGTCCGGTGCCACGCTCTCCCTCAGGAGCAGCACGTGCGGCTCGGCCCGTTCGACCACGGCGTCGGTGGTCCCGCCGGCAGCGCCCGGCGGACCCGGGTACAGCAGCCGCACGGACTCGCCCCGGTCGAACGGATGCGGACGGTTCGGGTCGACGCGCGCCTGCAGCAGCCGGCGGCTGCGCCGCCGCCGCCCTGACGGCTCCTCCCAGTCCTCGATCACGGCCCACCCGGTCGGCACGGCACAGTCGTCAGCCGCCTCCAGGCTCACCCGATCGGCGATCAACGCTGCGAAGTAGGTCCACCAGGCCGGCTTGTTCTCCCGCCGGTGATAGCCCACCGCCGCGGCGAGCAGGGCCCGAGCCCGCTGGTCGGCCGACCAGGCCGACGGCTCGGGGGGCAGCCCCGCAACCAGCGCGTCGACGAGGGCGTCAGGATCGTCGTCACCGGCGAGCGACGCCGGCTCGACCGCGCCCGGAACATCGGCTCCCAGAGCGCCTGGATCCACCGCGACGCTCCCCCGGGCCGCAACCCCCTCTTGCTGGCGCAGCCGGAGCAGCCAGCGGTGCAACCGGTGGGTCGACACGCAGTCCACCTGGTTGTATTCGGCGATCTCGGCAAGCACCCGATCGGCCTCGGCCGTCTCCCCCGCGGCCCGGTACGCCAGGAAGGACTCGTATGCCACGATGCTGTCCGCGGCGTTCTTCACCGCCGCCTGCCGCGCGTCCGGGAAGAACAGCGGCTCGAGATACTTGATCGAATAGGACGGCTGGGAGATCCGCAGGCTGCGCCGGACCACCGCGTAGAGGTCGATCAGCCGGTTGCCGGCGAGCAGCTCGTCGACCTGCCGCTCCCGCGTGCCATGCCGTGCCGCCAGCCGCCGCAACGCGTTGAGCTCGTAGGGCGCGTAGTGGTAGATGTGGGCGCCAGGATGCTCGCGCAACCGCGCCGCGGCCCAGTCGACGAAGGACTCGAACGCCAGCCGCTCGCCGTGCCGGTCATGCGCCCAGAACGCTCGGAAGGCCTCCGCCTCGGCAGCGACCGGACTACACCCGCTCGGGGGCTCGGTCAGCGTGACGGCCCCGAAGAGGTACTCCAGACCGGCGGCGTCCAACGCATACGGATCGCCCTCCATGTCGAAGTAGATGTCGGCCGGGTCCGCCACCGGGAGTGACGCAAGGCCCGCCACATCGACCATCCGCACGGTCACCGTCCCCAACGGGTCGTCCGCGCTGCGGGTCGCATCCTGCGCCGCCTGCAATTCGGCCTGAAGGCGCAGTCCAGCGAACGCCGCGGCGGACATCGCCGCCGGCCGTTGCTCGTCGCGCGCGGCGGCGAGCTCCTCGACGGACGTGATGCCCGCCCCGCGCAGCACGCGCCGCTGCTCGGTCCGCAGCCCCGCGACCAGGGACAGATCGCGGGCCGCTGCCCGACCCTCGGTGCAATGCTCCGAGAAGGCACAGCTTGCGCACTCCGGACGGGGCTGCGCCCACGACGGGTCGGAAACAACCGCCGGCGCGGCCAGCCGGGCATCGAGGCGGCTGCGAGCATGGCGGACCATCGGCACGACGTCATCGACCCGGAACGAACGCACCATGCCGACGGCGCCCGCCCGATCATCCCGCCCGCCGCGCCCACCCCCGGCACAGCCCGGTTCCGTCGGCGCGCCGGCGCCAGCCATGCCCGATTCCCGCGCGGGATGCAGGAGGTGCATCATGCGCGGCACTGCCACACCGACCGATGGCATCGCCACGGCGTACGCGGCGAGCTGCAGGACAGCCCCGGGCCGGGCCTGCCGGGCGAGCTTGGCATCGTAGGGCTCGTAGTGACCCGGCTGGGCGGGCCCGCTGTGTGCGCCGGTTCTCGGGTCGCGGTGCGCCGCGACGAGGAAGTCCGGCCGGCCCTGGAAGGAGCCGTCGAACAGCACACCCTGGTAGACCACCGGAGCTCCGGCGGCGAGCGCGCGGCGCGTCCGCTCGCTGGCCTCGGCGAGAGCGTCGGGGGTCGGCGCCGGACGAGGGATCTCCACCACCCCGTCGGTTCCGAAACACCGGCGGAGATGCGCCAGCACACGTCGTTCGTGGGCCTCGCCATGCCGGACCGCGGTCAGATCCGGGGCGCTGACCCGCAACCGTCCACTCAGGCCACCTGTCGCGCCCTCGGGCACCACCTGGGCGACGGGGGTGGTGGCGACAAGCCGACCTGGGCTGCCGACATCCGCGCCGCCGACACTCTCGTCGCCGACGGACAGCAGGCCAGTGGCCAGCGCATGCGCAAGCCCGACCCGGTGCCCGCATTCGAGATCGTCAACAAGATCGCCTGCGGAGACAACCCAGTGATCGTCGAACCTCTGCACGTCACCATCCCGTCCGGACCATCCGTCCGGTCCGGTCGCATATTGTCTCGCGTCCCCCCTTCGGCATTCGGCCGGGTCCGGAGCACGCAGAACGCCGGCACGGACGATTACCGGCGCCCGAGTCCCGCAGCTCGCCATCGCGGCGCGGGCCGTCCGTTCGGGCCACCTCGATCAGGTGCACCATGTCCGCGCGGGTGGGCGGATGCGAGATCGAGCCATCCGTGTCATTCGTCACATCGCAGTGCAGCGATAGCCGCTCCGGAGCCATGCCGCCACGCACAACAAGGACCTTCTGGAGCCGCTTCAGGGTCAGGCAGCGCACGGTCGTCCTGCGCGGCAGGACCTCGCCTGCGCGATCCGGGGTCTATGCGATCAGGCCTCTATGCGAACCGACCGAGGCCGCCGTCGCCACCAGGTATTACGATGGAACACAAAGAGGATCATGAAATGGGGCGGGTGGCCGCGGTCGCTCCTCGCGGTCCGGCCTGGAGATGTGGGGTCCCTGCCGCGCATGGCCAGACGTAACCGCCTGGCGACGAGCGGATGTTGAGCCCCGGGAGGACGCATCGTGGCAGCTTCCCGGCCAGATCGGTCGACACCTGCTCTCCCCCCCGCCCACAGGGCCGCAGGGCCAGTAGCCCCGCCGACCGGACGGCCGGCGGGGACTCCCCTGGTCCCGCCGGGCGGCGGGCCCAGTCCGACGAGCGTGAAGGCGGAGCAGGACCGCCGTGTCGAGGACGTCGTGCTTGCCGACGGCGGGTCGGTCACGGTGCGGCCGCTGGGCCCCGATGACGCCGGCCGACTGAGTGCCTTCCACCTGCGCCTGAGCGAGGCGAATCCCCACGATCCGGATCTCGCCGGCGCCGCGGGGGATCCCGCGCTGCTGGCCGGGCGGGTCGTCTCGCCCGGCAGCCGGGCGTCCGCGGTGCTCGGCGCGTTCGTCGGCGACGAGATCGTCGGGCTGGTCGAGTACAGCAAGATCGGCGACGTCGGCGATGCACGGTTCGGAATCCTCGTCGAGAACCCTCATCAGGGACGAGGGCTCGGCACGCTGCTCATCGACATCCTCATCGACACCGCCGGGGAGGCCGGTGTGCGCCGGCTTGTCGCGGACGTGCCGGTGAGTAGTCGACGGGTTCTGGAGGTTCTGCGTTCGATCGGCTTCGACCTCACCCCCGCGGACGACACCCAGATCCGCGTGAGCTACCCGGTGGAACCGGGAGACGGCCCTCCGAGCGGTACTCGGTCGCGCCGGGGACGAGTCGGCGGCGGTCTGGACCATCCGGACGGGTCCCGAAGCATCGACCGGCTGCTGCACCCTCGGGCGGTTGCCGTCATCGGGGCAAGTCGCGAGCCCGGAACGGTCGGTCACGAGGTCTTCCGCCGCCTGCTCCACAGCGGGTTCACCGGAGCGGTCTATCCCGTCAACGCCGCGGCGAGCCATGTCGCCTCGGTTTACGCCTACCAGGATCTGCATGCGGTGCCCGCCGAGATCGACCTGGCCGTCGTGGCGGTGCCGGCGCAACGGGTGACCGAGGTTCTGCGGGCCTGCGCGCAGAAGCGGGTCCGCGGTGTCATCGTCGTGTCGGCCGGCTTCGCGGACGGCGGGGACGAGGGCCGGGCCCTGCTGGCGGACGCCATCCGGATCGCCCGGGACGGCGGCATGCGCCTGATCGGCCCGAACGCGATGGGTGTCATCAACACCGCGCCGACCACCCGGCTGCATGCCACCTTCGCCGTCGGGGAACCCCCGGCCGGCCGGGTCGGCGTCTTCACCCAGTCCGGCGCCCTGGCCGGCACGTTCCTCACCGACGCCGCCCGCCGCGCGGTGGGATTCTCCACCTTCGTCTCCGCCGGAGACCGATCCGACGTCTCGACGAACGACCTCCTGGAGTACTGGCAGTCCGATCCACGGACTGATGTGATCATGCTTCATCTGCAGAGTTTCGGCAATCCGAGGCGCTTCGCCCGGATTGCTCGTCAGCTCGGTCGGCACAAGCCCGTCGTGGCGTTGAAGAGCGGTCAGGAGTCCGCGGACACGGGAGTGGACGCGCTTTTCACCAGTGCCGGAGTGGTCCGCGCCGACACCCTGAACCAGCTCTTCGACGTCGTGCAGCTACTGGCCCATCAACCACTGCCTGCCGGACGACGGGTCGGCATCGTGGGAACAAGCAGCGCGCTCGCGGCGCTCGCCACGGACGCCTGCCGTACCTACGGACTCGAGGTCCCCTCACTGTCCAAGGAGACCTGGTCCGATCTCGCCGCTCTCGTCGGCCACCGGTACGCCACCAATCCGGTCGACCTCGGTCCGCTGGCCGATCCCGAGCGGTTCGACGCCGCGTTGCGCCTGGTCGCGGCCTCGGGCGACGTCGATGCGATCATCGCGCTGGTGACCCCACACGCTCAGGTTGACCGGCTCGGAGCCGCGGTGCGGGAGGTTGCGGCCGACAGCGGCCTGCCGGTGCTCGCCTCCTACCTCGGTCAGGACGGCATGCCCGCCGCGCTCGCGGTAGCGGACCCGAGCGGCTCTGCCGGCCGAGGCTCGGTGCCGTCGTACTCCTCACCGGAATCGGCCGCGCTGGCACTCTCGCGCGCCGCCGACCATGCTGCCTGGCGTGCGCGGGATCACGGCCGGGTGCCCGCGCTGGACCACATCGACCCGGACGGCGCCCGCGCGGAGGTCGAACGCCACCCGAAGAACGGCACCTGGCTGCCGGAACCGGCTGTGGCCACGTTGCTGGCCGGGGTCGGGCTGCGGGCATGGCCCAGTATTCGCGTCGCCGACGAGGCGCAGGCGCGGGCGGCGGCGGAGGCACTCGGCTGGCCGGTGGCCCTCAAAATCTCCGATGAACGCTTCCGTAGCAGGCTCGACGTCGGGGCTGTCCAACTCGGCCTGGGTGACCCGGATGAGCTCGCGGGTGCCTGGCGGGCCGTGCGGGCCGCAGTCGGCTCCGGCGACATGCTCGTGCAACCGATGGCACCTGCCGGGGTATCCACCGTCGTACGGTTGCGTCAGGATCCGACCGTCGGCCCGCTGCTCTCCCTTCGACTGGGCGGCGCCGTCGCGGACCTGCTCGTCGATCCGCTGGCACGCACCCTGCCCTTGACGGACCGGGACGCCGAGGACCTGATCCACGAGATCCGTGGCAGCGTGCTGCTGGTCGGGGGGTCCGGCGCGCCCGCCGCCGATACCGACGCTCTGGCAGATCTCCTGCACCGGGTCGCCCGGCTCGCGGAGGAACTTCCGGCCATCGGCGAGATCCTGCTCGATCCGGTACTCGTCGGCCGTCGTGGCGTGGTGCTGCTCCACGCGGGGATCCGCCTGCTACCGCCCGAGACCGAGTCGCGCACGCTCCTGCGAGCGCTTGCTGTCCAGCCCTGACCGCCCGGTACGGTCTTGGTATGACCGCACGACAGAGGATCGCGTTCCAGGGTGAGCGGGGAGCCAACTCGCACATCGCCTGCCGGGATGTCTATCCGGACTACGACGCGGTCCCCTACCAGACCTTCGACGAGTGCTTCGCCGCGCTGGAGGACGGTGCGGTAGACCTCGCGATGATTCCGGTCGAGAACTCCACCGCGGGTCGGGTCGCCGACATCCACCACCTGCTGCCCAGGCCCGCGGTGCACATCATCGGCGAGTACTTTCTCCCCGTCCGCCACCAGTTGCTCGGGATACCCGGCGCGTCCCTCGACGATGTGAAGACGGTGCACAGCCACCCGCAGGCACTCGCCCAGTGTCGCGAGGGGCTGCGCGAGCTGGGACTCGTCGCCGTCGCCGCCGCCGACACCGCGGGCTCCGCACGGGAGATCAGCGAAGCGGGCGATCCATCCCGGGCGGCGATCGCCTCCCGGCTCGCGGCCGAGGCGTACGGGCTCCAGATCCTGCGTGCGGATCTCGAGGACGAGGAGCACAACACGACACGCTTCCTCATCCTCTCCGGCGAGAACCTCCGTGCCGCCTCCGGGATCGGACCAATCGTGACCACGTTCGTCTTCAAGGTCCACAACCGTCCGGCCGCACTGTACAAGGCACTCGGCGGGTTCGCCACCAACGGCGTCAACATGACGAAGCTGGAAAGCTACATGGTGGGTGGTGAGTTTGTGGCCACCCAGTTCCTCGCCGATATCGAAGGCAGCCCCGAGGACTCCACCGTCGCCAGCGCGTTCGAGGAACTGTCGTTCTACGCGGACTACCGCATCCTCGGGGTCTACCGCGCGAGCCGCTACCGGGAACGCGAACGGATCGGCGCGCGCGCCGGACTCTGATCCCGGGCGGAGGACGAGGGCCGGATCACGGTGAACGCGGGAGTCAACGCTGGTACAAAGTGCCCAACAGGCCTATTCCGACGTCAGGAGTACCAGTTGATCTCGCCGGTCCGCCTCGGGGCCATTCATCCTTCCACCCAGGCGCGACCGGGACCGCCGAAGGATACTCCGCCCAAACCCGCGCCGCCGCCAATGCCGAGCTGGCGCCGGGTTCTCCTTCCACTCGGCGTCATCATCACCCTCCTGCTGCTGTTCGGACCTAGCCTGTTCGCCACCCGGCCGGAGTCCCTGAAGTACTCGGAGTTCGTGGACCGGGTGAACGCGGCGGCGGTCCGGTCGATATCCGTGGATGATCACGGCGGGATCGATGGCACTCTGAAGACCGGCGGGGACTTCACCACCCAGATTCCGACCGCTCTCAACACGGACGATCTCGAAGGTCGGTTGCGGGCGAAGGGTGTGCAGATCACCGGGACCCGAACCGGGACCTCGTTCGGGTCGGTCGTGCTGAGCTTCCTGCCGCTGATCTTCCTGATCGGCTTCTTCGTCTGGTCAGGCCGGCAGGCACGCCGGCTCGGCGGCGGCATCGGCGGCCTCGGCATGTTCGGTCGGTCCAAGGCAAAGATCACCGAGACGGAGCGGCCGACGACCCGCTTCTCCGACGTCGCCGGCTACGAGGGAGCAAAGCAGGAGATCGGCGAGGTTGTCGACTTTCTCCGCAGCCCCGAGCACTACAGCCGGGTCGGCGCGCATGGCCCCCGTGGGGTGCTGATGGTCGGTCCGCCCGGCACCGGGAAGACCCTGCTCGCCAGGGCCGTTGCAGGCGAGGCGGATGTGCCGTTTCTGTCGATCACCGGTTCCGGGTTCGTCGAGATGTTCGTCGGAGTCGGCGCATCTCGGGTGCGTGACCTGTTCGCCGAGGCACGCAAGCGCGCCCCCTCCATCGTGTTCATCGATGAGATCGACGCGATCGGCGGCCGGCGGGGCGGCAACGCCATCGGCGGCAACGACGAACGGGAACAGACCCTCAACCAGCTGCTGGCGGAGATGGACGGTTTCGAGCAGGATTCGGGTGTCGTGGTGTTGGCCGCGACGAACCGGCCGGAAACCCTCGACACCGCGCTGCTGCGTCCCGGCCGATTCGACCGCCAGGTGACGGTTCCGCTGCCTACCCAGGCCGAACGCCTGGCGATCCTGGGCGTTCACGCCCGCGGCAAGACCCTTGCTCCCGATGCCGACCTCGACCGCGTCGCTCGCGGTACCCCCGGATTTTCCGGCGCGGATCTGGCGAACCTTCTCAACGAGGCGGCCATCCACGCCGTGCGAGACGGCCGGCAGGTCGTCACCGCCGGAGACCTGGATGCGGCTCGGGACCGCATCCTGCTCGGCCGCCGCGACGGTTCGAACGCGCTGCTGCCGGACGAGAAGCAGTCCGTGGCCGTGCACGAGTCCGGGCACGCCTTGGTCGCGGCACTGTGCGAACACGCGGACCCGGTGGCGAAAGTGACGATCCTGCCTGCCGGAATGTCTCTCGGGGTGACCGAACAACTGCCTGAGGCCGAGCGGCATCTCTACTCGGAGGGTTATCTCCTCGACAGCCTCGCCGTGCGGCTGGGAGGCCGTGCCGCCGAGCTGGTCGTGTTCGGGCACGGCTCCACGGGCGCATCGTCGGACCTGACCGGCGCGACGCAGCTCGCCACCCGGATGGTGCGCGAGTTCGGCCTGTCCAGCGCGATCGGCCCCGTCGGCTACGGCAGTCAGAATCCGCAGTACCTCGGCGGCGAGGAACTGGTGAGCCGGCCGTACTCGGAACAGACTCAGCGTTTGATCGACTCCGAGGTCGCCCGGCTCCTGCGGGAGGCCGAGGCCCGAGCCATCGACCTGCTGTCCACTCACCGCTACGCCCTCGACGCGCTGAGCGCTCTGCTTCTCGAGCAGGAGACGGTCGACGGCTCGGCGGTGGAGGCCACCCTGCGCGATCGGGGATCCGGACTGTGACTGCGCCGCCGCGGCCAGGCCCCGGGCTTCGGGTGCGCTTGCCGCAGGTCGCCCCATCAGTACGGGAATTCCTCGCGACCGAAGCCGGCGGGGCCGTACTCCTCCTACTCGCCGCGGTCGCCGCCCTCACCTGGGCAAACTCCCCGTGGTCGGGCAGCTACGACAGATTCTGGAGCACCACGGCGGAGCTTCGCCTCGGGGACGCCGGGTTCGACATGACGCTGCACCACTGGGTGAACGACGGCGCAATGGCGATCTTCTTCGCCGTCGTGGGCCTGGAGATCAGCCGCGAGTTCACGACGGGCGAGCTGCGCGACCGGCGCACGATCGCCGTGCCCGCGCTCGGCGCGATCGGTGGACTGACCCTACCAGCAGTGATCTACTTCGCCTTGAACCGATCCGGGCCGGAATCGAGCGGGTGGGGCATCCCGATGTCCACCGACACGGCGTTCGTCATCGGGATCCTCGCCCTGTTCGGCCCCCGGTGTCCCGACCGACTTCGGCTGTTCCTGCTCACCCTCGCGATCGTCGACGATATCGGCGCGATCACCGTAGTAGGGATCTTCTACACGGACCATGTGAATCTCGCCGGTCTCGCAGTCGCGGGCGCAACGGTGCTGGCGATCCTCGCCCTACGCTGGCTGCGGGTGTGGCAGCTTCCCCCGTACATTCTCGCGTCGCTTGTGCTCTGGGGTGCGATCCACGTCTCCGGCGTCCACGCGACGCTGGCGGGCGTTCTCGTGGGCCTTCTCGTTCCCGCTATCCCACCCCGCCCCGACCAGGTCGAAGAGGTACCCATCTACGTCCGGGCCCTGCAGGAGGACTCCAACGCCACCAGAGTCGGCCTCGCGGTGGCGGCGGCGAAGGCAACGGTGCCGGCCAACGACCGGTTGCAGCGCGTGCTACACCCCATCAGCGCGTTCGTCGTCGTTCCCGTGTTCGGACTGGCGAATGCCGGCGTTCACCTGGACGGCTCGGCCCTGCGGACGGCGGCGGCGTCATCGGTGACGCTGGGCGTGGCGGCGGCCTTGATCGCCGGAAATGCCTGCGGGATCTCCGTGGCGGGCGTGATGGCGATCCGGACCGGTCTTGGTCAACTGCCCGGTCGCGTGCGGTACGGGCACCTACTCGGCGCGGCTACCCTGGCAGGCATCGGCTTCACCATCTCGCTGTTCATCACGGAACTGGCATTCACCGACGAGGCCCTGCAGGAACAAGCCAAGATCGGCATTCTCGCCGGCTCGCTCGTGGCTGCCCTCGCCGGAACCGTCATCCTTCGGGTGCTCGGCGAGCGGATGCCACTGTGCTCGCCGATGACCGACGAACCCGTACCCCGCCTACCTCCGCGACCATGGCGCGCGCCGGTGCCGGCGAAGTGACAGACTCGCCGCCTTGCGCAGCGGGGCGATCTCGGTGCGCCCCCGATAGGGCTCGCCGTTGATGAAGATCGTCGGCGTGCCGCGCACTCCTTGCTCGATCCCGCGTGCGTAGTCGGCCTCCACAGCATCCCCGAAGGGTTGCGCAGCGTCCCCGATGACCCGATCCCCGTCGATACCGAGTGACGCAGCGTAGGCGTGGAGAAACTTGTCGGCAAGCCGGTCCTGTCGGGCGAAGAGCAGATCGTGCATCTCCCAGAACCGACTCTGCAGACCAGCGGCCTCCGCAGCAAGCGCCGCGGTGAGGGCGTAGGGATGGATGTCGAAGACGGGGAAGTGTCGAAAAACGAGCCGAACCTGGCCCTCCGACATCTCGGCGAACTCATGCAGGACGGGTGCCGCCTGGGCGCAGTAGGGACACTGGAAGTCGGCGTACTCCACGACCACGATGGGCGCGTCCGCAGGCCCTCGGGAGTGCCGGAACGGATCTATCGGCACCGCGGCCGACACTTGACGCCCGTCCCGACCCGCCGGCGACCGCAACCGATTCCACCTCCCGGTCTCTGCCAGCGAACAGGATTCGGTCATACCCGTGGGCTTGGTGCGCTCGGAGGACCGCGACGGGCTCCCTGAGCCGGACCACATCCCCCCAGACGTCGGCGCCTCCTCCATGGCGCGATTATCCCCGCTGCCTGGCGAAAGGCGATGCCGAGCCAGGAACCGGACACCGACTTTTGTGTCACGAGTCACATTCACCCGTGGGCCCCTGCTCGACCCTCTGCGGTGTATGTGACCATCGCCCCGTTGCCTGGCGTCGTCGAGGCCGCCGTCCACAGGCGCGGCTCGCCGGTGAGACGAACCGACTCGCACCAGCGTGCCCATCAGACGCGAGGAGCACCATGCTCGACACGCCGGCGGCGCTGTACGCCGATCCACAGTCCCCCCCGAGCCTCGGCCTGGGCGCCGACGTCGGAAGGCAGGGGGCCGTCGACCCCGGGTCGCCGGTCGACAGGGGATCGGAGGCCGCGCGCGGGTTGCGCATCAATCGCATCCGCACGACGCCAGGCGTTCATCCCTTTGACGAGGTCCGATGGGACCGGCGGGACGTCGTCACGACCAACTGGCGGGACGGTTCGGCCAACTTCCAGCAGCGCGGAGTCGAGTTTCCCTCGTTCTGGTCGGCCGCGGCGGCGACCATCGTAGCCAGCAGGTACTTCCACGGCGCACCAGGCAGCACGGAACGGGAGTGGTCCCTGCGGCAGCTCATCGAGAGGGTGGTGCGTCCTTATGTTCACGCCGGCCGTGAGCACGGATACTTCGCGTCCGACGACGACGCGGAAATTTTCGAACACGAGCTGATCTGGCTGCTACTCCATCAGGCGTTCAGCTTCAACAGCCCGGTGTGGTTCAACGTGGGTACCGACCTGCCCCAACAGGTCGCCTCGTGCTTCATCCTCGCCGCCGACGACAGTCTTGACTCCGTCCTTGGCTGGTATCGCGACGAGGCGTTGCTCTTCCGGGGCGGCGCCGGCTCGGGGGTGAACCTCTCTCGGTTGCGATCTACGGCGGAGCTGCTGCCCTCGGGGCGCCCCGCGCCGGGTCCGGTGAGCATCATGCGTGGGGCTGACGCATCGGCGGGGNGNATCCGCTCGGGGGGAGCCCCTCGGCCAGCCGCGAAGATCGTCGTCCTCGACGTGGATCATCCCGACATCGTCGACTTCATCGAGTGCAAGGCACGCGAGGAGCGAAAGATCCGCGCCCTGCGCGACGCCGGATTCGACATGGACGTCGGCGGCCGGGACATCGATTCCGTCCAGTTCCAGAACGCCAACAACGCGGTGCGGGTCAGCGACGCCTTCATGCACGCCGTTGCGGCGGACCAAACCATCGAGCTGCGCGCCCGAGGCGACGGGCAGACCGTAAGAACGGTCTCCGCCCGCAAGATCTTCCGCATGATTGCGCAGGCCGCCTGGGAATGCGCCGATCCGGGACTGCACTTCGACGACACGATCAATAGCTGGCACACCTGTCCCGCGAGTGGCCGGATCAGTGCCAGCAACTCCTGCAGCGAATACATGCACCTGGACAATTCCTCGTGCACCCTGGGGTCGCTGAACCTCTTGCGGTTCCTGGGCAGGGATCGCCGCTTCGACGCGACGAGTTTTGCCGCCGCCGTCGAACTGGTGGTGCTCGCTATGGACATCTCGCTGTGCTTCGCCGAGGTACCGTCCCAACAGATCGGCGGCGTCACCCGTTCCTTTCGTCAGCTCGGCGTCGGCCACGCCAACCTCGGTGCGCTGCTCATGGCCATCGGTCAGGCCTACGACAGCGAGGAGGGCCGGACCACCGCGGCCGCGATCACTTCGCTGATGTCAGCGACGGCATATCGACGCTCGGCGGAGATCGCCGCGGTACTCGGGCCCTACACCGGCTTCACCGCGAACGCCGCGGCTCATCGCCGGGTGGTGGCCCGTCATGCCGCCGCACACGCCGCGATCCGCCAGCCGCCTGCGGCCCGGCGATCCATGGAGGAGAGCATCCACGAGCAGGTCCTCCCGCAGGCAGGACTGGAGTGGAAGCGGGCGATACTTCTCGGCGAGCGGTACGGCTGGCGCAACGCCCATCTGACTTTGATCGCCCCCACCGGGACGACCGGCCTCGCGATGGACTGCGCCACGATGGGAATCGAACCCGATCTCGCTCTCGTCAAGGTCAGGAAGAGCGCGACGGGCTCGGCAATGCGTCTCGTGAACACGACGGTGCCGACGGCACTGCACGCCCTCGGGTATCCGCGGGCCGCGGTGGCCCGCATCGTGAGCTTCATCGCGGCGCACGGTCATGCCGTGGATGCTCCCGGGCTACTCCCCGAGCATCAGGCGGTCTTCGACTGCGCCCTCGGTCCACGGGCCATCGATCCGATGGGCCACGTCCGGATGATGGCCGCCGTACAACCATTCCTGTCCGGGGCGATCTCGAAGACGGTCAATCTCCCGGCGTCGGCCACGGTCGACGATGTTGCTGCCCTGTTGTACGCCGGATGGCGTAAGGGGCTGAAGGCATTGGCCGTGTACCGGGATTCCGCCAAGGTCGGCCAACCGATTTCAGGTGTCACGCTCCCGGCCGGCCCGGCCGGTCCTTCAGACGAATACCTGGGACCACGAACGATCGGAGCATCAACGCGTCGGCAGTGATCAGCGGGCAGCGGGGCGCCGGCACAGCAGACCCTGGCCAGCCGCCGGGGAGAGCCGCGACGCTCGGGGCCGTGGCGTCAGGCCCGAAGAAGATGCCCGTCGCACCATCTGGCCGAGCGGTCGCATCCCGGCGCGACACAGAGTCTGTCGCCTGCGCCCGCTGCCTGGCGAAGCTGCTGACGGGCGCTCCGGCGCCACTTCTCGACATCGGCGTGGACGGCGGTCAGCTGCGACCCGACCTGCCCACTCCGAAACATCATGGCCAGCTTCGGCGGCATAACGGGTATCGAATGGCCAGCGGTTCCCGAGTCCGGTGGCGGGTTTCCGCTCGCCCTCAGGACGGCCCACGAGACGGCATCGGCCAGGTCGGCAGTCGACCCTCCGGTCACTGTCAACATCGCGGCCATCTGCGCACGCCGGACGATCTCAAGCAGGGCATCGACCCGTCGGGGTGCGGCAGCGTGGTCATCCGTAGCGGCGTCCGCTCCAGTGAGCTGCTCCAACGCCGAACGGAGCGTCGCAGCGGACTGGGCGTCGAGCTCGCCGTCGAGCCGGGTCATGCCCTCGGGTAGATCTGTCAGCCACAGGCCCCGTCGGGCGCGCGTGTGCTCCGGCGGGGCCGTTGTCGTGGTGCCGGCGGCGGGCCGACCATGGTCACTGCCCTGAATCGGCGGCACACCGCCGTCGGGCGCGCCGTCCGCAGCGCTCTTGTGGGCCGGGCCCGTCGTTACGTCCTCGTTCACTGCGTCGTCGCTCACTGCGTCGCCATCGGCACAGCCGTCGGCGTCGTCGGCGTCGTCGCGGCTCCCGGCGCCGGGGGCAGGGGCCGAGTCGCCCGGGGCAGCCCCATCAGAGCCGCCGGTCGTGCACGTGGGAGGACCCGCCTCAGGTGGACCCGCCTCAGGTGGATCGGCCTCAGGTGGATCGGCCTCAGGTGGATCGGCCTCGGGTGGATCGGCGTCCTTGGATCCGGCGGCGGGCTGAGAGACTCGCTGGTGAATGCGCTGACCGATTCTGGTCAGCTCGGTGGGATCGAAGATCGCCGCTTGTTCGATCAGGCAGGCCTCCGCATCCGCGACGACGTCGGGGGTCGTCAGGGCCGGCACCGAGCGCATCACTCGGAATATCACCAGTGCCTGCTCGACGGTGATCCTGCCCTCCGCCAACGCGGAGCCCGTCGCCGTCAACGGACCGTCCAAGGCGGCTGCGAGATCGAGCAGGTGGCGCGCGTCGACCGGCCGGACCCGCAGTCGCTCCCGCAGCCACTCCTGCGTGCTCTCCGCTCCGACCCGCAGAGCCAGACCGCGTCCCTGCACCTCCCGGACGAGCTGGAGTCGCACGGCGGCCAGCCGCGAGAGCGCGGCGGCACTCTCATCCACGGCAAGCGCCAGCTCTGTGTCGGACAACGGCCACAGCGGCGCGTCCAGAACGCCGTCGACAGAAGTATGGACAGCAGCCATCCCGGCGACGAAGCCGAGCGGCGAAACAAAAGAGTCAGTGATCGAGGTCATGCGGCCGACTGTAATTCACGCACACCCCCATGTCGATCTCGTCTCAGTAATTTGGCGTTCTGGTCGCCACACCTTCAAATAAGGCGTCAGATCATGGCGGTCTCGACCATCGCCACGATTCGATCGGGTCCGATCGCCACGCGAGGAAGCGGCCGAGGTAAAGTGGCTGCGATGGTGAACCTGCAACAAGAAAAAGAGGTGGAGATCTTGGTATTTTCTAAAGTGGCCACCCGACCAAAATCTCGCGCGATGACACGGATTTCAAGGGCGGGCGAAGGAAGCCGTCCTTCGTCCGTGCGCCGCATCGGGTCGACAGTCCGCCGTCCTCCGACTACTCCGAACCGTTCGGTGCAGAGGACCGGCCACCAGGTCCGAGCTTCCGTCCGAGACCGGTGATCAGCGCGGGACAGCGGGCCGGCATGGTGAACAATCGAGGGCATGGCCGACGCGGGAGCTGCCCATCAACTCGAGGAAGGTCCACGGGACCGTATTGCAGTCGCCGCCGACGTGGCGGGCTCCACGACGGTGCCGGCCGCCGAGAGACCGTCCGCCGGCCAGCGAGCGGCTGCTTCCGCGGGGCGCTACCTGGACCTCAACGCCGACCTCGGTGAGGGCTTCGGCGTCTGGCGCCTCACCGACGACGAGGCGCTGCTCGGTCTGGTGACAAGCGCCAACGTGGCGTGCGGCTTTCACGCCGGGGATCCGGCGACCATGCGACGGACCTGCGACCACGCTGTCCGACTCGGGGTACGTATCGGCGCTCAGGTCAGCTATCGGGACCTCGCCGGATTCGGTCGGCGACGCATCGACATGGATCCGGCCGACCTGCGTGACGATGTCACCTACCAGCTCGGCGCGCTCGACGCCTTCGCCCGGGTCGCCGGCGATCGAGTGCGCTACGTCAAGCCGCACGGGGCGCTCTACAACACGATCGTCGCCGACGAGGGCCAGGCGCAGGCGGTGGTCGACGCGGTCCGTGGATACGACGCGACGCTGCCGGTCCTCGGTCTGCCAGGCTCGGTCTGGTTGCGGCAGGCCGCCGCCGCCGGCCTCGTGACAGTCGGCGAGGCGTTCGCGGATCGCGCCTACACGCCAGCGGGCACGCTCGTCTCCCGCCGTAGCCCCGGGGCCGTACTGGACGATCCGGACGCCGTGGTGGCTCGAGGCGTACGGATGGCCACCGAGGGAACTGTGCTCAGCGAGCAGGGCACACCGGTACGGATACTTGCCCGATCCCTGTGCGTCCACGGCGACACCCCCGGCGCCGTGGAGGTGGTCAGGCGGCTGCGCCGTGCTCTGCACGACGCTGGTGTCGCGCTGTCGCCGTTCTGCTGAAGGGACCGTGATGCGCATCCTGCCCTGCGGGGACGAAGCACTGCTCGTCGAGGTTGCGAACCTGCGGGAGGCCGAAGACCTCTATGGACGGCTACGACGGGACCCTCCGCCGGGGGTCACCGACCTGGTGCCCGCAGCGCGTACCGTCCTCATCGCCTTCGACCCGGCGGCCACCGGTCCAGCCCGGCTCCGGGCCCTGCTGCATGGGCTATCACCCGCGCCGGCTGACCGGGAGCCGCAGCCCGTCGACGCCCCCGCTCCCGACGCGCCCGCTCCCGACGCGCCCGGTCGGGACACGCCGGCCGCTTCATGCGCGGTGGTTGCCGGCGGGGACGGCCGAGACCCTGCCGCCGCCAACCCGATCGGCACGGCGGCGGCGGACTCACCGGCGACCGTGACCATTCCCGTGCGTTACGACGGGCCCGATCTGGACGACCTCGCGCGACTCACGGGGCTGACACCGGCACAGATCATCGGACGGCACCTGCAGGGCCAACACCGGGTTGCGTTCTGCGGTTTCGCGCCGGGTTTTGCCTACATCGCCGGTCTGGATCCTGGCCTGCGGGTTCCCCGCCGGGACAGCCCACGCACGCGGGTGCCGGCAGGCGCCGTCGCGATCGCCGACGAGTTCTCCGGCGTGTACCCCCGCGCCTCGCCCGGCGGGTGGCATCTGATCGGCCAGACGGATCTGGCCGTCTTCGACCTCACGCGCGATCCGCCCGCTCTGCTCGTACCAGGCACCCCGGTGCGCTTCGTCGCGGTGGGTGTAGCCCAGGCGGTGGGGGCGTGACGGGATCAGGGGAACCGTCCGGCGAGATCGCGATCGTGGCCTCGGGGCCGCTTGCCACCGTGCAGGACCTTGGCCGGCCCGGACTCGCGCACCTGGGAATCACCCGATCCGGCGCCGTCGACCGCCCCAGCCTGCTCCTGGCGAACCGGCTGGTGGGCAACCTGACCGGCGCGGCAGCTATCGAACTCACCTATGGTGGGCTGATCGCCCGATTCACCCACCCCGGAATGATCGCCGTCACCGGCGCGCCCTGCCCGCTCGAGCTCTCGGGCCGGGAGATCGGGATGTACGCGCCGGTCGACGTGCAGGCGGGCGCGCTGCTTCGGGTCGGCACCCCCGCCCGGGGCGTGCGCACGTATCTGGGAATCCGCGGTGGCGTGGACGTACCGGCCGTGCTGGGCTCCAGGTCCCGAGACACCCTCGCCGGCATCGGGCCCGAACCACTGGTGGCCGGTGCTCGCCTTCCGCTCGGCCGGGAGAAGTCCGATCCACCGACGGTCGATCTCGCGCCGCATGCCCGCTACGTCGACGAGCCCGAGCTTCAGGTGCTGTCCGGTCCGCGTGCAGACTGGTTCGCCACGGAGGCGGTTTCGACGTTGTGGACGAAGACCTACGAAGTCACGACCGACAGCGATCGCGTCGGTGTCCGGCTACGCGGTCCCGCGATGCATCGGCGCATCACCGCCGAGCTGCCCTCCGAGGCGGTCGTCGCCGGCGGCATTCAGATTCCCCCGAGCGGCCAGCCGGTGATCTTTCTCGCCGATCATCCCGTCACGGGCGGTTACCCCGTCCTGGGCGTCGTCGTAGCGGAGGATCTTCCGCTGGCCGCGCAGTGCCGGCCCGGTCAGCGCCTTCGATTCCGACCCGCCCGCAGGGCCGTGAACGGCCTGCCCGCCCACTGACCTCGCTGGATCAGGACCTGCCTGGGATGAGCATCGTCCGGAACCCGGAATCTCACGGGGTAGGTCAGCGCCAGGCGAAGACAGGCTGTTCGAACTCGGCGACCCGGGTATGCCGGCCGCGCAGCACCAGCTCGGCGAACTGGTAGAGGATGGCGCCCGTCGGGGCGTGGATGAGGCTGCCGAGCAACGGAAGCTGAATGACGGGCCGGTCGGATTCGGGAATGGTGAGAAAGCGCGGCCGCACGTCCAGCTCGTCGAGCGGTACGACGTGGACCGAGGCGACCTCTCGAGCCTCCGGGCTGGTGACCTGCAACCTCGAACCCGCCCAGAGCACCACCGGGGTCATCACGAAACCGGATCGGGTCGCGTAGTCGTCGAGGGTGCCGAGAACCTCCTCTGCCGGTAGCTCGACACCGACCTCCTCGGCGAGCTCGCGGAGTGCGGCGGTTGCGGCATCCTCGCCGTCCTCCGCCCGACCGCCGGGCAACGCCCACTGCCCCGCGTGCGTCCGCATGCGGGCGGCCCGGCGGGTGAGCAGAAAGCTGGGTCGGCCCTGCGCGTCCTCGCCGAGAGCCACCGCGACGGCGGCGAGGCGGCGCCCCGCGGCAGGCAGTCCCTGCCGCGGGAAGCCGGCCAGCGCCGCCGTCGCCCTGGTTCGCAGGTCGACCATGTCGTCACGGGTCACCTTGACATGCATACCAGCACGCGTGCCGACGTGGCGCCGGACGACGTTCCCGCGGCGACGCGAGGCGCCGGCGCGGATCGCTCGCCTCAGCTGTGGTCGCGGCGTCGACGGCGCCCAAGGGCAGTGTGTCCGCCCGCCGGAAGGGCCGATCCCGCCGAGTCGACCCCGGCCGGCGTTCCTTCCCCGGACGCGGGAGCTGACGGACGGTCACTCGGGTACACCTGCGGCTCAGACACGGGCGGCGCCAGCGTCTCCTCGCGGGCGCCACGCGAGCGCAGTGTCGTGCGCTCGCGGCGCCGACGGGCCGCGGCGACATCACGGACTCCGCGGACGCTCAACCTGCCCCAGGCCGTCGAGCCCAGGAAGAGGATTACGGCGCCCAGTCCGTAGAAGAAGCTGATCCACTCGACAGCCTGCCGCACGGACCCGCCGAGAGGCGCCCCGATCGAACCGAGGTGCCACGGTCCCGCAAGGGTTGGACCGATGATGAACCAGGCTCCGGCGGCGATCGCCAGCCAGGCTCCGAGCGCAGCGGTTCCCCTGTTGGTACTCGCCAGCAGCAACAGACCGCCGACGAACGCCGCGATGCCCGGCAGTACCTCGAGCCAGAACCGCGCGGAGGTCCAGGTCCAGGCGTCATCCTGGGTGAACGCGAAATCAAAGTAAGGGCCGACAAAGGGAATGAGCGCCCCCCAGATACCCAGGAGCATCAGCAGCAGGCCGGTGACAGCGCCACGGCTGCGGGGGATGTGCCAGGCGCCCAGCCCGCGGGCGTCCGCGTTGACGACGTCAGCCATCGGTTGCTCCCTCTCCTCGCCCTACAGCAGGGAGGGTGCCCCGGAAGATGGTCACCGAACCACCTGGTCAGCGCCCTGCGGAGCACTGGCCGACCGGGCGGCCGACGGCCGACGGCCGGTCAAAGTGGAACGAAGGAGAGCCCCCGCGCCCGTAGCAGGGGCAGCACCCGTCGCAGGGCCGCCACGGTCTGCGCGCGGTTTCCGCCGCCGTCGTGGCAGAGCAGGATGTCGCCGGGACGGGCGCTGCCCAGGGACTGTCGGATGGACGCGGTTCCCGGACGCGCCCAGTCCCGGGGATCCACGTCCCAGCCCAGGGAGGTCATGCCCAGGCCGGCCGCAGCCGCGAGGACGGCCGGGGACCAGTCTCCCCCCGGCGCGCGAAACAGCCGAGGTGGCTCAGCGCCCGCGTCGACTATCGCCGACTGGGCACGGGTCATCTCGATACGGATCTGATCCGGTGTGCGGCGACTGAACGGCTGCGGATGGGTCATCGAGTGGTTACACAGCGAATGGCCTTCCGCGACGATACGACGCACCAGCTCCGGGTTCGCCACCGCCTGCGCGCCCACCACCGAGAAGGTGGCCGAGACCCGGTTGAGGCGCAGGACATCGAGGATCCGGGGGGTCCACACCGGATGCGGACCATCGTCGATAGTCAGCGCTACGGAATCCGTCGGCGCATCCGGCCGCAGGTCGTGGATGCGGTAGGCGGGCGCCTTCGAAGCCGCCACCGCCGGGGGGGTGACTGTGGTGCCAGCGGTGCCAGCGGGACCAGTGGGACCCCCGGCCATTCCCGATCCGCGTGCGGCGCCGGAGCCGCCGGCAGTCTGCTGGCCTGCGGGGCGAACGGCACCTTGGCCCGCTCGGGACGCTCCCCCGACCGCTTGCGCCGGCTCGGCTGCGGTGAGCAGCACGATGCCCGCCGCGCTCGAAGCCGACCAGGCGAACAGTCGTCGACGGGAGACACGCGGCTCCGAGCGGTCGGCTCCGGTCCGGATGCCCGCCGTCGGCTCGCCGTCAGACGACCCAGGACCGTGGTCGCCGCTACTCATCCGGTGTCCCCACATCGCACCTGGCATTGCCGCTCATCTCACCGCTCCCCCGCTCTGCCCGGTGGTCCACGCATCCGCCCGGCGAGGGCACCTCCGTGAGCCGGAGTGGCCAACGCCGCCAACCGGCCCACCCCGATGAGGCCAGTGGGATGCCGATAGACCATACGACGGAATCGCGTACCTAAAGCAAGACGGACCCCACAATCAGGCAGATCCCTGACGATATTCCCAGATACTGGTGCCCAGCGTCAGGAAATTACTTCGCCGGGTACACATTTGCACCGGCCCGGTGGCGGGTGACGCCTCCCTGTCGCCGGGCGTAACGACGCCGAACCCCGGCCTCTGCCGCGGCAGTCGTGGTACCGCGATGCGCCGGACGCGACCAGGTGGACCGGCGCCACGGCCGTCAGCGGGTTGCGGCCGGCCTCAGCGCCCGCTCGGGCCGAATCGTTCGGTCCTGACTCGAGCCGGGTCATGGCCGAGTGCGACGAGCATGTCCGCGACGGACTCGACGAAGCCGTTCGGCCCGCAGACGTAGCACGTCGGCGCGAACGCGGCGGGCCACGCGACCGCGGACAGCTCGGCGAGACCGAGGCGATGCGGCGGGTTCGGCCAGTCCGGCGGCGTCGCCCTCGTGTAGACCCGCGTGAGGTCGAGGCCCGGGTCGGCTCGGGCGCGGTGACGCAGTTCCTCCGAGTAGTAGGCGTCGCCCGGCGTGCGCACCGAGTACGCCAGCCGGAACGGCGCCCGGCTCGCCGCGGCGGCGCGAGCCCGCACCATGGCCATCAGGGGAACGATGCCCGAGCCGCCGGCGACGAGGAGCACCGGATCTCGGTCCTGCGGACGCCAGACGAACCAGCCGCCGATCGGGCCGCGGATCTCCACCGGGTCGCCGACGGCGAAAACCTGCGTGAGGTACGGCGAGACCTCGCCATCCGCGACCCGCTGAACTGTGAGGACGACGCGCGAACCGTCGGTGGGAGCCGCCAGCGAGTAGCTACGGCGCGCGGTGTAGCCGTCCTCAGCGGTGAGGCGCACATCAACCCGTTGACCGGCGAGATGCCCCGGCCACTGCGGCACCTCGAGCACGAGAGTCCGCGCGCTCGGCGTCTCGTCGCGTACCTCGACCAGGCGGGCGACGCGCCAGGGTATCCGGCCAGCCGCCGTCGGCCGACCCGCCGGCTCCCGCAACGGCCCCGTCACATCCCCATCCCGCCTTTCTGCCCTGCGCTACCCCCGTCGACCGTCACCGGGACGACCGATCCCCCGCAGATCCGTCAGTCGCCGCGGTACCTCTGTTCGAGCCAGGGATCACCGCGCTCGTGATATCCGGCGGCCTCCCAGAAGCCCGGCTCGTCCTCGGGCAGGAGACGGATGCCGCGGACCCACTTGGCGGACTTCCAGAAATACAGGTGGGGCACGAGCAGGCGAGCCGGGCCACCATGCTCGGGGGCCAGGTCGTCGCCATCACAGCGATGGACGATCCAGGCCCGCCCGTCCAACAGATCGTCGAGCGGCAGATTGGTGGTGTAGCCACCGTAGGAGTAGGCGACGGCGAAGTCCGCCGAGGTCTCGACATCGGCGAGCAACACGTCCAGCGAGACGCCCTGCCACACCGTGTCCAGCTTGGACCACTGGGTGACACAGTGGATGTCGACCGTCGGCGTCTCGCTCGGCAGGGCCAGAAACTCCGGCCAGCTCCAGCAATACCGGCGTCCGACCTCGTTGGTGATCACGAACTCCCACTGGTCGCGCGCCACCCGCGGAGTCGGCCCCGCGGAGAGGACCGGGAACCCTTTTTCCAGGTACTGACCTGGTGGAAGGCGGGGACGACCAGACCGCCGGCGGCCGTGAAAGCCCGGCGAGACGATGCCCATGGACCACACGTACCACAGCCGGACTCGTCGGGGCGCTCGTTGTATTCACCGCCGCGCGAGAGGGATATCACCTTCGAGCAGCCGGGCAACCATCTGCAGACCGAAGCCGGACACGTCCCTCCGACAACCGCAGCCACAACCTCGCCGGCGATCGCCCGGCAATCCGGGCGAAAGGCGTCTGTTAACATAAACAGCCCGCACAGTCCACTGATACTCGACGATCACCGATCGGCGACCGACGCGCGCCTTCGCAGGAGGACCGCTCATGGCCCGGCCAGCCGCCCCGGCGGCATCCCGCCCAGNCTCATCGCAGGCACCATCCGCACCGGTCGGCGGCCAGGCGGCGACCGAGCCACCGGGCTCCCGCCCGGCCGACGACGATCCGATCGCGCGAGTTCCTCCGCCCACCGGTTCGGTCCCGGTGAGCGCGGCACCGGTGGGCCGGCGGGTCCGTGTCCCCAAGACCGCGGAGCTGGTTGCCAGCCAACTACGACGGAGGATCATCCGCGGCGAACTCACCGAGGGTGATGCGCTTCCCCCCGAACCCACCCTGATGACGCAGTTCGGCGTCTCCCGGCCCACCCTGCGCGAGGCCTTTCGGGTCCTCGAGGCGGAGGCGCTGATCTCGGTGCGCCGCGGGGCCCATGGCGGGGCACGGGTTCACCTCCCGAGTCCAACGGTTGCCGCCCGCTATGCCGGCCTCGTCCTCGAACATCGCGGCGCCACCCTGGGCGACGTTCATCAGGCCAGCGCCGTCATCGAGCCACCGTGCGCGGCGCTGCTCGCCGAGCGGCACAGTCCGGCAGACGTGTCGGTCCTGCGCGGCATCCTCGCCGAGGCCGACGAGGTCGCCGACGATCCGGCCGCGCTCGCGGCGGCGCAGGCTGCCTTTCACCTGGCCGTGGTCGAGCTCACCGGCAACAAGTCCCTGTCCGTGGTCACCGGCATGCTGCAACATCTCGTCGAGTTGACCAACGCCCAGCACGGGCACGCGGCCGTCGGCGCGAGTCCCGACGCATCGCCCGCGCCGACGGCGGCCGTCGACCGGGCGACCGACAATCGGCTGAGCGTCGATGCCACCCGGCAGATCCACGCCACACTTGTCGACCTCGTCGAGATCGGCGATGCGGCGGGCGCCGACCGCCACTGGCGGCTGCACCTGGCTGCACCCGATCACGCGATACCGGGAGGGCCGGCCGACCGCTGCGTCCTGGATCTGCTCGGCTGATCAGCAGCCGCTGTCCGCGGCGTGGTCACCCGGCCAGACCGTCCACTGGGTGACCGGCATGGCCGAGCGCCACCCGGTGAAGCCACCGACCGGTGACGCTCGGCTTACCGACAGACGGATCAGGTCCCCGCCCCGCCGTGCGTACCAGGCCGCGAGCACCGCCTCGGACTCGAGGGTCACCGCGTTGACGACGAGCCGGCCGCGGCCTCGCAGCGCCGCCCAGCAGGCTTCGAGCAGCCCAACAGCCGTGACACCGCCACCGACGAAGACCGCATCGGGTGCCGGCAGCCCCGCCAGGACCTGCGGGGCCCGGCCCGCGACGACCTGCAGCCCGGGCACTCCCAGACTCGTGGCATTACGACGGATACGCTCCGCTCGATCGACGCGGGGCTCGATGGCGATCGCCCGGCAGGTGGCATGGGCGCGCATCCACTCGATGGCGATGCTGCCGGAGCCCGCCCCCACGTCCCACAGCAGCTCGCCGGGAACAGGACCGAGCCTGGCCAGGGTGACCGCCCGGATTTCACGTTTGGTGATCTGACCATCGTGCTCGAACGCGTCGTCGGGCAACCCGGGTGAGCGCGGCCGGTGGGCGGCCCCGGGCCCGGGGCACGGCTCGACGGCGGCCACGTTGAGGTCGGCCGGGGGGCGCAGTGCCCGCACCGTCGGCTCGCTGCTCGGCCCCGGCGGGCTGTCGTCCCTGCTGCCTAGTGGGCTGCCTACCGTGCTGCCTTGGTGGGAAGAGGCGGCGTCGCGCCAGACGGCAGACGCGACCGCCCATTCATGGGCGGTCGCCCGCTGCTGAGCCTCGTCGGCCGCACCGAGCCGTTCCAGCACCGTCATCGGGCTCGCGCCGTAGCCGCGGTCGACCAGCAGATCAGCGAGCGCGAGGGGCGTGGTCCCGTCAGCGCTGAGAACCAGTAGTCGGCGATGCGGCGCGAGCGCGGCGTGTACCTGAGCCAACGGGCGGCCCACCGCGCTCACGACGTCGACCCCGTCCATGGCCCAACCCAGACGGGCGCAGGCCAGGGACACCGACGAGGGATGGGTGAACACCCGTACCCGATCCGCCCCGAGCAGGCGAACGAGCGTGGTGCCGATCCCGTGGAACATCGGATCGCCACTGGCGAGGACGCAGACGTCGCCGACAGGGTTCGAGCTTCGCGCCGCGGGACGCCGGGGATCGCCGCCGGGCTGTGCGCCCGTGTCTGCGTCGACGCCGCTCGTCCCGGCCACCGGTATGCCGTGCTCCGCGAGCAGGTCGGCGAGGGCTGGCAGCAGCGGCGACGGCCAGGTCACCCTGCGCGCGGTGATCCGGTGCCCACCGGCCCGTTCCGGGATGAGATCGAGCTGTCGCTGCGCCCCTAGCAGAACGTCGGCGCAGCGGACGGCGTCACGCGCCGCCGTGGACAGGCCGGTCCAGCCGTCCGCGCCCACACCGACGACGGTCACCCGCGCTGATACACACGGATCCGCGGACCTCGGGTCGGACGAGGGCTCGGACTCCGACACCAGACCCGACACCGAACCCGACACCGACGCTGGATCTGACACAGCACGCCAGCGTAGTCCCGCGCCGGACCACAGGCCCACGGGTCGACCGGACCACGAAGCCGGCTGCGTGTGCCGGATCAGCACCGGCTGCGGCCCGGCCTCCAGGTCTGACAAACCGTGGGCTCCGCCACCGCGACAGCCCGTACCGTCGTGGGGGGTGGCCGTCGCGGTAAGCCGCCGGGACCATGCCCACAGCCCCAGAGATGCCCGCAGCCCTGAATGCCCACAGCTCTGAATGTCCACAGCTCCAAATGTCCACAGCTCTGAGACGCGGACTGCGGTTCCCGATGCGGCGAGAGGATCCGGACGTGACGCTGCTGTTCCCACCCCTGGACGTCGATCACGATGCTCCTGCCGTGCAGGTCGGGGATGTGGTCCTCTCCCGGGCCGAGCTGCTGGGGGCCGCAGCGACCGTCGCCGGTCGCGTCGCGGGAGCCGGGACCGTCGCGGTGCACGCCGAGGCCTCGATGGCCACTGTCGTGTCCGTCGTCGGATGTCTGCTCGCCGGGGTGCCCGCGGTCCCGGTGCCACCGGATTCCGGGCCGCGGGAGCGCGGCCACATCCTGCGGGACTCGCGCGCCGAGCTGCTGCTCGGCAGCCCGGACTGGGACGACCTGGCAATCCCGGTGGTGCCTGTCGATCCCACCGCCCGCACGGCGTTGCCGTCCGCCACGAACAGGGCGCCCGCGAGCGCAGCGAGCGTCGATGAACCGGTCGGGATCACGACCGCCCCGCCCGCGCTCATCCTGTACACCTCCGGCACGACCGGAGCACCCAAAGGCGTGATGGTGCCCGCCGCGGCCATCGCCGCCGACCTCGACGCCCTCGCCGAGGCATGGGCCTGGACCCCGGAAGACACCCTCGTGCACGGGCTGCCGCTGTTCCACGTGCACGGACTCGTCCTGGGTGTTCTCGGCGCGCTGCGGGTCGGCAGCCGACTGGTCCACACCGTCCGGCCGACACCGACCGCGTATGCGGCGGCCGGTGGCAGCCTGTACTTCGGCGTGCCGACCGTCTGGTCCCGGGTCTGCGACGACCCGGTCAGCGCCCGGGCCCTGGCCACGGCTCGGCTGCTCGTCTCCGGCAGTGCACCCCTGCCGACGCCGATTCTGAATCGGCTCGCCACGCTCACCGGCCTGGCACCCATAGAGCGATACGGGATGACCGAGACGCTGATCACGACGAGCAGCCGCGCCGATGGCGAGCGCCGCGCCGGCTGGGTAGGCCCGCCGCTGAAGGACGTACGCACCAGGCTCGTCGACGACGAGACCGGCGCTCCGCTGCCGGCCGACGGGCAGAGCATCGGCGAGTTGCAGGTCCAGGGGCCGACCCTGTACGGGGGCTACCTGGGCAGCCCGGAGGTCACCGCCGACACCTTCACGACCGATGGCTGGTTCCGTACCGGTGACGCTGCGGTGATCGCGCCGGACGGGCACCACCGGATCGTCGGACGGCGGTCGACCGACCTCATCAAGTCCGGGGGATATCGCATAGGCGCGGGTGAGGTGGAGGCGGCGCTCCTGGCCCATCCGGAGGTGCGGGAGGCCGCCGTCATCGGCCTCCCCGACGACGATCTCGGCCAGCGGATCGCCGCCTTCGTTGTCGCCCCCGATCTGCTCGATGGCGGGAGGAGCAGCAGGTCTGCGGCCGGAGACCTCACCGACTTCGTGGCCCGGGAACTGTCCGTCCACAAGCGGCCTCGAGAGATCCACTTCGTCACCGAGCTACCTCGCAATCCCATGGGCAAGGTCCGCAAGTCCGCCCTGGCCCCTCCGGCGGCGCGATAGCGGCACTGGTGAGATCGAGGCCGGGTGGAGCAGGGACGGGGTTCCGAGGAGGGATGCCCGGCCCGTTCACCCCACGACGGCACGACGCCCTGCCCGACGGCGCCCCAGCGGACTGAGTGACCCCGGGTGGCTGTCACCGCCTTCCGTCGGCGGCGGTCCGAACGGACCTGCCGGCGGCCGCCGCTGCTCGTCGCGCGCGGTCCGGTCTCCCGCCGCTCCCGCAGGCCGCGCCGGCGGGGCTGTGGCGAGCCCCCGATAGAACGCACTGGTCGCCATCAGCTCGTCGTGGGTGCCCTCCGCGATCACCCGGCCCTCGTCCAGCACGATGATGCGGTCGGCCGCCCGGACCGTCGAGATGCGGTGCGCGATGACGAGCAGGGCGCGCTCGGCGGCGATCCGGCGCATCGCCTGGGTCAGCACACGCTCGTTGACGGCATCGAGCTGCGAGGTCGGCTCGTCCAACAGCAGTACGGCGGGGTTCGGCAGCAGCGCACGGGCGATCGCCACCCGCTGCCGCTCGCCGCCGGAGAGCAGCACGCCGTGATCGCCTACCGCGGTGTGCAGCCCATCAGGCAGCCGGTTGACGAGGTCCCTCAATCCAGCCGTCGCCACCACCTGCGCAATCTCGTCCTCGGCCGCGTCCGGCATCGCGTAAACGATGTTGTCCCGCAGGGTGCCGTGCAGCACCGGCGTGTTCTGTTCAACCAGGTTCACCCAGGTCCGGGCACTGCTGCGGGAGATGGAACGGACATTTCGGCCCGCGAAAAGGATCTGCCCCTCGTCCGGATCGTAGAACCGCTCCACGAGTTCGAGAACGGTCGACTTGCCAGCTCCCGAGGCTCCGACCAGCGCGACGTGGCCCCGCCGGGGCACCTGGAACGACACTCCACGCAGCACCGGCGTCGTGGTGTAGGCAAAATGCACCTCTCGCAGCTCGATCGCCGCCGCCCGGTCGCCCTCACCCACCGTCCCCCGCGCTGCGGCCACCGCGGGCCGTTCCCCTCCAGCCCCTCCAGCCGTTCCAGACCCTCCAGCCGCTCCGGCCGCCTGCTCCGGCGAGGGGCAGCACGTGACCTGAGCCTGCCCCGACGCCCCCTGCGCGAGCAGGGCCACGGCGGGCGGTGTCAACCCGGCGGGCCAGGCGGTCGCGATCGTGCGCAGCGGACCGCGCAACACGGTGTCGTCGTCCTCCCGCGGCAGTGCGAACACGGCGTTGACCCGCGCGAGCGCCCCGAGCCCGCGCTGGATCGTGGCGGCGGATTCGATGAGCTGAGACAACGGCATGACCAGGTAGGTCGCGTAGAGGAGGAAGGCGACGAGGCTGCCGAGCGAGACCGAGCCCCGAGCCACCAGCACCCCACCGGCCAGCAGGACGGCCAGGACGCTGCCCTGCACGGCCAGTTGCATGGCGGGCGCAATGATCGAGTCCAGCTTTGCCATGCGGATACCTGCCTGGTAAGCGGCGGAGGCGTGATCGCCTATTCGCTCGGCCTCGCGGGCCTCGGCCCGGTTCGCCCGCACGGTACGGATCGCGACCAAGGCCCGTTCCAGGTCCGCGGTCATGCCTCCCACGCTCGCCTGCCCACGCTCGGACACCGCTCGGATGCGAGACAGCGCACCGAGGACCACCACCCCGGCCACCGCGACCACTGCGAGGACGAGCAGGAACAGCCACGGATTAAGCCACACCATCAGGGCGACGGCGCCGGCCACCCCGATCAGGCTGGTGACGAGCGAGGTGAAGCTGTAGGCCACCGCCTCCCGAACCACAGTGGTGTCCGTGTTCGCCCGCGAGATGAGGTCCCCGATCCGACGGGTGTCGAAGATCTGCACCCGCAGCGCCAGCAGATGGCCGATCAGCCGTCGGCGCAGGCCGAGCAGGATCCCCTGACCGGCTCGTTCCAGCAGGTAGTGCCCGACGGTGTCAATGATCGCCTGGCAGACGAACAGACCCAGAAGCGACCCGACCAGCCACAACGGGATACCACCGGCCTGCGCGGCGTCGATCACCCTCATCACGAGCAGTGGTTGGAGCACTCCGACGCCGGTACCGATCACGGTCAGCACCGTGGCGATCACCACGGGCCGTCCGTGCCCACGCAACAACGCCCAGAGCTCGGCCAGCCCCCTCACCACGGTTCGGTCCCCGGCCCGACGGCGAGCAGCGCACGCAGGTATCCGGGCGGCACCGACTCACCGACGATCACACCGTCCGCTTCGACCCACGCATGCGCGGCGAACGGCGCGACGGTTCGCACCCCGACGCACCAGGTCGGCACGCTGCCTGTCATCCGGCACAGCAGGGTGGTGGCGATCGAACGGGGAACGCAGCCTCGTTCCTCCCGACAGGTGAGGCTCACGGCCATCACCGCCTGGCGTGCGGCGAGCGCGCTGGCGTAGTCCGCCGGCCGAGCGCCCTCGCCAAGCCGGCCCAGCACCCGACGGATGCGTGCCGGCGACTGAGTAGCGAGCAGCCGTGCCGCCCCGACCGCGGCCATCGCCCCCAGTCGACGCCCGGGGCGCAGTGCGATCTCCGATCGTTCGACCACCATCGGCGCCGTCACCGCCGTGCCTCCGGCCTGCCCGCATCGTTGCCGGGGCATCCCGCCTCGACCTCGGGCGACCAGCGAGCCTCGGACTCCGGCTCGATCAGGCCGACGTCGGCGAGCTGGGCCAGCAGACCCTCGACATCGCGGCGCGCGACCTGCGGATCGACCTCTACGGTCGTGCACAGCTCCCGCACGGCGGCGGCGACGTCTCCCCCGTCCAACAGGACGCGGAGAACCAGATCACCCGAGGGGTTGAGCGTCCAGTACCGCCCGTCTTCGGTGTGCAGAAGCACGGCACCGTACTCGGTCGGCGCCCGCACCACGTCGGATCGCAACATCACCATGTCCACTCCCGCTGGTCCGTCGATCTTCGGCAGATCTCCCAGGCCATCCGTGCCGGCGCCGGGGCGCCCGCGACCCGCCTGCGCTCAGCCGCAGCGGCCGGCGAGGGTACGTAGCCACGCGTCGGCCGCGAAGGTCGGTCGGAGGGCCTGGAGCCGGCGGTCCGTCGCGGCCCCTTGCCGGCACGCCTCCCGGAGCGCCTCCGGCTCGATGAGTCCGAGGTCGGCCAGCGGCGAGTCCTCGCACAGCCCGACCAGAACGCCACGATTCGCAGGCAACCCCCGGCCCTGCTCGGCGTCGGCGCCGCCAGAGATCTTTTGAAGCAGGCAGTTCGCCGGTACCACCTGCCGCATCGCCTCCTTGAGCAGCGGCTCGTTTTCCCAGGGAGAGGCGCGCTCCTCCGCCCGGACGGCGAGCGCGGCGCGGACGACCCGGTCGTCGAGAAACGGCGCGCTCAGCGGCGGGCCGACCGGGCTGGCCATCTGATCGAACAGCCGGAAGGCGGACGCGGCGGCCCGGATCGCGAACAGGTCGGCGTGTCCGTCCCGCGTCGGCGCCAGGGGGGCGTCTCGGCGAGCCACGTCGGCGACGGCCTCGGCGATGAGCCTCAGGGCGGCGCGGGTCAGCCAGCCCGGGACGATCGGCGGCAGCGTCCAGTCCAGGGCCGCCGCCGCATGGGGGGACTCGGGCCGCGCGGGGCCTCCCCCGAGCGGAGCCTGGTCGAGGGCCCGGGCCAGGTCGAACAGGCAGTCGCGGTAGTCCCGACGGCGCATCATCCGCAGGCTCGCGGCCCACGGCCAGCCCTCCCGGGCACGGAAGCCGCGCAGGTGCTGCAACGTGGTCCAGGGCCGTCGGCGAGCCAGTCGAGACAGGTAGTTCGGCGCCCCCTGCGCGACCTGCTCACCGCCGAAGCCGGTCAGGTGCAGGCGAGGACCGTAGAGAGCGACGCGGTCGAGGCCCGCCCGCATCCTCGCCCGATCCACGAGGCCGACGAAGGGACGGTCGAGCGCCTCATCGGCGGAGGCGATGCCGTCGAAGACAAGCGGGAGCTCGCTTGCGGGCAGAATCTCCCGAGCGACACCAGGCAGCGAGACCGCCGCGTCGGCTGACCAGCGTGCATCGTTGCCATCGGGGTCCTGGGCGATCCGGGTGACCGCGACGATGTCGGCGGGGCCGCGGGCCGCCAGGCAGCACACGGCGGTCGAAGCCAGCCCGCCGGACAGGTCGGCGCTGACGGTGCGTCCCGCTGCCACCCGCACGGACACCGCCTCGGCGAGGGCCGCTCGCAGGATCGGCGCGCCCTCGGCCCGCGAACGCACCGACGCCGGCTGCCGCCACCAGCGCATCCGCTCGACCCGTCCATCACGATCCAGGAACAGGTAGTGGTCGGGTGGCACGGTCTCGACCGACTCCCACGGGACGAGGTCGTCAAGCGGATATGGCGGGAATGGATCAAGCAGCGACAGGGCCAGCGCCGTGCGGTCCAGCTCACTGCCGGCCAGCTCGGCCAGGACGTCGGCGCGGTCCGCGGCGACGTGCTGCCCCCCGGACAACGCGGTGAAGATCCGCCGCGTGCCGGTCGGGCTGCCCTGGAGCCTGCACTGCCCGTTGATCTCGGCGATGACGTGGTAGTCCCCGGCCACGGCGCGCGCGACGTCGAGGGAATGCACATCCCGGGCGGCCATCAGCAGGCGTAGGAGCTGGCTGGAATTCGCCTCGACTCGGCCGACCAGTGCTATCCGGGCACGATGGGTCGCCGCGCTGACCATCGCGTCGTCCGGCCAGTCGCCGACGAGCCACGGCCGCCCCGAGGGGTATCGCAGCACCCGACGGACCGCGGCAGGCAGCACCACCGGATCCCGGTCCGACAGGGCGACAAACCAGCAGCTCGGCCGGGGTGACGCGAGCCGGGCGTCGTGGCCCGGCCGCCGAGCCGTGATGGGCGTGGTCACCACAGCCCCAGGGGCTCAGTGGAGAAGCCCGCCAGCATCGAATCCGCCACCGGCGCGATCGCGCTCCCGGCCCGGGGCCGCTGCCGCAGATCAACCGGCCGCCGCCAGGCGCTGGGACAGGTCGCCGTCATGGGTGCCCTCCCTGTTCGCGTTCCTCCGCGTGGCGGGCAGAAGGCAAAGTCCGCCGCGCGACGGTCGGCATCCAAAAGGTGTCCCGCCTCCCGGCGGATGGGCCGGCCCCGCTCCTGCGAGCGCTACCGCAGATCAGCGGACCGGACGGAGCGGTCCCACGCCCAAGGGGATTCCCGCGGGACGTTCAGTGGCGGTTCAGCGGTGCCGGCATGCCCGTCGGCTCCGAGGAGGACCGCGGCCAGCCGCGCTCCGGGTCCAGAACCTCCTGATGGACCCGGCGCAGCTCCGCACCGGGTTCGATCCCGAGCTCGGTGACCATCCGCCGGTACAGGCCGCGGTACTCACGCAGCGCCTCGGCCCGGCGACCGCTGCGCTCCAGGGCGACGAGGAGCTGCGCCCAGAGACGCTCGCGGGTCGGGTACTCCACGGCGAGCGCGCGCAACGCCGGAAGCACCTGGTCGTGCTCACCGAGTGCGAGGCGCGCGTCTATCAGCGCCTCGCGGGCCGACCACCGGGCCTCCTCCAAGCGGAGGCTCTCGGCGCCACCGACCTCGGCCGGCAACTCGTCGAACGCGCTTCCGCGCCACCATCCGAGCGCCTGCTCCAGCAGCTCGGCGGCCTGGGCAGGCGCGTCGGCGCGGGCCGCGACCCGGCCGCGTTCGACTGCCTGCTCGAAGCGGACGACGTCGATCTCGTCGGGGGCGACGATCAGGCGATACTCCCCTGGGCGACTCTCGATGCGTCCGGGGCCGGCCGGTCGGCGAAGGACCGCGGCCCGCGGGCCCACCGCCCTGATCGACGCCGGCACGGCCGGATCCCCGACCGGCGTGGGCAGCGTGTGCCGCAGTTCGGACAGGTAGGTCTTGATGTTGCCGAGGGCAGACCTGGGCGCATCGTCCTGCCAGAGCGCCAGACACATCTCTTCCACCGAGGTCCACCGTCCGGCGTGCAGAAGCAGCGTGAGCAGCAGCGCCCGCTTCTTGCGCTGGTCGATGCGGACGCGCTCCCCCGGCCCACGCCAGACCTCAAGCGGGCCCAGCACGGCAAACACGACACCGGACCCGGGCCCGGGCGCCGCCGCCGCCGCGGAGCCGGACCACCGGGAGCCGTGACCTGGTTCGCCGGGAGTCCGGACGCCGGGACGGGCGATCGGGCCCGCAACGGTTCCGAGCTCGTCGACCATGATGATCCTCGTCGGTCGGAGATCCTCGCTGATCGGGCCCCGTTCCACACCTCGCCCGGGGACCGGCGGCCCCGTCTGGGCCGGTGCAGGGAATACCCCGTTCGACCGGCGGATAGTCCTCTCCCCCGGCGAGATGCGTCCTCGCGGCGGGATGCGTCCTCGCCGCGGGATGCGACGACGCCCGGCTGCCACACACGACAGCGCCGCCGGGTGAGGCTCGGGAGCGTCACCCGGCGGCGCCGCGGCCGCCCTGCGATTCCTCAGATGCCGAGGCTGGCGCGGGTCTGGGGCCCGACGACGCCATCCACCAGCAGACCGTGCTTGAGCTGGTAGTCCTTGACCATGTGGTTCGTCTGGTAGCCAAACTGGCCGTCGACCTGGATCGGGTAACCGAGGTTGGCCAGCTTCCGCTGAACCTGCTGGACGTCCTGCCGGTAGCCGATGCCGGTGGCGAGCGACGGATACCCGGTCGGGAACGCCGACGCGGGCGCGGGCGCCGCGGGCGCGGGCGCCGCGGGCGCGGCGTAGGAGACGGTGCGGACGCTCACGCCGCCGGAGACGGCGGCCGCCGCGGCCTGGCCACGCCCCAGGAACCGGTTGTGCATGCCGCGGGCGTACGTGGTCCAGGCCGCGGGGCCCTGGCTGTCGCAGACTCGCTTCGCCGCCCAGGCGTTGGTGGCGGGGTCGTAGAGGTTGCGGCTGCCCACCCAGCCGGCGTGCGCACGCATGTTGATCTGCCAGAGTCCGCGGGAGTCCTCACCGACCGTGGCGTGGGCGAAGGTGTTGCCGCCGGACTCGGCGAGAGCGACCGCCACCCAGGTGGACAGCGGGACGCCGCGGCAGCCGGCGAGGCCCGCATTCGCCGCCGCGCTGGCGATCGTCACGTCCGAGACGGAGCCGGTGGCGGCGCTCGCCGGGCTCGCGGTGGCGAGCATGCTGGCTCCGGCACCGATCACGCCGGCGGCGGCGATGACGGCGCCACGGTGCCGGGTGGAACGCTTCCGATGCTTTCCCTTAGCCATTCTTTGACATCTCATTTCGGTGTCGTCGAACACAGGTGTGGAATCGGTGATGGCTTCCGCTCAACGGAGGGGAGCGGTTCTCACTCACCAGATAAGGGCAGCACGGACTATCTGGTTTCGAAGCTGCACCCGGCCAAACGGCGCAAAGAAACGGCGGGGGCGAGCTCCGAGATTGGTGAGAGTTCCAGCCCGATCAGCGCGACGGCCGCATCACGCCTGGCCGCCCGATGCGGGCGGTCCGGGGATCGCGGCCGACCGCCGACGGCGACCCGTGCGGTCCGTCAGGCGGGCCGGTAATGCCATGCGCGCGCATGTTCGGCCCGCTAGCACCGGCCGATGGCACGTTCCCGCGGCTGCGTCAGGGCGAGAACGGCGCCCATCGTGGCGAGGGCGCGTCATAGAAAGCGCAGGTCGCCAGGGCGGTCATCGAGACCGCAGCCGAGCGTTCCCGATACACAGGCAACGTCGAATCCTTCCCGTACGCCTGCGAGGTTAGCTGTCGGGTTCGGGCCGGGGAGCCCGGTCGTCTCCGTGGAGGCGACTTAACCCCGAGGGCGGCCGTGACGGGGCCACCCGGAGGAACCTGGTTCCCCCGCTTCTGCCCAAGCTGTCTTGGAGGGACCCCGGACCGTGGGCAGAACTCGGCGTCGGCCCGGAGCAACTAGTGCCCGGCAACCGTAGCGAACTACGTACCGTAGTGACAAGTACTAGTTATGCACGAATTTCGGCGCGCGTCCGTCACCGTGCGTGCATAGTGCTGCGAGACCGCAACACTCGGACATCAACCGAACCTTCGGACGATGAAAAGGATCATCGGATGTCGGAGGTACGCCCCGGTCTGCCCCGGGCAAGATGGGACGCGATCGGAGGAGGAGGCCGGGACCGAGGGCCGGAAGGACCCCACGCAGCACCACCCGCCGCGTGGGACGCACCGCGGTGGCAGCACCGGAACCCACGCCGACGCCGGACCGGCAGCGCCGGATTCAAGACTCACGGCGGCGGGGCGACAAACGAACGACCTCGGCGGTGAACGGGCGGCGAGACGACCCGACGAACCGGACGGCAAGGGGCCACGAGAGGGCGAGGGGCCACGAGAGGGCGAGGGGCCACGAGAGGGCGAGGGGCCACCGGGCGACGCGGGAACCGGCGCGCCGCCCGGCGAGTCAGGACGCGTGCGGTGCGGTCAGGCTGGCGAGGCGGACCGCGGCGCGGGGGCCGGCCGCCGCGTCCGCAGGTTCTCCAGGAAGAGCAGGATGTGCGCGCCGGCGGCGCGGCGGCCCGGGCCGGACAGCACGCCCCGGCCACCGGGCAGGGACGCGAGCCTGGCCCCGCGGGCGGTCCGCGTCGCCATACGAACAAGCGGAAACGGAGTCACCCGGTCATCCTCGCCATGCAGCAGCAGGATGGGCAGGTCCGGAAGCGACCGTGGGATCGGCTGGTCCGGCGGCTCTCCGGCGACCGCGCGGTGCAGCAGCGGCAGGTCCACCAGGATGAGCGCGTCCGGGCGAACGGCGGGCGACGCGGCCCCGACCAGCGCACGTAGGGCGCCGCTGTCCGAGCCGAGTAGAACGAACGGAAGTCCCGGTTCGCGCGCCTCTCCCAGGGCGAGGACGCTGTCCCTCCCATGGTCGAGAAACGTCACCTGGTAGCCGTCGAGTGCCAGCCGAAAGGCAAGGTGCTCGAAAATTTCGGCGGATTCCCCACGGCCGGGAAGGAGGACCACGTTCGCCCCCGCACGCCGGGTCGGATCGCTGCTCGGCCAGTAGCGGGAACCAGGACCGCCGACGTAGCCACGCGGACGCGGATGGGAGGGAGGCGACGAGAGGGGAATGGACACAACATGCTCCGATCAGAGCCGTCCGGACGCGGATGGCGGCGCGCTCCAGCACGGCGAAAATAGCGCGTGCGAGGCTGCGGAAGCCCGACCGGCGCAGCCAGGCCGCGCGGCTGTGGAGGCAGCGGCGATGGCGCGACGGCGAAGCACTGGTGAGGCGCCGGGAAACGCTGACGGCGCGCCGGCAAGGATGGATTAGCGAGGCACCCGGACCGGACAGACCGCGGAAGCGACACGCAGGAAGTCGATGTGGCCACGGATGACCAGAGCGGTCGGCCGTCGCGCCGGATGAGGCATGGTCGGATTCTGGCGGCGCTCCGATCGGATGTCAACATACTTAATGCTGACTACCGGAATGTTTCCGTCGGCCGCCTCCGGGGCCCAGCGCTTCCGCCTGGGCCCCGGAGGACGACGGGGTGATGCTCGAAAACGGCTCCCGCCGGCGGCGAGACCGGCCTGGAGCACATGGGCGCAGGTGCCCCGGGGACCACGACCGACACCGCCGGGTCGCCGGAGTCCGCCACGTCGCGTGCTCGAGACGGACTCCGACCTCCGAGATGGACATCCGAGACGCAGGGGCGGCGCGTCCACCACAGCCATGCGAGAACACGGAAGTCACACAGGCTCAGCGGGAACGGTGAGGGCGACGCGGCGCGAGGACGCCACAGGCCGGCGACGGACCCGCGGGCAGGTCAGGCAGCGGCACCCGCCATCGCGTTGCAGCTGTCCAGGCAGGACCGGCAGGCCCGGGCAAGGCGGGCGAGCTGGGCGTCGCGCGGCATCTTTTCACACATCTCGGCGCAGGCACGACAGACCCGTGCACACATGGCACACATCTCGGCGTGGAACGGCGACATCCGACACATCAAGTCGGCGCAGGTCCTGGTGACCGCCGCGCAGTCCATCATGAGCCGCATGTCCGCAGCGTCCATCATCGTGCCGGGCATGTCCATGCAGTAGGAGATTGTCTCCTCACACAGCGCAGAGCATGACATACACTCCTCGATAGCTTTCCGCATGTTCTCGTTGATCATTTCGGCGTGCTGCATCGGACACCTCCGAGGTGCGGGCGACGGCTCATCCGCCATACCGGGAAGCCCGTGGCAGACGGCTGTTTCTGCCTGGCCGGGCTCCTCCGACGATAGCTTTCGAAAGCGGATCCGCATCTCGGCGGACAGCCTCCGCCGAATACTTCGGAAATAGTCGGAAACTTGACAGGGAACTACGTCCGAAGAAGGCCGGTTGGCTTTCCGGTGCAGGTGACTGGCACACACGGTCCCGGCGCGCCGTCGCACCCCGGTCAGCCGGTGGCGGGCCCCGACGGGAGCACCCGCGGGCCGGCGGCGGCGCGGTCTGCGCCGTCCGGCACCGGGCGCACGGGCGGCGCAGCCGAGGCCGTCATCGAGGCGGGCAGCCGCGGATGTGCCAGTACCGGGCGGCCACCGAGGAACACGCCGCTGACCGCGTCCGGGCGTTCGAAGATCCTCAGCTCCGCCGGATCCTCGTCGAGCAGGATCGCGTCGAACGTGTAGCCGACGGCGATCCGCCCCAGCCGATCCCCCACCCCGCACAGCCTCGCCCCGGTGGCGGTCGCCGCGAGCAACGCCTCGGGGGCGGTGAGCCCCGCCCGTCGCAACTGGCTGATCTCGGCAAGGTTGGCACCGTGGCGGGTGCGATGGCGGGCATCGCTGCCCAGCGCGATGGGAACCCCCGCCGCGCGGGCCACGGCGATCGTCTCGGTGAGCGAGGCCGCGGTCGCCTCGGCCCGATCCACCGCCCAGCCCGGCAGCAGGCCGGTGGTCGCCAGCGCGGCCAGGTCACGGTAGGGCGTCAGGGTCGGCACCAGCGTGACCCCGCGGGCGGCCATCGCCGCAGCCGCCCGCTCGCTCAGCCCGAGGCCGTGCTCGACGGAACGTGCGCCGGCGGCGACCGCCGCCTCGACCGCCCGCTCGCCCAGGGCGTGCATCATCACCGGACGGCCGTAGCGGGCCGCCTCAGCGACCGCGGCGGTCAGTTCCGAGCGGCCGAACTGGAAGTCCGGACTGCCCGGGCGCGCGGACATCACCCCGCCGCTGGCGTAGATCATCACCCAGTCGGCGCCGGCGCGCAGGACGCCACGCACCGCAGCGGGCAGGCCACCGGCCCCGACCACCGAGTGCGGCGGCCGGCCCGGATAGTCGGGTCCGAGGACGTCGTCGGCGGACTCCAGCCCGGGGCCGAGGATGCCGCCGTCCCCATGGCGCCCGGAACGGCTCAGCGCGACGATGCAGACCGCGAGCCGCGGACCCGGCACACTGCCCGCCACCAGCGCGTCGCGGACACCGGCATCGGCGCCGCCGGCGTCGCGCAGATAGGTGACGCCAGCCTGCAACGATGCCCGCAGCGCGTCGGCCGTCTGCAGGTATCGCGCGGAGAGCGGGGCCGTCACCAGCTCGAACTGGTCGTAGGTCGACTGGGTCACATGCGCGTGGCAGTCGACGACGCCGGGCATCAGCCACAGCCCGCGGGCGTCGACGTCGACGGCGTCCGGGTCGACAGCGAGCCGCGGTCCGAGGGCCCGCACGACGCCGTCGCGCACCGCCACGTCAAGCGGCTCGCCGAAACGGCCGGTCGCGTCGAGGACGTGCGCCTCGCGCAGCGTGAAGCTGGTCGCCGCGAGCCCCCGCGGTGAGGCGAGCCGCACGGATCCCGCGGCCCGACCGGCCGCCGGGCGTCCCGTGGGCTCGGGCTGGCCCGCGGGATCGGGCCGGCCCGGCGGATCCGGGTGTTCGGATGATGCAAGGGGATCGGTCATGACCAACGCCGTTCCTGCCGGTGTCGACGACCTCCCGCCGCCGGTTCACGGATCGGGTCCGGGCTCTGGTCCGGCGACGGTGCGGCCCGAGGGGCGGGCGGCGCCGGCGAACCCGGGGCGCGGGAAGGTCAGGGAGGCTGGGGACGTCAGCGGGTACAGGCGGCCGCGTTGACCCGGCAGGTGTCGATGTGCCGACGGTGCGTGAGCTCGTGCATCCCGCCGCCCGGCCGAGGACGCGGCGCCACCACGCTCCCAGACCAGTCGCCGGACACGATGCCTCCTCCGTCACCCGCGTGGGCCGGACATCCACCGGCTGCGATCACCGCCAGCGGTGCCACGCGACGAGGTCCACGTTAACCAGCAGTCAGGAACGACGCAAAGCGATGCCGACCCCGGACCCCCGGCCGGCGGCTCCCCGGACGATCACTGCCACACGCCGGCGAGGAGCTCATACGAGCGCACCCGGTCCGCATGATCGTGCGCGATCGTCGTAATAATCAACTCGTCAGCCCCGGTCACCTTCCGCAACGTCTCCAGCTTGCGCGCGACAGTGGCGGGGCCGCCGACGAACTGGGTCTCGACCCGGTCCGCGACGAGGGTGCGTTCCTCCGCGGTCCACGGGTAGGCCGCCGCCTGCGCCGGGCTCGGGAAGGGACGGGCCCCCTGCCCGGACCGGATGCTCAGCACCCACAGTCCGTAGGGCGAGGCGAGCTCGGCGGCCGTGTCCTCGTCCGGGCCGACCACCACGTCCGCCGAGACCATCACGTAGGGCCGGTCGAACGACTCCGACGGGACGAAGGCGTCCCGGTAGGCCTGCACCGCCTCGAGCACCGAGGACGGCGAGACGTGGTAGTTCGCGACGAACGGCAGTCCCAGCTCGCCGGCCGTCCGGGCGCTCGCGCCCGGGCTGGAACCGAGGACCCAGATCTGCAGGTCGGCACCCTCAGCAGCCGGCACCGTCAGGTGCTCGCCCTCGGCGGTCCGGTAGTCGCCCCGCAGGAACGCCTGGATGTCGCGGACCTGCTGGCCGTACTCGTCCCCCGCGCCCGGCCGGTAGCCGACGAGTGCGAACTGGCGGCGCAGCCGGTCGGCGTTCAGCCGCATCCGGGGCGGCGCCGGCACCAACAGCCCGTCGACGACGGTCGCCGCGCGGCCAGGCGCGGCCCCACCAGACACCGCCCTACCAGACACGGCCCCACCAGACACGGGCCCACCAGACACGGCGGCCGGCTGGTCCGACCCGGATGGTGGGCCGTCGCCGTCCGCCGGGGCGAACAGCCGGTCGACGGCGGGACGCCCCAGCCCGAGGTCGATCCGGCCCGGATGGATCTGGGCGAGGGTCCCGAACTCCTCGGCGACGGTCACCGCCGTGTGATGACCCATCTGAACCGCTCCCGAGCCGACCCGGATCCGGGTCGTGGCATCGGCCACGAGCGCGATGACGACCGCCGGTGCCGAGGAGACAACACCGGGCACCAGATGATGCTCGGCGAGCCAGTATCGGTGGAAGCCGAGCTCCTCGGTGCGACGGGCGAGGTCGAGGGTGTTACGCAACGCGTCACCCGCGGACGCGCCCTCCGACCGGGGCGACAGATCGAGTACGGACAAGGGCACACGATCGGTCTGGGACACACGATCGGCCTGGGACATGAGCACGCCACCTCCGCACGGCGACCCGGTCCCGACGGGGACGACCGACCCACGAGGCGGGACGCCACATGACAGTAAGTAGGAGTGCGACGGACGCCGGCCCGCTCAGAGCCGGGCGCCCGATCGCGGCTGGATGGCGGCGCGGCGCCATGAACCAGCGACGGGTCAGTTACAGAGACGGCTGGCGACCCGCATGAGATCGACCGCCCGCCGGCGCACGAGCGGGACCCGGCGGCGCATCGTCACCGCCGGCCGGCCGGGACCCGGGACGTCGGGTCGTCCGGGCTCGGCATGATCCCACTCTGGCATGGCGGCCTCGGTGAGACAAGGCACGCCCACGGCCAGGCACGGTTGACGCCGCTGCGGCGCCCGTGATGAGATCACCGCGTGCAGTGCTCGGCCGTCCTCGTCACGCGTGGTCACGTCGACTTCGCCCTCGTGAGCTCCGCCATCTGTACCGCGCGCTGAGCCGCGCGGGGGTCTCCCCGCCCCGGGCGGTGCACTCAGCGCGTTCCTGAGGTCCGTCGGTGTCCGGATGCCCCGCCGTCGCCGCGCGGGGCCGGTCACCCTCGCCGCGCGACTCCCTCGGCCAGCCCAGCTTCACATGAGCGTCCTCTCGCGGGCGCGATCCGTCCGGCCCCCGCGCCCCACCGTCCCCGGGGCCAGCCGGATGCCCTACCCGGACGAGGTTCGCCGGGCTGTCCGTTCATCCACATGGTCGGGCCGGCCGCTGATCGGCCGAAGCGGCCCGGCCACGCTCCACCGATCTCCCCGTGGCGGGCCCCGCAGTCCATCGGGCCCGACTCAGCCACGGCCAGCTCCTTTCTTCCCGCGATGCATCGAAACGAGGTCCCGCATGTCCCGCCGCCTGTTCACGTCGGAGTCCGTAACCGAGGGTCATCCCGACAAGCTGGCCGATCAGATCAGCGATGCCCTGCTCGACGCCTACCTGGCCGCCGACCCGAGCTCCCGGGTCGCGGTCGAGACGCTGCTGACCACGGGGCACGTCCACGTGGCCGGCGAGGTCACCAGCTCTGCCCACGTGGACGTGACCTCGGTGGTGCGGCGCACCCTCACCGAGATCGGCTACGACGCCGCGACGGGCTTCGACGGGGCCACCGTCGGCGTTCTGGTCTCGATCGGTGCGCAGTCCCCCGACATCGCCCAGGGCGTCGACCAGGCCTACGAGGCCCGGGTCGAGGGCGGCGAGGACGCGCTCGCCCAGCAGGGCGCCGGCGACCAGGGAATCATGTTCGGCTACGCCAGCGACGAGACGCCCGACCTGCTCCCACTGCCGATCACCCTGGCCCACCGGCTCGCTCAGCGGCTGTCCCAGGTTCGTCACGAGGGCGTGCTGCCCTACCTGCGCCCGGACGGCAAGACCCAGGTGACGATCGAGTACGACGAAGACGACCGGCCCGTGCGACTGGACACCATCGTCGTCTCCGCGCACCACGCGGCGGACGTCGACCTCGCGACCCGCCTCATCCCGGACATCCGCGATCAGGTCATCGCGCCGGAGCTCAAGCGGCTGGCCGAGGAGAACCTCGGGCTGGAGGTGGACGGCTACCGGCTGCTCGTCAACCCGACCGGCCGGTTCGAGATCGGCGGGCCGATCGGTGACGCCGGCCTGACCGGCCGAAAGATCATCATCGACACCTACGGCGGGTACGCCCGCCACGGCGGCGGCGCCTTCTCCGGCAAGGACCCGTCCAAGGTCGACCGGTCGGCCGCCTACGCGCTGCGCTGGGTAGCCAAGAACGTCGTCGCGGCGGGCCTGGCCCGCCGGGCGGAGCTGCAGGTCGCCTACGCGATCGGAAAGGCCGAGCCGGTGGGCCTGTTCGTCGAGACCTTCGGCACCGAGACGGTGCCGGTGGCCGAGATCACTCGGGCCGTCACCGAGGTCTTCGACCTGCGGCCCGCGGCGATCATCCGCGACCTCGACCTGCTGCGGCCGATCTACCGCCAGACCGCGGCCTACGGTCACTTCGGCCGACCGCTGCCCGACTTCGCCTGGGAGCGCACGGACCGCGCCGACGCGCTGCGCGCCGCCGCCGGCCGCTGAGGCTGAGCGCCTGATCCTTCGCGCCTCGCACCCCCACCCGTAACCAGCACGACTCCTCCCGTGGCCCGTCCCGGCTCTCCCGCCGAGACGGGCCACGGCCGCACCGGCACCAGTCGGACGAGTGGTGAGCGCCACCCGGAACCATCGCGGGCGACAGAGTCCCACCGCCTGGTCACACTGACGGGGATGACCAGACCACGAGACCTCGGGCCGGTGCCCGCCAAGGCAGAGTCCACCGGGCCCACGCACCAGGGGCCCCGCCCGGATGGACCAGGCGCGGCCGCGGGCGAACGCGGCGGTGCCGAACCGCAACCGCCGTCGACCCGACCCGCCGAGCGCCCCCGCGACGCTCTCGGCCGGCCCCTACCGCACGGAGCGGCGGGCGTGGCGCCCCTGAGCCTGCCGAACCCGCTGCCCCCGGGCGCCGCGCTCGCCGCCGCCCAGCATCTGCTCGACACCGGCCGCCCCTTTCAGGCGCACGAGGCGCTCGAGGCTGCCTGGAAGGCCGCCGCGGACGACGAACGCGGTCTGTGGCGCGGGCTGACCCAACTGGCCGTGGGAATGACTCATCTTGCCCGCGGCAACGTCCGAGGTGGCGTGGCCGTGCTGGTTCGCGCGTCGGACAACCTGGCGCCCTACGCCGAGCACCCGCCGCACGACGTGGACATCGCCGGCCTGCGCGGGTGGATCGCCGACCGCCTCACCGCCGTGGAACGCGCGCATCCCCAGCCGCCCTGTGTCACGGGCGACCCACCCGGCTCGACCGCCATCCCCGCCGGCGGAGACGTGTTCCCCGGCGCCGCCACCGGTGACCGTCCGCCGCGGCTGGTCCGCTGAACGCTCACGCAGTGCTCACGGTCGCCCAGCCCGGCCCGGCGGCGGACCGGTCGCTCGCGCCACGCCGGCAGATATGGAATTGTCACTCCAATCTGCTTGTTGACCCATCAAGAGCAGGCTCGTAGCGTCGACTCGAACGATCGCCAGGCGGAACCCGGCACGACCCGCCCGGTGCGATCCTGGCCAGGGCGGCAGGACCGCGCACCTCGGAGCGGACCATGGCAGGGTCTACTTAGCGAGCGCTAGACAACCAAGCGAGCGCTGGACATCGGGTGGGCGACACGGGCAGCGCGGCGGATCGGTCCGCCTCGCTGGTGACGAGGGAGATCCCATGGAAAACGCAGTCATCGTCGATGCGGTCCGGACGGCGTCGGGTCGCGGCAAGCCCGGGGGGGCGCTGTCCGAGACCCACCCGGTGGAGCTGCTGGCCACCGTGCTCAAGGCGCTGGTCACGCGCAACGACCTCGACCCCGCGCTGGTCGACGACGTGATCGCGGGCTGTGTCGGCCAGGTCGGCGAACAGTCGCTGAACATCGGTCGCACCGCGTTGCTGTCCGCGGGCTTCCCCGAGTCGGTGCCCGCCACGACCATCGACCGCCAGTGCGGGTCAAGCCAGCAGGCCGCCCACTTCGCCGCGCAGGGCGTCATCGCGGGGGCGTACGACGTCGTCATCGCCGGTGGGGTGGAGTCGATGAGCCGGGTGCCGATGGGTTCCGCGGTCATCGGCCAGGACCCCAACGGCCCGGGTTTCCGCGCCCGCTACCCGGAGGGCCTGGCCAACCAGGGCATCGGTGCCGAACTGATCGCCGCGCGCTGGAAGCTCAACCGCGAGGACCTGGACGCCTTCTCCGCCCGCTCGCACCAGCTCGCCGCGGCCTCGGCGGCGGCCGGCGACTTCGCGAACGAGATCGTCCCGGTGGAGATCACCCTGCCGGACGGCACAAAGACCCAGCACCTTGCCGACCAGACCGTCCGACCCACGACCACCTTCGAGGGCCTGCAGCAGCTCAAGCCCTCCTTCTACACCGAGGAGTGGGCGGCCCGCTTCCCGGAGATCACGTGGAGCATCACGCCGGGTAACTCGTCGCCGCTGACCGACGGCGCCTCCGCAGTGCTGATCATGAGCGAGACGAAGGCCAACGAGCTCGGCCTGCGGCCGCGGGCCCGGTTCCACACCTTCGCCCTGGCCGGCGACGACCCGCTGCTCATGCTGACCGCCCCCATCCCGGCGACCCGCAAGGCCCTCCAGCGGTCCGGGCTGTCCATCGACGACATCGACGCCTTCGAGGTGAACGAGGCATTCGCGCCGGTGCCCCTGGCCTGGGCCCGCGACACCGGGGCCGACCCGGCCAAGCTCAACCCGCGCGGCGGGGCGATCGCGCTCGGCCACGCCCTGGGCGGGTCGGGTACCCGCCTGCTCACCACCATGGTCAACTACCTGGAGGCGACCGGCGGCCGCTACGGCCTGCAGACGATGTGCGAGGGCGGCGGCATGGCCAACGCCACCATCATCGAGCGACTCTGACGTCCGAAACGGCTCGGACGTCCGAAACGGCTCGGGCGTCCGAACGGCTCTAACGTCCGGAGCGGCTCGGACGTCCGGAGCGGCTCGGACGTCCGGAGCGGCTCCGGCCGACCTGGTGACGCGGTGCCGTCGGCGGCTTGGCCCGTCGACGGCACCGGCTCGTCGATCGATCCGCCCCGAGGACGCGGGCTCGCGGCGGTTCGGTCACCCTGCGCACGGTCCGGATCCGCGTGTGGGACGGCCGGTCCACACTGGTCAGGACCAGCCACACCCGGGAGGCCCATCGTGACGGCAGGACCCGTGCTGGCGGCGGCGAACTGGCGCGAGTTCGCCCCGCCCCAGCTCACCCCGATCCTGCAGGGCGCGATGGAGGCCCTCTACGAGCACGGCTACCACGGCACGACGGTGCGGGACATCGCGCGCCGTGCCGGCGTCACCGTGCCCGCGCTCTACTACCACTACGCCAACAAGCAGGGCATCCTCGTGGCGCTGTTGGACCTGGGGATCGAGGATGCGCTCGGCCGGGCCCGCGCCGCGCTCGCCGAGGTGGGCGAGAGCGCGCCCGCCCGTGCCCGCTTCGTCGCGTTCGTCGAGTCGATGACGCTCTTCATGGCGCACCGGGTGCGGATGGCCGTCCTCGACTCCGAGCTGCGTTACCTGGAGCCGGCCAACCGCCGCGGTTACGCTGCCAAGCGCAAGGAGCTCGAGACCCTGCTGCTCGACATCCTCGTCGACGGCAACAGCAGTGGGGTGTTCCGGATGACCAGCCCCGCGGACACCTCCCGAGCGCTGCTCGGCATGCTGCGTTCGATCACCGGCTGGTACCACCCGGACGGGCCACTCACGCCGACGGAGATCAGCAGGCGTTATGTCGACATCGCCCTGAGCACCGTGGGAGCGGCCGACCCGGCCGCCGGCTGACCACCGCCCTCGGTGGGTGCGGCGGCGGTCAGCCGATGACGCGTCAGCGGGTGAAGGCGGTCACCGACAACTGCTGCACGGCCGGACTGCTGCACGCCGAGACATCGGACAGCGCCAGCCGCAGGGCCGTCGTGTTCGCCGGAGGGAAGATCCGCAAGGCGGCGACGGGTGTCCTCTGCGCCGGCTCGTCGCAGCCCTCCTGGATGCCGGGATGCACGGTGCGCAGGGTCGCTCTGGCCGAGGCGCCGGGGGCCAGCCGGACGACCTGGCCCGCCGGACCCGACCGAACCGCGGCCGCGCCGACCTGACGGCCCGCGGCGTCGAGGTAGGAGACGCCGGGGAAGCCGCGCAGCACGCAGGACGTGGTGCCGGCGTTGGTCAGCACCAGGTGTTCGTACGTGCTGCCGGCCGCGCCCTCACCGTCAGCGGAGCGCACCGCCAGCCGGGCGGTGGGGCACAGCCCGCCAGCCGGCGCGGTGACACTCCCGGCCGGCGTCCTCGACGCCGAGGCCGCCGCGCCGGCACCGGTCGTCCCCGCAGCGCCCAGCTCAGCCGCGGTCTGGGCAGCCGGCCCGCGCGTGCCCGGCGTCGTCGGGGCGGGCATCGTCGGGGCAGGCGTCGTCAGGGCAGGCGTCGTCAGGGCAGGCGACCATCCGGCTGGCGGACCACCGCGAGGCGCGGTCACCGTGGCGGGGGCCTTCCCGCCCGCGGAGCTCCCAGCGCAGCCGGCGGCCAGCAGCAGGGTCACCGCCGCCACGAGGAGCGCCGCCCGCGACGCGGGCGCCGGCGTCGGCCGCGAACCTGGTTCCCCCGGGCGGGGAGGCCGGGATGCCATGCGGTCGGCTGGGAGCGCGGGCGCCCGATCGGGCCGGACGGGTATCGGCACGGACCGTGTCTGAAGCCGATGCATGGCGACCTCCTAGTCCGACGGCTGGGTGGCAGCACCCGGCGACGACACCCACCTTCTTCCCGCTGTCACCCTCCGTGACACTCGAGGAATTCGTGCGTGTCGGACCCGAGCCACTTCCTCCCATCCTGGCAATCACCCGGGCCCGCGACCGGCCTTTCCAGTCCGCCGTTCGTGGCCGACCGCCCGTGGACCCGGCGACGGTCGTGGCGGATCGTGGCCGAGCGATGGGGTCTTGGTCGACACGCGGTCCCCGGGACCACACAGTGATCTACTACCGAACGCCCCCTGAGGTCTGGACCGTCCGGCGACGACAGGTCATCGTGAAACGGACGGGCTGCCCGGCGCGTTGAACCCGCGTGACGCGGGTAAGGCCAGCGCACCGGGCCGACCCGGACCGACCGGAAGGGATCATGAAGGACTCCGACGACGCCGGATGTAGTTCCGGCCGGCCCACGCGTGGAGAAGCGCCCGCGGGGGTCGACCGATGATCGAGGCGCTTCTGCTGGTGCTGGGCCTGGCGCTCGTCGCCATCTGCGGGGTCTTCGTGGCCGCAGAGTTCGCTCTCGTCACCGCCGACCGGCCGTCGGTGCAGCGGGCCGCCGACCGGGGCGAGCGGGGTGCCCGGGGTGTGCTCGCCGCCCTGCGCGGGCTGTCCACCCAACTGTCCGGCGCCCAGCTCGGGATCACGGTCACGAACCTGGCGATCGGTTTCCTGACCGAGCCCGCCATCGCCGAGCTGCTGCGCGGGCCGCTGACCTCGCTCGGTGCCTCCGACGGGCTGGCCGGCGCCTTGTCCGTGGTGGTCGCGATGGTGCTCGCCACCGCCGTGACGATGGTGTTCGGCGAACTCGTCCCCAAGAACCTGGCGCTGGCTCATCCGCTTGGTACGGCCAAGGCGGTGCAGGGGCCGCAGCGGATGTTCACCCGGGCCACCGGGCTGCTGATCCGCTTCCTGAACGCGACCGCGAACGCCGTGCTGCGCCGGCTTGGCATCTCTCCGCAGGAGGAGCTGGCCTCGGCCCGCTCCGCCCAGGAACTGTTCTCGCTGGTGGGGCGGTCCGCCGAGCACGGCACCCTGTCGCAGGAGACGGCGACGCTGGTGCAGCGCTCGTTGCTGTTCGGTGACCGGACCGCCGAGGACGTGATGACCCCACGGATGCGGATGCGCACGGTGCACGCCGATGAGCCGATCAGTGAGGTCATCACCCTCACTCGGCGAACCGGCCACTCCCGGTTCCCGGTGCTCGGCGCGGACAGCGACGACGTCGTGGGAGTGATCCACATCAAGAACGCGGTCGGCGTCCCCGAGGACGACCGGGAGGACACACCGGTGCGTGACGTCATGGTCGCGCCGGTCACGGTCCCCTCCACACTCCTGCTGGAGCCGCTGCTGGAGACGCTGCGGGCCGGCGGGCTGCAGATGGCCATCGTCGTCGACGAGTTCGGCGGCACGGACGGTCTGGTCACCGCCGAGGATCTGATCGAGGAGATCGTCGGCGACGTCGTCGACGAACACGATCGGGTCTCCCCCCGGGCCCTGCGCCGTCACGACGGTAGCTGGCTGTTGTCCGGCCTGCTTCGTCCGGAGGAGGCGAGCAACGTCACCGGGATCGCGATCCCGACCGACGACACGTACCAGACGCTCGGCGGTCTGGTGGCCCGCGCGCTGGGCCGCATCCCCCGGGCGGGGGACGCGGCGGCCGTCGAGGGGGTCCGCTACACCGTCGAGCGGATGGACGGCCGGCGGGTGGACCGGATCCGGCTGGAGCCGGTGGCCCCGCGAGGGGTCACCATGGCGGACGACCCGGCTGCGACGCACCGGCCCACGGGGACGCGGGATCGCGATCGGTCAGGGGGGCACCGCGAGCGGTCCACCGGCCCGCGCGAGCGTGGCGGCGGGTCCGGCTCCCGGACGCACGGCGACGGATCACGCCAGCCGGCCGCGGGCGGCGCGCCCGAGGCGCTCGGGCGGGCGGCGCAACGATGAGCGGCCTGCTGGCGATCGCCGCCACGATCCTGCTGCTGGTGCTCAACGCGCTGTTCGTCGGCGCCGAGTTCGCGCTGATCTCCGCCCGGCGGACGAGCATCGAGCCGATGGCGCAGGCCGGTTCCCGGCTGGCGAGGATCACCCTCGGCGCGATGGAGAACGTGTCACTGATGCTCGCCGGCGCGCAGCTCGGCGTCACCGTCTGCACCCTCGGGCTGGGCGCGCTCGGCGAGCCGGCGATCGCGGACCTGATGCACGGCCCCTTCGAGGCGGCCGGGCTGCCCTCGGCGCTGCTGCACCCGGTGTCCTTCGCGATCGCGCTGGCCCTGGTGACCTTCCTGCACGTGGTCGTCGGGGAGATGGTGCCCAAGAACATCGCGCTCGCCATGCCGGATCGGGCCGTGCTGCTGCTGGCTCCGCTGCTGGTCGGCGTCGTCCGGCTGGGCAAGCCGGTGATCATGCTGCTGAACGCGGTGGCGGGCATGTCGCTGCGCGTCGTCGGCGTCGAGCCTAAGGACGAGGTGGCCAGCGTCTTCACCCGCGACGAGGTGGCCGGCCTCATCGAGGAGTCGCACCGGGAGGGCCTGCTCGCCGAGGACGAGCACGAGCTGCTGACGGGAGCCCTGTCGTTCGAGGAGCGCACGGCGCGCGCCGTGCTGCTCGCGCCGGACGGGCTGGTCACGGTCCCGCCGACGATCACTCCGCGGCAGGTCGAGCGGCTCGCCGCGCGCACCGGGTTCACCCGTTTCCCCGTGCAGGACGGCGGCGACGAGATGACCGGCTACCTGCATCTGAAGGACGTGTTGGAGACCCGCCCGGAACGGCGGTCGAGCCCGGTGGCGGCGAAGTGGATCCGGCCGCTGGCGCATGTCGGCGCCGAGGACAGCCTGCGCACGGCCCTCGCGACGATGCAGCAGTCGGGCGCCCATCTCGCCCGGGTCACCGACGCCCAGGGCTCGGTGCTGGGACTCGTCGCGCTGGAGGACATCCTCGAGGAACTGGTTGGCAAGATCCGCGACGACGCGGTCCGCGGCGGTCACCGGCCCGAGCACCAGCCCGCCTGATGGGAGGCTCCGCGGGCGGGTCAGGACCGCCGCAGGTCAGGACCCCGCCGCAGGTCAGGACCGCCGTGAGCCACGGGCCACGATGACGGCCATCGAGGGCGCCCACCAGTAGCTGCAGTCCGCGGGTGGGCGCAGGCCGTCGACGATCTCGACCGCGAACGTGCGGAAGTGGCGCAACAGCGCGCGCTGGTGTCGCCGGGAGACCGAGTCGATCTCGTTGGAGTAGTAGGTGAACGCGCCGCCGTCGGTCAGGGCCGCCGCGGCCGGCGCGAAGAAGTGCTCGGCGAAGGTCGCGTCACGCATGACGTACTCGTCGACCTCGGTCTCGTCCATGGGATAGGTGTCGAACAGGATGCCGTCGAACCGGCCGAGCCCGGCGAGCACGTCCTGCCAGCGCCCGATGACGATCTCCACGCCACGCCGGCCGTCGGCTCGCGCCCACTGCTCGGCGACCGCGGCGGTCTGCGGGTTCGCCTCCACGATGACGTGGTGGGCGGGCCCGATCTCCTGCACGAATCCGGCGGACAGCCCGAGACCGAAACCGATCTCCAGCACCACTCCCCCCGGCCTCGTGACCGCCTGCGCGAGGGCCCGCATCAGCGGCGCCTCCCAGGTCTGCATCACCTCCTGGCCGGAGACGAGCAGGGTGCCGTCGACCACCGCGGGCGAGGCCGCGTCGATGGCGGTGTCGATGCGCGGGCGGGCGGCGCCCGGCACCATGGCTTCGGCCGCCTCGTCCAGCGCGCCGAGATCGGCGACGAACTCGTCCAGGGCCCGGTCCAGCAGGAACTGGCGAGGCTCGGCGGACATCGGGGCAAGCAGGGACTGCGCGGTCGGGTTCAGCGTCACCTCGAACTTCGCGGCACGGCGGAGCACGCGGCCTCCCGGGTCAGGGCGCGCCGGGTGCGGCCCGGCATCCGATTCGTATCGTAGAGCGATCAATCCCCCGCTACCGGCGATCCGCCGAGTGTGGACGGTTATGATCGTGCCACGCTTCGGCGCAGACGGGGGATTGTGCCGGGGTAAGCAGAACGGGCACCTCGGGGGAACGCGTGCGATACCAGCTCGGCATCAGTCCCGGCGTCGACGTCACCACGGCCGCCATCGCGGAGAACGGCTGGCCGTCCGCCATCGCCGTCGAGGGCGAACCGCAGATCCCGACCGTGCTCCATCTCGCCGCCGACGGCTCGGTGCGCGTCGGGCGCTCAGCCGTCCGGCTGCGAGCCAGCCAGCCGGAGCGGACCGCCGACGGCTTCGTGCACTGGCTCGGCGACTCGACGCCGATCCTCGTCGGCGGGATCGGCTACACCGCCTCGGCACTGCTCGCCCGCTTCCTCGACGCGATGATCCGCACAGCCACCGCCCAGCGCGGTGAACCGCCGGAGCTGGTCGTCGTGACCAGCCCGGCGACCTGGCCGGCGCGCCGGCAGGAGGGGCTCGCGGACGCGATCGCCCGCCTGGAGACCACCACTCCGGTCGTCGCCCGCAGCTCCACGGAGGCGATGGCCGCCCTGTTCTCGCAGACCACTCCCGTGGCCGACGGGCGCGGCGCGGCGACCTACCAGCTCGGGTCGCACTGGTTCGAGGCGGCGGTGTTCACCGCGACGGCCGGCGGCTACGTGCCCGTAGGTTCCCCGGTCGGGCTCGCCGACGTGTCGACCTCGATGCTTGACGACCTGCTCTACGCCCACGTCGCCGGGCTGGTCGGCGACGCGGGCGAGCGTCTGCGCGGCGGCCCGCGGGCGTCGGCCGACGGCGCCCGCCTCGGCGCGGCCTGCGCCGAGGCCCGGGAGGTCCTGACCGAGGAGACGTTCGCCGACGTCGCCGTGCCCACCGGCGACACGACCACCGTCGTTCAGGTCAGCCGGGACGACTACGAGTCGCTCGTCCGGCCGTTGCTCGATGACTCGATCCGCGTGCTGGCCCGGGCGGTGCGCGCCGCGGCGAGCGACACCGGCGCGCTCGGCCTGCTCGCGGTCTACGGTCCGGGTGCACGAATCCCACTGGTCAGCCGGTTGCTCGGCGAGCACTTTCCGGACGTGGGCCGGCTGGAGATCCGCCACGACGGCGAGTTCGCCCTCGGGGCGGCGCTGCTCGCCGCGCGCGACGCCGTGGCCGAGCCGGCGAGCTCGGAGACGGTCCTGCTCGGCCCGGCCGCCTTCGCGACAACCCCGCCGCCAAGCGTGCCGCCCGTCGTCGGGCACACCCCGCCACCGAGGGCGGAGTCGTCGGGTCCGGCCGACCGGCGGGCCGCCGGCGGCGCGTCCCACGGGTCGATGCCCGGGGGTGCGTCGGCGGCCGGGGGTGCCTTGATGGGTGCCGCGGCCGCGGCCGCGGCCGGGGCCGCGGGCGATCCGGGTTCGCCGGATCCGGCCGCGCAGGGCGCCCGGGCGGGTTCCGGCACCCCGACGGCGCCGGCCGGCCCGCGCGGGATCGCGGCCGCGGCGTCGGGTGAGGGCGCCCAGGCGTCCGCGGCCGGCGGACGTCGGCGCTGGTCGGCGGGCGGTCGGCCGAGGCGCCGGCTCCTGGCGGGCGTGCTGGCGCTGGTCGTGTTCATCGCCGGAAGCGTCACTCTCGGCCTGGTTCTGACCGGCGGGGGCGACGGCACCTCGGTGACCGCTGCCGCACCGCCCCGCTCGACGGTTGATCAGCATCCCCAGCTACCCGCCGACACGATGCGCGCGGCCGAACGGGCGGCCGGGATCGCGGGCGGGGCGGGCGCCGGCGGAGCAGGCGCCGGCGGCGGCGCCGTCGATCCCAATGCAGTGATCACGACGGGTTCGGCGGAGGTGGCCGCGATCACCGGAACGGCGTACAGCCTGTTCCGCGAGTCGGCGAAGGGCGTCACCGTCCGCGTCGGCAGCACCGACACGGACGACGGCTTCCAGAAGGTCTGCGCCGGCCAGGCAGACATCGTCGGGGCCTCCTACGCGCTGCCCGACAAGGCCTGCGGGACCCGGGTCGCCGGCTTCGAGATCGCCCACCACCTGCTGCCGATCGTGGTGAGCAGGCAGAACACCTGGGCGCAGTGCCTGACCACGGCCCAGGTCGGCCGCATCTGGGCGCGGGACTCAACGGTGACCAACTGGAACCAGGTCGATCCGAGCTTCCCGAACGTTCCGCTGTCCCCCATCGGCCCCGCGGCGTCGACCGTCCACGCCAAGGTGTTCCTCGCCAGCATGACCGGCAGCTCGACGAACACCCGTGCCTACGAGACCCGGGAACTCGACGAGATCCCAGCCCGGGTCGACGGCGACCGCGGTGCCATCGCCTTCATGGATTACTCGAACTTCCTGACGACGAACCGGGCGGTGCGCGCCATCAAGCTCGACTCCGGCCGCGGTTGCGTCGAGCCGAACGCGCTCACCGCCGGCACCGGCATGTACATGCCGCTGTGCAAGCCGCTGTACCTGTACGCGAACAAGGCATCGCTGCGCAAGCCGGCGGTGGCCGCCTTCCTGCGGTACTACCTGCAGAACCAGAAGGAGATCACGTCCCAGGCGCACTACATCGCCCGCGACGACGCCACGGTGCGTGACAACATCGCCATCGTGCAGAACCTGACGGCCGGCGTTCCGGCCGTGAAACCGGCGTAGCCGTCCAGAGGGCGGCTCACCGGTCGCGAACACGTCAATGTTGGTCTGATCCGGAGACACTGCACTACATCATCACCTGGTATGAACATGGAGTCAGACGGACGCTGAGGTCGGCGTGCCGTGATTGCGGGGCGGGGCATGCGGGGCCGAGGCGGCCCCGCGGGAGTGGGGCACGGTGACGGGGACGACACCACCACCGTTGTCCGGGAACACGGCGCGCCCGCTGCAGCCCGAGGATCCCCGCCGCCTCGGCACCTACCAGGTGATCGGCCGACTCGGCCAGGGTGGGATGGGCACGGTGTTCCTCGGCCGGGCCCCCGACGGCACCGCGGTGGCCATCAAGGTGATCCGGCCGGAACTCGCACAGCGCCCCGAGTTCCGTGCCCGGTTCGCCCGGGAGGCCGAAAGCGCGCGCCGGGTGCGCCGGTTCACCACAGCGGCCGTGCTCGACGCCGACCCCCACGGCCCGCAGCCGTATCTCGTGACCGAGTTCGTCGAGGGCCCGACGCTGTCCCGGCACGTCTCGGTCCGGGGGCCGATGCGGCCCGCCGACCTCGAGCAGCTCGCCGTCAGCGTCACCACCGCGCTGAGTGCCATCCACGCCGCCGGGATCGTGCACCGGGACCTCACCCCCGGCAACGTGCTGCTGTCCCCGGTCGGCCCGAAGGTGATCGACTTCGGGCTGGCCCGCGAGTTCAATGCCGACACCGAGCTCAGCCGGAACGTGCGCCAGGCCATCGGGACGCCCGGCTACATGTCGCCCGAGCAGATTCTCGACGCGCCGATCACCTCGGCGGTCGACGTCTTCTCCTGGGGTGCGGTCATGGTCTTCGCCGCCACCGGCCAGCCGCCGTTCGGCACCGGCCGGATGGAGGCGATCCTCTACCGGATCATCAACGAGCCGCCTCGGCTCGACGGCGTCAGCGGGGAACTGCGTGGCCTCATCGAGGTCGCGATGGCGAAGAACCCCGAGGCGCGCCCGAGCGCGGAGGAGCTGCGCACGGCACTGATCGGCGGTGGGGCGCTGCCCGCTCGACCGGCGCCGGAGGCAACGCCGGACGAGCCCGCCGAGAACTCCGCCGCCCAGCCCCGGCGATGGGGTCGGCGTGGCCGTGGCGCCGCAGCCCCGAGCCCGGCAGCGCCACCACCCGGCACAGCGGGTCCCGGAGGCGCTACGGGGCGCATCGCGGGGGCAGGGTTCACCGGCTCGGTGGGGGCACCCGCGTCCGGCGGATCGGTTCCGCCCGCCACGGGACCGGGCGGGGAGGCCACGGTCTCCGCGACCGCCTCGTGGGGCGGCCGCCCCGGCACGGCGGTGCCGCCGTACGCGGCCGGCGGTGGTCCACCGGCCGCGGCGATGCCGGCGACCCAGATGTCGCCGGCGCCGCTGGCCTTCCCGCCCCCGGTCTCACCTCGGACCCCACCGCCCGGCGGGTCGCCGGGCTCGGCACCACCTCGGGTCGGCTCCCCTGGCCCGGCGGGGCGTACCGGTGCGGGTGAGCCGGCGACGCCGTCCCTTCCGCCAGGCGGATCCGTCCCACCAGGCGGATCCGTCTCGCTGCCGGCACAGGGACCGGGCAGCGCAGCCACGACGCCGGGTGGTCCGCCGGACAGCGCGCCGCCTACCCGGCGCCGGCGCCGACCCCGCGCGCTTGTGCTCGCCGGCGCCCTGGTGGTCCTGCTCGCCGCCGCGGTGGCGATTCCGGTCATCGTCCTGGGCGGCGGCGGCGGGCCGGGCGCCGCGAGCCCGGCCGAGCGAGCGGCCGCGTCGACGCGGCTGGCCACCGACGCCGCCGCACGTCGCGCCCAGGATCCGCAGCTCGCCGCGCGGCTCAGCCTCGCGGCCTACACGCTCGCCCCGACCACCGCGGCCCGGGACGCGCTGATCGCCTCGTTCGCGCAGTCGACCGCGACACGGGTGCCCGCCGGCGCGTCGGCGTACTCCGACCTCGCGCTCAGCCCGGATGGCACGACACTCGCCGGCACCGACGACGCCGGCCGGCTACACCTGTGGCGCCTCGACGACGCCGGCCGGCCGACCGTCGCCGCGCAGGGCTCGGCCGACGACCACGCCAGCGGGGTGATCTTCGACAACGGCGGCCGGACGCTGGCGACCGGCGGGGCCACCGACGCCGGTCGGCTGTGGGACGTCAGCGACCCGGCGAGGCCGCGTCCGCTCGGCGCGCTCGGCACCCAGTCGACTCCGGTGCACCGCCTGGCCCTGTCCGCCAAGGCTCATCTGCTCGCCACGGCCGGCGTCGACTGGTCGGTCGGGCTGTGGGACATCACCGACCCCGCCCGGCCCACCTCCCTGCAACTGCTGATCGGGCGGTCCGGACCGGTGACGGGGGTGGCGCTGCGCCCCGACGGGGCCGTGCTCGCCATCGCCGGGGTGGGCGGCACCGTCCAGCTCTGGAACGTGCGCGACCCGCGCCACCCCACGCAGATGGGCTCGGTGCCGGGCCACACCGGCGCCGTCAACACGGTGGCGTTCAGCCCGGGCGGCACGCTGCTGGCCACCGGGGGCGACGACCAGAACCTGCAGGTGTCCGACGTCGCCGACCCGAACCATCCGCGAGTCGCGAAGCGCCTGCCCGGCCACGCCGCGCCCGTGACCACCGTCGCCTTCGCCGCCGGCGACCAGTTGCTGAGCGCGGACAGCGCAGGCAGCGTCGCGTACTCGAATCTCGCCGTTTCCGCGCCCGCGCTCATCCCCATGGGCACCGTGGACTCGCCGGTGCGGGCGATGAGCGCGACCGCCGCGGGGAGCGTCGCGCTGACCACCGACAGGGGCACGATCCTGCTCGGGACGCTGGACCCGCAGCGGCTGCGGCAGGGCGCCTGCGCGAAGCCGGGGGCGGCACCGAGCCGGGCGGAGTGGAGCCGATTCGTCCCCGGCGTCCCCTGGTCCGACGCCTGCGCGAGCTGATCACCTGCCGACCGCGGATCAGGAGGCCGACCGGCGTCGGCGCCACCGGCGCGCGAGCATGACCAGCATTCCGACGCCGAACAGCGACCCGCCGGTGACGATCGCGGACGTGACCGCGACCCGGCGGGTGGAGGCGCCACTCACTCGGACCCGTTCGGAGGCGCCGCGACGGTCAGGGAAACGGATCACCGCCGTGGCGGTCCGCTCGACCAGCCCGCTGTGCAGTGTCACCGTCGCGGTCCACGGGCCCGCCGGCATCTGCCCGTCGAGTGCGAACGAGACCGGGCTGACCTCCCCAGGGGCGATCGTCGTTCCGAGGTTCGCCCGGAACGGTCCGGCCTGCAGGCCGCCCGGACCCTTGGTCAACGTCAGCTCGCCGGACATGTCCAACGCCCGACCACCGGTGTTGTGGATCTCGGTACCGACTGCCAGTCGCCCGTCGAGCAGACGGCTCGCGGTGAGTGCGGCGATGGTGAAGCCGGCGGCGGGCGGGCCGCCGGGGCCGATGTCCAGGTACATCCGGATCCCGACCCGGTTGACCATCTGGAAGCCGCTGCCCTTCGGCGCCGCGCTGCCCGCCTGCGCCCAGAGCACGCCGTAGTGCTCGCCCGGCGAGGCGTCCCGGGGTACGGCGACAGTCACCACGGCCTTCTCCCGGGAGTGCGCGCCGACCTCGATCGCGCTCCGGTCCAGGCTGACCCAGGTGGTCAGCTCGTTGGGCTTGCGCCCCTCGGCGAAGTGGAACGAGCTTTCACCGAGGCTCGCGGCCCCCGGGTACAGCTCGATCCGCATCGGGGCGTCGGTGTTGTTCACGACCTCCACCTGGCGGCGCATCGTGGTGCCCGGGTTGAGGTGATCGACGATGTACTGCCTGGCCCGGGGATCCTTCCACAGCGACGCGGTGACCTCGACCAGCCTGATCCCGAACGTCCCGTCGGAGTTGACGGTCCCGTTGCGGGGCGCGGCCGACACGGCAGGAACGGTGGTGGCCGGGATGAGCATCCCGGCCACCACCGCGAGGGCACCGAAGAGGGTGCCTCTGTTCATCCCGTAGCCCCGATCACGGCACCGTGGAGTGGGTGATCGTGGCGGTGTAGTTGGTACCGGCGACGGCGGTGGGCGGGATGTCCACCGTCAGCGTCGGGTTCCATGACGCCGAGTTGATGCCGGGGCCGCCGGTGGCCGTCACCGTCGGGACCGCGACGAATTCGCCGGTGAAGTTGGCGTCGTTTGCGGTTCCCGTGTTGTTCACGCGGGTGACCGTGCCCGGCGAGTAGTGGATGTTCGCGACGGGAATCGGGGCGATGCCGGAACCCACCGGCGCGTTGAAGTTGGTGGTGGACACGCTGGCCACCCAGGAGGGCGCTTCGGTGCCCTCGGTGTCGGTGACCGTGACGAGCCCGAGGGGACCCGACACGGGCGTCGTCCCGATCGCGCCGGTCAGGGTAGCGGTGGCCGGAGCCGTGATGTTCACGGCCCCTCCGGTGAGGGTCAGGGTCACCACGGTGTCGGCGGTCGCGGCATTGGCCGGTAGCGCTGAGCCGAGAAGGGCGGCCGCCGCGGCGGCTGCGCTCAGAAGAAACAGCGATGACTTACGCAACGTAACTACTCCCCTGTGTGAGGCCGGAGCGCCCCTGCTGCGGTATCGAGAGATGTGATCCGCCGGGCACGCAGCGAAAGCTATCACCCTGGGTAGCGAACGAACACACACAGCAACAGTCGCGTGTCTCGACGGCCTTCCCCGGCCACCGCTCGCCCCCGCCCCCGCCGGACTCGTCCCGTCCGGCCCCGAGGTCCAGACCCACCCTCGTGCGTCGTGGTAGCAAGGCCAGCATCGTGCTGCGGATGCGGTCAGGAGTCGTCGAGATGCGGTGCAACCTCCCCGGCCTCGGGCGGACTACAGGCAGGCTTTCGGCATTCACGGTCCTCGTGATCCTGCTGGTCACCTGGTCCGGCAGTCCGGCCCAGGCGACGCTGACCATCACCGCTCCCGCTACGGCGAACCTCGGTTCGCACGCGATCGGCGACGACCCGCTCAGCGTCCAACTGGCGACGACGACCGTCACCAGCACCGCTCTGGTCGGCGCCTGGACGGCCACCGTGACCTCGACGAACTGCACGACCGGGACCGGCGCGTCCGACGAGACGATCCCCCGGGCGTCGCTGATCTACTGGTCCGGCCCCGCCACCGCCACGACCGGCCTGCCATCCCTGGTCAGCCCCGGCCAGCCCACCGCGACGAGTGCCGTGACGCTGGCCGCCTCCCGCACCGCCTTCTCCGCCACCACGATGGATCTCGACACGAGCACCGTCTCGTGGGAACCGACACTCACCGTGGCCGTTCCCACGAACGTGATCGTCGGCACCTACACCTGCACCGTCACCCACTCCGTCGCCTGAGAGTCCGTGATCTGAGAGTCCGTGACCTGAGAGCCGGCAGGCTCGCCGCACCGTGCGACCGCCCGGCCGGCGTCCCCCACCCTGCCACGCAGATCAACCGGCCCGCACACGCTGCGGGCCGGTCGCCTGGTCAGGCGGGTACCGGTCCCACCCCCGTCGTCAGCTTCTCCAGCCTGGCGACGTTCTCCCCGACCGTGTCGTCGCTGCGCGGCACGTAGTGCGCGTCGAAGGCGATCTTGCGACCATTCTCCAGGAAGTAGCGCAGGAAGGCGGCGGTCGCCGGCCGACGCAGCGCGTCGGTGCGGGCGTAGACGAACAGCGGCTTGCACAGCGGCAGGTAAAGCCCGGTGCCGACGGCCACCGCGGTCGGCGCGACGCACCCCTCGCCGTTGTTGATCTCCACTCCGCGCAGCCTGGCGCCGAACGTCTCGTAGGTGGGGTAATCCAGGAAACCGATGGCCGACCGGTCGCCGGCGACGTCGTTGGCGACCCCGCTCAGGTCCACCTGCCGGTAGGCGCGGGAGCGGTCACTGGCGTCACTGATGGTCGCGTTGAAGACCTCCGCCTGCACCGAGTCGTGGGGCGGGCCGACGAACGCGATCGGTTCGTCCGGGAACGAGCTGTCGATCTGGCTCCAGCGGGTCACCGACGAGTCGGCGCCCCAGATCTGCTTGACCTGCTTGAGGCTGAGGCAGTGCAGCCAGGTGTTCTGTGGATTGACCACGATCGGCAGGGTGTGGTGCGCGACCTCGAACCCGACGACCTGCTTCGCGCATCCGGGATCCTTGACGATTCCCGGGGTGAGCTCGAAGGAGGCGTCGGCGAGTTCGGCCTTGCCGCTGCACAGGGCCGCGAAACCGTCCTCGGTGCTGGTCGCCTCGATGTTGACGGTGACGTTGCGCTGGGTCTGGCGGAACTCGTTGTAGGCGGTCTCGGTGATGGGGGCGACCTCGGAGGAGCCCGCGACCCGCACGAGGTTCGTGGCGGCCGGCGGCTCGGAGGTGGGACTGGACGACGGTGGAATCGGATCCGTGGTCGGGAAGGCTCCCCCGACGGCGGCCACGGAGTCCCCGCCCGAACCCGAGTCGCGCCCCGTGAGCACGACTCCGGCGGTCGTCCCGATGGCGACGAACAGGACGGCGATGATCGCCGCGGCCACCATGACCCGACGGGACCCGAAGATCCCGCCGCCGCCTCCCTGCGTGGCGCGATGCGACCCCCCGGCGTCCGCGGCGGCGCCCACGGGCGCACCCGCTGCGTCCGCGGGGAGCAGTCCGGTCTCGTCGGCGCTCGCGGCCGCGGCATAGGCACCGGGGGCCGCGCCCGGCTGGCCGAGCGCACCACCGCCGCCCCCACCCGGCAGGCCGGCGGCGCCATGACCGCGACCGGCGTCCGGTGTGAGCACGGTGGCCTCGCCGAAACCGGGTGAACCGCCCGCCGCCCCGTAGGGGCCCGGAGTCCCGCCGTCCGACGATCCGGCGGCGACCGCCGCCCCGCCCTCGCCGGCTGCCCCGCCGGCACCGGCCCCCGGCGGCGGCGTCCCGCCCCCGGAGAGGAACGGCGGCAGCGACGTGAGGCTGGAGGCGTCCGGCGGGCGGATGACCGCGGTGACGTCGTACGGCTCCTCGATGGCCCCGGCGCCCGCCGCTCCCACGGCACCGAACACCGCCCCACCGGCCCGGGCGGAACGATCGGCGAGGTCGGCGGCGATCAGTGCCGCGCCCATCGCCACGTCCGCGTCCGCGCGGTGCTCGATCCGGCCGATTTCCGGGAAGGCGGCACGCAGCCGGCGCGCCACCAGCGGCAGATGCGCCACCCCACCGGACATCAGGATGCGAGAAAGGTCGGCGGGGTCCGCCGGCACCGAGCGCAACGCCCGCCGGAAGGTCTCGACGGTGTCGTCGACGGTCGGGCCGGCGAGCGTCTCCAGCTCGCCGCGGGTCAGCGTGACCGAGGCGTCGATGCCGGGCAGCTCCACCGCCAGGTCGACCTCGTCCTCCTCGGCGAGGACCTCCTTGGCCTGCGCGGCCTCGCGGCGCAGGCGGGCGAGCGCGACACGGGTGGCGGCGTCGGCCCGGTCGAGGTGCGCGGGCGCGATGCCGGCCACGGCCAGCACCCGGTCCACCAGCAGCTCGTCGAGATCGAGGCCGGCGCCGTGACGCAGCCCCGCCGGCGCGCCGACGAGCTGGAACCCGAACGGCGAGAAGGACAGGACCGCGGCGTCAAGGAAGCCCGCGCCGAGGTCGTACCAGCCGACGAGGTCGACCGTCTGGGTCACCGAGCTGCGGGCGAGCAGCGTCCCCATCGCGTCGGCCGCGGGCAGGGCCACGACCGGCAGCTCCAGCCCGGAGAGCTGGGTGATCGCGTCGGTGAAGGTCTCCCGCCGGCCCGGGGACCAGAACGTCGGGAAGGTCACCACCACCTGGTCCGGGAGCCCGCCGAGCTGATCAACGGCCAGGCCGACGAGATGGGCGACCAGCCGGCCAAGCAGACCCTCGCGGCTGTAGGCGGCGCCGCCGAGCAGGATCGGGCCGCCGTCGCCGAGCCGGCGTAGCAGATCGGTCGCCGACCGGGCCGGATCGGCCTGGGCGCGCCGGGCCGCCGCGCGGGCGAACTGCAGACCGCCGCCCGGTGGCGCGAACACCACCGACGGCAGCCGCCGCTGCCCGCCGAGTTCGAGCACGCGGGGCCAGCCGCCGTCCGTGACCGCAACGATCGTGTTCGCGGATCCGACATCGATACCGAGCTGATAACTCACCGCGACTCCCGAAAACCACACGATCACCGAGGCACCCCGGGGCTCCTGGACCGCCCCCGACCGCCGGAGCTCTCGCCCCTCTAGATGGTGCGATCATCGTAGACGCTTGACCAGGCAATCTTCGTGTCCGGTGCAAGACAGCGAGGAACTGGAGCCAAAGCGAACCGCGGGGCGGCGTGGGAGTTATCGCCCGGTGCCGGAGGGTGGTGCAGGGTCGCCGAAGGCGGCGAGGATCGCGTCGGCGGCGAGGGCGGGGGTGAGCGTGCCGTCGCGGACGCGACGTTCGAGGTCGGGGGCGATCTCCCGCACGCGCGGGTGCGCCCGCAGCTCGGCGAGCAGCCGGTCGTGGACCATCGCCCAGGTCCAGTCCACCTGCTGGCGCCGGCGGCGGGCGGCGAGCTCGCCGGAGGCGTCGAGGGTGTCCTGATGCTTGACCACCTGCGCCCAGACGGTGTCGAGGCCGGTGCGCTCGGCGGCGCTGCAGGTGAGCACCGGGGTGTTCCAGTCGCGCGGCCCCGAGGAGCCCTGCAGCATCCGCAGCGCCCCGGCCAGCTCGCGGGCGGCGCGGCGGGCGTCGAGCTCGTGCGGGCCGTCGGCCTTGTTCACCGCGATGACGTCGGCGAGTTCCAGCACGCCCTTCTTGATCCCCTGAAGCTGGTCGCCGGTGCGGGCCAGGGTCAGGAACAGGAAGGTGTCGACCATGTCGGCCACCGTCGTCTCCGACTGGCCGACGCCGACCGTCTCGACCATGACGACGTCGTAGCCGGCCGCCTCCATGACCACCATCGCCTCCCGGGTGGCCTTCGCGACCCCGCCGAGGGTGCCCGCGGTCGGCGACGGTCGGATGAAGGCCGCGGGGTCCACCGACAGCGCGGCCATCCGGGTCTTGTCGCCGAGGATGCTGCCGCCCGTCCGCGTCGACGACGGGTCGACGGCGAGCACCGCCACCTGGTGGCCTCGCCCGGTCAGGATGGTGCCCAGCGCGTCGATGAACGTCGACTTGCCCACGCCCGGCACCCCGGTGATGCCGACGCGGCGCGCCTTGCCGGCGTGCGGGAGCAGGGTCACCAGCAACTGCTGGGCGAGCTCCCGGTGGTCGGGCCGGCTGGACTCGACCAGCGTGATGGCCCGCGCGATCCAGGTCCGCGACGAGGCCAGCACGCCGTCCGCGTACTCGGTCAGATCGATGCGCCGGGTCACGACGTCAGCGACGCCATAGCCGGCGGCGCCGGTGCCGGCCAGGCCATAGCCGGCGGTGCCGTTGCCAGAGATGCCACAGCTCGACCGGTTCAGGCGGCGGAGTGGCCGAGCTGCGCCGACAGGGTGGCGAGCAGCTCCAGCGCCGCGTCGGCGATGACCGTACCCGGCGGGAAGATCGCCGCCGCCCCGGCGGCCCGCAGCTCGTCGAAGTCGCCCGGGGGGATGACCCCGCCGACCACGATGAGGATGTCGGACCGGTCCAGCGCGGCGAGCTCCTCGCGCAGCGCGGGCACCAGGGTGAGGTGCCCGGCGGCCAGCGAGGACACTCCGACGATCTGGACGTCCGCCTCGATCGCCTGACGGGCGACCTCGGCGGGCGTCTGGAACAGCGGGCCGACGTCGACGTCGAAGCCGATGTCGGCGAAGGCGCTGGCGATGACCTTCTGGCCGCGGTCGTGGCCGTCCTGGCCCATCTTCGCGACGAGGATGCGCGGCCGGCGGCCCTCCTGGCGCTCGAACTCGGCGGCGGCCTCGCGGGCGGCGGCGACGTTCCCGGCGGGTCCCGCCTCGTCCCGGTACACCCCGGAGATGGTACGGATCTGGCCGGAATGGCGCCCGTAGACCTTCTCCAACGCGTCCGAGATCTCGCCGACCGTCGCCTTGGCGCGGGCCGCGTCGACGGCCAGCGCCAGCAGGTTCTGCTCCAGGCCGGGACCGCGACGGCCGTCGCGGGCGGCGTCCGCGGCCGCGGTGAGCGCGTGCAGCGCCACCTCGACCGCGGCCGGGTCACGCTCGGCGCGCAGGCGGCGCAGCTTGTCGATCTGTTCGGTACGCACCGCCGAGTTGTCAACCTTGAGGACCTCGATCGCCTCGTCGGCGGCCACCCGGTACTTGTTCACGCCGATGAGCGGCTGGCGGCCGGCGTCGATGCGCGCCTGGGTACGCGCCGCGGCCTCCTCGATGCGCATCTTGGGGATGCCGGCGTCGATGGCCTGCGCCATGCCGCCGGACGCCTCGACCTCGCTGATGTGACCCCACGCCTTGCGGGCCAGGTCGTAGGTGAGCCGCTCGACGTAGTGGCTGCCACCCCACGGGTCGATGACCCGGGTGGTGCCGGACTCCTGCTGCAGCAGCAGCTGGGTGTTGCGGGCGATGCGGGCGGAGAAATCGGTGGGCAGCGCCAGCGCCTCGTCGAGGGCGTTGGTGTGCAGCGACTGGGTGTGACCCTGGGTGGCGGCCATCGCCTCGACGCAGGTCCGCACCACGTTGTTGAACACGTCCTGGGCGGTCAGCGACCAGCCGGACGTCTGCGAGTGGGTGCGCAGCGACAGTGACTTCGAGCTCGTCGGCGAGAACTGGTTGACCAGCCGCGCCCACAGCAGCCGGGCCGCGCGCAGCTTGGCGACCTCCATGAAGAAGTTCATCCCGATCGCCCAGAAGAACGACAGCCGCGGGGCGAATGCGTCGATCGCCAACCCTGCGCCCAGGCCGGCGCGGATGTACTCGACGCCGTCGGCGAGGGTGTAGGCGAGCTCCAGGTCGGCCGTCGCGCCGGCCTCCTGCATGTGGTAGCCGGAGATGGAGATCGAGTTAAACTTCGGCATCTTCTGCGAGGTGTACGAGAAGATGTCCGAGATGATCTGCATCGACGGCTGCGGCGGGTAGATGTAGGTGTTGCGGACCATGAATTCTTTGAGGATGTCGTTCTGGATGGTCCCGGCGAGCTGCTCCGGAGCCACCCCCTGCTCCTCGGCCGCCACGATGTAGAGCGCGAGCACCGGCAGCACCGCGCCGTTCATGGTCATCGACACGCTCATCCGGTCCAGCGGGATGCCGTCGAAGAGCTGGCGCATGTCGAGGATGGAGTCGATGGCCACCCCGGCCATCCCGACGTCCCCGGTGACCCGCGGGTGGTCCGAGTCGTAGCCGCGGTGGGTCGGCAGGTCGAAGGCGACCGACAGGCCCTTCTGGCCGGCGGCGAGGTTGCGCCGGTAGAAGGCGTTGGACGCCGCGGCGGTGGAGAACCCGGCGTACTGACGGATCGTCCACGGCTGGGTGACGTACATCGCCGGATAGGGGCCGCGCAGGAACGGCGCGATCCCCGGGTAGGTGCGCAGGAAGTCGAGCCCGGCGGTGTCGGTGGCAGTGTAGAGCGGCTTGACCGCGATGCCCTCGGGGGTGTCCCAGGTCAGGGCGTCGACGTCCTTGCCGGTCGCCGCCTCCAGCGCGGTGCGCCACGCGGCCTCGGGCGTGTCCGCGCCGGCCGGCGGGCCGCCGAGCTCCACCTGGGAGAAGTCCGGGATGGCGGCGGAGGGCCGGTTCGAGCTGTCCACGGACATCAGCGCACTCCCGCCTCGGCCTGCGTCGCCTGGAGCACGGCGACCGCATTGCATCCTGTGAAGACGTACCCGTCGATGCCCGCCTCGGCGTCGGCCTGGGCGCGCGAGCCCGGCTGACCGGCGAGCCACACCTGGCGGGCGCCCGCGTCGCGCAGCGCCCGGGCCACTGCGGCGGCGTGCTCGGCGTACACCTTGTCGCCCGAGCAGAGGCAGGCCACCGCGGCGCCGGAGGCGGCGAAGGCCGCCGCGATCGCGGCCGGGTCGGTACCCGGGCCGGACGTCGGGGTCTCGAACCCGCCCGCCTGGAACAGGTTCGCGGCGAACGTGGCGCGGGCGGTCGACGCCGCGGCACTGCCGAGGGTGGCCAGGAACACCACCGGGCGGGCGGCCGCCTCGGCGTGGGTGTCGGCACGCGACCGCAGCGCCTCGAAGTCGGCGTCGTAGTGGATCTCGGGCAGGCCGGGCGTCCCGTCGATGGTGGGACGCTCCTCGGCCGGGGCCGGAACGCGCTCGGGCAGGCTCTCGGCCAGGTTGGGGAACTCGCTGACGCCGGTGAGGGGATCGCGCCGGTGGGCGATCGCCTCGGCGCGCCTGGCCCAGGTGGCCGCGATCCGCTCGGCGACGAGACCGGAGCGCAGGGCGGCGACGATCCCGCCGGCCCGCTCGATCTCGGTGAACCAGGCCCAGGCAGCCTCGGCGAGCTCGGCGGTGAGCGACTCCACGAACCACGAACCACCGGCCGGATCGATCACCCGGATCAGGCTCGACTCCTCCTGCAGGAGGGTCTGGGTGTTGCGGGCGATCCGCCGGGAGAAGTCGTCGGGCACGCCGAGGCGGGTGTCGAACGGCAGAACCGTCACCGCGTCCGCACCGCCGACGCCGGCGCCGAAGCAGGCCAGGGTGGTGCGCAGCATGTTCACCCAGGGATCGCGCCGCGTCATCATCGCCGCCGAGGTGACCGCGTGCTGGTGCTGGGCGCGCTCGGCCGGCTCGGCCCCACACACCTGTGCGACCCGGGACCACAGCCGGCGCGCGGCCCGCAGCTTCGCGATGGAGGAGAACTGGTCGGCGGTGACCGCGTAACGGAACTCGAGCTGCCCGAGGGCCTCGGGCAGACTCAGCCCCGCGTCGGTGAGCGCGCGCAGGTAGGCGACCCCGGTGGCCAGCGACGCACCGAGCTCCTCGGCGTCGCTGCCGCCGGCGCGGTGGTAGGGCTGGGCGTCGACGACGAGGGCCCGCACGCCGGGAAACTCGGCCACGCAGCGCGCCGCGAGGGCCGCCGCCTCGGTCAGCCCCGCCGGCCCGTCCGCCGGCAGACCCGCCCGCGCGGCCAGGCCGATCGGATCGGCGCCGAGGCTGCCGGCGAGCTGCGAGCCGGGCACGCCGCGGGCGGCGGCGAGGCGGAAGAGCTCCTCGGCCGCCGACCGGGTCTGCGCGCCCGCGTCGAGAACGACGGGGGCGAGGTCGAGGTAGACCTCGCCGAGCACCGTGGCCAGGGCGCCGATCGGCAGCCCGCCGGAGCCGAGGCGCAGCCACAGCGACGTGACGCCGTTCTCCAGGTCGGTGAGAACGGCATCGGCGGCGGCCTTCGCGTCGGGACCGGCGTGCAGGGCGCGGACGTCCCAGCCAGTGGGGCCCGCGCCCTGGGGCCGACCACCCCGCACGAACGGCGCGAGGCCCGGCAGGCCCACCCCGCCGGCGGGCAGGTCGTCGGCGGTGTAGAGCGGTCGGATCAGCGGGCCGTCATAGGTCCGCGTGGCCAGCAGCTCCTCGACTTCGCCGGCGGCACTCGACTCGGTCGCCACGCCGGACTTGCGCAGGACGCCCAGGACGAGCTGCTGCCACTCGGCGCGGGTGGCCTCCGGAAAGTCTGCGGCCAGCGACAGCCCGGCCGATGGAACGCTCATGTTCCGGATCGTAGGCGTGGGACGCCCGGGCGGCTTGGAATGTACTTCCTGTCACAAGTCCTTGCACGCCTTTGTCCGGATGGTGGCAATACTCACGAGGCCTGCCGTTCCGCCTCGTCCCACGCCGTGGGGGAGGCGAGGAACCGGTCGACGGCGGCGACGATCCGCTCCGGGTACCAGGCGACGTCCAGCGCGCTGAACCGCAGCACCGCCCACCGCCGGGCGGCGAGCAGGTTGCCGCGCAGCCGCTCCAGGTGGAACGCCTCGGCGGAGCTCGCCGTGGTGTACGTGTCGGCCTCCACGTCGAGCCGGTGCTCCGGCCAGGCGAGGTCGAGCTTCGCGATCGCCTGGCCGCCGCTGTCCTGGACCGGCCACTGCAACTGGGGCGGCGCGAGCCCCGCGTCGGCGAGCAGCAGCCGCAGCCGGGTCTCGAGCGCCGACTCCGCCCGCCCGTCGGCCAGATCCCACCAGTCCTGCGTCGGCCGGAAGCCCCGCCGCCCGGCCGCCGCCTCGCGGGCCGCACGCAGGTTCGGCACGACCCCGCTGTGCAGGGCGGCGTCCATCTCGGTGACGGCGGCCTCCCGGCTGGGCGCCGCGAGCACGAGATCGGCGAGGGTGCGCGCCGGCGAGGTGACGGGAATCCCGGCCAGGTCGACCTGTTCGCCGGCGCCGAGCTCGGTGAAATGCAGCCGGATTCCCCGCGGCTGCGCCCGCGTGAGCCGGGGCGGCAGCAGCAGGTGCACGGGCTCGGCCGGATTCTCCGGCTCCCCACCGGGAAACCCGAGCAGCCGGGCGGCGGTGATGTTGCAGACGACCGCGTGCGGACGGCCGACGAGTGCCGCCCGCACGCGCGCCGACAGGGGAAAGGGAGGCGGCGCGAACACCCCCGGGCAGACGCCAGCGGGGGCCGCGCCACCGGGGACCGCGGCGGCGGGGACCGCACCACCGGGGAGCACCGGGAGGAGCGGGCCGCCACGAGCGGCGAGGTGCCCGCAGTGCCATCCATCCTCGGCGACCGCAGGAGGCTCGTCGGCGAACGGCGCCGGCTCCGGCGCCCAGCCCGAGCCCCGCCGCTCGTCGCCGGGCCCGGCGACGTCCTCGTTCAGGGGGACGACCGGGACGACGAAGGCACCGCGGACGGGGTGGCTCCACTGATCGGACTGGACGAGCTGGCGGAGCTGACCGCGAGTCAGGCCGACGGACATCGCCTGCCGGAACGTGATCACCCCGCCCTGCCGGCGGGCCAGCGCGACGGCGGGGTCGAGACCGGGGTAGCGGCGGACGACGGGTCGGGTCGGCGGGGTCGAGGCCGAGCGGGAAAAGGTCATGAACCGAGAATCCAACAGAATCGACCCGCCAGCCAGAGGCAACATGAAAGCTGTGGATAACCGTCGCGGCGGTGGACGGCGAGCAGATCACGAATCCCCCGAACAGTGACAACCATTTCCCGTATTCGCCGCCTCCCTATTCGAAGAAATGGTCGGGGAATGGCATCCGGCAACTGGCGCGGCGCGGCGGTGTGCGGGTCAGCAGTTCCCGTGCGTCGGGAGGCCGGCGAAGCGGTCGGCGAGGAACCGCAGCGCATCCTGCGTGCGCCCCACCCCGTCGATGTGGTCGCCGGGGAAGGGAGCCCAGGTCACCGCGACCCGCCGGGTGCAGTACTCCGTCCGCAGGCGCGCCGCCTGGCCGAAGGCGACCAGACTGTCCGACGTGGCGTGGTAGAGGTAGAGCGGAATGCGGGGCGCCACCCGTCCCAGGGTGTTCTCGGCCAGCCGCGCCCGCCAGCGCGGCAGCGTCATCGGATCGGTGGTCGTCAGGTCGGCGATCCGCCTGCCGGCGAACCCGGTGACCAGGGCCAGCGAGCAGGCGGTGCGAACGGCGGCGAACACGCTGCGGCCGGACGGGGTCAGCAGCGCGTTCAGCCGCAGGTCCGGATAGGCCGCGTCGAGGCCGACCGCGGCCGCCAGACCGAGCCCGGCGGCCCCCTTTCCGTCCAGGGCGCGCCCGACAGCCCCCAGGTCGGCCGGCACGCCACCGGCGGCGACCCCGCGTAGGTCCAGGTCCGGCGCGTAGGCGGGGGCGAGCTGCGCCGCCCACACCGCGGCTCCCCCGCCCTGCGAGTAGCCGGTCAGCCCGACCCGCCGATGCGCCGCGCCGGTGAGCCCCGCGACCCGCGGGGTGGCCCGCACGATGTCGAGCAGGGCGTGCCCCTCGGCCGGCCCGACGACGTAGGTGTGCTCGCCCGGGGTGCCGAGCCCCTCGTAGTCGGGCACGGCGACGATCCACCCCCGGCCCAGCGCCTCAGTGATCGCCCCGACGGCGAGGTTGACGCCCACGGCGAGTCCCTTCGACGCCGCGCAGTCGTCGCCGAGCCCCTGGGTGCCGGGCGCGTAGCCGAGGATCGGCGCGTCGCCGGCCGGGTGGACGGGGACGAGCACGGTGCCGCTGACCGCGATCGGCCTACCGAGCGCCCCGCTGGACAGGTACAGCACCTGGACCACCCGCGCCCCGGCCGTGGCGAACGGCCCCGCCGCCGGCACGGGACGCGACCACAGAACATCCCCGGCACGGCCGGCGGGCAGCGGCACGGGCGGGCGGTAGAACCCCTCTCCCGCCGGCGGGGCCACCGGGCCGAAATAGCGTGGCCGGTCGGCCGGGCCACCGGTCGGCGTCCGGCCGCCCGACCCGCAGCCGACCAGCGCGGGCACCAGGACCAGCACCACGAGCGCCCCTGCCAGTCGCGGCCGGCGCCCCGGTGACCACGGCGACGTCCCCGACCTCGGCAGAACACGCCGCCGGGAAGCACCCGACCGCCAGGAAGCACCCGACCGCCGAGAAGTATCCGGCTGCGTGCTGTCCGGCATCCGGGCCGCTCCCCTCGCCACCGTCGCGTGGCGCCGGGCGGTCGGGCCCCGCGCTCAGCTCTCTCCCGCGAGCAGCAGCGGGATGTCGTGGGCGTAGTCGGCGACGGCGGTGCCGGCGAGGTAGCCGACGCGGGCGACGCCGTCCGGGCCGATCGCCGTGACCTGGCTGCCGTGCGGCACCACGATCGTGCCATCCGCGGCCGGCGTCGGCGTGCTGAAGGTGACGCCGGCCGTGTCGGCGAGTCGGGTCACCGCCGTGGCCGGCCCGGTCAGGCCGACGAACGATCGGTCGAACTGGTCGAGCCAGTGGCGCAGGACCGGACCCGTGTCTCGGGCCGGGTCGGTTGTCGCGACGACCACCCGGACCCGGGCGCGCTGCGCGGGGGTGAGCAGACCCACCGCGGCGGCGAGGTCGGCGACCGTCGTGGGGCAGACGTCCGGGCAGGAGCTGTAGCCGAAGAACAGCAGGGTGAGCCGGCCATCGGCGGCCGCCGGCAGGGTCCACGGCCGGCCGGTGGTGTCGGTGAGGGTCACGCCGGGCAGGCGCACCGGGGGGTCGAGGCGCACGCCCCGCACCCCGGTGGCCCCGCCGACGTCGTCGAGGTGTACCGGTCCCCCGGCCGTCGACCCCGAGCCGCCTGCGGGCCCGCAGGCGGCGAGCAGGCCGAGCAGCGCGACGAGGCAGCCGAGCAGCACCGCCGCGCGGCCCCGCCCCGACGGCCCGCCGCGCGTCGTCACGCGGCCCTGCTCGCCAGGCCCATGGCGTAGTCGAGCCACCATCCGCCGGCGGCCGGACCGCCGTTGCACGCGCCGTCCGACTCCCCGGGCACCTTGATCCACAGGTAGGCGTCGGCTCGCGGATTGCCCGTCCGGTCGGTGGGGGCCACGCCCAGGCCTCGGCCGGGCGGGTTGCACCAGGCGTTGTCGGCGGCCGGCCCCCGACCGTTGCGAGAGGTGTCGACGACGTAGTGGGCGGTGCCGCCGAGGGCGGCGACAACCGCATCGCCGTAGGCCGTCTCGTCGGCGGTCTCGTCGAAGTTCGACACGTTGAGGGCGAAGCCCCGGGCGCGGGCGACGCCGGCCTGCCGCAGCCGGGCGGCGGTGTCGGCGGCCGAATGCCAGGATGCGTTGCCGGCGTCGAGGTAGACCTCGGCCCCGACCGCGGCGAGCTGGTCGACGGCGTAGCCGAGCATCGCGTACCGGGCGGTGGCGGCGGCCGGTGCCAGGCAGTCGATCTGGGCCAGGGCGTCCGGCTCCAGGATGACCGCGGCGGGACCGGAGCCGATGCCGGCGGCGAAGGCGGCGATCCACGCCCGGTAGGCGGACTCGCCGGCGACCCCGCCCGCCGACTGGCCGCCGCCGCAGTCGCGCTGCGGGATCGCGTAGGCGACGAGCACGGGCAGCGCGCCGGCCGCCCGCACCACCCGAACCCGGTCGGCGACGCGGGTGCGCACGGTGGCGGGATCCGGGTCGCCGAACCAGTCGGCGTGGGAGCGGCCGGCCAGCCGGGACAGCGTCTGTGCCCCGGCGGGATCGGTCTGGCGCAGCGTGCGCACCGCCTGGGCCGCGTCGCCGGCGGGATCGACGTAGAGGGTCGCGGCGGCGAACGGGTCGCCGGCCGTCGCACCGACGACCGCCGGCAACGCTGCGGCGTCGGCCGGCGCGCCGGAACCCCCGGTGCCCGCGGCGGTGAGCCCGCCCACCGCGACCGCCGTGCTGGCCGACGCCACCGGCCGGGTAGCATGGGCCGCCGGCGCGAGTGCCACGCCGGCCTTCGCCACCTGGACCGTGCCCGGCGAGGCCGGCGTCGGATCCGGCGGCGCCGGGGCAGGGGTGAGGGTGACGACGCCCGGCTGCGCGGCGACCGTGCTCGATCCGCCCGAGGACCCGTAGGCCGGCTCGATGACGAGCTGTTCGAGCCCGAAGCCGGCGCACACCATGAGCGCCGCCAACGGCCAGAGCAGCGCGAAGAACCGGCCACGATGGCCCCGTGGGGCGCCCGCGGCCGCCGCGTCCCGCCCCGCCGACGGGGTGGGACGACGATGACGGCGGTGACCCGAGGCGTCCGACACGCGACCTCCGAATGCACGCGACCGCGCGGTGTTGACGCGCAGTGCCCCGATGTCGGAAAAGAGCATATCGACGGCCACAATGGCGACACTCCGGCGGGTATCGGGCAATCTTCCGTACCGGGAGACTTCCCTCCCCCGTCCGGGGGGAGCGCATAACCGGCCGGCGTTCAGCCCGCGGCGTTGCGCACGAGCTCCGCGGCCTGTTCCGGCCACCACGTGCCCGCTGCCGGATCGCCACGGCCGCATTCCCCGTCGCTCGCGCCGGGCGTCTTCACCCAGAGGAACGCGTCCGCATGCGGATATCCCGTGCTGGTCGTGGGTTTCTCGCCGAGGCCGCGTCCGGGCGGATTGCACCACGCGTTCGTCAGCCCGACCGCCGGGCCGCGGCCGTTGCGGGAGGTGTCGACGACGTAGTGCGCCCCTCCGACGAAGCGGGAGAGGACCTCGGCGCGAGCGGCCTCGTCCTCGGTGCGGTAATAGTTCGCCACGTTGACGGCGAAGCCGCGGGCGTGCGCGATCCCGGCCTGCGCCAACCGCCCGGCCATGACCGCCGGGGCGATCCAGCCGCAGTTCGCGCCGTCCAGGTAGACGCTGGTCGCCGGCAGCGTGCCATACACGTCGACCGCGTCGCGCAGCAGCGCGTAGCGTTCGGCCGCCTGCGCGGCGTCGAGCTGGTCGATCTGCCCGAGCGCATCGGGTTCGAGCACGATGACCGCCGCCGCGCCGCCGATGCCCGCGGCGACCTGGCGGGTGAACTGGCGGTAGGCGACGGCGTCGGGCAGCCCGCCGGCGGAGAAACCGGCTCCCACGTCCCGGTGCGGGATGGCGTAAACCATGAACACCGCGGTGGCTCCGGCCGTCGCAGCCGCGGCGGCCCGGCGGTGGACCTCGCCGACGACGTCGGTGATCCAGTCGCCGACCGAGAAGGCGGACGAGGTCTGGACCAGCGGGGCGATGGCCGCGGCGTCGGCCGGATGGGCCTGCGCCTGCTGCGCCGCCTGGCTGGCCAGGTCGACGAGAAACGGGCCGCGGGGCGCGCGGCCCCGGGCGACGGCCCCGTCGGCGGGGAGGGAGGAAGCGGCGAGGGAGGGACCCGTCCCGGCGCCGCCGCCCGCGGGGCAGCGGGTCGGATCCGGGGCGGGCACCGCGGTCGTGACAGCGCCCACGCCCACGGCACCGCCGGCCCCGCCGGCCGACTTCCCGCCGCCGCCCGGGCCGCACCCGACCAGCGTGACGACCAGCGCCGCGACCAGTGCGAAGACGGCCGCGACCCCGCGGGGACGGCCGCAGGCGCACGGGCGCCACCCCCGCACTCCCTGGCCGCGCGGGGCAGGGGCCCGTCGCGGCCAGCCCGGCCACACACGGTCGCCGCCCGGCGGCATGGGAACGGCGGCCCGGGACCTGGACGTCGGCACGAAGGCACTCCTCTCGACGGTGGCCTCGCCGACCTCGGCGTGGGGCGGTCGCCGCGGGGCCCACTCCCCCGCCGGCCGCGACCCCGCCGCAACCGCGCCGCGACCGGCTGACCGACTGGCCGACCGACCGGCCGACCTGCCGACCGACCGGCTGACCGGCGCCACCGGCCGCGGCGGCGGCCGTCAGGGGGTCACGTGCACCCAGGTCGCGACCGACGGCACGTTCGCACCGTTGTCGACGAAGAGCATGTACCAGTCACCCGGCAGAACGTTCGGATTGTCCGGCACGCTCACGGTGACCGTACCGTCCGCCTGTGCCGTGATCGGCAACGCCACCGACCGTTGCTCGGTGTCGGTCACGTGGGTGTAGGCGCCGGGCCGCATCAGCCGGACCTTGCCGATCTTCTGCGAGGCACGCAGCGTGATCGTGGTGCCCCGGGTGATCGTGCCCGGGGCACCACTGATCACCGGACGCTCCCCGGCGTACAGGTAGGGCGGCGAGTAGACCTCGACGCGGGTGTCGAACGTGTTGTCGTCGCTGAGCGGGTTGGAGCCGAAGACCGCGACCCGGCCGTCGGGCAGCAGCAGGTACTCGGAGTGGTAGTCGCGGCCGACGTGCGGGTCGGCCACCGGGCGGAACGCCTTCGTCGCCGGGTCGTAGATCTCGGCGGTGAGGGTGTCCTTCGCCCGGTAGCGCCGCGACCCGCCGGAGACCAGCACGGTGTCGTCGGGAAGCAGCACGGCGCCCGGGTACCGCTTCGGCGAGCTGAGGTCCGGACCGCGCTGCCAGGCAGGTTGCGGCGCGGACAGGTCGACGATGGCGGTGCGATCGGTCGCCACCTGGGTGTCGCCGACGCCCCCACCGCCGATGAACATCACCTTCTGGTCCTGCGCCGGGGCGAGCAGCACGGTGCCGGCCGTCTCGTTGACCTCAGGCAGCGGCAGCCCGGGAACGGCCTGGAACTGGTTGTTCGTCAGGTTCCACAGCCCCGACTGGCGCGCCTCCAGCGACGCCGGCCCGTAGCCGGCGTTGGCGCCGGAGAAGAACAGCCGCCCGTCCGCGGTGAGCAGCAGCGACGGGTAGGTCGGGAATTCCTTGACCAGCTCCGGATGCTCGATCCAGGCCGAGCTCGCGATGTCGAAGGACTCGGTGTTGCCCGGGTCGATGTCGCCGTTCTCGTTGAGTCCGGAGACGGCGACGACGGCACCGTTGGCGAGCGTGACCAGCGTCGGGTACCAGCGGGCATGCTGCAGGAATCCGGTCTTGACGTACCGCTGGCTGATCGGATCGAACACGTAGGAGTCCTTCAGCCCCTCGTATTCCTTTTTCTTGCCGTCGGGGGCGTCCTGGGCCAGCACCTCGTAGGCCTTCGTCCCGCCGGCGATGAGCAGGTCGCCGTTGGGCAGGAACGCGTGACCGGCGCAGAAGACGTCCCACGGCGTGTAGATCTTCTGGAAGCTGTTCGCCGTCGGATCCCACAGGATGGTCTCGAACCGCTTGGCGTCGAAGTTGTTCTTGTCGTTGCCGGAGCCGGCCATCAACAGAACCTTGCCGGTGCGCAGCAGTGCGGCATGGATGGACCGCGAGCCGCTGTCCGCGACGATGTCCCAGCGCCCGTTGTCCCGCATGTACGCGGGCTGATGGGAGCGCCACTCGTCGTATCGGTCGGACGCCCAGGAGTCCATGTACGGGAAGTTGCCGGCGAGGACGACGAGCACGATGATCGTCGCCTGCAGGAGCCGCCGACGCCGCCGGGAGGTCGTCGGCCGGGCGACGACGGGGGCCATCCGCGGATCGTCGGCCGGCGCCGGTGCGCCGAGCGCGTGCAGGTCGGAGACGGTCGGCGGGTCGGGATCCGGCGACGATCCGGACCGCCTTGGACGGTCGGCCATCAGCCCAGCTCCTCAAGCGTGCCGTCCAGGGTGACGCGGCGGCGGCGCGGGGTGAGCCTCATCGTGACGTCCTCGACGTAGGCGGGCAGCTCGCCCGCGGCGGACACCCCGGCCAGCTCCTTGCGCGGGGTCAGCATGGTCTCCTGCTCGGCGTAGACGGGCTCGTCGTCGGCGTAGGCGGGCAGGTCGGCGGGCAGTTCGGCCGCCCGGCGCTCTCGGCGCCGCTCGCGCCCGTCCACGGGCCGGTCTTGGCCCCGCGGCGCCCGCTCCTCGGGAGCAGCGGGCAGCGTGCGGGTGATGACGGTGTCCTGATCGACGCCGCCGGCGCGAGCGCTGGCGCCGCCGCTGCCGCCCAGGCCGACGCCACCGGCACCGGCACCGGCACCGGCCGCCACCCGGGCCGCGGCGGCGGCCGCCGCGGGGGCGGACAGCAGGATGGTGGGACCGTCCACGCCCGTGGAATCGCCCGCCCGGCCGGCCGCCCTCGCCGGCGCGGCGGCCGCGGCCTTCGACCCGACGATCGTCAGGGTCTCGTTGCCGATGCCCGCCGCGCCGGCGCCGGCCAGCCCCGCGGGGATCGGCACGTGCTCCGTCGCCGGGTCGGCGAACGCCGCGACGACGGCGGCCGGCACCTCCTCGGTGATCGGATCGAGGGCCGACGGGTACCCGGCCGCGGCCGCGCGGACGGGCGCGGACCGGGCCGACCCGACGGTCTGCGGCGCGCGGCGCGGCGCCGGCACGTGCGCGGCGGGCAGCGGGTTCGGCGCCGCCGCACGGCGCGGTGCGAGGATCGGTTCGAGGCTCCACAACCCGATCGGCAGCAGGCAGATCACCAGCGACAGCGAGACCCAGACCATGTTCGCCGGGTACAGGTGGCCGAGCGAGGCGGCGGCCGCGATCGACCCGGCCGACCAGGCCGCCCAGAACAGGTGCTTGCGGAAGGTCAGCAGCCGGTCCGGGCTCGCCTGGTCGCCCTTCGGCGTCACGACGAAGCCGAGCTTGCGCCGGAAGACGGCCCCGACCAGCGCGGTCGAGTAGAACGGCGTGCACAGCACCGACACGAAGATGCCGGACATCCCGGCGCTGCCCGCCTCCTCGTGCGGGCTGGTGTTGAACCGGCGCAGCCAGAAGTAGAGCAGCAGTCGGGCGGCGAACACGTCGATGTAGAGCGCCAGCCACGCCGAGACGTGCAGGACCACCCCGGTGGAGCCGAGCGCCATGTACGTCGTGGTGAGGATCATGCCGAGGATCCAGGTCAGAGCGACCGTCGGGTAGTGCAGCATGAGCGTGGCGTAGTGCAGCCGCGGGCCCCAGGCAAGCTTGCGCATCCGACCGGCGGCCTCGGTGACGAGGACCTCGTTGGCACCGCGCGCCCAGCGCAGCTGCTGGCTGAAGAAGTCCGTCCAGGTGGCCGGGCCCTCGCCCACGGCGATGACGTCCGGGGTGTAGACCGAGGTCCAGCGGTGGTTCGTCTGCGGGTTGCGGGCGCCGTGGACGGCGAAGGACGTCGCGAGATCCTCGGTGATCGAGTCCTGAAAGCCGCCGATCTGCCGCCAGGTCTCGACCCGGTAGGCATGGTTCGTGCCCACGAACATCCCGGCGGCGAACCGGTTTGCCGCCCGCTGGACGACGGAATGGAACATGTAGTTCTGCGCCTCGGCCCCGCGGGTCAGGTAATGACGGAAGTTTCCGTAGACCTGCGGGCCGACGACGAACGCGACGTTCGGATCCCGGAAATAGCCGAGCATGCGTTCCGCGAAGTTCGGCAACGGAATATGGTCCGGGTCGACGGAGAGCACCACGTCGTAGGTGTCGCCGTGCGCGTCGAGCCAGGAGTTGTGGTTACCGTGCTTGGTCTTCGCCCGGAACCGGCCGCGAGCGGTGTTCCAGCGCTCCACACCCTTGCGGGAAAAGTGGTTGACCCCGATCTCGGCGCACATCGCGCGCACGGCCGGGTCGTCGCCTTCATCGAGCAGCCAGACGTCGATCGTCGAGTCATGGCGGATGTTGCGGGCCGCGATGAGGGTGTCCCGGACGACGTCGAGGGGCTCCTTCGCCGGCACGATCGTCGTCGTGAAGGCGACGCGCAGACCCCGCGGCGGTCGCACGGGCACCGGATTGCGCATGATGTACGCCGACCAGCACAGGGTGATCGAGTTCAGCAGTCGAATACCCTCCGTGACCACGATCAGCCAGAACATCACGGCATTGCCGACCTGCACGGCGGTCGGCAGGTACTTCGCGTGCGGATAGTGCTCCGGCTGGATCAGCCAGACGAAGAACAGCGACGACAGGCCCACAGTAGCGATGAGCTGCGGCAACACCTGGTAGAGCGCGCGCCCCACCATGATCTTGCGGTAGGCGACGTGGTACTCCCCGCTGGCGGGGGGCTCCAGGAGCGGTCCGGCGAGCGTCGAGAACGACGCATAGTCATAGGCCATGGTCGACCCCGCGTTCCGCGGCACCGTTGCCGCCCGGGATCCCACCGGGAGCCGCCGGACCCACACCGGACACCTCGGCGGACACCTCTGCGGACGCGGGCCCGGAGACAGGGGCGAAGCCGGCCTGCGTCGCTCCGACGGAGCCTGCCCATCCGCCGGCCGTCGACGCCTGAGCCGCCGCCGCGGCCCGGCGGGTGAGCTGCAGCCAGCCCGCGGCCGCCAGCACCACCACGATGCCAGCGACGGCCGCGACCCACAGACCCGCGCCGGCGGTGCCCGCCGCGACCGGCTCGTCGGTCTGGAACGTACCGATGCGCAGTCGGCCGATCGTGTGCACGAGCGGGTCGGCGGCGTGCAGCCGGCTCAGCGCGAGACCCGTGACGGCGGCGCCGAGCAGGGCCAGCAGCGCACCGAGCGCGGCCCGGCCGCGGCGGTGCGCCAGCACGCAGACCAGGGCCGTGAGCAGGCCGAACGCGACCACCAGCGGCCCGGCCGGACGCAACTGCCAGCCCGATCTGGAGACCACGAGCAGCGCCGAGCCGCGGTCCGACAGGGTCGCGCGCGCCCAGGTGCGCGGCACGGAAGCCGCGGCGATCAGCCCGGCGAGGGCGCACAGCGCCAGCGCCCGGTCCGACCAGCGCGCGACCCCGGCCGACGGGCCGCTCGGGCCTCGGCCGCTCACCCGTGGCGCCCCCGGCCGCGCCGCGCCGGCCCGCCCGACTGCAATCGGTTCATCGTCGAACACAAGACCCCTCCCAGCGGACCAGCCACGCGCGTCGCGTCGGCACTCAGACCGACCGCGCTGGCGTACCGCAAAACCGCGCCACCCCCTGGCGCGACAGGACCCACCGACCCCGCGCGGATCACGCCTGGCAGCAGCCCCGCTGATAGACGCTCAGCGGCGCGATAATGTTGCGCCATCCGCACAGGATTGCCGTTACGTGAGCGTTCCTCGGGAACACTGCGTACACAGATTATGCGGGGGCGCCGAATACGGCTCCGCCGGGCCCGGCTCGTCGGGCTGCCATTGTGACAGTGACGTGAGAGTCATTCGAGGAGCGGACCGGCAAGATTATCCGACGCGGGTCGGGACGTTGTCCGGCCGGTTGCCCCGTGATGAGATGGCCGGCCGTGAGATGGCCCGCGGTGAGATGGCCCGCGTGGCGCTGATCAGTTCCGGATGATAAGCACGATCGCCACGCCGACCCCCAGCGTGATCACCGCCGCACGCAGGAGAGCCGGGCGCAGCCGCCGGGCGATCCGGGCGCCGAGCAGGCCGCCAAGCAGCGAGGCGACGACGAGGATGCCCGCGAATCCCCAGGCGACCTTCGCGGTGATGAGGAAGACCGCGACTCCCACGGCGTTCACGCCGAAGGCGAGCAGCGTCTTGAGCGCGTTGGTGCGTTGGAGGTCGTCGACGAGCAGGATCCCCAGCACGCCGAGCAGCAGCACCCCGAGCCCGGCGCCGAAATAGGAGCCGTACACGCCGGCCACGAAGATCCCGATCCGGGTGGGCCAGGTGACCGTGTTCCCTGACCCGCCGATTCCCGCCGCCGAGGCAGCCGGGACCGGCGGGGCGGTCGTGGCCGGGGCGGCCGCGGCCCGCCGCCGCGCCACGACAGCGGCCAGCCGGGTCTGCGCCGCCAGCAGCAGACAGGACACCAGAACGAGGTACGGGACCAGGGCCCGAAAGCTGTCCGACGGGGTGGCCAGCAGCACGACCGCGCCGACGATCCCGCCGAGCATCGCGGGCGGTCCGAGCGCCCGCAGCCGGTCAACCTGGTCGGCGAGCTCGCGGCGATAGCCCAGCGCACCGCCGGCATAGCCGGTGAGCAGGCCCACCGAGGAGGTGATGTTCGCGGTCAGCGCCGGCAGCCCGGTGGTGAGCAGGGCCGGAAAGGCGATCAGCGTACCCCCGCCGGCGACGGCGTTGACCGCTCCCGCCAGCAGACCCGCCCCGGCCGCCAGCAGGGCATCGGCTGGACCCACGCATCCTCCTCGTCACGCGCCGTCACGTCAGGGATGCACCCGGGCGGACGTGGGCGCCGCCATCCGCGCCCGCCTGCCGGCTCCCCGGGCAACCCGCTGACTTGCAGGTCAGCGCGTTCGGGCGATGTGCCCGAGCATCCAACTCCGCCGGCGAGCAGGGGAGGAAGTGTGACGAGATAGGCGCGCGGCGACCGCCGCACCCCGGAGCGGATCTACAGATCGAACTCCTCGGGGCTGATCCCGACCGCGTAGCACGCCTCGCGCACGACGGCCTGCTCGCTCTTGTCGAACGTGCCGTCCGCCCCGCCGATGACGATCCCGATCTGGATGACGGCGCGCGCCTCGGCGGGCTTCTTCTTCGTCTTGCCGATGTCCTGCAGGACGGACACCTTGCCGAACTCGAAGTCCGCCTGGAGCTTGCCGACGTAGTCGTTGAAGCGTCGCTGGAGGTCGTCGGCCGGAAAGTTGTTGAGCACGTCGTTGGAAATGATCAACGACGCGACCCGCTGACGCTCGGCCGGATCGATCGTCCCGTCCGCCGCCGCGACCAGCGCGCAGATCGCCATACTGGCATCGCGGAAGGCTCCGCTCTTCAGGTCGTTCTTCTTCGCGGCGAGCTGGCCCTGCATCGTCTGGGCGGACTGCCGAAGCTGGTTCCAGATGGGCACCTGAGCTCCCTTGCGCGGGTGTGGGTCGACGAAGGCGTCTTCTCGCTGGTTGCAACGCACGATGGCCGATCCATGCTCCCACCATCACCGCCGCCGCCGTATCAGCCCCCGGCGGCGGAGGCGGCCGAAGCGGGGAGACGATTGAGGCGGTCCACCGCGGTCTGCGCCGTGCCGATCGTCGAGAAGTCGACCGCGACGAACGTCGGCGTCCGCCCCTGCTGCGCGCGGCAGCGCTCGGCTCTGCCGACGATGGTGTCGGCGGCGTTGGAGGTCAGCGCGGCCCGCCGGCTGGGCGCGGCATCGGTGAGCCAGTGGTTCATCAGCAGCAGCCCCGCGCCGGCCGCGCCCCGGTTGCGCACACAGTCGCGCAGGTCCTCGGGCCGCTTCGCGTCGAACGGCGTGTCGGCGGCGTACCGGTAGAAGCCGCGCAGGAAGGTGCCCGGCAGGTCCTGGCGCTCGGTGAAGACCACCAGCCGCCGACCCGAATCGATCATGGTGCGCAGGGTCGGCCAGCGTCCGTGGGGATCGTCGGGCGGCGTCGCGACCATTCCGGCGAGCCCCGCCGCCGCGACCCCGCCGGCGATCTCGCTGGCCGGGACGTCGTCGTCCTGGATGATCAACGTCACCACCTCGGTCGGGTTGCGGGCCATCCAGTCCCGCACCCGGCCGAGCTCCGCGACGAAGTCCAGCGAACCGAGCTGACACAGGTTGTGGCACAGCCAGACGCCGGGCCGCGTCGACACGGCGCCCCGGCTCAGCGGTGCCAGCGCCGCGCGGGTCGCCGGCGGCAGGGTGGCCAGGTACGTCTCGACCTGCGCGGGTGGCGTCCAGTGATGGACGTCGAGCAGCAACGTCCGCACCCCGGAGTCGAGCTGATGGACGATCGTCGGGTCCTGGGACGGACCGAGGAACCGGTCCTCGCTGTTCGCCATCGCGTTGTGGGTCGCGAGGTAGGTCACCTGGTCGTAACGCCGGTCGCACAGCGACGGGCTGCTCTCGCACAGCTCGCGCGGCTCGGCGGCGGCGCCGGGGAACGCGGTCCAGGTCACGGTGACCATCACGGGCACGGCCAGGACGAACGCGGTGGCGACCCGGCGGCGGCGACCGGTCCGGCTCCACCGGGCCGACACCGCGACCAGCAACGACAGTCCGGCGGCGGCGAGGCCGACGACGAGCGTCCAGGCCACGACCCGCAGGTAGTCGCCCTCCACCGTCCCGTAGGCGTACCGGGAGAAGTCGACGAGCACCCTGCTCGCCCCGGGGGGCAGCGGCGAGCGCGGCCCGGCGAGCGAGGTCAGCGGATTGGGCAGGGTCAGGCGCAGCACCGCCCCGAGCAGGGCCGCGCCGAGCCCGGCCGCGATCATCGCCCCGGCCGCCGCGCGGACCCGCGACACCCCCCGCCGCCCGGCCAGCACGACGATGCCGGCCAGCGCGCCCGCCATGATCAGGCTGAGTAGCGCGGTCGCCCAGGTCAGGGTGGCGGCGACGTCGTGCAGGCGGTCGATCGCGGTGATCGCCGGGGAGTCGCGCAGGTCCGACAGGCGCAGGCCGAGGTCGAGGGTGGAGCCGTGCAGCGACGCCTGCAGCCGGGCGGTGGCCCGCTCGTCGCCCTGGAAGACCTGCGGTCCGATCAGCGCCAGCGCTCCGGCGACGTCACCGGAGCGCAGCATCGCCCGCAGCTCGGGGCCGACGCGCGCGCGGGTCGCCGGGTCCACCCGGTCGAGCACGAGCGGCAGGATCCGGTCGGTGTCCTGCGGGGTCAGCTCGATGCTGGGCAGCGATGCCGGGGGGCGGCCCGCCGCGATGTCGTCCAGCGCGGTCAGCACGCCGTGGGTGAAGTCCTGCACGGAGGCGGCCCGGTAGCTGGTGCCGGTGCCGAGCTCGCCGGCGATGTAGCGGTTGGCAAGGCCGGAGATGTTCCCGAAGATCGGCCGCAGGTCGACCGCGAGCTCGACGTCGCCGGTACGGGCGCGCAGGTAGTCGACGATCCGGGTGATCTGCTCGTCGGTCATCTCCTGCACCGTCGCCGGCGGCAGCACCGTGCGCAGGTTCGCGGTGACCAGTGAGCTGTCGATCGGCAGCCCGGCGAGCAGGGTGTCGACCGCCGGGTCGGGCAGGACCTCGGTGTAGATGCGGTCGTAGGCGTGCGCCCGGGCCAGCGACTGGGAGTAGAAGGCCGGGTTCAGCACGGTCCGCGCCGCGGTGAGGATGACCACCAGCGGCAGCCCGCAGAACACGACGAGGGCGACGAGACCGACGTGCGCGGCGCGACGGCGGCCCGTGTTCGAGGGCCCGGCGACGCCCGTGCCCCGCCCGGCCCGTACCGACGGCTCCCGCTCATCCGCGCCCTGGCTCACCGCGTTCAAGATATCGCGCGCCGACGCGGTCATCGCGGGCGGCAGCAACCGGGGGCTCATCGGAGCTCCCCCGCCGGAGCGGTCAGCCGGGGTGGTGCAGCTCGGGGTGGGCGGTGTCCTCCAGCACGCGCTCGATGCGGGCGGCAACCTCGTCGGGAGTGCCCGCGCCGTCGACGGTGCGTAGCAGGCCGCTGCGACCGTAGTAGCGGCGCAGCGGCGCGGTCTCCTCCGCGAAGACCTTCAGCCGGCGGCGAGCGGTGTCGTCGGCGTCGTCGACGCGATCCTCGGTGTGCGCGCGGCGACGGATGCGGTCGAGCACCTCGTCGATGTCGACGTCGAGGTCGACGACCGCGTCGAGGGGGCCGCAGCTCGCGGCGAGCATCCGGTCCAGCGCCTCCGCCTGCGGGTAGGTGCGGGGGAAGCCGTCGAGCAGGAAGCCGACGGCGCAGTCCACGCTGCCGTCGAGCCGTTCGGCGACCATGTCCAGGACGATCTCGTCAGGCACGAGCTCGCCGGCGCGGACATACCGCTCGGCGCGGCGGCCCAGCTGCGTGCCCGCGGCGATCTGCCGGTCGAAGAGCTGGCCGGTGGAGATCGCGGGGATGCCGTGGCGGGCGCTGATGCGCGCGCCCTGCGTTCCCTTGCCGGAGCCCGGGGGGCCGAGCAGCACGAGCCTCATATGACAGGACGGTACCGCCACCAGCGCCGATGCCCCCAGCAGATCTCGGTCAATCAGGGCAGATCCGGCACGGAGCAAGGCACATCACAGCGAAATGTCACCCGCTGCGAACCTCCGGCCTACGCGGCCGCACCGATGATGTCGGCCGGGACCGGCCGCGACGGCCGCCCCCCGCGGGAGGCAGCCGTCACCGTCAGCGACGGGTCGGGGTGATCGGCTCGGGCAGGTCGGTGCGGCCCATGAGGTAGCGGTCGACCGCGGCGGCCGCCGCGCGCCCCTCCGAGATCGCCCAGACGATCAGCGACTGGCCTCGGCCCATGTCCCCGGCGACGAACACGCCGGGCACCGACGACGACCAGCCGGCGTCGCGGGCGACGTTGCCCCGGGGGTCGAGCTCGACGCCGAGATCGGTCAGCAGGCCGGGCTTCTCCGGGCCGGTGAAGCCCATGGCCAGCAGCACCAGCTCGCAGGGCAGCTCGACGTCAGTGCCCTCGACCTTCTCGAACTTCCCGGCGACGAAGCGGACCTCGTGCATGCGCAGCGCCCGCACGTTGCCCTCGTCGTCGCCGAGGAACCGCTCGGTGTTGACGGCGAACACCCGCTCGCCGCCCTCCTCGTGCGCGCTGGAGACCCGGTAGACGATCGGGTAGGACGGCCACGGGTTGGCCGGCGCCCGTAGCTCCGGCGGTCGCGGCATGATCTCGAGCTGGTGCACCGACGCCGCGCCCTGGCGATGTGAGGTGCCCAGGCAGTCCGCGCCGGTGTCGCCGCCGCCGATGATGACGACCCGCTTGCCCTTCGCCGAGATCGGCGAGGTCGCCAGGTCACCCTGGGCGACCCGGTTCGCCGGCACCAGGAACTCCATGGCGAGGTGGATGCCGCCGAGCTCCCGGCCGGGGACCGGCAGGTCGCGACCGACCGTCGAGCCACCCGCCAGCACGACCGCCTCGTAGGAGGAACGCAGCTCGTCGGCGGAGATGTCGACCCCGACGTTGCAGGAGGTCACGAACGAGGTGCCCTCGGCCTCCATCTGGGCGAGCCGCTGGTCGACGACCTTCTTCTCCATCTTGAACTCGGGAATGCCGTAGCGCAGCAGCCCGCCGACCCGGTCCGCCCGCTCGTACACGACGACGTCGTGCCCGGCGCGGGTGAGCTGCTGGGCGGCGGCGAGCCCGGCCGGCCCGGAGCCGACGACCGCGACCCGCTTCCCGGTGCGCACCGTCGGCGGCACCGGCACGACGGTGCCGTCCGCCCAGGCCCGGTCGATGATGCTGACCTCGACCTGCTTGATGGTCACCGGGTCGTCCCCGATGCCCAACACGCAGGCCGCCTCGCACGGCGCGGGACACAGCCGGCCGGTGAACTCGGGGAAGTTGTTCGTCGCGTGCAGCCGCTCGATGGCGTCAGGCCAGTCCCCGCGCCGGGTCAGGTCGTTCCACTCGGGGATGATGTTCCCCAGCGGGCAGCCGTTGTGGCAGAACGGGATGCCGCAGTCCATGCACCGGCTGGCCTGCTCGCGCAGGTGCTCCTCGGGAAAGGGCTGGTAGACCTCCCGCCAGTCCTGGAGGCGGAGGTCGACCGGCCGGCGCTTCGGCAGCTCCCGGCGGTGCTTGAGGAAGCCTGTCGGGTCAGCCATGACACTCCTGTCGGATCCGTCCGGGCCGCCCGGCCCCCTGCGCGATCATCTTCGGCGAGATCACCTTCGGTGCGATCAGCGTCTCCGCGGCCGGCCGGCCGCCGCGCACCGCGCGCCGCTCAGACACGACTCGCCGCCATGATCACGTCTTCGGCCACGAGGCCCTGCTCCTCGGCCTGGCGGATCGCGGTGAGCACCCGCTTGTAGTCCCGCGGCATGACCTTGCGGAACGCGCCGCGCACGTTCTCCCAGTCGGCGTAGAGCCGCGCGGCCACCGTCGAGCCGGTCTCCCGGCGATGGCGGACGAGCAGGTCGCGCACGACCGCCTCGTCGGCGGCCTCCAGATCCTCGACGTCGACCATCTCGGTGTTGATCCGGGCCTCGACCGGGTCGAACAGGTACGCCACGCCGCCGCTCATGCCGGCGGCGAAGTTACGCCCGATCGAGCCGAGGACCAGCACCGTTCCACCGGTCATGTACTCGCAGCCATGGTCGCCGACGCCCTCGACGACCGCGGTCGCCCCGGAGTTGCGCACGCAGAACCGCTCGCCGACGATCCCGCGGAAGAACGCCTCTCCCGCCGTCGCCCCGTAGAGCAGGACGTTGCCGGCGACGATGTTCTCCTCGGCGCGCAGCGGCGACTCCTTCGGCGGGAACACGAAGATCTTGCCGCCGGACAGACCCTTGCCGGTGTAGTCGTTCACGTCGCCCTCGAGCGTCAGCGTCATGCCCTTGGGGGCGAAGGCCCCGAAGCTCTGCCCGGCGGACCCGGTGAAGCGCAACTGGATCGTGTCGTCGGGCAGCCCGGCCGCGCCGTACCGCTTCGTCACCTCGTAGCCGAGCATGGTGCCGACGGTGCGGTTGACGTTGCGGATCGGCATCTCCAGCCAGACCGGCCGGCCGTCGTCGAGGGCCCCCTCGCAGAGCTGGATCAGCGAGTTGTCCAGCGCCTTGTCCAGTCCGTGGTCCTGGCTGGAGGTGCAGTTCAGCGAGCCGCCGAACGGCCGCTCGGGGCTGTGCAGCAGCGGGGTGATGTCCAGTCCGGACGCCTTCCAGTGCTCGATCGCCGCGCGGGCGTCGAGCAGGTNGACGCGGCCGACGGCCTCCTGCAGGGTCCGGAAGCCCAGGGCCGCGAGGTAGCTACGGACCTCCTCGGCGATGAAGGTGAAGAACGCCTCGACGAACTCCGGCTTGCCGGTGAACCGCTCCCGCAGCGCCGGGTTCTGGGTGGCCACTCCGACCGGACAGGTGTCCAGATGACAGACGCGCATCATCACGCAGCCGGCGACGACGAGCGGCGCGGTGGCGAAACCGAACTCCTCGGCGCCGAGCAGCGCGCCGACGACGACGTCGCGGCCGGTCTTGAGCTGGCCGTCGACCTGCACGACGATCCGGTCGCGTAGCCCGTTGAGCAGCAGCGTCTGCTGGGTCTCGGCCAGCCCCAGCTCCCAGGGGGCGCCGGCGTGCTTGAGCGAGGTCAGCGGGGACGCACCGGTGCCACCGTCGTGCCCGGAGATCAGCACCACGTCGGCGTGTGCCTTGGAGACGCCGGCGGCGACCGTGCCGACGCCGACCTCGGCGACCAGCTTGACGTGCACCCGCGCCTTCGGGTTCGCGTTCTTCAGGTCGTGGATGAGCTGGGCGAGGTCCTCGATCGAGTAGATGTCGTGGTGCGGCGGCGGGGAGATCAGGCCCACACCCGGCGTCGAATGCCGGGTCTTCGCGATCCACGGGTAGACCTTGTGCCCGGGCAGCTGGCCACCCTCGCCGGGCTTCGCCCCCTGCGCCATCTTGATCTGGATGTCGTCGGCATTGGCCAGGTACTCGCTGGTCACGCCGAACCGGCCGCTGGCGACCTGCTTGACCGCCGAGCGGCGCAGGTCGCCGTTGGCGTCGGGGACGAAGCGGCGGGCGTCCTCGCCCCCCTCGCCGGTGTTCGATTTGCCGCCGAGCCGGTTCATCGCGATCGCCAGGGTCTCGTGCGCCTCCGCGCTGATCGACCCGTAGGACATGGCGCCGGTCGCGAACCGCTTGACGATCTCCGAGACCGGTTCGACCTCCTCGATCGGCACCGGCGGGCGCACCCCGGTGCGCAGCTCGAACAGCCCGCGCAGGGTCGAGTTCTCCCGGGACAGGCCGTCGACCTTGCCGGTGTACTCCTGGAAAACGTCGTACTGGCGGGTCCGGGTGGCGTGCTGGAGCAGGAAGACGGTCTCCGGGTTGAACAGGTGGATCTCGCCCTCGCGCCGCCACTGGTACTCGCCGCCGACCTCCAGGCCGCGGTGGGCGAGCTCCGAGGCGACCCGCGGATGCGCGCGGCGGTGCCGGGCGGCGACCTCGTCGGCGATGACGTCCAGCCCGACGCCGTCCAGGCGCGAGGGGGTGCCGACGAAGTAGGCGTCGACCAGCTCCTGGGACAGGCCGATCGCCTCGAAGACCTGGGCGCCGGTGTAGCTGGCGACGGTGGAGATGCCCATCTTGGACATCACCTTCAGCACGCCCTTGCCGAGCGCCTTGATCAGGTTCTTCTCGGCCTGCTCCCGGGACACGTCGGCGATCTCGCCCTCGGCGATCAGGGTGTCAATCGACTCGAACGCCAGGTACGGGTTGACCGCCGCGGCACCGTAGCCGGTGAGCAGGGCGATGTGGTGCACCTCGCGGGCGTCGCCGCACTCGACGATGAGGCCGACCTTCGTCCGGGTCCGCTCCCGGATCAGGTGGTGGTGCACGGCCGCGGTGAGCAGCAGCGACGGGATCGGCGCCTTGCGCTGGTCGGAATCACGGTCGGAGAGCACGACGATGCGCGCGCCGTCGGCGATGGCCTCGCTGACCCCGGCGCAGATCTCCGCCAGGCGCGCCGCGAGCGCCGCCCCGCCCCCGTCGACGTCGTAGAGGCCACGCACGGTCACGGAAGCGAAGCCGGGCATGTCCCCGTCGTCGTTGATACCGATGATCTTCGAGAGCTGGCCGCTGGAGATCACCGGGTAGGGCAGGTGCACCATCCGGCACGACGCCGGCGACGGCGCGAGCAGGTTGCCCTCCGGGCCCAGGGTCCGCCCGAGGCTGGTGACCAGCTCCTCCCGGATCGCGTCCAGCGGCGGGTTGGTGACCTGCGCGAAGAGCTGGGTGAAGTAGTCGAACAGCAACCGGGGACGGCTGGAGAGCACGGCGACGGGGGTGTCGGTGCCCATCGAGCCGATCGGCTCGGCGCCCGAGCGCGCCATCGGCGCGACCAGGACGCGCAGCTCCTCCTCGGTGTAGCCGAACACCTGCTGGCGGCGCAGCACCGAGGAGTGGCCGTAGATGACCTGCTCGCGGTCGGGAAGGTCATCCAGCGAGATCAGCCCGGCGTGCAGCCACTCGGCGTAGGGGGCGGCGTTCGCCAGCTCCGACTTGATCTCCTCGTCGCTGACGATGCGCTTCTGCGCGGTGTCGACGAGGAACATCCGGCCCGGCTGGAGCCGGCCCTTCTGGACGATCTTGTGCGGCGGGATGTCGAGCACGCCGACCTCGGAGGCCATCACGACCAGCCCGTCGTCGGTCACCCAGTAGCGCGACGGGCGCAGGCCGTTGCGGTCGAGGACCGCGCCGATGACCGTGCCGTCGGTGAACGCGATCGACGCCGGACCGTCCCAGGGCTCCATCAGGGTGGAGTGGAACTCGTAGAAGGCCCGCAGCGCCGGATCCATCTCGGCGTGGTTCTCCCACGCCTCGGGGATCATCATCAGCACCGAGTGCGGCAGGCTGCGCCCAGCGAGGTGCAGCAGCTCCAGCACCTCGTCGAAGCTCGCCGAGTCGCTCGCGCCGTCCGCGCAGATCGGGAACAACCGGGCCAGGTCGCCGGTGATGAGGTCGCTGGCCAGCAGCGCCTCGCGGGCCCGCATCCAGTTCCGGTTGCCACGGACCGTGTTGATCTCGCCGTTGTGCGCGACGAACCGGTACGGGTGTGCCAGCGGCCAGCTCGGAAACGTGTTCGTCGAGAAACGGCTGTGCACGAGCGCGATGGCGCTGGCGAACCGCGGGTCGTCGAGGTCGGGGAAGTAGGCCGAGAGCTGATGCGTGGTCAGCATGCCCTTGTAGACGAGGGTCCGTGACGACAGCGAGGACAGGTAGACGCCGGTCTCCCGCCGGATCCGCTTGCGCACGCAGAACGCCCGGCGCTCCAGGTCACCCACGTCGAAGCCGTCGTCGGCGCCGCCCTCGGCCGGCCCCTGCGCGTTCGCCACGCCCTTCGCTCCCGCGCCGGGCAGACTGCCTGGCAGCGCGAGGAAGAGCTGGCGCATCCGCGGCTCCACCTCGCGGGCCGCGTGCCCGACGATGTGGCTGACCGTCGGCACCTCGCGCCAGCCGAGGACCCGCAGGCCCTCCTGGCGGACGATGCGACTGATCGTGCGCACCGCGTCGTCGCGCTCCCCCGCAACCTGCGGCAGGAAGGCGATGCCCACCGCGTACCGCCCGGGTGCGGGCAGGGCGAAATCGACCACGTCGCGCAGGAACAGATCAGGGACCTGGACCAGGATGCCGGCTCCGTCGCCGGTGTCCGGGTCGCTGCCCGACGCACCCCGGTGATCGAGGTTGCGCAGCACGGTCAGGCCCTGGTCGACCAGTTCATGGCTACGTCGGCCGCGCACATCGACGACGAAGCCGACACCACAGGCGTCGTGTTCGAAGGTGGGGTCGTAAAGACCTTGCGCACTCGGCATCCGGCGAAGTCCTGTCCATCTTCAAGGGCTGAAGGAGGTGCGGACGACGCTGTCCGAGGTGAAACGAGACATGACAGCGCTGGCCCAGCGCCGGCTGCCTCCTGTCGAGTGTGCCACGCGCCGCGTCGATGCGCCGTGATCATATATGTCCAGGAGATCACGGCCGTATAACGTCACATTTCCGGGCATGACCACGGGTGGCCCGAGTAGTGCGGCGCCCCCGCGCCGTGAACTCGTGCGCGCCGCTCGGGGCAGCGGCGTAAACGCTCAGGTCGCGGGCGGTCTTTCGACCCGCGCCCGCCCCGAGGGCACCGCGCCCGCCCCGGTCTCGGCCCCCGCGACCGGCTGTTCTGCGCGGGAGGCGTCCTCGGCCCCCTCGGCACCACCCTCTCTCGCGGGGGCACGGACCGCATGCGCGGCACTGCCCGCGCTGGCGGCACTGCCCGCACTGGCGGGACTGGCATCGGCGGCACCGGCCGTGCGGGTTCCGCTGCCGGGTTCGCCCCCGGCGTCCGTCGGCTGGCGCCGGGGACGCTCCTGGACGAGACCCAACGCCCGCTGCTCCTCAGGTGACACGTCCGGATCGACCGGCCGGCGCACGACCAGCAGCGCCACCACCGCGCCGACGCACACGATCGCGGAGGTCCAGATGTTCACGCGCAGGCCGAGGATCTCGTCCGCGGTGTCGATGCGCAGCATCTCGATCCACAGCCGACCGAACGTGTAGAGCGCGACGTACAGGGCGAACAGCCGGCCGCGGCCGAGCCGGTGGCGCCGGTCGACGACCAGCAGGATGCCGGCCACGACGAGGTTCCACAGGAACTCGTAGAGGAACGTCGGCTGGTACGTCGCCACCCCCGGGTCGGCCCGGTGTTCGGGGTCGATGCGCACCGCCCAGGGCAGCGTGGTGGGCTTGCCATAGAGCTCCTGGTTGAACCAGTTACCCCAGCGGCCGATGGCCTGGGCGAGGATGATCCCGGGCGCGGCGGCGTCGGCGAACAGGGCGAGGCTGATCCCGAGACGCCGGGCGGCGAGCCAGGCGCCGAGCGCGCCGCCGGCGATGGCCCCCCAGANCCCCAACCCGCCGTTCCAGATCTTCACCACGTCGGCGACGTGCCCGTGCTCGCCGAAGTAGGCGTCCGGGGTGCTGAGCACGTGGTAGATCCGGGCGCCGACGATCCCGAAGGGGACGGCCCAGTAGGCGATCTCCCCGGCGATCGCCGGGTCCATGCCTCGGGCGCGCAATCTGCGTCCGGTGACGACGACGGCGACCACGATGCCAATGATGATCATCAGGGCGTAGGCGCGCAGCGGCACCGGCCCGAGATGCACCACACCGCGGGAGGGGCTGGGGATGGCGGCGAATACCACGGTCGTCAGGCTATCCCGGCGGCCGCGGCGACCCGGTGGGGGGCCGCGGCGCCACTCCGGTCAGGCCGAGGCCGGGACGGGGGCGCGCACCCCTTCGGCGAGCTCGGCGGCCAGCCGGCCGATGCCGTCGAGGGCGGCGGCGTCGCCCGCGCCCGAGCGCTGCGCGTCCACCAGAACCTTGACCAACGCCGAGCCGACGATCACCCCGTCGGCGAACCCGGCGACCTCGGCGGCCTGCGCGCCGGTGCTCACCCCGAGGCCGACCGCGACCGGTAGCTCGGTGGTGGCCCGCACGCGGGCGACCAGGTCGGCGGCCCGGGTACCGACCGCAGCGCGGGTGCCGGTGACGCCCATCAGGGAGGCGGCATAGACGAACCCGCGGGAGATCCCGGTGACCAGCCGGATCCTGGCGTCCGAGGAGCTCGGCGCGACGAGGAACACCGGGTCCAGTCCGTGCTCCGCGCTCGCCGCGAGCCACGGGGCCGCCTCCTCGGGCGGCAGGTCCGGAGTGATCGCCCCTGCCCCGCCGGCCGCGGCAAGATCGGCGGCGAATCGCGCCGGGCCGTAACGGTCGATCGGGTTCCAGTAGGTCATGACCACGGTCGGCGCACCGGTGGCGGCGACCGCCTCGACGGTGCGTAGCACGTCCGCGGTCGTCACCCCGCCGCGCAGCGCCGCGTCGGCGGCGTCCTGGATCACCGGCCCGTCCATGGTCGGATCCGAATAGGGCAGGCCCACCTCGACGACGTCGACACCCGCCGCGACCATCGCCCGCATGGCCGCGATCGCGCCGTCGACCGTCGGGTAGCCGGCCGGCAGGTAGCCGACCAGCAGGGATCGGCCCTCCTCGCGGGCGGCCGTGAAACGCTCGTCCAACCGACTCTGCACCGTACTGCGTCCGTTCCGTCGGGCCCGAGGGCTGCCTGTGCGCCGGCGTCAGCCGCGCGGGTCCACGTCGGCGGCGGCGCCGCCCGCGTCGTCGAGCAGGCCGAACCAGCGGGCCGCCGTGTCGACGTCCTTGTCGCCGCGACCGGAGCAGTTGACCACGACGATCGCGTCCGGGCCGAGCTCGCGAGCGACGTCGAACGCGCCGGCGAAGGCATGCGCGCTCTCGATCGCGACCAGGATGCCCTCGGTGCGGGCGACCAGCGCGAGCGCCGCCATCGCCGCGGCGTCGTCGACGACGCGATAGCTCGCCCGGCCGGTCTCGTGCAGCAGCGCGTGCTCGGGGCCGATGCCGGGGTAGTCCAGGCCGGCGGAGATCGAGTGGGACACCTGCGTCTGACCGAACTCGTCCTGCAGCAGGAACGTCCGCATGCCGTGCAGCACGCCCGAGGAGCCGCCGGCTATCGCCGCGGCGTGCCGCCCGGTGGCGACCCCGTCCCCGCCGGCCTCACAACCGATCAGGGCGACGTCGGTGTCAGGGATGAACGGGTGGAAGATGCCCATCGCGTTGGAGCCGCCGCCGACGCAGGCGACGACCGCGTCGGGCAGCCGGCCGGTGCGGTCGAGCACCTGGGCCCGAGCCTCCACGCCGATGATGCGCTGGAAGTCCCGGACCATCATCGGGAACGGATGCGGGCCCATCACCGAACCGATGCAGTAATGGGTGTGCTCGACAGTGGCGACCCAGTCGCGCATCGCTTCGTTGATCGCGTCCTTGAGGGTGCGGCTGCCGGAGGCGACCGGGACGACCTCGGCGCCGAGCAGGCGCATCCGGGCGACGTTGAGCGCCTGCCGGCGGGTGTCCTCCTCACCCATGTAGACCACGCACTCCAGGCCGAGCAGGGCGCAGGCGGTGGCGGTGGCCACCCCGTGCTGACCGGCGCCGGTCTCGGCGATGACCCGGGACTTGCCCATCCGCCTGGTCAGCAGGCACTGCCCGAGGACATTGTTGATCTTATGGGAGCCGGTGTGGGCGAGATCCTCGCGCTTGAGCAGGATGCGGGCGCCGCCGACGTGCTCGGTGAGCCGGTGAGCGTCGGTCAGCGGCNTGGGCCGGCCGGCGTAGGTGGCGAGCAGGCCGTCGAGCTCGGCGACGAAGCCCTCGTCGGCCCGGGCCTGGTCATAGGCCTCGGTCAGCTCCTCGAGGGCCGCCATGAGCGCCTCGGGCACGAACCGCCCGCCGAACCGGCCGAAGTGCCCCGCGGGATCGGGAAACACCTGCCAGTTCTCCGCCTGCTCCCGGACGGCGCCGGCGGACGGCGTCGAGGTCGCGGTCTCGGCGGGAGCTGGCTGAGCAGCGGTTCGGGTGGCCACAGTGCGACTGTATCGGTCCGCACCGACAGGCCGGTCGATCCGCCGGCCCCCGGCCGCTAGCGGCCGACCCTGGCCGCCGGATGCGCCCCGGCGGCCACGAGGTCGGCGACGGTCTGGCGGGGATCGCCGGTGACCGCCGCCTCGCCGACCAGCACCGCGTCGGCCCCGGCGGCCGCGTAGGCGAGCAGGTCGCGTGGGCCGCGCACGCCGGACTCGGCCACGGCGAGCACGCCGGCGGGCACCATCGGCGCGAGCCGGGCGAACGTGGCGCGATCGACCTCCAGAGTGCGCAGATCACGGGCGTTGACGCCGATCAGCCGGGCGTCGGCGTCCAGCGCGCGGCCAAGCTCCGCCTCGTCGTGCACCTCGACGAGCGCGGTCATGCCCAGCGACTCGATCCGCTCGCGCAGGCCGACCAGCCGGGGCTGGTCGAGCGCGGCGACGATGAGCAGCACGAGGTCCGCCCCGTGCGCGCGCGCCTCGAAGACCTGGTAGGGCGAGACGATGAAGTCCTTGCGCAGGAGCGGGACGTCCACCGCGCGGCGCACGGCGTCGAGATCGGCGAGCGACCCGCCGAAGCGGCGCCCTTCGGTGAGAACGCTGATGGCGGCGGCGCCGCCGGCCTCGTAGTCGAGGGCGAGGGCCGCGGGATCGGCGATGGCCGCCAGCTTCCCCTTCGACGGGGAACTGCGCTTGACCTCGGCGATCACCGATACCGGGGAGTTGCGGAACACGGCGAGCGCGTCCTTGGGATCGGGGACGCGCTCCACGCGCTGCTTGAGGTCGGCGAGGGGGGTCTGCTGCTCGCGGGCGGCCAGGTCGGCCCTGACCCCGTCGAGGATCTCGGCGAGGACGCTCATCGACCCGCGCTCGCGGCTGTCGCGGTCATGCCGCGATGGTAGGCCAGGCCCGGCGACCCGACCCGAGGCCCCCACAACTTGCTACGACCCGCAACGCTACGTAGCCAACAGTCGGGCAACGACGGCCCGCCTCTCGGCCGGCGGTTGCGGCGGTCCGCGCCACGCCGTGCACGCGGCGCAGTGGCGCCAGTCGCCTTCGATCCCCTATAGTCGAACACGCGTTCGACATCGAGGGAGTTCTCATGGACACTCGCCGCACCTCCTTTCCGCTGATCCAGGGCATCCCCCCGGTCCCCGACCAGGCCCCGCCGCGCCGGGTGGCCGGCGCCGGGCCGGCGGCGGCCCCCGCCCAGGCCGGGGACTGCGCCCAGGCCAGTGCCGCGGCACCGGCCTGGGTGGAGCAGCTTGACGCGCTCGCCCGCTGCCTGGCTCGGATGGACGCGCTCATGGCGATGGTAGAGGCCGACCTCGACCGCCACACACGGGTTCTCGCCGCGCTGGCCGACCCGCTTCCGCAGCTTGCACCCGTGGCCATGCCGCCGGATCTCGACTTCCCCCCGTATCCCGATCTGCCGGACGGTGCCGGCGTGTCCGGCCGCGGCGGCCAGTGATGATCAGGTGGGGTCGTGGCCCCGCTCGATCGCGTCCCAGGCGTCGACCGGCCGGGCCTCGCGGGCCTGGTAGCGGCCGGACATCCCCGGCCAGGAGCGGCCTCGCAGGACGGCGAGGACACCGGCGGCGGTGAGCAGCACGCCGCCGAGCATCGCCAGCCAGGGCGCGGCCGTGCGGTGCACACCGCTGATCTCTGCCTGCCCGCCGGGGGTGAACTGGCGGACCTGGTCGGTGTCGCGCAGGGCGGACAGCGGATCGAAGCCGATGTTCCCCGCCACGTAGGCGATGCCGATCCCGGCGGCGACGGCCAGCAGGCCGACGACCGGCCGGCCGATCCGCCGGGTTGCGACGATCGCGACCGCGGCGGCGAGGCCGACGAGGGCGAGTGCGGTCGCCGCCGAGGCGATGTCGCCGCCGGTCCAGTGCACGGCGAGCGGCGCCGCCACGGCGGTGGCGTCCCGCTCGCCGCGGGGGGTGCCCACCCGGGCGGAGACCCAGGTCGCCCCGCCGCACACCAGGACCAGACCCGCGCCGAGCAGGCAGCCGAGCACGGCGAGCACCCGCTCCCGGCGCCCGCGGCGGGCCGCCCGCGCCGCGCCGGCATCGTCGACGGCAGCCGGCGGGGAGTCCGCCGGCAGGCCGGCGCTCATGCCGGAGGCCGCAGCGACTCGGCGACCTCGATCGCGCGCAGGACCGCCGCCGCCTTCGTGCGGCTCTCCAGGTCCTCGGCGTCGGGATCGGAGTCGGCGACGATCCCGGCGCCGGCCTGGACGTAGGCCACGCCGTCGCGCAGCACGGTGGTGCGGATCGCGATGGCGGTGTCCAGGTCGCCACCGAAGTCCAGATAGCCGACCACGCCGCCGTAGAGGCCGCGGCGCGTGGGCTCCAGCTCGTCGATGACCTCCATCGCGCGCACCTTCGGCGCCCCGGAGAGCGTGCCCGCCGGGAAGGTCGCGGTGAGCACGTCGACGGCGCTGCGCTCCGGTGCCACCTCACCGATCACCGTGGAGACGATATGCATGATGTGCGAGAACCGTTCCACCGCGGCGAACTCGACGACGCGCACCGAACCGGGCACACAGACCCGACCAAGATCATTTCGGACCAGATCGACGAGCATCACGTGCTCCGAGCGCTCCTTCGGATCGGCGAGCAACTGCGCCGCGAGCTCCGCGTCGCGTTCCGGCGTCGCGCCCCGGGGGCGGCTGCCCGCGATGGGATGCAGCAGCGCCCGTCGCCCGGTGACCTTGACGTGCGCCTCCGGCGAGGAGCCGACGACGTCGTGGTCGCCGAACCGCAGCAGGTACATGTACGGGCTCGGGTTCGTCGTGCGCAGCACCCGGTAGACGTCGAGGGAATCGGCGGCGGTTGCCCGCTCGAAACGCTGGGAGACCACGATCTGGAAGCACTCCCCGGCCCGGATCTCCTCGATGGCCCGCTCGACCGCGGCCTGGAAGGCACCGGGCGGCGTGGCGGAGACGAAGTCACCGACCCCGGTGGCCGCCCCGCTGGTCGTCGCCACCGTCGGCTCGCTCCACTTCGCCAGGTCGCTGGTCATCGCGTCCAGCCTGGCCACCGCGTCGTCGTACAGGGCGTCGAGGTCCGGGCGGGTGGCCTCGGCCAGATCACCGCCGGGCGCGGCCGAGGCCCCCGTGAAGACGTTGGCGACCAGCAGGCACGAGCCGTCGGCGTGGTCGAGGACGGCGAGGTCCGTGGTGAGCAGCATCCGCAGCTCGGGCAGGCCGAGATCGTCGACAGCGTGCGAGGGCAGCCGCTCGATGCGGCGGACGATGTCGTAGCCGAGGTAGCCGACGAGGCCGCCCATCAGCGGAGGGGCGTCCGGATCGTTCGCCGCGCGCAGGGAGCGTTCCACCGCGCGCAGGATGTCCAGCGGGTCGCCCTCGGTGGGCACGCCGGGCGGCGGTGTGNCCACCCAGATCGCCTCGCCGTCGCGTTCGGTCAGCGTCGCCGCGGCCCGCACCCCGATGAAGGAGTACCGCGACCACACCCCGCCGTGCTCGGCGGATTCGAGCAGAAACGTGCCCGGGCCGCCGGCGAGCTTGCGGTAGATCCCGACCGGGGTCTCCCCGTCGGCGAGCAGCCGGCGGGTGACGGCGACGACCGGGCGACTGCCGGCGGCGGCGTGGAAGGCGGCCCGGTCGGGGAGGATCCGCCCGGTGGTCATCGGGCCGGCCCGGCGTCGGCCGTGACGCCCGGGTTACCCACGCGCGCGGGCAGCGGATCGGCAACGAAGCAGTTCCGGGTGCCGGTGTGGCAGGCGGGGCCGACCTGGTCCACCCGGACGAGGACGGCGTCGCCGTCGCAGTCGAGGGCGACCGAGCGGACCCACTGCTGGTGGCCGGAGGTATCGCCCTTGACCCAGTACTCCCCGCGGCTGCGGCTCCAGTACGTGGCCCGCCCGGTGGTCAGCGTGCGATGCAGCGCCTCGTCGTCCATCCACCCGAGCATCAGCACCTCGCCGGTGTCGTGCTGCTGGGCGATGGCCGGGAACAGACCGGCGTCGTTGCGACGCAGGCGGCTGGCGATGGCGGGATCCAGAGCGGATGGACGTACGGTCACGGCTCCATTCTGCTCGTCCGTGGCGGCGGAGCAGGGTGCACGTCGACCGACCCGACCGGCGCCGCCGGGGCTACCACCCCCGCTTCCGAAGCCGCCACCGGACCCACCGCGACCGCCCCGACACCCGCCGCCCAGGACTCGTGCATCCGGCGGTACACCCCGGGCACAGCGACCAACGTACGGTGATGGCCCCGTTGCACGATGCGCCCGGCGTCCACGACGACGACGTCCTGCGCCGCCTCCGCCGTCGACAGTCGGTGCGCGATCGTCACCGAGGTGCGGTCCCGGGTCAGTTCGGCCAGCGCCGCCGCCAGGCGCACCTCGGTCTCGGGGTCCACCGCGGAGGTCGCCTCGTCCAGGACCAGCAGGTCCGGATCGGCCAGCCGGGCGCGGGCCAACGCGACGAGCTGCCGCTCGCCGGCCGACAGTCGCGCCCCGCCCNCCCCCNCCCGGGTCGACAGCCCCGCCGGCAGCCCGGCGAGCCAGTCGGCGAGGCCCAGCGCCTCGAAGGCGGCGCGGACAGCCTTGTCGTCGGCCCCAGGTCGGCCGTAGCGGACGTTGTCGGCGATCGTGAGGTCGAACAGGAAGCCGTCCTGCGGCACGAGCAGCACCCGGCCGCGCAGCGAGGCGAACCGCACCTCGGGCAGCGGCACGCCGCCGATCCGCACGGTTCCCGTGGTCGGATCCATGAGCCGGGTGAGCAGCTTGGCCAGGGTCGTCTTGCCGGATCCGGTCTCGCCGACCACCGCCACCCGCGTGCGCGGGACGATCTCCAGGTCGACGTCGCGCAGCACAGGCGGCCCGTCGGGATAGGCGAACCCGACCCCGTCGAACCGAACCCCCAGCGGTCCGGCCGGCAGGTCCCGGCCGGCCTGGGCCGTGGCCGGGCCGGCCGGGACCGTGGCCGGACCGCGTCGCCCGCCGGGAGGCGGTGTGCCGCCGGTGCGGGGCACGGGCAGCCGGCCGACGGCCGGCCCGAGCGCGGGATCGCGGACGTCGGTCGGGAGGTCCAGGACGTCGAGCACCCGGCGCAGCCCGGCCAGCGCGTTGGCCGCGTCGTTGAGCACCTCGGTCATCGACTGGATCGGCATGACGAACAGGGTCATCAGGAACAGGAACGCGATCAGCCGTCCGGTGCTGAGCGAGCCGGCGACGCCGAGCGCCACTCCCGCCGTCACCACCGAGGCGGTGGCCAACGCGGCGACCAGCTCGCTGAGCGAGAAGACCCCGGCGACAACCCGCTGCGCCTCGATCTGGGCGGACCGGTAGCGGCCGATGGTCCGGTCGATGCGTCGCCCGGTCCGTTCCTGGACGCCGTAGGCCCGCACGACCGGGGCGCCGACGACCGCCTCGGACACGGCGCCCAGCAGCTCGCCGACCCGTTCACGCACGATCGCGTACCGGCCGGCCAGCCGACGCTGCACCAGTCGGGTCACCACGAACAGGGGGACGAAGAACGCGTAGACGAGGAGGGTCAGCGGCCACGAGTAGACGACCATCAGCACGGTGGCCAGCAGCATCTGGCCGGAGGAGACCAGCAGCATCACGCCGCCGAACTGGAGGAACTGCGACATCTGGTCGACGTCGCTGGTCACCCGGGAGGTCAGCGAGCCGCGGCGTTGGGCGGACTGGCTGAGCATCGACAGGTCGTGGATGTGTCGGAAGGCGTGCACCCGCAGGGTGGCGAGGGTGCCCTCGGACAGGCGGTAGAGCCGCAGGTTCATCCGATAGGTGGCGACGGTGGTCAACACGATGATGACCGCGGCCGCGCCGACGGCCACGGCGACCAGGCCGACGTCGGCACCGTCGTCGGTGAGCCCGCGGTCGAGGGTCTGCTGCACGACCACCGGGATGACGACCTTCCCCGTGGTGGCCACCAGGGCGAGCGCGAGCGTGCCGAGCAGGCCCCGGGTCAGTTCGGGGGACAGCGCGCGCAGCCGGCGGAACGTCGCCGCGAGTGTGGGCTGGCCAGGCGTGGCCGCACGCCCGAGGGCCCCAGGTTCGGGAGCCGCTTGCGAGCGGCGGGTCGGGGNGGNAGGAGGCGGGGAGGCAGGAGGCGTCACGGAGCCGCCTCCGGTTCGAGCTCCCGGACGTGCTCGGGAACGGCGGGCTCCGGGAGCGCAGGCTCGGACTCCCGGACAGCGGACTCCCGGACGGCGGGCTCCGGGAGGGCACCGGCCGCGCGGGCGGCGGCCTCGTAGGCGGTGAGCAGTGCGGCGTAGCGCGGGGAGGAGGCGAGCAGCTCCTCGTGTCGACCGCGACCGATGACTCGGCCGGCGTCGAGGTGGATCACCTCGTCGGCCAGCGCGATCGTGGAGCGGCGCTGGGCGACGACCACGACGGTCGAGGCGCCGGCGCTTTCCCGCAGGTCGGCGAGGATCGCCGCCTCCACTCGGGGGTCGACGCTGGCGGTGGCGTCGTCGAGGACGAGCAGCCGCGGGGCGCGGACGAGCGCGCGGGCCAGGCCGATGCGTTGGCGCTGGCCGCCGGACAGGGAGGTCCCGCGCTCGCCGACCATGGTGTCGAGGCCGTCGGGCAGGGCGGCGACGAAGCCGTCGGCCTGCGCGCGACGCAACGCCGCCCAGACCTCGTCGTCGGCGGCGTCCATGCCGAGGGTGACGTTGGCGCGCACGGTGTCGTCGAACAGGAACGCCTGCTGGGCGACGACGGCGACAGCTCGGCTCACCTCGCCGGCGGCGAGTTCACGCAGGTCGACACCGTCGAGTAGCACGGTGCCGGCCTGCGGGTCGACGAGCCGAGCGAGCAGGTTCACCAGGGAGGACTTGCCGGAGCCGGTGCGGCCGGTGATCGCGACGACGCTGCCCGCGGCCACCTCGAAGCTCACCGCATCCACCACCGGCCGCGGCGGCGGATCGCCGGGGCTCGCGGGCACCGCCGGCTCGCCGCTCGGGTCGGAGGCGGCGTCAACGGTCGGGTCGGCGGTGGCGTCAACCGTCGGGTCGGCGGTGGCGTCGGCCGGCGGGTAGGCGTAGGTGACGGCGTCGAGGCGCAGCGACGCGGGGCCGGCCGCGGTCAGCGTGCGCGGCCCGTACTCCTCGTGTCCTCGGGCCCGCAGCACCGCCTCGACCCGCTCGTAGCCGACGACCTCCCGCGGCAGGTCCCCGAACACCCAGCCGAACGCCCGCAGCGGGAAGGCCAGCAGGGTGAACAGGTAGGCGACCCGGACGAGCTGCCCGACGTCGATCGCCCCCGCGTCGATGCGGATCGCGCCGACCAGCAGCACCAGCAGGATCCCCAGGTTCGGCAGGGCCTCCATCACGGGATCGAACAGGCCCCGCAACCGGCCCGCGTGGATCATCGCGTCGCGAAGGCGCTCGGCGCGGACAGCGAAGCGGGCGGTCTCGTCCTCCTCCCGGCCGAGGGTCTTGACGACCAGGGCGCCGTCGAACGACTCGTGTGCCACCGCGCTGACCTCCCCGCGCAACTGCTGCGCTCGGGAGTACAGCGGCCATACCCGCCGCCCGTACCAGACGTTGAGCACGCCGAACGTCGGGAAGATCACGAAGCCGATCAGGGCCAGCACCGGATCGGTGACCACGAGCAGCACCAGCGCCACCACGAGCATGACGAGCGCGCCCAGCGCGAACGGCAGCGGCATCACCGGAGCCCAGGCCGCCTCGACGTCCGAGTTGGCGTTGGACAGCAACGTGCCGGTGGAGTGCCGCTGATGCCAGGACAGCGGCAACCGCAGGTACTGGCGGGTCACCGCGTGCCGGTGCCGCGCCTGCAGCCGGAACACGACCGTTCCGCCGGCGAGCCGGCGCAGGAACATGCCGAGCGCCCGAGCGAGACCGACGAGGCTGAGCGCCACCGCGGCCAGGGCGACCGCCGACCAGTCGGCGTGCCCCCGCCGGATCGCCGGGATCACCACCCGGTCCGTGGCCTCGCCGAGCACCAGGGAGCTGGCCACCCCCGTCAACGTGAACAGGCAGCCACCGACCGTTGCCACGGCGAACAGGCGGGGCTCGTCACGGATGCCCCGCCAGAGGTTCGCGAAGCCCTGGCCGATGACCCCGGGTTGTCGCCCCGGCTCCGACACCCGCTCCGCCATCGTCACCCTCCGTCAACACGTCACGGCAGCGGCGTCGGCGTGGTGGCGGCGGTCAGCGCACCGGAACGCCCGTGTCCCGCAGTGCCGCCTTCACCTCGCCGATGCGCAGCTGCCCGAAATGGAACACGCTGGCCGCGAGCACCGCGTCCGCGCCCGCGCCGACCGCCGGCGCGAAATGAGCGAGGTCACCGGCCCCGCCGCTGGCGATCACCGGAACGTCGACCTCGGCGCGCACGGCGGAGATCATCTCCAGATCGTATCCGTCCCGGGTCCCGTCGGCGTCCATCGAATTGAGCAGGATCTCGCCGGCACCGAGCTCGACCACACGCGAAGTCCAGCCGACCGCATCAATTCCGGTCCCCCGGCGACCACCATGCGTAGTCACCTCGAAGCGGGGGCCGGCCGGATCCGGGCAGCGCCGGGCGTCCACCGAGATCACGATGCACTGGTTGCCGAACCGGTGCGCGCACTCGCGGACCAGCTCGGGTCGGGCCACCGCGGCCGTGTTGATCCCCACCTTGTCGGCTCCGGCGCGCAGCAACCGGTTGACGTCGTCGGCGGAGCGGACCCCACCCCCGACGGTGAGCGGGATGAACACCTGCTCGGCGGTACGCCGGACGATGTCGTACGTGGTCTCCCGGTCGCCGCTCGACGCGGTGATGTCGAGGAACGTCAGCTCGTCGGCGCCCTCGGCGTCGTAGAGCCGGGCCATCTCGACCGGGTCCCCGGCGTCGCGCAGGTCGGTGAAGTTCACGCCCTTCACCACCCGGCCGCCGTCGACGTCGAGGCAGGGGATCACCCGGACCGCGACGCTCACCCCGCCACGACCGTCGAGGTGACGGCGAGGGCCTCGGGGAGGGTGAAGGCGCCCGCGTAGAGGGCCTTGCCGACGATCGCGCCCTCGACGCCGGGCACCGCGGCGATCGCCACAAGGTCGGCCAGCGCGGACACGCCCCCGCTGGCGACGACCGGTCGGTCGGTCACCGCGGTCACCGAGCGCAGCAGTTCGACGTTCGGGCCGGTCAGCGTGCCGTCGCGGCGCACGTCGGTCACCACGTAGCGGGCGCAGCCGTCGGCGTCGAGGCGGGCGAGCACCTCGAACAGCTCGCCGCCGTCCTGGGTCCAGCCGCGGGCGGACAGCGTCGTGCCGCGCACGTCGAGCCCGACCGCGATCCGGTCGCCCACCCGGTCGATCGCCCGGCGCACCCAGTCGGGATCCTCCAGGGCGGCCGTGCCGATGTTGACCCGCGCCGCGCCGGTGGCCAGCGCCGCGTCGAGGGAGTCGTCGTCGCGGATGCCGCCGGAGAGCTCCACGGCCACATCGACCGACCGGACGACTTCGGCGATCAGCTCGCGGTTCGAGCCGCGGCCGAACGCGGCGTCGAGGTCGACGAGATGGATCCACTCGGCGCCGTCACGCTGCCAGGTCAGCGCCGCGGCGAGCGGATCACCGTACGAGGTCTCGGATCCGGCCTCGCCCTGGACGAGACGGACGGCCCGCCCGTCGGCCACATCGACGGCGGGCAGCAGAGTAAGAGCCATGCCGCAACCCTACTGGGGTGCGCCTTTATCCCCGACCGGCCGCAGCGGCCCCCGACCCGACGCGCCGCGACCGGTCAGAACGGGACCAGTGACCCACTGGGCGACACCTGCGACCCACGGATCGGGCTCCGCGGTTTCAACCGGGCGGGCGGTGGGGATTCCGGCGGTTCGCGGTGGGCCCGAGCCGCCGCGGCGACGAGCGACGAGGGAGGTAGTCCCATGACCAGTCCTGATCACGAGCTCGGCGACACCGTCAGCGTGCGCTATGAGGTGCAGCGGCTGTCCATCGCGACGGGCCTGCCCTACGACGAGACGGTCCGCCGCTACGAGCAGGCGGTCCCGGCCCTGGACGAGGCACGCTTCGCCGCCCTCGCCGTCGGGCAGCCGACCTGGGACGACGTCCGCATCGCGACCGCGCCGAACGCGCCGCACGACTTCATCCGCTACTGGCGCGGCGACTTCACCTGGATGCTGCGGGCGGCCGGTGACGAGGGCCGGTGCGTCGAGTACCTCATGGGCAACCATGTCATCGCCGAGCGGATGTTCCGTCATGATCCCGGCGTACTGCTGCACGCTCCGCTGCGCACCACGATCCACACCGACCTCCGGGGCGTGACCCGATTCAGCGTCGACCAGCCGAGCACGCACTTCCGCAGCTACGGCAACCGCGCGATCACCGTCGTCGGCATCGAGCTGGACCTCAAACTGGCGACCCTGCTGGAGCACCTGGACATCCCCGTACCCGACGCCCTCACCACCGGCCGGGTGCCCGCCCACGCCGGCTGAACCGCCGCGCCGAACCCGACGCACCCGCCGCCCCAGATCCGCTGCACCCGACAGGCCCGACAGGCCCGCCGCAGGATCAGGACAGCGTGGCGAGCCAGTTGGTCAGCAGGTGCGCGCCGGCGTCGCCGGACTTCTCGGGGTGGAACTGGGTGGCGGCCAGGGCGCCGCGCTCGACGGCCGCGGCGAACGGCTCGCCGTGCTCGCCGACCGTGTCGCCGGCGTCGAGATCGGCCTTCGCCGCGTAGGAGTGGACGAAGTAGAAGCGGGTGTCCGCGGGCAGCCCGGCGAACAGCACCGACTCCGCGGGCGGGCGCACCGTGTTCCAGCCCATGTGCGGCAGGATGGGCGCGGCGAGGCGGCGCACCTCGCCGGCCAGCACGCCGAGCCCGGCCGTGCGCACCCCGTGCTCGTCGCCGAGCTCGTAAAGCACCTGCATGCCTACGCAGATGCCGAGCACCGGCCGCCCCGCCGCCACCCGCTCCCGCACGACGGGCGCGGCGCCCACCCGGTCGAGGCCGGCCATGCAGGCCGCGTACGCGCCGACACCGGGCACGACGAGCCCGTCGGCCGCCAGGGCCGCGTCGAGATCGTCGCTGACCGTCACGTCGGCGCCGACCCGGGCAAGCGCCCGCTCCGCCGAACGCAGGTTCCCCGACCCGTAGTCGAGAACGACCACCCGCGCACGCCGACCCGATGGGCCCGTCACAACACGCCCTTGGTGGACGGCACGCCGGCCACCCGGGCATCGCGGGCCACTGCGTCGCGCATGGCCCGGGCGACCGCCTTGAACTGGGCCTCGACGACGTGGTGGGCGTTGCGGCCGGACAGCACCCGCACGTGCAGCGCGATCCGGGCCGACGCGGTGATCGACTCGAAGATGTGCCGGGTCAACGTGGTGTCGTACGTCCCGATCAGGCCGACCAGGTCCGGCTCGACGTGCACGCAGTACGGGCGGCCGGACAGGTCGACCGCGGCCTGGGCGAGGGCCTCGTCGAGGGGGACCAGCGCGTCGCCGAAGCGGCGGATGCCGACCTTGTCGCCCAGGGCCTCGCGCAGCGCCGAACCGAACGCGATCGAGGTGTCCTCGACCGTGTGGTGGGAGTCGATGTGCAGGTCGCCGCGGGTGCGCACGGTCAGGTCGAACCCGCCGTGCTTACCGAGCTGGGACATCATGTGGTCGAAGAACGGGACGCCGGTGTCGGAGCTCGCCACCCCCGTCCCGTCGAGGTCGAGTTCGACCAGCACGTCGGACTCCAGCGTCTTGCGTTCGATCCGCGCGGTGCGGGCCATCGGGGCTTCCTCGGTCTTTCTCGGTCACGGTGGGGACCGGCGGAACGGGGGCGGCGGAGCCGCGCGGCGAATCGCAGGCCGCGCGGCGAGACGGAGCGGAGCGGACGGGCGGAGGGGCAGCGGCGGGTCAGCCCCCGGCCAGGGTGACGATGCCGTCCGCGGCGACGTCGCTGCCGGCGAGGACCCGACCGAGCGCGGCGAGGAACGCGTCGACCTCGGCGGGCAGGCCGGCGGTGACCCGCAGCCAGCCGGGCAGGCCGACGTCGCGGACGAGCACCCCCGCGTCGAGCAGGCCGCGCCACACCGCGCGCTGGTCGGCGAACAGACCGAAGGACACGAAGTTCGCGTCGCTGGGCGCGAGCCGCAGGCCGAGGGCCCCCAGCTCCAGCACGATCCGGTCCCGCTGCGCCTTGACCGCCTCCACCGTGGCGAGCAGCTCGTCGGCATGCGCGAGCGCGGTGCGGGCGACCGCCTGGGTGAAGCTGGACAGGTGGTAGGGCAGCCGGACGAGCTGCAGCGCGTCGACGACGGCGGGGTGCGCGGCGAGGTAGCCCACCCGGGCGCCGGCGAGGGCGAAGGCCTTGCTCATCGTGCGGGTGACGATGAGGCGCGGGTGGCGGGGCAGCAGCGTCAGAGCGCTGGGCACCCCGGCCCGGCGGAACTCGGCATACGCCTCGTCGACGACGACCATGCCGCTGCCGACGCGCGCCATCGCCTCGCAGGCGGCGACGACGACGTCCAGGGGCAGGGCCGTGCCGGTCGGGTTGTTCGGCGAGCAGAGGAACAGCAGCGCCGGGCGGTGGCACTCGATGGCCTCGGTGACGGCCTCGGCGGAGAGGGTGAAGTCCGCGGCGCGTTCCTCGCGGACCCACTCGGTCGCCGTGGCCAGGGCGATGAGTCGGTGCATCGAGTAGGACGGCTCGAAGCCGACCGCGACCCGGCCGGGCCCGCCGAACGCCTGGCAGAGCTGTTGGAGGATCTCGTTGGAGCCGTTGGCGGCCCAGACCTGGGCGGTGTGCACGCCGAACCCGGCGTCCGGGGTCAGGTAGTAGGCCAGGTCGGCGCGCAGGGCCTCGGCATCGCGGTCGGGGTAGCGGTTGGCCTCGGTGGCGACGAGGGTCGCGGCCTTGCCGAGGGCGTCGACCAGACCGATCGACGGCGGGTGCGGGTTCTCGTTGGTGTTGAGCCGCACCGGCACGTCGAGCTGCGGCGCCCCGTAGGGGGACAGCCCACGCAGGCTGTCGCGCAGCGGCAGCCCGTCGATGTCCAGCGGGCGCCAGGGCCGGTCGTCCCCGGCGGGGCCGGCGTCGGCGGGATGGGACGCCTGGATCGTCATCGGAATCGAGCCTCCACGGCGTCGGCATGTGCGGTGAGATCCTCGGCCCCGGCGAGCGCGGCGAGGCGCGGGGCGACGGCGTGCAGCGCGTCGCGGGTGGACTCGATGACATGGACCTGGCGCTGGAAGGCGGCCACGGCCAGACCGCCGGAGTGGCGCGCCGTCCCACCGGTGGGCAGGACGTGGTTGGAACCGGCGAGGTAGTCACCCAGCGGGACGGGGGCGTGGGGGCCGACGAACACCGCCCCGGCGTGGCGCACCCGGGCGGCGACCGTGGCCGCGTCGGCAGTCAGGATCTCCAGATGCTCGGCCGCCCAGGCATCGACGACCGCGAGGCCGGCGTCCACGTCGGCGACGATCGCCACGGCGCCCTGGCCGGCCAGGGCCTCCTCGACCCGCTCGCGGTGGCGCGTCGCGGGCACCTGCTTGCCGAGCTCGATGTCGACGGCGTCCGCGAGCTCCACCGACGAGGTGACGAGCAGGCAGGCGGCCATCGGGTCGTGCTCGGCCTGGGCGATGAGGTCGGCGGCGACGAAGGCCGGATCCGCGGTCGCGTCGGCGAGGATCGCGACCTCGGTGGGGCCCGCCTCCGCGTCCACCCCGACCACGCCGCGCACCAGCCGCTTGGCGGCCGTCACGTAGACGTTGCCCGGACCGGTGACGACGTCGACGGGCGGGCAGCTCGCGGTGCCGTAGGCGGCCATCGCGACCGCCTGGGCACCACCGGCGGCGTAGACCTCGTCGATCCCGAGCAGGGCGCAGGCGCCGAGCACGACCGGGTGCGGCAGGCCGTCGTTGTCCCGCTGCGGCGGGGAGAACACGGCCAGCGAGTCGACCCCGGCCTCCTGGGCGGGTACCACGTTCATCACGACGCTGCTCGGGTAGGCGACCCGCCCGCCGGGCACGTACAGTCCGACCCGCTCGACCGGCACCCACCGCTCGGTGACCGTCAGACCCGGCCCGACCTCGATCGTGACCGCCTCGCGGACCTGCGCACGGTGCACCACCCGGCTGCGGCGGATCGCCTCGACGAGCGCGTCGCGCACGGCCGGATCGAGGGCGTCGGCGGCGGCGTCGAGCGCCGCCTGCGGCACCCGCAGGCTGGCCGGACGCACCCCGTCGAACCGGGCGGCGGCGTCCAGGACGGCCGCGTCGCCACGGGTCCGCACGTCCTCGCAGACCGGCCGGACCGCGTCGACGGCGGCGTCCACGTCGATCGCGGCCCGGGGCAGCAGACGCCGGACATCCACCGCAGCGGGCACCGCAGCCCGCAGATCAAGCCTTCTGAGCACGATACGAGACTAGCCGCCGAGCCGGGGGGCGGTGAAATCACAGCTCGCGGCGGGGTGTCACGCTCATCCGCGTGACCGATCCCCACNCCCCGCCGCCCGCCCCCGATCCGCCGGCGGGGCCCGCGAGCGCGCCCGGAGAGTCGTTGGCGACGCTGCTGCACGCCTACCGGGTGCACGCGCGGGCGCCCCGCGGCGTGGTGGCGGCGCTGACCGAGCGGCCGCGGACCCTGCGCGCCCTGATCCAGGACTCGGGGCTGCCGCGCCGCTCGGTCGAGGAGATCCTCGGCTGCCTCGGCGACGATCTGCGGACCGCCACCGGCGGGACCTTCGTGCTGCGGCCCGGCGCCGTCGACCGCTACCGCACCATGATCGACTATGCCGAGCTGCGCGCGAGTACCCCGCTCGACCCCCTCGCCGCGGAGATCGGCCGCAACGGCGCCCTGGTCACGACGATGCACGAGCTCATCGCCTCGGCTCCGCGCCCCCGGGCCGAGCTGGACCATGTGCCGGCCACGGCGGCGACGGTGGTCCGCCGGGCCGTCTGGCTGGCGACGCACTACGACCTGCGCGGGGCCCACCTGCTGTGCGTGGGTGACCACGACCTGACCTCGCTGGCCGTCGTTCTGCTCGCCGCCGCCGCGACCCCGGACCCGGCTCGGCGCGGACCGACCGTCACGGTGGTGGACATCGACGAGGACCTGCTGGAGTTCCTCGACCGGTCGGCCCGGTCGCGGGGCGTACGGCTGCGATGTCTGTACGCGGACCTGCGCTTCGGGCTGCCGCCGTCGGTGGCGGGCAGCGCCGATCTCGCCTTCACCGACCCGCCCTACACCCCGCAGGGCGTGTCGTTGTTCGCCGCGCGCGGGGCCCAGGGCCTCGCCGACCGGGAGCGCGGTCGGGTCCTCGTCGCCTACGGGTTCAGCGATCGGGTACCCACCCTGGGTTGGAAGGTGCAGCGGGCCCTGCTCGACCAGGGGCTCGTCTTCGAGGCGATCTGGCCGGCCTTCCACACCTACGAGGGCGCGGAGGCGGTCGGCGCCCGCGCCGACATGTACGTCTGCCAGCCGACCCCGGCCACCTGGAAGTACCTGGACCGGCCGGCACCGGCGCGCGGGCCGGCGACGACGGCGATCTACACCCGCGGCCGGCAGTCCACCGAGAGCCGGCCGGTGCCGCTGGCCGAACCCGTCATCGCCGCGGCGACCGGGTTCCTGGCGGCGGCGCCGGGCCGGGCGGTCTTCGTCGGCGAGCGCCCCGCGCTGGACGCGGCTCACGCGCACCTCGCGACGGTCGTCGAACGCGGGCTGCCGACGGCCGCCGCCGGAGCGGGCGGGCCGCTGTCCGCCGTCGCCGACCTGTCCGACGATCCCGGCCCGTGGCTGACGCGGCTGCTGCTGGCGGTCAACGCCGACCGGCTCGCCGTGATCGTGACCGCCGACCATCCCGTGCTGGGCGCCGGGGGCGGCCCGCGGGATGCCCTCCACCCGCTGCGGGCGAAGTGGGTCCCCACGCCCGAGCACGACGCAGCCGCCGCCGACCAGAACCACCACGGCGGCGGGGACGGGGTCTGGGAGGCGACCCGCCTGGTGACGTTCGCCGCGGTCGACCCCGCCGTCCTGGACCCCGGCCCGCGCCTCGCCCGCTGGCTGCTGGACCGTCCGCACGGCAAGATCGGCAACGTCTGGCGCGACGGCCTGATCCGGATCGTTCGGAAGGCCGACGGCCGGGCGCCGTCCCAGCGGGAGGCCCTGGCCGCCGTGCGCCGGGCCGTGGCCGACCCTGATCTGCTCGCCGCCCGGCTGATCGACCTGCCGCGCCACTCGCTCGCCGCGACGCTCGCCGCGGCGGTGGCCAGCGTCGACCCGCAGCCCGGGGGCGAGTCCGCCGCAGGTGGGTGAGGGGTCGGCGACGCGGCGGTCACGCCTGCCGGGGCGCCACCACCTGTCTGAGTGGGAGCCCTAGGCTGGGAAGATGGCGACGCCCGCAGGCCACCGTTTCTCGGGACAGGTGCCGGACCCGCCACGCCAGCCTGACCCGTCCCGCCAGCTCGACCCGCCCCGCCAGCCCGACCCGGCCGGCGCCCGGATCCTCGTGGTCGAGGACGACGACGGGCTCGGGACGCAGCTCGTCCGCGGGCTGGACCGGGCCGGCTACACGGCGAGCCGGGTGCGCAGCGGCGCAGCCGCCCTCGACCAGGTCGCCGGTCCCTCCCCGCCCGACCTCGTGCTGCTTGACCTGGGCCTGCCGGACATGGACGGCGCGCAGGTGTGCCGACGCATCCGCGAGCGCACCGACATCCCGGTGATCGTCGTGACGGCCCGGGGGGACGAGGCCGACCGGGTCGAGGCGCTCGACCTGGGCTCGGACGACTACCTGGTCAAGCCGTTCGGATTCGCCGAACTGCTGGCCCGGATGCGGGCGGTGCGCCGGCGCACCGCCGGGCGGGCGGGCGGTGGGGACGCCGACCTGCTCCGGCACGGCCCGCTCACCCTTGACCGACGCAGCCGCCGGATCACCGTCGACGACCGCCCCGTCGCCGTCACCGCTCGCGAGTACGACCTGCTGGCGTTCCTCGCCGCCGATCCGGGCCGGGTGCGGACCCGGCAGGAGATCTTCACCGGGGTCTGGGGGGACTGGTTCGGCTCGCCGAAGGTCCTCGATGTGCACATTGGCGCGATACGCCGCAAACTAGGCAAACCGGAACTGATCGAGACGGTGTACGGAGTGGGCTTCCGACTGGCCGGCGCCCAGGGCGCCAGGGCCCAGGGCGCCGGGACACAGGCCGCCGGGACACAGGCCGCGGCCGGGCCGGCCGATCCGAGCCGCCTGCCGGCGCAGGGTGATCGGCGGCAGGAGCTGCCGGGCCGATGAGCCGGCGGATCCTCGCCGCCCAGCTCCTGCTGACCGCGGCCCTGCTCGTCGGGCTGTGCGTCCCGATGGGCCTGGACGCCACTCGGCATGACCGGGCCCTGTTCGGGCTGCGGTTGTCCGCGTCGACCGACGCCTACGTCGCCGAGGTGAAGTGGCGGCGGCTGTCGCCGGACGCCGCGCCGCTGCCGGTGCCCCGCCGCGACAGCGCGGACGTGCCGCCCGACGAGCTGCGTCTCTACCGCACCGACGACAGCCCCGTGGCCGACACCGGCGAGGACATTCCGGTCACGCCGCAGGACCTCGCCCGCGCGCACCACCACAGCGTGACGATCGAGCCGAGCAACGCCAACGGGCACCGCATGATCCTCGTGGCGCCGGTGTCCAACGCGGGCGGACTGGTCGGCGTCCTCGTGGTCGCGCGCAGCGACTACGGGCTGCGTACCTCGATCAACCAGCGGTGGACGATGATCGCCGTCGGCGGCATGCTGGTCGCGCTGGCGGCCCTGGCGATTTCCATCCTGCTGGCCCGCTGGGTGGGCCGCCCACTGCGCCGGCTCGGGCACGCCGCCGGCGAGCTCGGCACGGGTGACCTGACGATCCGGGCCCGGGCCGTCGGCGGGCCGCCCGAGGTCCGGGAGGTCGCGGCGACCTTCGACGCGATGGCCGACCGGATCCAGTCCCTCGTCGACAGCCAGCGGCATTTCCTCGCCGACGTCTCCCACCAGATCCGCACCCCGCTGACCGCGATGCGGCTGCGCCTGGAGCTGCTGGAACAGGACGTCGACGCCACGGTCGCCGCGGAGGTCGCCGGCACCCTGGTCGAGGTGCACCGGTTGTCCCGCATGGTCGACGGGCTGCTCGCCGTCTCCCGGGCCGAGCACGCCCCGACCGCCGCCCGGCCGGTTGCGCTCGCGCCGGTGACCGCGCAGCGCTGCCTGATCTGGCGGCCGGTGGCCGCCGCCGCGGACATCGCGCTGACCTGGGACGTCGACAACGCGCACACGGTGGCCAGCGGCCCCGGCCATCTCGAGCAGATCCTCGACAACCTGCTCAGCAACGCCCTCGAGGCCACCCCGCCCGGCGGCCAAATCCGGATCGAGTCGCGCCCGGCCCCGGCGGCCTCGGCCGGGCCGGCGATCCGCCTCACCGTCACCGACAGCGGCAGCGGCATGAGTGCCGAGCAGCGGCAGGCGGCCTTCCGCCGCTTCGGTGGCGCCGCCGGCGGACGCGAGCCGAGCCAGGCGCAGCGATCCGGCAACGAGCGGGGAACCGGCGCCGAGCGGGGAACCGGCGCCGAGCGGGGAAGCGGCAACGAGCGGGGCGGCTCGGACGGGCAGGTCGCCGACCGGGACCGGACGCCGCGCCGCGCCGATCGGCGTGGCCACGGGCTCGGTCTCGCGATCGTGCACGCCCTGGTGACCGCCGACGGCGGGACGATTGCGCTGGTCCCCGCCACGGCCGGTGGCCTGTGTGTCGTTCTCGACCTGCCGTGGGCGAGCCCGCAGTCCGGCGAGAGCGTCGCGGCGGTGCCGCCGCAGCGGGCCGAGGCCAGCCACCTCCGGCATCCTCCGGAACTCGGGCTCCTGGAAATCGTCGACGATCCCCACCGAGACCGCGAGGCCGGACGAGAACCCTGACGAGCACGCGGTGGGCTCGCCGGCCACCCGAGGTCCATCTGTGATCTTTACCGTTTCTTTCCTGGCCGAACCGCGGTAGCGCGCCGGCAATTCGCCGCCGGGCGGCTATTTTCGCACCGAGCGACCAGAGACGGAGCACCCACTGATCATGTCGAGAAGTCCGGCACAACGCATTCGGGAAGCCACGGCGCTCAGCGCCGAGACGGTCCGCCGCGAGGTCATCAGAGGCGGCGGCCGGGGCTCGAAATCCGCCTTTCTCAGTGGAAAAATCGGCGCATATCTGACCAAGCACAGCTCGCCACCGGACGAGGTCCTCGGCGACCTGTCGGCGCTCACCGCCGCGCTGCCCGAGGCGGAGATGCAGGTGCCGGCCGAGCAGGGCACCCTGCTGACCATCCTGACCGCCTCGATCGCCCCCCGTCGGGCCATCGAGGTCGGCACCTTCACCGGCTACTCGGCCCTGTGCATCGCCCGCGGTCTGCCGGCCGGCGGCCGGCTGCTCTGCCTCGACGTCAGCGACGAATGGACCGCGATCGCCCGCAGGCACTGGGATCGGGCCGGCGTATCCGACCGGATAGACCTCGTCCTCGGGCCGGCCGCCGACAGCCTCGCGAACCTCGCCGAGGAACCCACCTTCGACCTGGCCTTCGTCGACGCGGACAAGGTCTCCTATCAGCGTTACTACGACCTGCTTGTGCCCCGTATGAACCCCAACGGGGTCATCATCGTGGACAATGTTCTGCAATACGGTGCAGTCGTGCGCCCACGCTCGGAAAATCCGGCGGTGGTCGCCGTCCAGGAGTTCAACCGGCTGCTCGCCGCCGATTCCCGGGTACAAGTCGTGATGCTGCCGATCGCCGACGGACTCACCATCGCCCGCAAGCTGCCCTCCCCCCGCAGCGGCGACTAACGCGGGAAGCGGCCGGCCCGTGGCATGTCACACCGCGGCCCGCGGCCCCGTCCCTCCCCACAGGGGTCGCCGTTCGGGCGGCCCCGCCCGGGGCGGCAGGCCCCGGCCAGTCGGGAAGGGGATCGAGAGATGACCCAGCGGTTGAACGTGGCGGAGGTTGCGCCGGAGGGGTACCGGGCGATGCTCGGCCTGGAGCGCTACGTCCGGGAGAACGTCGACGACACGGTCCTTGAGCTGGTCAAACTGCGGGCTTCGATCATCAACGGCTGCTCGTTCTGCGTGGACATGCACAGCCGGGACGCCCTCGCGGCCGGGGAGTCCTCGCGCCGGCTGTTCGCGGTCGGGGCCTGGCGGGAGGCGCCGTTCTTCGACGAGCGCGAACGGGCGGCGCTCGCGCTCACCGACGAGGCCACCCGGCTCGGCCCGGACGGGGTGAGCGACGAGACCTGGGCACTGGTCACGAAGAGCTGGTCGGAGAAGGAGGCCGCGGACCTGATCCTCGCCATCGTGACCATCAACGCGTGGAACCGGATCGCGATCCCGAGTCGCCTGAGCCCGCCCATCGACGTCTGAGCCAGCCCGCCCGCGTCTGAGCCCACCCGCCGCGCCCGCGCAGCCGTGTCCCGCGAGATGCGGTGTTTGCGTCGCCGAAACAGCCGCGGGTGGCTGGTCGTCCTAGCGTGGCCGTCGGGCGTCCGGCGCAGGGCGAACCGCCACCGGGTGCGGTCGTCCGGCGCCGGGCGGCCCGGGACGCCGAGCACGGTCGACGGGCGGCTCACCAGGCGGGAGAGCCTCGCCGTCTGAATCTCCGGACGCCGTCACCTCCGGACGGCGTCACAGGGTGACGGAGGTGTCTCCTGGGTAGAGCGTCCAGCCGTCGCCCGCGCGCCCCCAGCCGCTGGACGCCCAGGCGCCGCCGTCGATGTTGAGCGTGACGCCCGTGATGTACTTCGCCCGGTCGGAGCTGAGGAACACCGCGGCGTCCCCGACCTCGTCGGCGTGGCCCTCCCGGCCGAGCGGGACGTAGCGCTCCACGTCGGACTGGCGCTGCGGCGCCAGCGGCGGCAGGTTGTCGGGGTCGACCGGGCCGGCGAAGATGCCGCGCATGCCGGCGGTGGCGGTGTGGTCGGGCGCCAGGGCGTTGACCCGGATCTGGTCCTCGCCGAGCTCCAGGGCCATCGTCCGGGTGAAGGAAATCATGCCGGCCTTGCAGGCGGCGTAGACGGCGTACAGCGGCGCCGCGCGCTGCCCCTCGATGCTGGTGATGTTGAGGATCGACCCGCCGGCACCGCCCGCGGCGATCAGCGGCGCGGCGGTCGACGTCGCCGCGATCATGCTGACCAGGTTGATGTCGATGTGCCGGCGCCAGCTGCGCTCGCTCTGCTTCAGGAAGCGGTTGGCCTTCACCCCGCCGGCGTTGTTGACGAGGATGTCGAGCCGGCCGAACTCCCCGTGCGCGGCGGTGATCGAGCCGGCCAGCGCCGCGGTGTCCATCACGTCGGTGGGCAGCGTCAGCGCCGTGCCGCCCGCCTTCTCGATGATCTCGCGCGTGCTCGCGGCCCGCTCCGGGTCGATCTCGACCAGCCCCACCGACACCCCGACGCGGGCCAGCGCCACCGCGATGGCCTGCCCGATGCCGGCCCCGGCGCCGGTGACCACCGCGGCCTTCCCGGCCAGGCCCAGCTCGAACGACTGCTCCGGGATCGCCTGCGTCATCGTCGCTGCTCCTCTGGCACGGCTGGACGGAATCTGGCGCTGCTAGACAGCAGCAACACCTGGTGAGACACCAAACCATCACGCACCGACCGGCGGCAACCGGACGCCGCCGTCGGCAGGCCAAGCCGGTAGGGGAACGTGCCCTCACCGTAGAGCCCGTCGCCGGCCGGCGTCCGATCATCGCCGGGGACGCTGTCCCGATCGCGCCGCAGGGGGCATCTCCCCTGGTCCGGGCGGTCAGCGCGCGACCGAACACCGCCACTCGATCTCACGTGGGGACCTGGGCCGAACACGGCCCGGATCCCGCCGACGCCGGGTGAGGCCGGACGGGCACGGGCTGTGAACGACACCATGAGGCCCGAAAAGCGGTCTTGGGGACGGGTTTTCACTATGCTTGCGCCGTCCAGCTACTACGACACGTAGAAGTGGAGCTGGCCGCCACTGGAGATCTCCCCGCGGCACCTCCCCACACCGTGCGGCGCCGCCATGTCCGAGTCCGGAGGTCATCCCATGCTGTCCGAACGTTCCGCCGCCGTCGTCGGAGCGACCGCGGGCGTGGTCGCCGAGCATGCCGTCGAGATCACCGCCGCGTTCTACCCGCGCCTGTTCGCCGCCCATCCCGAGCTGCTGAACCTGTTCAACCAGGGCAACCAGGCCACCGGCGAGCAGCGGCAGGCGCTGGCCGCGGCCATCGTCGCCTACGCCGGGCACCTGCTCGGTGGGTCGGGGTCGTCGTTCGCCCCGGTGCTGCGCCGCATCGCGCACAAGCACGTCTCGCTGGGGGTGCGGCCCGAGCAGTACACGATCGTCGGTCAGCACCTGCTCGCCGCGGTCGGCGAGGTGCTCGGCGACGCGGTGACCCGCGAGGTGCACGACGCCTGGGACGAGGTCTACTGGCTGTTCGCCACCGCACTCATCGCCGAGGAGGGGCGGATCTCCCAGCGCGTCGGCGCGGACCCGGATCACGTCTGGCGGCCCTGGCGGGTGACCGCGCGCACCGTGGCGACCGCCGAGGTAATCTCCTTCGACCTCGTGCCGACCGGCCCCGAGCCGCTGCCGACGTACCTGGCCGGCCAGTACATCTCCGTCGCGGTGGACCTGCCCGGCGGCGGACGGCAGGCCCGGCAGTACAGCCTGTCCCGGGCGCCGGGCGCCGGCAGCCTGCGGATCACCGTGCGCCGGGTGCCGGGCACCGCCGGCGCGCCCGCGGGCGTCGTCTCCTCCCATCTGCACGACCAGGTCAAGGTCGGCGACATCCTGGACGTGAGCCCGCCGACCGGCGACGTCACGCTCGCCACCGGCGCCGACCCGCTCGTGCTGATCAGCGCGGGCATCGGTGTCACCCCGATGATCGCGATGCTCGGCCACACGGCCCGGCTGCAGCCGGAACGCCCGGTCGTGGCCGTACACGCCGACCGCTCCCCCGACCACCACGCGCTGCGCTCCGAGATGCTCGAGATGGGCGCCCTCCTGCGGGACTTCCGCCTGCACACCTGGTACGAGTCCGGCACCGGCAGGCCGGCGGGCATCGGCACCGCGGCGGGCACCGGCGCCACCCCGGGCGCCGGCGGGGCGCGGGGCGAGTCCCGCCACACCGGCACGGTCGACCTCGACGCGGTTCCCCTGCCCGACGGTGCCCGCGCCTACCTGTGCGGACCGCTGCCGTTCCTGCGCGACGCGCGCGCGGGCCTGCTGCGCCGCGGCGTGCCCGCGCAGCGCATCCGCTACGAGGTCTTCGGCCCCGACCTGTGGGCCGGCTCCCCGACCTGACGGGACGTGCCCGGGTCCACGGACCTGCCGCGGACAGGCGCGCGGGATGGCGGCCGGCCGGGCCCGTCGGCCGGCCGTCGGCGGACGGGCCGCCGTCAGCGGTCGAAGGTCGCCCGGGCGGGTACCGCGAAGCCCAGCTCGGCGAGCCGGTCGGCGATGCGCCGCGGCGTCCAGCGGTAGCGCCAGGACGCGACGAGGACCTCGGCGCGGGAGAACGCCCGGTCGACATGCCGGCTCTGGTGATCGCGCAGGAGGTCGACGAGCGCGCCGTCGACACCGTCGATGAACGCCTCCCGGGCCGCGTCGACCAGCATCGGGACGTGACAGCCGAGCGCGGCCAGCCGGTCGGCGACCCGGCCCGGCGTCCACCGCAGGTAGCCGGCTGCGCCGATGACGTGGGCGAGCGGCACCGGCCCGCGACCGAGCCACGGCCCGCACCCGTCCAGCCGGGCACTGAGCAGCAGCACATCCCGCGCGGTCAGCCCCGTCAAGGCCGTCCCGTCCGGATCAAGGCGCGGATCAAGGCAGCGCACAGCGGTGTCAAGGCGGTCGTGGTCGACGCGCAGACCGAGGCCGGCGAAGGTCTGCGCGACCTCGCCGGGCGCCCGGCCGGTGAACTCGGCGACCCCGAGCGTCGTGGCGGACGACACCGGCGTCAGCTGCGGGTCGGCGGTGTCGGCGCGGTAGAACGCGACGGTCACCGCGGCCCGCTCGACGCGGTCCATCTCCTGCGTCCTGTCCGGCACTGCGAACCCGAGCCGGGCGTACCGTTCCCGCACCTCGGCGACGTCACAGCCGAGCACGCAGGCCGCGTGCAGCAGGTGCGCCCGCGGCAGCCGCCCGCCGGCCAGCCACGGCGACTCTCCGTTGAGATCACGGCTGAGCAACACTACATCCACTGCGTCGACGGCCGCCGGCCCCGCGTACCCGGTGGCGGCCTCGCGGCCGACGTCCGCCGTCGCGAAGCCCAGCCGGCGCAGCGTGTCGACGAGGTCCGCCGGGCGCCGACCAGTCAGCCCGGCGACGGCCAGGACATGCCCCGTCGGGACGGCTCCGTCGGTGAGCCACGGCGCCTGCCCGTCGACGTCCCGACTCAACAGGTCGAGGTCGAGGTCGTCGCCGGTCACGTCCACGTCGAGGTTGCGGTCCCACGGCACAACGCCGTCCGGCTCGACGGTCATGGCGTCCGGTCGCAATCCGAGGCCGCGCAGCCAGCGCGCGAGGTCCGATGGCGCACGGCCCGACAGTCGCGCGACGGCAAGTAGTCCCGCTCGGGTGGGCTCGGTCCAGATCCGCAGGGCACTCCAGTACTTCGCCGGACTCAGCAACGCGGTGAGAACCCGATCCTCCGCCGCGGTGAGGGCGGTCTCGGGTACCGGGCCGGCGCGGAAACCGAGGTCGCCGAGGCGACGCGCGGTCTCTCCCGGCGACCGGCCGGTCGCCGCCGCGACGCGCAGCAGATGGGCACTCGACACCGTTCCCGCCGGCAGCCACGGGCCGTCGAGACCGGCGTCGTGCGACAGCAGACGAACATCTTCGGTGGCCAGCGGCGAGGCGTCCCAACCGGTCGGATCGGGAACAGCGACGCCCAGATAGCGGACCCGCTCGGCAAGCTCGGCGGGACTGCGCCCGAGCCGCGCGGCGGCGGCCAGCAGCTGGGCGACCGGGAAGGCGTCGCCGCGGTCCCGCGCCAACGACAGCACGGCGCCGTCGAGACGGTAGCTGAACAGGACGGCGTCCTCCGGCTTCGACGCGAAACCGATGAGGTCGGGCGTAGCGATACCGACGCGGTCGAACAGCCCCGCCACCGACTCCGCCGGCAGGCCCAGCGTCCCGGCGAGCCCGAGCACGTCGACCAGGCCGACCCGGTCGCCATGGGCGAGACGCCGCAGCCCGGAACCGNCCCCGCCGATCAACATCCGCGCGTCCGCCAGGTCGGTGCCGGCGAGCTCCGCGACCGTGAAGCCAAGGCCGCGCAACTGCGTGATCACCTCCTCCGGAGGCGTGGCCGTCTGCTGCGCGGTGCGCAGCACCGCTATCCGGGAGACCGGCACCCCCGCCTGGCGGAAGTCCCGGGAGAAGTCGGCTTCGACCAGTTCAGGCTCGAAGGCGTCCACGGCCGCCGGCAGATGGCTGGTCCGCGCCGCGGGGAGACCGAGTGCGGCGAGCCGGCGCGCGACCTCGCGGGGAGAGCGCGCGGTCCGCACGGCTGCCAGCAGGACGAAGCCGACGGGCACCGGCCACCCGGCGAGTGCATCGCGGTCGTCCGCGTTGAACAGGAGAACGTCGTCCTGCTCGAACGGGGTGGCCGACACGCCGGACAGTACATGGGCGCGGTGCCCGAGAGTCCGCAGGCGGGCTGACAGCGCGTCGATCGTCAGGCCGGTGTGCAGCGCGGCGCGCAGCACGTGGGCCAGAGGGACCCGATCCCGCGACAGCCAGGGGGCCCGGCCGGTGAGATCGGTGCTGAGCAGGACGAGGTCGAGAGCGAGCAGGTCCACCTCACCCGTTCCGGCGGGGAAGATCTCCAGTCCCAGCTCCCGCAACCGACGGACGACCTCACCGAGCCCGAGGCCGAGGCTCTGCGCGGCGAGAACGGCGTGGCCCAGAGGCATCTGCGGCAGCAGCAACGGCTGGCCGCCGTCCAGTTCGGCGCTGAGGAGCACCAGGTCGCCGCGGGTGACGGCGGAGACGGTGGTGGCCTTGCCACTCCAGGAGCCGAGGCCGAGCGCGCCGATGCGCCGATGGATCTCGTCGGGAGGGCGGCGCAGCCGGCCGGCCAGAAACAGGACGACGCTCAGTTCGCGCGGCGGCTCCGCGAGGAGGAAGACGTTGAGCATGCCCGCCAGCACGAGGTCGCTCGGCACGGATCGGGACTCGGGCGGTGGTCCGGGCCTGGTGGCGGTCGCCCACACCGCGAGCCGACGGAAGACGAGGGCATCGGGGAGGTACCAGTACCCGGTGTTGATGTCCAGTTGCTGACGCGGCACCGTCGGCAGGAGCTCACCGTCGAGTGGAAAGCAACCGACCCGGTCCATCGGCACCGCCGCGCCGTCCGCGGTTGGCCAGGTCCGGGCGCCGCCGGCCAGCAGCGCGGCAAGGATGACATCCGCGACGAGGGGAAAGTGGCGTGCGAGGGACGACAGCCACTCGTACGTCAGCTCGAAGGCGCCGGCGGCGAGCAGCCGGGGCACCGCGGCCGCGAGCCGCTCGTCCACCGCCGGCTCGTCGACCAGCTCGCGGATCTCGTTGCGGTCGACCGACAGTTCGGGTGCGAGCCGGCCGGTGAGGTTGACGACGACGCCGAACACGATTTGGCCCACCCAGAGGCCGTCGGCCAGCAGCGCACCACGACCATTCGCCCACCAGACGCCCTCTCCCGCGGGCACGATCGGCGAGGTCCAACGGCGCGCCAGCCCATCCAGCGGCCCGACGTCGCCGACGGGAGCGAAGTCGGCCAGCTCGCCGGGGGACCAGTGGGCGCGGGCGACGCCCTCGGTGGCCTGCGTCTCGAACTCGGCGACCCAGAGGATGCGACGCAGCAGGTCGACGCAGGACACCGTGGCCTGGCCCGCCCCGCGGCTCAGATGCAGCCGCACGCTGGTCCCTGCGGCGGCGCCGGGCCCGAGGTTCTGGACCCGGAAGAGGTTTCCCGGGCCGGCGATGATGACCCGGAACCGGTCGCCGGGCCGGCCGTCCAGGCCGAGGCGGCAGGTCTCGATCGTGATCTCGTCGGCGATCATGAAGTAGGACAGCACGCCGACGCCGAAGCGGCTGTTCGGATGGAACTCGATCGGCGGGTCGCAGGACTTCCAGGCGACCATCTCCTCGATGACCTCGGGCAGATCCACCGACCGGGTTCCCGCCTCCGCGAAGACGTCGGTGAGCTCGCGCAGGCCCATCCCGATGCCGTTGTCGTGGCATTCGAGGTAGGCACCACCGTCCGGCTCGAAGCCCTGGGTGAAGCTGATCCGCCCGGTCCACGGGCTCACCCGCCCGGTGGTGCGGGCCAGATACTCCTCGCGGGCCCGGCGGTAGCGGCAGGCGTCGAGGGCGTTCTGGTAAAGCTCGCGGATCGCCAGGCCCCGGTTGGTGTAGAGCTGCTCGCCCATGAGCAGCTCCTGCACCTTGTCCTCGGCGAGCCGGAACTGGGCACCCGCCGAGCTGTAGGCGGGCTGCCCGTCGACCTCGACGGCGCGCACGGCGTCGGCGGTGGCATGGGTGGGCAGGTGGGCCAGCGCCGGTATCTCGCCGGTGACCCGATGGGCTTCGGCGAGCAGGCTGTCGAGCTCGGTGGTGTGCCGCTCCAGAGCGACCTGGACGGCCTGGTGCTGGCAGCGGGCGGACAGCGCCCGGCCGGACCGACCCCGATGCTGCCACTGCGCCTGGCGGATGGTCTCGCCCAGCACGCCGAGGTCGACCGGGTCGCCCACGCCGAGGTGCTCGACGATGACGTCCGGCAGTGCCGCGGGTTCGAGGGCCATCCGCTGGCCGATGGTCAGCAGGTAGCCGACGAACCGTTCCCGCAGGGTCATCTCGTCCCCGGTCGCGGGCGCGACCGTGACCAGATCGAGCAGCGCCGCGGCCTGGCCGGGCCGGTTCAGGTACGCGGGGTCGGCGCGCACCGCGGTGAGCAGGGCACTCGCCCGCGCGGCGGTGAAAACATCCCCGGCCGGCGTCTCGGGATCGACCCCGGCGAGCAGGCCGGCGAGCACCGGGCCGGTGTAGGACTCCGGACGCCGGGCCACCCAGCGGTGCGCGAGCCACCAGCCGATTGCCTCGGCCGCGCCGGTGTCTCCTGCCCGTCGGGCCCGGTCGATGCGGCGCAGCAGCCGAGGGTGCAGCCGGGTGAAGTTCTCGAACTCCGTCCGCTCGACGTCCCGTCCGGCCGTCCAGCCATCCCGGTCGGACCCGGCCGGGTGCGCGACGGACGCGCGTGCCACCAAGGTCGTCCAGAGGGCTTCGTGCAGGAACGGCACCGCGACCAGCAGGCCGGCCTCGGCAGGCGAAAGCGGTGGCGGGTCGACTGGCAGCCGCCTGACCAGGAACTCGATCCGCTTCATCAGTCGTAGCGCGAGCGTCTGGTCCAGCCAGGGATCGGCGTTCAGACCGGCTGCGGCGCGGTCGCGCCCGATACCCAGGCGGGCGACGAGGTCGATGGTCTGCGCGCGCAACTCTTCGGCGGCCGGGCCGTCCCCCATGAGGGTCCAGGCGGCGTGCCGATCGGCGGCGCGGCGCCAGGGATGCTCCGGGGATGCCGGCGAGCCGGCGGACGGGGCGGCCGGAAATGGCCGGAACTCGCGCGGGTCGCAGTACAGGACCAGTCGCAGCGCGCAGGGCGGCGATCCGACGCCGGCACCGCCCGGACTCGCCGAGCCGGCGACGCAGTCTGCGACCACGGCCGGGTCGATCACTCCCGCCGCTCCCGCCGCTCCCGCCGCGCCGGCCAGGCTGACCGGGCCGTCGGCCGCCGAGTCGGTCGGCCCGGCGAGGGCCAGGCGACGGCGCAGCGCCTCCTCAAGAATCCGCAGGTCGCCGGGGACAACGGGGCTGGCCAGGACATCCACCAGGGCCCGTAGCAGCGGCGACCGCACGCCCGGCGACCGCGTCTGCCGGATCAGGTACGCGACCTCGGTGCCCTCGGCCGCGGGCAGGCGCCCCTCCGCCCAGCCGTCCTCGGTCATGGCGGCGCGCACCTCGTCGTCGGCGAGGTCGGCGGCGGCGTCGACGATCACCAGCACGCGGCCGGCCGCGCTGCGGGAGATCGTGCGAGCCCAGTCCAGGGGCACGCACAGGTCCCAGAACGGCTGGTAGCCGAGGTCGGCGTCGGCGGGGACGAGGAAGTCGCGACCGTCGTGGTGGACCCCGTGGCCGGCCAGAACCAGCAGCAGCGTGTCATCGGGCGCCGCGTCGCGCAGGAAGGCATGGATCGCGGACTTGATCGCGCTGAGACCGAGCCGCGACCGGTCGTGGACGTCAGCCCGGTAGCCGACCCGCTCCAGTGACTCGGCCGTGGCATCCATGAGCGGCGCGAGCCACGGCAGTGGGGGCAGCCCTTCGTCGTCGTAACCGGGCACGCCGATGAGCAGTGCCCGGCACTCCCCCGGCGTCTCGGGCTCCGCGCGCATCGGCGGCGCCGTCTGGGAACCGCCGGACGCCTCCGCCCGCGCTCCGGCCGGCAGCCAGGACGGATCGTTGCGCGTGCGCTCCGCTGTAGCAGTCGGCGGCGCGGCAGACGCTGGCATGATCGACGGGCCGGTCAACGCGGTGGACGGGCCGTCCGGGAAACCGGGGAAGAACGGCGCACGGCGGGCGGTCGGGGCTTTCGGGGGGATGGGTCCGCCGCCCGGGAAATGCGGCTCGGCGGGGGGCTTCGCCCGGCCGGAGATCGCGGCCTGAACGGCATGGAGGAGGACGTCGCGGGCGCCGTGCGCGGCCAGGCCGAACAGGTCGACGGACACCCTCGAGCCGAGCACTCCGGGGCGCGCGCAGTTCTCGATCCGCACCGGGAGCAGGCGGCGGGCCGCGCCGTCCGGGTCGGCGACGAACGCGGCCTGCCACTCCTGCTCGCCGTATACCGACTCCAGGTAGGCGGCGGAGAGGACCGCCAGGGTGCGGGTGCTGTACCGGATGCCGTCCTGCATGGCGGCGGACCAGTTGGAACCCGCCACCATGTCCCAGGCCTGCACGAGCACCCGGAAGTCCGCGGCCTCCAACTGCCAGGCGATCCACTCCGCCCAGGCCCGGTCCCGCGCCGTATAGGAAATGAAGAAATCCCACCGGCCGTCGGTGTACGGCCGGTCCAGTCCCCCGGTAGCCATCCCCCGAATTGTGACACGTGGCATCAGACCGGTCGCCCCGCGCATACTGCCCAGCCTCGACGGGCCCCCGCCGGGCGGCGGCCGGCGCCCCGGAGACGGTGACGAAGCCGACGATCAGGGGGCCGGGAGATGCGTCAGGGCGTCGAGGAGGCGGTCAGGCCACGGGCAGGAAGGAGCGGAACGCGGTCGCGTCGCCGCCCAGGGTCGCGGCGCGCTGGGCGGCGATCTGGTCGTGCGGCTGGCCGAGGTCGACCCGGCTGACCTCGTCGAGGCGGCGGTACTGGGCCTCGTCGAGGCGGATGTCCAGCGCGGCGAGGTAGTCGTCGAGCTGCTCGATCGTGCGCGGGCCGATGATCGGGACGAGGGCGGTCGACGCGCGGGCGGCGTGCTCGCGCAGCCAGGCGGTGGCGACCCGGGCGGGCGGCACGCCGAGGTCGGCGGCGACGGCGAGCAGCGCGTCGACGACGGCGGTCTTGCGGGCCTCGTCCTCGACGTGGACGAGCCGGCCGAGGTCGGTCAGTCGGCCCGCGCTGCCGGTGCGGTACTTGCCGGTGAGCAGCCCGCCGCCGAGCGGGGACCACAGGGCGGCGCCCAGGCCCAGCGCCTGCGCCATCGGCAGGATCTCGCGGTCGGCGGTCCGTTCGACGAGGCTGTACTCGCACTGGACGGCCGTGAGGGGGGCGAGGCCGCGCAGCTCGGCCAGGGTCGCGGCCCGCGCCGAGCGCCAGGCCGGGAAGTTCGACAGTCCGCCGTAGAGGATCTTGCCGGCGCGAACCAGGTCGTCGAATCCGCGCATGATCTCCTCGACGGGGGTGACGGTGTCGGGGAAGTGCACCCACAGCAGGTCGAGGTAGTCGGTGCCGAGGCGGGCGAGGCTGCCCTCGACGGCGCGGGCCATGCTGCGCCGGCCGTTGCCGGTGCCGAGCACGCCGCCGTCGCCGGCCACGCCGAGGCTGAACTTCGTCGCAATGGTGAAGTGCGACCGGGTGCCGGCGAGCAGGCGGCCGAGGATCTCCTCGGACTCGCCGAACTGGTAGCTCTCCGCGGTGTCGAGGGCCGTCCCGCCGGCCTCGGCGAACCGGTCGAGGATCTTGCGCGCCTGCGCGGGCTCGGCGCCGCTGCCCCACCGGGTGCCGAAGTTGCCGGTGCCGAGCGCAAGCTCGCTGACGCGCAGGCCGGTGGCGCGGCCGAAGGTCGTGTGCTGCATGGGGTCCTCCCGGCGGCGGAACGCAGCGGGGACCGGCACGCCCACCAAAGTAGAACGATCGGTGTACTTCTGCGACGGTAGCAGGGCGCTCGACAGAAGTACAACGACCGGTCTACCTTGACGACATGTCGGACGATCGGGGCGAGGCCACGCCGGGTAGGCGAGGCGGGCGCGGCGCCCGGGAGCGGATCCTGCGGGCGGCGGACCGGCTCTTCTACGCCGAGGGCATCAACGCCACCGGCATGGAGCGGCTCACCGACGTCGCCCAGGTCTCCAAGCGGACCTTCTACCAGCACTTCCCCAGCAAGAACGCGTTGGTGGAGGAGTACCTGCACCGGCTGGACACGATCGCCGCGCCGCCGCGGGAGCGCGCCCTGGCCCGCGACGACCTGCTCCCCCGCGACCGCCTGCTCGCCCTGTTCGCCCTGTTCGCGGCCGACCCCGCGGGCCCCGCGACCGGCGAGGCGAGGCTACGGGGCTGCCCGTTCCACAACGCCGCGGTCGAGACCGCCGGGACGGTGCCGGCGGTCGAGCGGGCGGTGGTCCGGCACAAGGAGGCGTTCACGCGCCTGCTGACCGAGACCGCCCAGGCGGCCGGCGCCACCGATCCGGCCGCGCTCGGCCGTCAGCTCGCCGTCCTGTTCGAGGGCGCGACGGCGCTCGCGACCTCGCTCAACGATCCCGCGCCACTCGCCGACGCCAGGGCGGCCGCGGCCGTGCTCATCGACACCGCCCGCGCGCGACCGGAGCGGGCCGGCTGAGCCGGTCGAGCCGGTCGAGCCGGTCGAGGCGGACGGCCCCCTGCGCCAGCACGACCTCGCCGGGTGCCAGCGCGATGGGGGCGGGTTGCGGCCGGGGCTGCCACCCGGCGGCGAGCGCGTTGCCCCGGTCGGCGCCGGCCACTCAGCTCTGCTCGTACGGGTTGCTGGGGCCGGCTGGGACCGGCGCCGCGCCGGACCGATACGGGTCAGACCCCTTCGGGTCGTGAAGGGACACGGCGATATCACCCCGGCATCCTCAGTGCGAAACGGTGGTGAACCTATTGTTCGTCCTGGGGGATCCACACTGTCGGCATCGGTCCGGATCGGCATCGGTCCGGATCAGTGCACACCGCGCTGATTCCGGCCGCTGTTCCGGCGCGGCAGAGCCCGGTCTCGGGGCGGCGGATTCGATCGGTGGCGGGGAGCACGGCGCGGTCGAAACGGAATCGGCCTGGCGCTGACGGCGGGTGATATCGGTGGGGGCGCCGTCCGTGCGGTCGGGTGGCCGGAAACAGCCGGGAGGGCTGTCGATTCCNCCNCCCGGACGCCGACCCGCCGGTGCGGCCGCGTGGGGCACCGCCCGGATCGTCCCGGTCGGGACGAGCGACGCCCCGGGTTTTCCCCCTTGGGCCGGCCGACCGATGTTTGCCATGCTCGATGGACGCTGTGGGAAAGGTGACGGATGGGACAGCTGCCGGTCGGCAGAATGCTGGAGGTGACCCGCCGACACGACCGCTCCCCCGGCCGCGGCCGGCCGGCATGACCGCCGGCACGGAATGGGAGATTGACGGCGCCGACCTGCCGACCCTGGTGCTGCCGGACACCGACGGCCTCATCCTCGCCGGCCCGCCCGCCGCCCCGGCCGGCGAGGCGTGCGTCGAGGTCGACTTCCTGCCGGTGGAACCGGACGTGCTGCTGCGGGCCGCGGTGGACGCCGCCGCCTGGCCGCACGTCGGATCCGTCACCGTGCACCCGCGCCGGCATCCGCCGGCACGGACCCGGCTGGCGTTCTTCATCGGGCGCCAACTGCGGATCGAGCGGTCCGCAGCCGGCTGGAACTCCCCGGTGGTGACCCTCGGCGCCGCCCTGCGACCCGAGTCGGCCGGCGGGCAGGGGCTGCGCATGGTCGCCCACCACGCCCGGGTGCATGACGGTGGTGGCTGGAGCCGGCACACGCTGTGGGAGGTCATGGGGCTGCGCCAGTACGTAACCTGGCTCGACCGCCGGCCGGCGAGCAGGGGGATGGGTCGACCCGACCGCGCGTGAGCGGCGGCACCGACAGTGAGCGGCGGCACCGACAGTGAGCGGCGGCACCGACAGTGAGCGGTGGCGCGGCCAGTGAGCAGCGGCGGGCAGAGCCGGCAACGGCCTCGCGCCGCGGGGCGATTGTCACAGTGAGGAAGGGCATTCGCGGGTGTCCGGTCCGGTCTGCCCATGCTGAAATGCTCGGCATGGCGGCAGCGAGCACGATGGCCCGGCACCGGGAGCGTCACGGCGCGCAGCGGGCCGGCTGGCTGCGCGCGGCTGTCCTCGGCGCGAACGACGGGCTGGTGTCCACCTCCAGCCTCGTCGTCGGTGTGGCTGCAAGCGGCGCGTCGAGCGGCGCGATCCTCACCGCGGGCCTCGCCGGGCTGACGGCGGGGGCGCTGTCCATGGCCGCCGGCGAGTTCGTCTCGGTCAGCGCCCAGGCCGACATCGAGCGCGCCGACATCGCCCTGGAGCGGGCGGAGCTCGCGGCGAGCCCGGCGGCGGAGTTCGCGGAGCTGGTCGGCATCTACGAGCGCCGCGGCCTGCCGCGTGACCTGGCGGAGAAGGTCGCCGAGGAACTTACTGAGCGTGACGCCCTCGGCGCCCACCTGCGCGACGAGCTCGGCCACAACGAGATCAACGAGGCCCGGCCCCTGCAGGCGGCGTCGGCGTCGGCGGGTAGCTTCACCCTCGGCGCGCTGGTGCCGTTCATCGGGATGGCGGCGCCCGCGGGCACCGCCCGGCTCCTGCTCATCGTCGCGGTGACCGTGCTCGGCCTGGCGGTCGCGGGGGCGCTGGCGGCGCGCGCCGCGGGCACCGCGCTGCTGCGCCCCACGCTGCGCGTCGTGCTGGGCGGCTGCGTGGCGATGGCGGTGACCGCCCTGGTCGGCGTCCTTGCCGACGCCGCCGGCGGCTGAGAGCCGGGCCCCCGCCGGGTCACCAGCCAGCCTAGAGTCACGCGCCCGCCTGCAATCACGCGCCGTCGGGCGATCCCGGAATGCGGAAGGTGAAGACGCTGTCGTCGAAGGTGTTGTAGGCGGCGTAGTCGAGGAGTTCGTAGAGCCGGGATCGGTGTTGCATTCGGTCGAGGAGCCCGGTCTGGGTGCCGTCGGCGGCGAGGCGGCGCAGGCCGTCCTCGGCGGCGCCCATGGCGAGGCGTAGCAGGGTGACCGGGTAGATGACGACGTTGACCCCGACCGATTCCAACGTGGCGGCGGTGAGCAGCTCGCTCTTGCCGAACTCGGTCATGTTCGCGAGGATCGGCACGTCCACGGCCGCACGGACGGCTTCGAACTCGGCGGCATCCGCCAACCCCTCAGGAAAGATCATGTCGGCGCCGGCCTCGACGTAGACGCGGGCCCGCTCGATCGCGGCGTCGAGGCCCTCGACACCGCAGGCGTCGGTGCGGGCGCACAGGACGAAGTTCGGGTCGCGGCGGGCGACGACGGCCGCGTGGATCCGGCGGACCATCTCCTCGACCCGCACGACCGTCTTGCCGTCGAGGTGGCCGCAGCGCTTCGGATTGACCTGATCCTCGAGGTGGCAGCCCGCGAGCCCGGCGTCCTCGAGGACCTGGACACTGCGGGCGACGTTCATCGGCTCACCGAAGCCGGTGTCGGCGTCGACGAGCGTCGGCAGGTCGGTGACCCGGGCGATCTGCCCGGCCCGGCCGGCGACCTCGGTCAGCGTGGTCAGGCCGATGTCGGGCAGGGCCAGGTCCGCGGCCAGCACCGCGCCGGAGACGTAGACCCCGTCGAAGCCCAGCTCGGTGATGAGGACGGCGGTCAACGGATTGAACGCCCCGGGGAAACGCAGCAGCCGGCCCGACGCCAAAGCGGCGCGCAGCGCGGCCCGGCGGGCGTGGGGTGGGGTGCGGGCATGCAGCATCAGAAGATCCCCGCCGTCTCGCCGGTGGCCGGCGGCCGCTCGGGCACCAGGGTGAGCCCACCGAGCTCGTCCGGGGCGAGCTCGGGTAGGCGGACGGCGACGTCGAGGAAACGGTCCTGCTCCTCGGCGGACACCACGCCCTCGGTCAGCCGGCGGAACTTCGCGAGGTACTCCGCCCGTCCGAACGGCCGCGCGCCGAGCGGATGGGCGTCGGCGACGGCGATCTCGTCGATGACCGGGTCACCGTCGTCCCGTTCGACGACGACCCGACCGCCGAACGCCTTCTCCGCCGGGTCCGCCGCGTGGTAGCGGCGCGTCCACTCCTCATCCTCCACCGTGACGATCTTCCGCCACAGGGCCACGGTGTCCGGCCGCGCCGCCCGCTGCGGGGCGTAGGACCGCTCGTGATGCCAGTCGCCGTCCTGCAACGCCACCGCGACGATGTAGGGGATCGAGTGGTCGAGCGTCTCCCGGCTGGCCGTCGGCGAGTACTTCTCCGGGTCACCCGCACCCGAGCCGATCACCTGGTGGGTGTGGTGACTGGTGTGAATCGTGATCTTCCTGATGCGAGACAGGTCACCGAGGCGGGGGCCGAGCCGGCGGGCCAGATCGATCAGCGCCTGGCTCTGGTACTCGGCCGAATGCTCCTTGGTGTAGGTGTCGAGGATGGCGCGCCGGGCCTCGCCCGATCCGGGCAGCGACACGACATACCGGGCGCCCGGTCCGTCGAGCAGCCAGGCCACGAACCCGTCCTCACCCTCGTAGGCCGGTGACGGCGCACCCTGCCCGCGCATCGCCCGGTCGACCGCCTCGACGGCGAGCTTGCCGGCGAACGCCGGGGCGTACGCCTTCCAGCTCGAGATCTGCCCCTTGCGGGACTGTCGGGTCGTCGTCGTCGTGTGCAGCGCCTGCTGCACCGCCTGGTAGACGACCTCGGTGGACAGGCCGAGCAGCGACCCGAGACCGGCGGCGACCGACGGGCCGAGGTGCGCTATGTGGTCGATCCTGTGCTGGTGCAGGCAGATCCCACGGACCAGGGCGACCTGGATCTCGTAGCCGGTGACGATCCCCCGGACGAGGTCCCGGCCACCGAGACCGAGATGCTGCGCGGCGGCGAGGATCGGCGGGATGTTGTCACCGGGATGGGAGTAGTCGGCGGCGAGGAACGTGTCATGGAAGTCCAGCTCCCGCACCGCAACGCCGTTTGCCCACGCCGCCCACTCCGGCGACACCCGAACCTCGCGCGGCAGGCCGAACACCGTCGAGCCGACCCGCCCCGGCGCAGCCGGATGGCGCACCGCCTGATCGCGGGCGGCGGCAACCGGCGGACGGCGCAGCGACGCCGCCGCGACCCCGGCGTTGTCGATCACCCGATTGATCACCATCTCCGCGACCTCGGGCACCACCTCCACCGAGTCCGCCGCCACCGCGGCGATCTTCCAGGCAAGCTGGTCCGGCCGCTCCAACCGCTCGGCGCTGCGGTGTACCCGCACCTCGTGATCGATCATCCTGCGCGCCCCCGTCCTCCCCGTCGTGTTCCCCGTTCCCGGACGCCCGGGCAACAGCCGGCGTCCGGGAACGGGCCAGGGCTCAGCCGGCGGCGGTGGTCGGTGCGGGGGCGGTGGTCGGTGCGGGGGCGGGCCGGTCGGCTGCGGACGCGGCGGTCCGCGCCTGCCGGCGGGCCGGCGCGACGGCGAGGCGTTCGGCAAGCTGGCCGAAGGCGAGCGCGATCGTCGCCCAGAGGACGAGCTGGCTGACCACCGAGTAGAACCGGAACCGGAACAGCACGTCGGCGGGGAAACCCGGGTAGACGATCGTGCCGTTCGGGGCCGTGAGCGGCTGCGGGGTCTCGGTGGCGAAGTCACCGAACTCCGCCCGGTTCGCACCGAGATGCCCGTAGGCGGGCAGCAGGGCCATCGCGACGCCGACGAGCACCAGGAACACGACCCCCGCGACCAGGCTCGCGTTCCAGGTGCCGACGCGACCCGCCAGCCACCGGCCCACCACGACCGCGAGCCCCAACGCGACCACCGAGACCGCGACCATCGTCACGTACAGGGCGCTGCGGGCGCCGATCGTCTCCTCGTGCCCGATCGCCGGCGGGTTGGCCGGATACTTCGCGAACGGGACGAGGTAGAGACCGACGAAGCCGGCCCCGGCGAGCAGCGCGGCCAGCACCCTTGGCCGGATGTTCGGGTAGCGGCGCGAGACGATCAGGTAGACGACGACGAACAGGCCGCCCACCGCCAGCCCGAACAGCGCCATCCCTACGCCGATGCCCAGGTTGCGCTGCACCGAGCGGCTGAAGACCTCGCCGTGGTCGTGGGCGCCGGCGGTGAGACCCGCCGCGGCGTCCAGCGCCTCCTGCGCCTCGTGCCGCCCGTCCTCGTAGTCGATCGCCTCCTGGACGAGGGGCTCGGCGAAGATGCGGGCGAAGACGAACGCCAGCAGCCCGCCCAGCAGGCCGGCCCCCAGACCGCGGTAGATGTAGCGGAACTCCATCTTCCCGCCCCCGCTCAGTGGCAGGGGAACCCGAGGAAGTGGCGCGCGTCGTGGACGAACTCGTGGAGGTGGGTATCCGAGCCGAACAGCGACGTGGCGCCCTGGTCGACACCGATGAAGTAGAGCAGCAGCAGCGACAGCAGCGCGGTGAGCCCGAGCGCCGCCCGGCGGGCGGTCAGCGGGAAGGAGATGGATCGCTGCCGTGGCTGGGCAACGGGTGTGGTCATGGAAGCCCCCTCAGGGATCGTGCGTCCCGGTTGTTCGGACCACCTGTGCTCGGGTCTGACTCCCGGTACCGCCGCCCACACGGACAGGCAGACCGGTCACAGTGGCGCGACCGCGCCGGATTCCCACCGGCTTCCTCACACAAGCGATCGGAGTATGCGGTTCGCGCCAGGCCCCTGTCAACGCCGACGAACCGCGCGAAGCGCGCAATCGCCCAGGTAACGGACCGATCGGGCACACAATGCCCACCTACCCCGGAGCCCGTTATGGACCATACGGTAAACTATACGGTAGCCTCAATTGCATGGCACGACCACGCACATTCGACGAGGACCAGGTCGTGTGCGCGGCGCGCGACCAGTTCTGGGCGACCGGCTACACCGCCACCTCGCTCGACGACCTGACGGCGGCCACCGGGCTCGGCCGGGGCAGCTTGTACGGCGCCTTCGGCGACTAGCACGCGCTGTTCCTGCGCGCCCTGGACCGCTACTGCGACGAGGCGGCCGCCGCGATCCGGGCCGATCTGCGCGCAGCGGGCAGCCCGTTCGAGCGGCTGGCGGGGCACGTCCACGGGATGGTGGCGATCATCGTCGGCGACGTCGAGCGACGCGGCTGCCTGATGGCCAAGAGCGCCGCAGAGCTCGCCGGCACGGACCCCGAGGTGGCGCAGCGGGTGAACCGGGTTCTCACCGAGGCGCACGCGTTGCTGACCGAGTGCGTCAGCGAGGCGCAGCGAGCCGGTGAGCTCGCCGCCGGCCACGATCCCGCCCGGCTGGCCGGCCTCGTGCTGGTCGTGCTGCGCGGGCTGGAGACGGTCGGCGCGTGCGGCGCCCCGCCCTCGATGATCCGCGACGCCGCCGAGCAAGTCCTCGCCCTGCCCCCCCGCCGACGCCGCTGACACCACCGACCTTTCGGATACCAGCGCCCGCCACTAGCCGTCGCTGATATCCGGGCCCGGCGGACCGATCACGTGCCGGTTCCGAACGCCCCTCGTCGAGGCGCCGGACGATGCCGCTACCCGTCGATCTCGACGATCCGCTCGGCGCCGGCCTCGTGGCGCAGCGGCCCGCGGCCGAGCAGCCCCTCGAGCTCCCGGATCCGCCGCTGGAGCCGCTCGACCTGCTGCTTTCCAATTTCCTGACCGTTTTCCCAGCCGCAACGATGACCGTCGCCCATCCCCCGCTGGTACGCCTCGGCGACGTCGCGCTCGTGCTCGGTGAGGTGCGTGCGGCAGGCGATCTCGGGCCCGTAGAGGCGCATCCGGCACGGTTTTCCGGACCGGGTCGGCCGCCCGCACAACCGGACCTCGACCAACTGATCGCCAGCACGCTCGCCCATGTCGCCACCGCTCTCATCGTTGTCAGGGATGACCGCGAAAAAGTATAACCATACAAAGAGTCAGACAAGATGTTCCCGACTATTTCGATAGTCAAAGAACGGCGATCTTCGGTGGCGCGCGGAAGCCGCGCCGAATAGTCGTTCGAACGACGCCCGCATCCGTCCTGTTCGGACGGCACTCCTTCATCGACGCTCGTTCACGCGCCACACCCGCAGAGCCCGCCACACCACAGGGCCCGGCGCGGGCGGGATGCCGCGGGCGGGATACCGCGGACGGGATACCGCGGACGGGCGCCGTCGGCCCCAGTCGCCCAGCCTTCGATGCCCGATCCCCGACGGCTGCGGGCACGCCGGGTGTGCCCGCGTCGGCGATCCGCCCCACGGGAGCACGCCGAACGGCTCGCCCACTCGACGGCTTCACGCCTTGCCTGGTCAGGGGCTTTAGGACAGCGGAAGAGGGGCCTCGAGAAGGCTGCCGGCGCCGTCGACGGCCGCCGATCGGCCACACGAGACACCCTGGTGCGCCGGCAAGACGGACGGAACGAGTCCGTTTGCCGAAACTCCCGGCGGCCGGCGGTGTCAGGTATCCGTCACCGCCGCCGTTCCTGCCCCGACCACCACCCGGATACGCCCGCCAGCACGGGAAAAGCAGCCGGAATTTCCCCGATTAGACGGGACATGCGCCACTCGACAACCCGCGACTCCAGCTCGACACGCGCTACGGCGGCATCCTGGACACCGCGGACCCGACGCCATACTTTCAATCCGCACCCAGCATTCTCCCCAACCAGGCAGTCGCTTTACCACCGAAACCAAGTCCAGCGACGAAGCCTCATTGTTGAAGCAACTTTCATCAGGTCACGACCAGACCCGCCGGGGCACCCGGAGACCACGATGCGCGTGCCGCGCGGGCGATTCATCTGACGTGCCTGGGAAGGGCGTCCGGGGCAACGTGACGTCGTTGCGGGAGCGGCGTTCAAACATTTTCTCATCGACGCAAGGAGCATGGACATGAACAGGACCTCCCTTCGCCGGAGCCTCGCCGTCGCCGTTGGCGGGGTGGCAGTCGCCGGCGTCGTCGCCGTCGGGCAACCCGCCCTCGCCGCCAGCGGCGGCGGATCGGCCACCACTCCGGGGACCAGCGCACCGGTGGCCAAGAGCAGCTCGGGTCTCAGCGCCGCCGCGACGACCAGGTCCGGCCGCAACGGCGGGGGCGTCAGCGCGCAGCACCTCGACGGGGCCTGCAACCTGTACAGCAACGGCGACGGCGACCTCTGTCTGTGGTACTTCCGGAACTACGGGGGCAGCCACGCGGACTTCTTCTTCTCGGACAACAACCTCAACAACAACACCTTCAGCTCGCCCGGCGCCGGGCAGGGCGCCCGGGTCGGAAACAACTCGGAATCCGCCTGGAACTACGACCAGCACCTCACCGCCCGCGTCTACACCGGCGTGAACAGCACCGGCACCTGGGGCACCATCGCCCCCAGCAGCGGCGGCAACTTCACCAGCACGTTCATCAACAACGTCGAGTCCTTCATCTGGGTCTGAGCCCGCTAGAAAACCGATCCAATCGCTAGACCGCTCCCGCCGACAACGCGCCGTTTCAGGGCCGGTCCCGTCCCCAACCGGACGATCAGGATCGGCCCTGATCGGCTGTGCCGGCCGCGGTGACCGACAGGAGACCGATGCCCCACCAGGCGGGCCGTTTCGGCCGGCATCATGCCCCCCGCCGGCGGGCCGCCCCCGAATGGCCCGACCTCGCCTCCCGGTGGGCGCCGGCGGCGGCGCTGGCCCTCTCCGTAGCCCTCGTCTCGGCCTTCGTCGCCGGCTGCGGGGGCACGCGCTCCAGCGCGCCCGCCGCCGTGGCGGCGGTCCGGCCGCCGGTGCTTCTCGACGGCGCCGCGCTGCACCTTCCCCTCGACCGGTACCTGCTCAGCCCGCGCGAATCCGCGTCGGTCGCCCGGGCGTACCGGGCGTTGCTCGCCCAGTGCACGCGCCGCTTCGGGTTGCCCGATCCGCGGCCGCGGCCCGTCGCCTCGGACCTGCCGGCCACGTTGAACGAACGCCGCTACGGCATCACCGACGCGGCACTGGCCGCGACGGCCGGCTACCGCGTGTCGAAGCCTCGACCGGCCGGCGAACCCCCGACGCCCGCGGAATCGGCGACGACACCGGATCCCGGGACCCTCGACATCCTCACCGGCCGGCATCCAGGCGCCGTCGACGGGCGCCCCATCCCGGCCGGCGGCTGTGCCGGTGAGGCGAAACGCCGGTTGAATGCGGGCGCACCCGCCGGCACGGACCCGGACCTGGCGCAGCGGCTCTCCCAGACCAGCTATTTCGCATCCGGCCGCGACGGGCGCGTGCAGGAGGTCCTGCGCGCCTGGTCGGCCTGCATGGGCAGGCATGGATTGCACTATTCGTCGCCGCTGGACGCCGCCGCCGATCCGCGGTTCCGCACGGGCCCGGTGTCGGCGACGGAAACCGCCGTGGCGGCGACCGACATCACCTGTAAGAAACAGACCAATCTGGTCGGCGTCTGGTTCGACGTCGAGTCGGAGCTCCAACGCCCCGACCTCGCCGCCAACCGGAAGGCGCTGGAGGGCATCCGGCAGACCAACCAGATCCAGTTGACGGTCGCGCGCGGCCTCGGGCTCGGCTGATCCGCCTCCCGGTGCACCCGCCCCGCGACCGGCGCGCCGATCCGGCGCGGCCCGGAGGAGTAGAACCAATGAGAAGAAGCCTTTGTCGACTCGCGGCGACCGGCGGGCTCGTCACCGCTTTCGTCGTGGCGCAGACGGCCGCGGTGGACGCCGCCCTCGCAGCCCCATCCGACCCCGCCGGCCAGTACATCGTCGTGCTGAAATCCGCCGCGTCGCCGAGCGGTCCGGCGCCCGCCGTCGGCCGTGCCCGGGGTATGGGCGTGCGGGTCGACCGGGAGTTCCGCCAGACCGTGAACGGATACGCGGCGCGGCTCGACGCCCAGCAGCTCACCGCAGTGCGCGCCGACCCCGACGTCGCCTACGTCGAGGCCGACCAGGTGGTCCGGGCCGACATCACGCAGCGGCGGCCCGACTGGGGACTGGACCGCATCGACCAGCGCGACCGCCCGCTGGATCACAAGTACACCTACGACTCGACCGGTGCCCGCGTCACCGCGTACATCGTCGACACCGGCATCCGGACCAGCCACAAGGACTTCGGCGGCCGTGCCTCGGGCGGCTTCTCGTCCATCAGCGACGGTAACGGCACCGACGACTGCAACGGCCACGGCACGCACGTTGCCGGGACCGTGGGTGGATCGACGTACGGCGTCGCCAAGTCGGTCCGCCTGGTCGCGGTACGGGTGCTGGACTGCGACGGTTTCGGCACAGTGAGCGGCGTCATCGCGGGCATCGACTGGATCACCGCCCACCACGCCAGCCCCGCCGTGGTGAACATGAGCCTGGAGGGCGACGCGTCCCGGGCGCTGGACCTGGCGGTACGCCAGTCCATCAACGCCGGCCTGACCTACTCCGTCTCGGCCGGCAACGGCGGCAGCGACGCGTGCGACTTCTCCCCCGCCCGACTTCCCCGCGCCATCACCGTGGGCGCGACGACCGCCGACGACAGCCGCGACATCTCGTACTCCAACTTCGGCAGGTGCGTGGACCTGTTCGCCCCCGGCACCGCCATCACGTCCGACTGGAACGCCTCCGACACCGCCACCAACACCATCAGCGGGACCTCCATGGCGGCCCCGCACGTCACCGGAGCCGCCGCCCTCTTCCTGAGCACCCATCCCGGCGCCGGCCCCGACCGGGTCCGCACCGCCATCGTGAACGCCGCCACCCAAGGCGCGCTGACCAACGTCGGCGACGGTTCCCCGAACGCCCTGCTCTACTCCCGGACGACGGCCCGCTGACCCACCCTGCGCCCGACGGGAGTGATGGGGGTGGGCGGCTCGGCCGGGCCGCCCACCCCTGTCGGGACGTCAGGGTGTGCAGGTCAGGGTGCCGCTGCGCAGCGCGTGGCTGGAGTCGTTGTCGTCGTCGGACCAGACGACCGGCTTGTGCCCGGCCGAGCAGGTGTCCTGCGGGGCGAGGGCGAACCCCTCGTTGTTGTAGTTGGACATCCCGGAGGGGCGGGCGTACACGGCGGTGACGGCGAGCCGGCCGGCGGCGTTGATGTCGAGCGTCGCGGTGCGACCCTGGCAGGTGTCGTCGCATTCGGCCCACAGGTGGCCGGTCGCGGGCTCGTACTCGAGGTCCATGACCCCGGCGAAGCCGCTCGAAACGGTGGCGATCCGGGTGTAGCCGCCGCCGCTCTGGTTGAGCGCGTAGGCGTAGACAGTGCCGTTCGCTTCAAGACCGACGAAATACAGGCCGCTGCCGTGGCCGGGATAGGCGCCCGGGTCGTAGGCGGTGTTGGTGTGCTCGTCGTGGAAGCCGTGCGCGGTGAGGTACGTGTCGGGGATCCACGAGATGGCCTCGAGCCCGCTGTTGGCCGCCACGGCAGGCAGGTCGGAGGTGAGGTTCCATTCCGCGGTCGCGTTCAGCGAGGTGCCCGTGGCGGAGCCGTCGTACCGCAGGACCTTCAGCAGGCTGACGCCGTTGTTGCTGTTGTCCCGTTCCGTGGAGACGACCACGCCGTCAGGGGTGGTGACCACGCCCTCCGCGTCGGGATCACCGGTCCCACTGGCGTAGTGCAGCGCCTTGCCCGAGGCCCAGCCGCCGGTCGTGTCGGGCTGCCACTTCGCGCCGTTCGGCACGAGCCGGTACAGCGTGCCGGGGCCGTTCTTCACCGCCCACAGAACACCGGAGCTCTGGAACGACAGGCCGCTGAGGTTCGTGCCGAACACGTTCGCGTCGTCCGCGGTGGCGACGGCCGAGCCGCCGGGCCACGCGCTGGCGGGGCAGGCGTTCGCCGCGCCTCGGGTCGACGCGGTGGTCGTCGTGAACGAACCGGTGCCGTCCGGGCAGCGCCCGTAGGTCGTCGACGCATGCGAGGTCCAGGTGTAGGAATCGACCAGCGTCGTACCACCCGGCTGATACAGCCGCACCGAATCGGAACTACCGAGGCCGAACACCGGATCGACATCGAGAACCAGATGTCCCCCGGCCGCCAGCGACGTGCCCGACGCCACCGTGAANACGTGCGAGTCGTCGTTGTCCTTGACGACCCAGCCGGAGACGTCCACAGCCGCCGAACCGATGTTCGTCAGCTCCACCCAGTCGCCGGGCGATCCACCGCTCGACTCGACCTCGTTGATCCGCACGTCCGCCGGCCCCTGCGCCACCGCCGGCATACCGAACAGGCCGAGGGCGGCGACGGCCAGAACTGTGGCGACAGCGAGTCGCATTTTCCCACGCGAATATCTACGCAATGCAGTTGCTCCTCGTGCAGGGTCATGGGCAGGCGTCATGGGCAGGCGGAGGCGAGCTCGCGCTCCTCGCGGAGCCTCCTGCACACCGACGACCAGAGGTTGAACACGCAACCAACGGCATGGGCAGCACGGATGACCACATAGCACGGATGACCACACAGCACGGACGGCCCCTAGCACAGGTACACACGTACGGACAGCTCACCGAGATCCCGCGCTGAGCGGCCGCCAGTCGGGACGGCTGATCGCGTAGATGTGCCGCGGCTGACCGTTACGCTCGGTGGCTTCCGCTAACGTCATGCCGAGCTTGCCCGCGACCCGGATGGACGCCGCGTTCTCCGGGTGAATGATCGAGATGACCCGGTCGGCGCGGAGACCGACGAAGGCGTACTCGATCGCGGCGGCACCGCCCTCGGTCGCGAATCCCTCCCCCCACCGCTCCGGGCGGATGGTCCAGGCGGCTTCCAGGCCGGGCCAGCCGTACTCCCGGTAAAGGCCGGCGCGTCCGATGAACTCCCCGGTGGCCCGCTCGTGCGCGAGCCACATACCGAAGCCGTTGAGGGCCCAGTGCCCGATCTGCAACGCGAACATGTTCCAGACCGCGCCCTCACTCGACGGCGATCCGGTGTAGCGGCTCATCTGCGGGTTCAACGCCATCCGGGTGTAGGCGGGGATGTCATCGGCGGTCCACCCGCGCAGGATGAGCCGCTCGGTACGCACGGTCGGCACCATGACCGCGGGGAGCGACTCGCCTATGTCGAGGATCATCCATCCATCAAAGCCGGCCGGGTAACGGCGTTGAGCCGTTCACGGAAGTCCACGACCTCCGGGAGGGGAGCCTGCCCGGCGAGATCGGCCGCGAGCCGTCCCGCGCGGCTGATCAGCGTCTGGGTCGGGCTCGCGGCCAGGATCGCCAGGGCCCGCATCCCGAGCCGGGCCGCCTCGGCCGTATCAGGTCGCGGGCGGCGCACGAGGGCGGTCGCGAGAACCATGACGGCGTGGCCGTGGTCCTCGAAGCCGACGGCCCGACCGCGCTCGAAGGCGTCGACGGCGCCGCGGGCGATCGGCTCCGCCTCGTCGCCCGCGCCGAGACGGGCCAGAACCCCGGCGGTGAACGATTCGGCCGTCGCAGGTCCGAACGGCGAGCTTCCCGGCCGGGCCGGGACATCGATCACGGCGCGCCGCATCCGTTCCAGCGCCTCCCGGGTGCCGGCCGGATCGCCGAGGGCGGCCAGGGCCCGCGCCTCATAGGCCGCGAGCCTGGCCCGGGTGTAGGGATGGTCGGGTGCCCGGCACGCGGCTTCGACGGCTTCGGCGTACTGGTGGCCGTAGAACGCCAGGGTGGAGGACATCGCCGCCATGGAGGCGGTCAGCACCGGGTCGTCGATCTGGTCGGAGTGGTCGCCGGCCTGGGTGACGAAGCGCCGCGAGGCGGCCTGATCGCCGAGATTGAACGCCAGCCGCGACAGCATGTACGCCGAGTAGCCGGCTATCTGGGTGAGTTTCGCCTGTGCCCTGGTCTTGGCGCCCGCGTCGAGGAGCCGCTCGGCGGACTGCCAGGTGCGATACACCCGCGGGGCGAGGATCGCATGGGGCGTGGTCGTGAACACCGCCGCATGACCGTCGAGCTCGTCGTCGAGTTCGGTCAGGGTGAGCACGTCCGGGTTGCGGCGCGCGCGCCGCCGGTAGGTGTCCGCGGCGATCAACCCGGCCGCGGAGAACTCGAAAACCTGCCTGCGGTCGGTCCCGGCCGCGCCGTCGCCGTCGCCGTCTCGTGCCGCCTCGAGTCGGGCCTGCCAGGCGGCGATCTCCCCGCCGGTCCGCCAGTAGTCGTCGAGAGCGGCGCACAGATCGGCGGAGGGCAGCTCCCCGTTCTCGGCCTTGGAGATCCGGGTCCGATGAAACCCGATCCGTCGGCTCAGCGTGTCCTGACTCATCCGGCCGCGCAGACTCCGAATCCGCCGCCCCAGCGCCGCCGCGCCGGTCCTGTCCTCGTTCACCCGTCGCTGTTCCTCCCCGTTCGCCTGACGTCGGGTCCGCGGCCGCAGCGGCGCACAGCACGGCACGGCACCGCACGCATCGTGCGCACACCTGGCGGTCACCCGGTCACGTGCACAGACTGCCCATGTCGGCGAGGAACCCGGATGGTCCCGCGCCGACGGGTCACCGGAGACCACTACGCAGGAGCGACCATGGCCAGCCCCCCGGACCAGCTCGCCTGGCGCCGGCCCGCTGTCAGTCCCGACGTCGCGTTCGCCCGTGACGGTGAGACCGTCGCCATCAGCTACACGGCCGGCACCGACCCGGACCTGCGGATGCCCAGGGCGATCTGGTTCGCCCTGCGGGCGGAGATCCGCGCCGGCGACCGGGGAGCGTTCCACCGGCTGAACGCCGCCTGGACCCCCTGGACCGCCGCCAGCGGCGGCCTCGCCGCCGAGCGGGACGGGCACGTCCACCTCCGCTACGGCTACCTCGGCAGCCACCACATCGAGATCCCCGCCGCCGTCTGGCGCCAGATCTGCGCCGCCGTCCGCACCGGCGCGATCAACCACCTCACCGACTGAGACCGACTGGCTGCGTCACAATGCGGCGGAGTCGCAGGCGGCGCTGTTGATCGCCGGCAACAAGGCCAGCGACTGGTCGCGGTGGTACAAGACTGCGATCCCGGCTGCGGAGGCCGCATACGACGGATGGCTGGCTTTCGAGCGGAAACGGCGGGAAGGCTCATGACCGAGTTCCATGATTGGCAGGACATCCGTGCCGACCTGCATGACGGCGACGACGAGGCGCTCGCCGTCGAGCGGGCGCGTACCGAGGCCTGGGTCGGCGCCTTCCATCTCGCCGAGGAGCGCAAACGGCTCGGGCTGACCCAGCGCCAGGTGGCCGAGCTGATGGGCGTCTCCCCCGGACGGGTGAGCCAGATCGAAAACGGTGACCTCGAGGTCAATGAGGTCGCGACGCTGAGCCGGTACGCCCGAGCGCTGGGCGCCCGGATGCGGATCATCTTTGACTACGGCGATGATCTTCGTCAGATCGCCTAAGCCCATAGCGTGCCTGCCTCGCGGAGCAGGCGAACCAGGCATGGAAAATGGGTCGACAGAGCTGCTTTCCGCCCGTTAGCCTGCGGCGCCGTGACGAGCAGCGAGGTGTGGGACGACGAAACGGCAGAGCACTACGACACCATCTCCGCCGAGAAGTTCGCGCCGGAGGTGCTCGGTCCGACCGTCGATCTGCTGGCCCGTCTCGCCGGTTCGGGCGCGGCATTGGAGTTCGCGATCGGCACCGGTCGCGTCGGAATCCCGCTGGCCGCCCGAGGCGTTCCCGTGACCGGCATCGAGTTGTCGGCCTCGATGGCCGCCCGACTGCGCCGCAAGGTCGATGAGGCGACCCTGCCCGTGGTCGTCGGCGACATGGCCACGACCGCTGTGCCCGGCGAGTTCTCCCTCGTCTTTCTGGTGTGGAACAGCATCTCCAACCTGCGCACCCAGGCGGAGCAGGTGGCATGCTTCCGCAACGCCGCCCGGCATCTCGCCCCCGGCGGGCGGTTTGTCGTTGAGCTGTGGGTGCCGCCGCTACGGCGCCTGCCTCCCGGCCAGTCCGCGGTCCCGATCCGCACCGATGATCGACACCTCGTGCTCGACACCTACGACCTCGCCACCCAGCGGTGCACCTCCCACCACTACTGGCACGAGGCCGACGGGACGGTGCGCCACGGCTCCGGCGAGTTCCGATACATCTGGCCGGCCGAATGCGACCTCATGGCGCAACTCGCCGGCCTGGAGCCGGAGAGCCGGTTCGCCGACTGGGACGGCAGCCCTTTCACCACCGACAGCGAAAGTCACGTCTCCGTCTGGCGCAAGCCCCCGCGAGCCACGGATCAGCGTCCCGCTACCTGCTGATCTCCGCCCGGCTCGACATTCTTCCGGTCGTCAGGAACGCGACGCTTTCGGGGAGGCGAGCTGGCGCCGTTCAAGATTCTTGAGTTGCTGCCAGTCGTCCGGCATCTGCTCCCCAAGTCGATCAGTCCAGGGTATGTGAACGGGTGGGCCGGACCGGCGGATCCGGGTTCGGGCACCCCTCACGCGAGACCGCGACCATCTCGTCGCCCCGAGGCCGGTGACGACGGCCCTCCCACCCTGCGCGCCGAGAGACTCGATCAGCAGGTGGAGTGGGCGCACGATTGACATCCTCTCCGCCCTGAAGGGCGGAGATTCCCGCCTGCTACACCCCGACGGGGGCAAGCTTCGGGTGGGTTCCCGCTTCGCCGCGCGGTGCCGGCACGGGTGCCGGTCTTACCTGCGCTCCACGGGCAGACGCCGCCAGTCCGGCGGCCTTCGCGACGTTGACCGCCGCGTTCACGTCCCTGTCGAGATGCGACCCGCAGGCCGCGCACGTCCACTCCCGGACGTCCAGCGGCTTCGGGCCGTCCTTCACACCGCAGGTCGAACACACCTGCGAGGTGGGCTCGAAGCGACCGATCCGGACGAACACCCGGCCGTACCGGGTGGCCTTGTACTCCAGCATCCCGACGAACGCGGACCATCCGGCGTCGTGCACCGATGTGGCAAGCCGTGTCCGGGCGAGCCCCTTGACCGCAAGATCCTCCACGGCGACCGCTTGGTTCTCGCGGATCAGCCTGGTGGAGAGCTGGTGGTGGAAATCGCGCCGTGCGTCGGCCACCCGCGCATGCGCACGGGCGACTTTCAGCCTGGCCTTGGCCCGGTTCGCCGAACCCTTCTTCTTGCGGGACAGGTCCCG
>NZ_JYFN01000090.1 GCF_000948395.1 Frankia torreyi | reverse complement strand
AGGTCGTCGTCGAAAACCATGGGTCGACGGTAGAACAACACACCCCGGATGTCGAACACATGTTCGTACGCTGTGAGCGGAGACGACACGGGAACAAGCCGTCACCCGGTCGAACCGCCTGGCCGCATCCACCCTCCTCACATTGATCACTAAGCGACGTAGTCGCAGGTGGACCATGCATGACGAGGGTTACTGACCCGCGGCCGGCCGGCACCGGCGTTTCCATCGTCATCGGACGGCGTTCGTCGGGTGCCGGTCGAGGGGCGGGGAGGCATCGGGTTCGGTCGCCGGCTCGGTCGTCGGGGGCCTGCGGCGGTCCGCGCAAGGAGCCTGCTCTCGGCGACGCGAGGAGTCGGCGACGCGAGGAGCACGATCACCTTGGCGGTCCCGCCGCCGACCCGGCCGTGCGGGCCGTGATGCGTACATTTGGTAAGACGTCGGGTGCGCACTGTTGAGGTGGGTGGATGCAGATCGGTGAGCTGGCGCGCGTGACCGGTACCACCCCGCGCGCGTTGCGGTACTACGAGGAGCAGGGCCTGCTGCGGTCGAGCCGCACCAGCGCCGGCTATCGCGTGTACGACGACGCCGCCGTCACCACCGTCGGCACCATCCGGTCCCTGCTCGCCAGCGGGTTCACCGTGGATGACGTCCGGTCCCTGCTCCCGCTGCTCGACCATCCGCTGCCGGAGCGGTTCCAGGCCAGGCCCGCCTGTGCCGACGCGCTCGCGGTGGCCGCCCGACGGCTGAGCATGTTGGAGGAACGCATCGCCGACCTCACCGTGCTTCGTGACCGCCTGGCCCACCGACTCGACCCCACCCGCTGACGCCCCACCCGCTGACGCCCCACCCGCTGACGCCCCGCTGGTTGACCTACCGCTGGTGGAGGACCCGCTGGTGGAGGACCCGCCGACCGGACCTGGTCAGCGGTTGATGGTCGTCATGTCGGCGTAGCGGTCGCCGGCCGGCGGTTCGATCGCGTCGAGCCGGGCGAGCTGGTCGGGGGTGAGGACGAGCGCGTCCGCGGCCACGTTCTCCTCCAGCCGGCTGACCCGCTTCGTGCCCGGGATCGGCGCGAGGTCGTCGCCCTGGGCGAGCAGCCAGGCCAGCGCCACCTGCGCCGGGGTCGCCCCGGCCTCGCCGGCGACGGCCTCCACCTCGGCGACGATCCGCAGGTTCTGCGCCAGCGCCTCGGCGGCGAAGCGGGGGTTGCCGCCGCGGAAGTCGCCGGCCTCGAGCTGGTCCGCCGAGCGGATCTGGCCGGTCAGGAACCCGCGGCCGAGCGGGGAGTAGGGGACGAAACCGATGCCGAGCTCGCGCAGCAGCGGCAGGATCTCCGCCTCCGGCTCCCGCGACCACAGCGAGTACTCGGTCTGCAGGGCCGTGATCGGATGGGTCGCATGCGCCCGCCGGATCGTCTCGACGCCGGCCTCGGACAGGCCGATGTGGCGGATCTTGCCCTCGGCGACCAGCTCGCCGAGCGCGCCGACGGTGTCCTCGATCGGCGTGTCCGGGTCCACCCGGTGCTGGTAGTAGAGGTCGACATGCTCCACCCCGAGGCGGCGCAGCGACCCCTCGAGCGCGGCCCGCAGGCTCGCCGGCGAGCTGTCCAGACCGGGCCGGTCGCCGTCGCGGTGCGAGATCAGCCCGAACTTGGTCGCCAGCACCACCTCGTCACGCCGCCCGGCGATCGCCCGGCCGACCAGCTCCTCGTTGCGGTACGGGCCGTAGATCTCCGCGGTGTCCAGGAAGGTGACGCCGAGGTCCAGCGCCCGGTGGATCGTCCGGATCGACTCGGCGTCGTCCGCGCCGGCGCCGGCGTAGTACGCCGACATCCCCATCGCGCCGAGACCGAGGCGGGAGACGTCCAGTCCGGCCAGTGACACATGCTGCATGCGCCGTGATCCAATCCGAGTGGGGCGGGATGGGCCGGGTGCTGCACCCGCAGCCAGGCTAGTCCGTCGATCGCCGGATTCCCCGGTGGCCCGCGTCGGAGCGTGAGAGACCCCGGCAGTTAGGGTGATACGAGGGAATCGCCGAAGGTGTGAGGGGGCTGGCCGCGGTGACGGATGCGGGCGAGCGGGACCTGGCGGGCGGGCAGTGGTGGCAGAGTCTCGTCGAGGAGCGCAACCCGGTGGATCTGAAGACCGACCAGCCGCATTCGGCTCGGATGTACGACTACTTCCTCGGCGGGAAGGACAACTTTCCCGCCGACCGGGAGGCGGCCGAGCAGTCGCTCGCCGCGTTCCCGAACCTGCGGGTCGTCGCCCGGGAGAACCGGGCGTTCCTGGCCCGGACGGTCCGTTACCTGGCCGGTGAGGTCGGGATCCGGCAGTTCCTCGACATCGGCACCGGGATCCCCACCTCGCCGAACCTGCACGAGATCGCCCAGGGCATCGCCCCCGACGCGCGCGTGGTATACGCGGACAACGACCCGATCGTCCTCACCCACGCCCGCGCGCTGCTCACCGGCACCTCCCAGGGCGCCACGGCGTACCTCGACGTCGACGTCCGCGACGTCGAGAGCATCCTGAGCTCGGCGGAGCTGCGCGACACCCTCGACGTGACGAAACCGGTCGCGCTGTCGCTCATCGCGCTGTTCCACTTCGTGCCCGACTCCGACGACCCCTACGGCATCGTCCGCCGCCTCGTCGACGCGCTCCCCGCCGGCAGCTACCTCGCCCTCTCCCACGTCACCGCCGACGAGGACCCGGGGTGGGAGCAGGTCGCCGAGACCTACCGCAGCCGCGGCATCCCCCTGCAGCCGCGCACCCGCGAACAGGTCGCGCGCTTCTTCGACGGTCTGGAGCTGGTCGAGCCGGGGGTGCAGGTTGTTCACCGCTGGCGCCCCGACGGCACCGCCACCGGGCTGAGCGACCTGGAGGTCAGCAACTACGGTGCGGTCGGCAGAAAGGTCTGACGGGCGCGGCGGCGCCGCACAGCCCGGCGGGGACGGGCGCGGGTAAGGATGCCCCGGTCTCGTTCATTCGAAAAAGAAGCAGTGCCAACTGGGTGGTGGTGCTGAGAAGCTGGGCGCCGCGTTCGTGTCTTACCCGACCCGCCCTCCCCGGTGACGAGGCCGACGCTGAAGATCTCCTCCACACACCATGACTCCAGATCGTGGAGAAGACCGTCGCGGCCCAGGTACGGCACCACGCCGAAGCGAGGCTGCAGCAGCCAGACCTCGGGCGCGCCCGGCCGCAACTGTCGATAGGGCGGATCGAGCGGCGACCGAGGATGCCCGGGAGGTCGTGGGGACACCTCGCGCGCTGTCGCCAACAGCAGCGCTCGGCCGTCATGCAGAATGCCGTCGCCCAACCGCTGGCTGACGGCGTTGAAGAACTCGGCTGCGTCTTCCGGCTGCCAGGACGGTATGCGTCCGACGGGAAATCCTGCCGTCCTCAGAAGCCGCACCGCCGCATCGCGTTCGGGAAACCGTGCGGCCAGTTCAGCAATCTCGTCGAAGGTCAGCGGCTCCGCGTCAGGCTGCTCGTCAGCCACCCGCCACCCGCCCGTGCCCCGCCATCTCCCCAGTGTCTCGTGGGCCGTCTGCCGAGGCGCGGCTGGCTGCGGCGACAGCGCCGGCGACAGCGAAAGAGCCGGCCTCCGCGTCCGTGTCGGACAGCTCGGCCCATACCGACAGGCCAGGTGCGTCCACCGCGCTGCCGGCGTCCGCCGGGTCCACCATGGGCAGGTGGCGACAACGACAGCCAGTACGCCCGGCGCGGGGTCCGCGCAGGAGCCGGACGTCGCGACCGTGCCGGCGCCCGTCGACGCGGAGGCGAGACCGGTCGGCTTCGTCGGGCTCGGGACGATGGGCCAGCCGATGGCGATGAACCTCGCCGCGTCGGGTCGGCCGCTGGTGGTGTGGAACCGCACGCCGGACCGTAGCGGGCCGCTGGTGGCGGCCGGGGCCAGTGCGACCGACGACGCCGCCGAGGTGTTCGCGCGCTGCCGCGTCGTCATCGTCATGCTCGCCGGCCCGGAGGCCGTCGACGCGGTGCTCGACCGCGCCGGCCCGACCTTCCCGGCCCGGCTGCGGGACCACACGCTCGTCCAGATGGGAACGACCTCGCCCGCCTACTCGCGGGCCCTCGCCGCCGACGTCCGCGCCGTGGGCGGTCGCTTCGTCGAGGCGCCGGTGTCCGGGTCGCGCGGGCCCGCCGAGGCCGGCCGGCTCGTGGGCATGCTCGCCGGCGACCCGGCCGACGTCGCCGACGTGCGACCGCTGCTCGCCCCGATGTGCCATGACCTGGTGGACTGCGGGCCCGTTCCCCGGGCGATGTCGACGAAGCTCGCCGTCAACCTGTTCCTGGTCACGCTGGTGACGGGCCTCGCGGAGGCGGTGCACTTCGCCCGGCGCAACGACGTCGACCTCGGCGTGCTCGGCCGGGTGCTGGCCGCGGGCCCGATGGCCAGCGACGTCTCCCGGGCGAAGCTGCCGAAGCTCGTCGAGCGCGACTTCACCGTCCAGGCGGGCATCCCGGACGTGCTGGAGATCATCCAGTTGATCACGCAGGCGGCCCGGGCCGCCGGTATCGCCTCACCCCTGACGGACGTCTGCGAGGCGCTCTACGGCGAGACCCTGGCGCAGGGCCGTGCCGCCGCCGACATGGTCGCCGTCCTCACGGCCCTCGAATCCCGCAGCGACTCCGCCTCCGGCCTGGGCTCCGCCTCCGGCTTGGACTCCGCCTCCGGCCTGGACTCCGGCAACGGCGCCGGGTCGACCCGCGGCTGATCGCCCAACCCGCCTGCCGACCGGCGACCCGCGTTGGATCAGCGCGGGGGCGATCCGGCCGCACTGCCGGCGGCGCTGTTCTCGGCGACGAAGCCGGTCTGGATCAGCCGGCTGCCCCGCCGGGTGCACAGCAGCGCCCGCCCGGGCGGCAGGACCCGTGGTTTGACCCCGCCGAGCAGCGGCCCCTCGCTGCGCGGGCAGGACAGCGCGAGGTCGGGGGTGTTGAGCTCCTGCAGCCGGCGCAGCAGCGGGTCCATCGCCATGCGCATCAGCCCGGCCGCGGCCCGGCCGGCGACGACGTGCAGTCCGATGTCGCCGCCCTGCGGCAGCAGCGGCACGAACGCGGTCAGCGGGTTGTCCGAGCCGGTCAGCAGGTCGTAGTCGTCGATGAGCACGAACAGCAGCGGCCCGGACCACCAGTCGCGTCGCCGAAGCTGCTCCGGGGAGACGTCCGGGCCGGGCATCCGCGGGGTGAGGCCGGCGACGGCGTCGCGGGCTGTCGCCTTGGTGCTGTCCGGCGACACCGAGTAGCCCAGCCGGTAGGCGTCGGGGATGTCGTCGAAGAGTCGCCGACGGTAGTCGACCGCCATGATCCGCGCCTGCGCCGGGGTGAACCGGCTGGTGATCGCCCGCGCCACCAGCCGCAGCAGGTTGGTCTTGCCACTCTCGTTGTCCCCGAGCAGGGTGAGGTGCGGCAGCTGGCGGAAGTCGTGAAAGACGGGTTCCAACCGGCTCTCGTCGACGCCGAGGGCGACCCGCAGCGCCCCGTCGGGGGGCGGCAACTGCTCCACCGGCAGGACGGCGGGCAGCGTGCGCACCGGCCGCGCCTTCGGGCCGGGCCAGCCGTCCACCACCGCGGAGACCAGATGGCGGGTGCCGTGCGCCAGGTCGTCGACCGAGCCGGCGCCGTCGATCCTCGGCAGGGCCGCGATGAAGTGCAGCTTGGTGTCGGTCAGCCCGCGTCCGGGCAGTTTCGGCACGGCCGCGGCCGCCCGCAGGTCGATCCCGGACTCCACCGGGTCGCCGAGCCGCAGCTCCAGCCGGGACCCGATCTTGTCCCGCATCGTGTGGTAGATCTCCGACCACCGCCCGGCCGTCAGCAGGATGTGCAGGCCGTAGTTCAGCCCCCGGGAGGCGATCTCGCGGGCGTCGGTCTCCGCCGCCTCGAACTCCTGGCGCAGGGTGGACCAGCCGTCGACGACGAGGAACAGATCGCCGAACTCCTCCGCCGGCACCCGGCCGGCCGCGATCAGCTCCCGGTAGGCGACCATCCCGGACACCCCGAGCTCGGCGAAGCGCCGCTCCCGGTCGCTGAGCAGGGCGACCATCTCCGCGACGGTCCGGTTCACCCGGTCCGGGTCGTGCCGGCCGGTGACTCCGCCGACGTGCGGCAGGTCCGCGATGCTTGCCAGCGAGCCGCCGCCGAAGTCGAGGCAGAAGAACTGCACCTGCCGCGGCGAATGGGTCAGGGCGAGGCCGGCGATCACGGATCGCAGCAGGGTGCTCTTGCCGCTCTGCGGCCCGCCGGCGATGCCGAGATGGCCGCCGACGCCGCCGAAGTCGACCGTGAGCAGGTCGCGGACCTGCTCGAACGGCTTGTCGATCATCCCTACCGGCACCGTCAGCAGCCCGTCCGCGCCGACGTCGACGGGCCGCAGCCCGTGCTCCGGGTCGGGCAGCAGCGGCGGCAGGACCTGGTCCAGGGTCGGCGGCTGCTCCAGCGGCGGCAACCAGACGCGGTGCGCCGGCGGCCCCTGGTCGACCAGCCGGTCGACCAGCACCTCCAGTACGGTGCTGGCGGTGGCGTCGGCGTTGTCGGCCTCGTCGGTGTCGGCGGGAGCGTCGGCCTCGCGGATGACGACCGGGACGTGCTCGGTGCCGTACGGCACGACCTGGCTCTCGATGACGTCCTGGTCGACGCGGGTCGAGCGCAGCCGGTACGGCCCGGAGACGTAGGCCGCCTTGAACCGGGTGATCGTCGCGACGTCGGAACGCAGGTAGCCGTTGCCGGGTGCGGCGGGCAGCTCGTAGGCGTCCGGGACGCCGATGACGGACCGGGACTCCATCGCGGAGAAGGTCCGCAGGCTCACCCGGTACGACAGGTGGCCCTCGAGCTGGTGGATGCGGCCGTCGTCCAGGCGCTGGGAGGCCAGCAGCAGATGGACGGCCAGTGACCGGCCGAGCCTGCCGATCATCACGAACAGCTCGATGAAGTCGGTGTGCGCGGCGATCAGTTCGCTGAACTCGTCGACGATGACGAACAGGGTGGGCAGCGGGGCCAGCGGCGCGCCCTGCGCGCGGGCCTGCTCGTAGTCCCGAACCGAGCTGAAGTTGCCGGCGCGGCGCAGCAGCTCCTGACGACGGACCAGCTCGCCGCGCAGCGCGTCGCGCATCCGGTCCACCAGCGCGGCCTCGTCGGCGAGGTTGGTGATGGTCGCGGACACGTGCGGCAGCCGGTCCAGCCCGGCGAAGGTCGCGCCGCCCTTGAAGTCGACCAGCACGAAGTTCAACGTCTCCGACGAGTGCGTCGCCGCCAGCGCCAGCACGAGGGTGCGCAGCAGCTCGCTCTTGCCCGAACCGGTCGCGCCGATCAGCATCCCGTGCGGCCCCATGCCGTCCTCGGCGGACTCCTTGATGTCCAGCTCGATGGGCGAGCCGTCGGCGGCGACGCCGATGGGCACCCGCAGCCGCTCGGACCCGTGCCGGGTCGGCCAGACGGTCCTCGGATCGAACCGCTCCAGATCGCCGAGACCGAGCAGGTCCGGCAGGTCGAGGTTGGCGCTCAGCCCGTCGGGGGCCTGCTCGGCGCTCTCGCCGGCGCTGTGCCGGGCCATCAGCCGGGCCAGCATCGCCATCCGGACCCGGGACAGCACGTCCGGGGTGGCCAGGCGGGTCCGGACCTCCCGACCGACCCGGTCGACCTCGACGATGTCCATCGTGTCGGCGGCGACGTCGAGATGCAGCAGGTGCCGGGCGTTGCCGCCGGCGCCGTTGTGCTCGAAGTCGACGAGGACGGCGTTGCGGTAGCCGGAGACGAGGAACCGGGATCCGGGCGAGATCCGGCCACCGTCGCTGACCACGACGACGAACGGTTCGGTTCGGGAGGGTGCCGCGCCGGTCTCGAACCGGGCCCGCTCCCCGAAGCTCTGCCCCAGCAACCGCTCGACGTCCTCCAGCGACTCCCCGAACAGCCGCACCGGGCCGGCCGCGTCACGGTCGGTGGGGTGCTGGGCGTGCGGCAGCCACTTGACCCAGCTCCACTCCTCGCGCCGCGCCGCCGCGGCGCAGACGGCGATCCGCACCTCGTCCGGGGCGTGGAAGGTGGCCATGTGGGCGAGCAGCGCCCGCACCATGCCCAGTGACATCTCGCGGTCGCCGTCCACCTGAATGCGGGCGAACCCGCGGATGAACAGGGCGACCGGCTGGCCGGGGACCGTCGTGTAGGCGCGGGTGAACCGCCGCAGCGCCTTCGCCGACACCGGCTCCAGATCCTCCACCGGGCTGGTCTGCAGCGGGGTGATCCGCACGGCGAGCCGCTGCGATCCGGTCCCGACGCGGATCTCGCCGAAGTCCGGGTGGGTCGGGCGGCGTTCCCACAACCGGCTGGTCATGGCGAGCGACCACAGCGACTCCGGGTCCGGGTGGCGCCAGGCCAGTGCCGAGCGCTGCTTCTCCGCGTAGCCCCGGACCTGGCGGCGGGTGCGGGAGAGGTAGCGCAGGTAGTCGCGGCGCTCGCCGCCGACCTTGTGCTTGCGGTCGCCGGACTGCGTCAGGACCTGGCCGAGACCCATCGTGGCCATGCCGGCGCCCATCATCGCCATCATCGTCAGGCCCATGGGCCCGGACGCCGAGCGGCCGATGTAGAAGTACATCATCCCGCCCGACATCAGGGCCATCGGAACCACCATCAGCAGCACCCGCATGCCCGCGCTCTGCACCTCGGGGACGGTGGGCGGCTCCTGAAGCGTGATCTCGCCGTGCGGCATCTCCGGGCCGGTACGGCGGGCGGGGCGGCGGAAGGCGACCGTGGCCATGTCCGCTACACGCCCCCGCTGCACCGTCGGGTTGAACCGATGGGCGGGTGTGTCCTGGATCACAGAAGTGAACCGGCATGGATGAGCCTGTCGTGCCGGAGACATGGCACAGAGCAGCGCGGCGGAGGTCTGCCGTCTTCTCGTCATCGGGCCGACCAGCCGGGTCGATCTGTCCGTGCCCACGCACGTGCCCCTGACCGACCTGATGCCGGCGCTGCTGCGCAGTCTCGGCCCCGATCTCGCCGATCGCGGGTTGGAACACAGCGGCTGGGTGGTGCAGCGGCTCGGCTCGCCCCCGCTGGACGAGGACCTCAGCGTCGCCGAGCACGAGCTGCTCGACGGCGACACCGTCCACGTCCGCCCGCGTTCGGACCAGATCCCGCCGCTGGACTTCGACGACCTGATCGATGGCATCTCCACCGGGATCAGCGCGCGCTCGGGTCTGTGGCGGCCGCGGACCACCCACGCGGTGTCGGCGTTGGCGCTGGTGGTGTGGTTGCTGGTGGCGCTCGCGGTGCCGGTGCTGGCCGGTCCGCACGTCCCCACCCCGGCTGCTGGCGCCCGGGGCGCCCACGGCACCACCGACGCCGGCGGCGACGCGTTCGGCCGGCCCGTGACGGTGGGCGTCGTCGCGATGCTGCTGTTCGTCGCCATGGTGGTGTCGGGCCGGGGGCAGCGGGATCGCGCGGTGACCGCGCTCCTCGGCGGTGCGGTGGTGGCCTTCGCCGTGGAGGCGGTGGTTCTCCAGGTCGCCGATGCCGACGCCGGAGCGGGCGCCGGCGCCCGCCTGCCCGAGATGCTGCTGGCCGGCGCGGGAGTCGCCGTACTCGCGAGCCTGCTGGTGCTGGTCGTGGCGTCCGGGCGCGGCACACTTCTGCCGGTCGGTCTCGCGGTCGCGGCCATGGCGCTGGCCGCCGCCGTGGCCGGTGAGCTGAGTTCCGCCGCCGGCCTGGACTGGACCCAGGTGGCGGCAGTGATGGCGCTGCTCTGCGTGGCGGCCCGCCCCGCGGTGCCGATGGCCTCGTTCAAGCTCGCCGGGCTGACACTGCCGCCGCTGCCGGTCGAACCGGAGGACCTGCAGGACGACATCGACCCCGAGCCCGGGGCGGAACTGCTGGCCCGCACGGCCCGGGCCGACCGCTTCATGACCGCCCTGCACGCGGCCAGCGGGGTCGTGTCGACCGTCGCGGTGCTCCGGCTGGCGCTCGCGCCCGGCTGGCTGCCGGCGGCGGTGGCCCTCCTCGTCGGGTTCGCGCAGGTGCTCGCCGCCCGCCCGATGACGAGTACCTGGCACCGTCTGGCGTTGGGACTGCCCGCCGGCGCGGGTCTGGTCGCCGTCGTCCTGTCCCTGCCCGGGCGGTCGGGCGGGCTCGGTGGCGGCGCGGCCCTGCCGATGGTGCTGGCGCTGCTGCTGGCGACCGTTGCCGCGGCCTGCGCGTACGTGCTTCCGCGTCGCCGGTTGACGCCGATCTGGGGGCGGCTCGGCGACTGGGGGCACGCCACGGCCCTGGCGGTCTCGGTACCACTGGTGGTCGGGATGCTCGGCGGAATCGGGTTCATCCGTTCGGTGGTCGGCTGAGATGCGCTCCCGACGAGACCAGGTCAACGCGCACAACTACATGGTGTTCCGGTTGACCGGGGCGCTCGTCCGGGCCGAACCGGACATCCTGGAGTCACCGACCCGCCGGGACCTGCGCGGGCTGGTCACCGGGGGCGTGGCGGCGATCCTGCTGCTGGCGGTGGTCGCGATCTGGGCGCTGATCTCCGCGCGGGGGTCGACGGCCTGGCGTAAACCCGGCGCTCTGATTATGGAAAAGTCGAGCGGGAGCCGGTTCCTGCTGGTCGACGGCGCGCTGCGGCCGGTGCGCAACATCGCCTCGGCCCGGCTGCTGACGGGCCAGGCCGTCACGCCGGTGGTGGTGCCGCGATCCCGGCTGGCCGGAGTGCCGCGCGGCGCTCCCCTCGGGCTCGCGAACGCACCGGACACCCTGCCCGACCCCAGCCACCTCAACGACGGCGTGTGGCGGCTGTGCGCCGGTCCCGGCACCGGCGGGGGGCCGGCCGGGGAAACGGCTGCCGTCGCGGCGCCGTCCATGGTCCTCGACGTCGGCGTCGCTGCGGCGAAGCCCCGGATCGGTGCCGACGTGGGGCTGCTGGTCTCGTCCGACGGGCAGGAGCACCTGCTCTGGCGGGGGCAACGGTTGCTGCTGGCCCGCCCCTGGGCCGCGGACGTGCTGGGCTTCGGCGCGATCATCCCCACCGCCGTTCCCCGGACGTGGCTGGACCTGGTGCCGCCCGGGCCGGATCTGGCCCCGGTGGCCGTGCCGGACGCCGGGACGCCCGGGCCGCCGATCGGGGGTCAGGCCACCCGGCGGGGCGAGCTGTTCGCGGTGACGACGGCGACCGGATCGGTCGCCCACTACATCCTGCTGGCGTCCGGGTTGACCGCGTTGAGCCCGACCCAGTTCGCCCTGGCTCGGGGCGAGGCGGGCGACGCACCGGAGCACCAGCTCACCCCGGGGGACCTCGCCACCGCGGCGCGGGTCGCGATGACGGCGCCGCAGAACACGCTGCCGCCGACGCCGCCGCAGATCCGGCTGCTGTCCCCGCGCGAGTCGGTCTGCGTCGAGTCCTCGCCGGACCCGGCCGGCTCGGCGTTCGACGTCGTGGTGACGACGGTGCACGCGGCCGCGGGCCGGCGGACCTCCGGCGCCACCGCCATCGGAGTCACCGCGGGTGGCGGCGCCCTGGTCGTGCCCCGGCTGCTGCCACGGGACAGCTCGGCGACGGAGGTGGCCAGGCAGCCGGGCGTGCTGGTCGACGGCAGCGGGATGGCCTACCCGGCGACCGGGGATGCGATCAAGGCCCTCGGCTACGCGCCCGAACAGGCCGTCGCCGCCCCGTGGAAGTTGGTGGCGCTCCTGCCCACGGGACCGTCGCTGACGACGCCGGGACGGGGGGGATGACCGGAAGTCGTGGGCCAGAAGACCACCGAGATCAGTGATGTCCACGTCCGAACCAGGAGGGCACGTCCATGCCAGATCAGAGTCTCGTCGCAGATGAAGCCACCACCATTGCCATGATCAAAGCCTTCGACCTCTGCCAGGACGAGTGCAACAACATCCAGCAGACGATCGACGGCGCCAGTTCCATGCTCTTCTCGACGTGGGGTGGTGTCGCGGCCGCCAAGTACCGCGACGCCATCGCCGGCTGGCAGAACGGCTTCAACGAGGTCCGGCAGGCGCTGAACCTGCTGAACGAATCGATGGTCAGCTACGCGAAGACCACGACCAGCACCGAGGACGACGCCCTGATGATCGGTTCGAGCTGGGCCCAGGGCCTCACCTGACGCGCAGCCGGCCGATTTCCAACCCAGCCCGAATCCGGAATCCGGAGGAACGAGGAGAACATGGCCACCTATCAGTTCAGCCCGAACGGCGCCCTCGACACCGCCGACGAGCTCCAGTTCGTCACCAAGAAGCTCGAGGAGTCGCTGGCCGATCTCACGACGAAGGTGCAGCTGTTCATCCAGGCCAACGCGGGTGCCGCCCCGGAGAACTACACGCTGGCACAGCAGCAGTGGAACAAGGGCCAGCAGGACATGGAGCTGTCCCTCGCGGTGGGCCGGCAGAAGCTCGAGGAGATCCACAACCAGTACCTGCTGGGTGACAGGAAGGGCGCGAGCGTCTTCGGCTCGCTGCTGTGACGGTGCGCGTCACGCCGGACACCCGCAGATCTCCTCGTCGCGTACGCGGCCGGTAACCAGATTCTTCTCGTGCTCGGTGGCCGACCGGATCCCGCTCGGACCACTACCGGTGTGACGGGTCGCGCGGGCCGGTCGGGCCGCTGCTCTCTTGGTAGGACACAAAAACCGAGGCGAACGACAGGAGAGACCATTGGGCACCGAGTTCACGATCAAGATTGACGAGCCGACCCTCCAGCGGCTCCGAACCGAGTACGGCGACCTGCTCGATGACATGGATACGCGGCTGGCCGACTACCAGTGGGACAGCGGTGAGACCTACTCCGACCTGACCCTGGGCGATCAGTTTCCCCTGAGCCTGGGGGGCGCGGACTTCACCCAGGCCGTGAAGCTGGCCAAGGACCTGGACAAGGTGCGCAAGAACCTCACCGGCCGGTTCGACACGGTGTACTCGAACGCCTCGAACCTGTACTGGGGCCTGCAGTCGCTGCTCGAAGACTCGGACGCGGTCGAGCATCTGAACTCGATGACGGCCGACGAGTTCGAGCAGTTCATTCCCACGGAGACGACCCAGGGCCCGGGCGACGGCCCGACCAACAACCCCAAAGGGAACTGACCGTGGCTGCTACCGGGCCGATCGAGGACATCCTCCAGACCATCCTCGGGTACACCGTCGGCGCCGCCGACGGCGGCCTCAACCTTGCCACCGGCCCGGGTGACAACAACTCACCCACCCAGAACACGAACACCAAGCGCGTCGCCGACAATCTGCGGCCGAGCACCATCGGGAGCGCCGGCGGCGCGCCCTGGCTGATTCCCGAGGAGCGCGAGGAGCACTACCACACCTCGGGGAGCTGGAAGCCGAAGTTCAAGCAGGGGGCGGTCACCTTCTGGCGCTGGATGTCCAGCGACTCGATGAGCAACGCGGAGCAGTTGACCGTGTGGGTCGGGAAGAAGGACGACTCCTCGTCGGCGAACCGCAACTCCCTGACGCCCGCGGGCGCCGCGGACAGCAATCCGTTGATGGACGTCCGGGCGGCCTGGACCGCGGTGTTCAAGGACATTCCGCAGATTGCCGGTCCGCGCACGCCGTTCGATCCGGCCACGCTGCGTGGGGTCAATGTGGCCCTGCAGCGTGTCGGGGAGTGGGCCCAGGCCATCTTCGAGGATCTGGACAACGACGTCTCCCGGCTGGACACGAAGGTCGAGAATTTCGACGGTTCGGCGGCCGCGGCCTTCCGGGATCAGGTCAATGCGGCCAGGCGCGGTGTACAGGGTGTCCTCGACCAGATCAAGAGATGGTCCGATCCGCTGGGGCAGGCCGTCACCAGCGCGGTGAACTTCGTGAACCAGCTCGCCCTGGACAACGCCTACTGGAACGGGCAGAACGGCCAGGGAGAGACGCGGGGTCCGATCGGTGGGCCGCCCGGCGTCTGGCCGGATCCCTTCGCGCTGATCGTCCAGATGTTCGACCAGTCCACGGTGTACAGCACCTATGGCACCGACCCGAACTACAACCATTCCGGCGGATTGTGGGAGACCGGCCGGATCCGCGGCGAGCTCGGCGAGTACGAGTACGACCTGTGGCGGGAGATGTACATTCGCTTTCCTGACTGGAGTGGCGTCGCCGGGGACTTCGCGGTGCTCCGGCAGCCGTCCTGGTTCGATGCCGACCGGGCGCTTCGGGCTGCATGGGCGAAGAAGGTGCAGGACAGCTTCGCGCCATCCCTGGGCCTGGCCCAGGACATGATGGACAAGTTCGCCGCCGCGGCCTCCGCGGTCAAACTGACCAAGATGCCGCCGGTCCAGCACACCCCCCACCACAGCCCGGATAACGCCAATACGCAGTTCAATCCCGAAGATCTTGAAAAGTATTTGAATGGGCTTAACAACAACCTAAATAACGGCCTCAATGATCTGAACAACAATCTGAACAGTCTGAACGACGGCCTGAACCACGATCTGAACGACCTGAACAACGACCTGAACAAGAACCTGAACGGCCTGAACGACAACCTGAACGGTCTGAACAACGACCTGAACAAGAATTTGAACGGTCTGAACAACGACCTGAACAACAACCTGAACGGTCTGAACGACGGTCTCAACAAGAACCTTAACGGCCTGGGTGACGGGTTGAACGGCCTGAACAAAAACCTGGGTAACGGGCTGAACGGGCTGGGTGACGGTCTGAATGGGCTGGGTAACGGCCTGAACGGCCTGGGTAACGATCTGGGTGGCGGGCTGAATGGCCTGAACGACAACCTGGGCAACGGTCTGAACGGACTGGGTAACGGTCTGAACGATCTGGGTGGCGGGCTGAATGGCCTGAACGACAACCTGGGCAACGGTCTGAACGGCCTGGGTAATGGTCTGAACGATCTGGGTGGCGGGCTGAATGGCCTGAACGACAACCTGGGTAACGGCCTGAACGGGCCGGGGGGAGACCTGTCCGGCGTGGTCGGCGGGCCCGGTGCCCTCGCCGGGCTGAACAACCCGAACGGCCCGAACAGCGTCACCGGTGGCGGGCTGAACGGCCTGGGCGACGGCCAGAACCTTGGCGGTCTCAACGCCTCCGGACCGCAGACGCTGGGCGACCTCAGCCCCCAGCAGCTCAGCACACTTCAGCAGGCCGGGCAGCTCGACGGCGTGCCGTTGACCCCGGAGCAGTCGGCGGCGCTGGAGCGGGCGGGTCTCGGCGCTCCCGGCGCCCACACCCTCGGCGACCTCAGCCCCGAGCAGCTCCAGGAACTGCAGCGAGACGGCCTGCTGAACGACGTTCCGCTCACCTCGCAGAATCTGCAGACGCTGGGTGACGCCGGCCTGCTCGGAGCGACCAACGGCACGCCGCACACCCTGGGCGATCTCAGCCCGGCGCAACTGGCCGAGCTCGGCTCCTCCGGGGCGCTCGACAACGTGCCCGTCACCGACGCGCAGCTCAACCAGCTACGTCAGGACGGACTGCTCGGCCCCAACGCGACCGGCCTCCATTCACTCGGGGACCTCAGTCCGGCCCAGCTCGCCGACCTGCAGCAACACGGACTGCTGGACTCGGTGCCGGTGACCCCGGGCGAGTTGGACACGTTGCGTCAGGCGGGTCTGCTCAGCCCCCAGGCCACGACCGGGGCCGGCATGAGCGATCTGTCGCTCAACCCGGGCTCCGTCGGCGGCATCGGGTCCAGCGACAACGGCCTGCTCAACCCGTCCGATCTGACTGGTCAACAGACGCCGAGAACGTTCTTCCCCACCCCCGTCGACGGGCTGGACGTGAGTACCCCCGATCCGCACGCCCTCGCCGCCGGCACGGGAGTGCAGGTCGGGAACATCGGGCAGCCGATGGCCCGGGCCCTTCCCGGAGCCGGCGGCGGCTTCGGGACGGCGGGCGTCACGCTGCCGGGTTCGCAGCCGCTCGTGACGGGCGACAGCTCCATCCTCGGCCGGGACGGCACCAGCGGACTGAACGGCTCGGGGGGTGCCAACGGTTCGGCCATGTCCGGCGGGATGCCGTTCATGCCGATGGGCGGAATGGGCGGACTCGGTGGCGGCGGCCAGGGCCAGCAGCCCAAGGAACGTCAGCGCAACACGTGGCTCACGGAGGACGAGGACGTGTGGGGCACGGAACCCGAATGTGCGCCGGCCGTCGTCGGCCGCGGCGACGGCCCCGCCGACGGCGAGCCCGACCGTCCCGCCAGCCCGGTGCTGGTGCCGCCCACGCCGGATCGCAGGACCCGCCGTGGGCGTTGACCTCCCCGGCACCCGCTGAGCCAGCGTGGCCCGCCTCGAGGCGGCGAAGGCGCCCCCCCGGGGCGGGCCACGCGCGGTGTCTGGACATGGGTCGCGCAAGGACCCCGGTAGGACGCGATGACCCCGACAGGAAAGGGACAGGAAGGGGAGACGTGATGGCGATGTTCGACGAGCACCAGTTGGAAGCCGCGATGGCCGAGCTGGCGCACACCGAGGAGGTCACGGAACGGATCCGGCGGCGGGGCGAGGAGACGACCTACCGGACGACCGACAAGAACAAGCTGCTCTCGGTGACCGTGGGCGGGCGAGGCGAGATTCGTGATCTCACCTTCCGCGGCGACGGCTACCGGGACCTCGCCCCGGCCGAACTGGCCGATCTGCTGGTGAAGACGATCGAGCGGGCCCGCAAGGAGGTCCGTCGGCAGGTCCTGGCCGGCGCGCAGGAGCTGATGCTGGAACTGCCGTCCCCCGTGGGCAACCTGGCCGAGGTCGACTCGGCGGAGAGCCTCGTGGACGAGCTCCTGCGGATGTTCACCCGGAACATGCCCGACGACGGTCGTGAGCTGGCTCCGCCCGAGGGAAACGGGCTGTGGCGATGAGTGACGGCGTGATCAGGCACGACGGCGACGAGATCGCGCAGAAGGTGCCGGCGCTCGGCGCCTTTCGCCAGCACGTGACCGATCTGGGGGGTGAGCTGGCCGACACCCTCGGCCGGAACAAGTTCGCCGACGGCGCGAAGGACGAGGTGTCGCTCTACGCGCAGGAGACGTTCCAACAGCTGATGGACGCCTTCGGGAAGATCTACGGGGCGCTCGGGGAGGCGATCGGACTGCAGGGCGACCGGCTGTCCGTCGTACGCCAGATCGGTGACAACACCGAGGGCGAGACGACCGAGCAGGCCGGCAACTGGCAGTCTCCGGGCGGCCACCACGGCTGACAGCACGGCTGACAGCACTGAGGGCCCAGCGGGACAGGCCGCCGCGCGCGGCGGCCCTGCGCGGGCGTTGTCCTGATCGGCGCCGGGTCGGGGAGGTGAACGGATGTCCAAGTCGATGGACGAGGCCATCTATGTCTTCACCGGCATGCGCCTGCCCGGCGCCGATCCGAAGAAGATGTGGGCCCTGGCCGACGATCTGGACCACTTGGGCGACGTCGTTCTCAACACGTTGTCACCGGAGTTGACAAAGATCGTCCGCGCGGTCCAGACCTCCGTGCACGGTCAGGCCGGACGGCGGTTCACCGCCCAGACACTGCCGTTCGTCATCAGTGACCCGAAGCTCCTGCTCCAGGCCGGCATGCTGCTGAAGTCCGCGGCCACGCTGCTACGCAGCCAGGCACTGCAGGTGGACTACAGCCGCAAGCAGGGCTTCGTCATGTTCATCTTCATGCAGATCCAGCTCGCGATTGCGGCTATCGAGGCCGCGCTCGGGGACGAGGCAGATGCGGAAGCCCGCATCATCCAGACCCGGACGATCATCCAGCGCGTCCTGTCCAAGGAATCGGCCAAGACGGTCGGCGAGATCGGCGCGATGCAGATGCTGTTCATGCCCGGCTCGTCGATCGTGGCCCAGGCGTGGCAGATCCTGGCCGGCAAGCGGAGCGGCCTGGACGGCGGCGAGATCGGGCATATGGTCGAGTACGGATTCGCCGCCGCCGCCTTCTCCATCCTCTCGCTGCCCGGCATGAAGTCCGGGATGGGCAAGCTGGACCAGTGGCTGAAAAACGCGGGCCTCACGAACGGCCTCAAGAACCCGCTCGCCGGACTGGCCGTCGCGACTCTTGTCTCCGGATTGACGGAAACCGGCGGCGGGATCTTCGCCAGCGGCGTGGTGGATGGTCAGTGGGGACTCTCCTCCGTCATCGACGACCTGATCTCCGGCGCCGTCGAGGGCAGCACGGAGCATGCGGCCCACCTGTTCGGTAAGGGGGTGCGTGGCGGGGGCAAGGGAGCCCACATCAATCCGGAAATCGCCGCGCTTCTGAACAAGCTGAATCTCAACAACGGCGGCCCCGGACCGGCGGACTCGGGTCCCAACCTGAACCCGGCCGACGGGTCCGACGACGACGGCAGCGATGACGGCCCCGGCGTCGGCCATGACAAGGGCGGTCCGTCTGCCGGCATGACCGGACCGGCCGACGGGGCGGACTCGCATCTGCCCCCCGCCGGTCCGCTCGACGGTCCCCCGGAGCACACGCCGAGCCTGCACAACGTCGACCTGGACCCGTTCTCGGATTCCGATTCAGACCTGTCGAGCGTGTCGGACCTGTCGAGCGTGTCGCACCTGCCAGACCTGCCGGACCTGCCAGTCTTGCCAGACCTGTCGGACTCGTCGAGCCTGTCAGACCATTCGGACTCGGACTCTCTTTTCAGCCAGGCCTCGGACGGCTCCACCAACACCGACCTGAGCGACCTGGACCTGACGTCGATCTCCGACCTGGTCGGGCCCGAGCTGCACGGGCCGAACCTGAAACCGCACCTGCCGGATCTGGATGCGGCGGGGTTCGACGGCCTGGCAGAGTTCGACGACCATTTTGTCGCTCCGTCGCGGGTGCCCGACCTCCACCTGTCCGACGACCGGGTGCCGGACAGCCAACCCCGGAACAGCCAGCCTCTGGACAGCCAACCCCGGAACAGCCGGCCTCTGAACAGCCAGCCCCTGGACATCCATCGGCCGGACGGCTGGACCGCGGACACCCCGGACAGGTTCGCCGGGCCGCTGTCCGATGCTCCCTCGGCGATCAGGTCCGAAGCGCCCGCGCCCCCCGTCCCCGCGTCGACCAGTCCGCTGGTGTCGACTGACCCGCTCGTGTCGACTGCCCCCACGGGACAGGTCGAATTCTCGGGTCCAGGTCTGAATGTCCCCGCTCCCCAGCCCGCGGTCGGTCTCGGTCGTGGTCACGATGCCGTCATCGCGCCGATCGATAGCCCGCAGCACGTCGAACCGCTGGTGTCGGTCGATGAGATCCCGCCGCGGCCGACGCCGGCGCCGGCCGGTCCGCTCTCGGCCACCTCGCCCCTGATCCCCGCCGAGGGCGCCACGCCTCCGCGGACACCCGCCCTGCTGCCGAGCCACCAGGCGTCCGCGGACTCGGACCTCGACGTGGTGGCGCCCGACCCGCGCGTGGGGTCCACGACACCTCCCGACCTGCGTGACCGGAGCACCGGCGAGGCATTGACGCTCATGCGGCCTGGGCCGGTTCCGCCGTCGGTCGGTGGCGCGGGACCGTCGGAGTCGGCGCTCGGGAGCTGGGCTGTATCCCAGCTCGATCCCGCGCCCAGCAACATCCCCGCACCCGCACCCGCACCCGCTCCGGCGCCGCTGGTGCCGCAGGGCCCGCCGGCTGCTGCGTTGTCGCCTGCTGCGTTGTCGCCTCCGACGTCGCCGGTTCCGCCGGTGGGTGGGCGGCCGCCCGCGGTGCCGACGCCTCCGGCTGCCTCGGGGCCGCCCGTCGTGGGTTCGGACACGCCCGGCGGATCGCGCACGGTTCCGGCCCCGTCGCCGGAAATCCGGCATCCCCTTCCCCCGGAGCAGACCTCCTTCCCCGATGGCGCCTCCCCGGGCGCGCCGGCGACACCGGCCCCCACGCCTCCGCCTGCCAGCGACTCTCCAGAAGATCACCCGGAATTGCCCGATCCGGGCGCCGCCGGGTCGGCCGGCGAGCTTCCGGATTCCGCGGCGCCGGACGAACCCGCGGTCACCCCGGCTCCCGGGTCCGACTCGCCGCCGTCGTCCGCCGCTCCGATGAGCCCGCTGCCACCGGCCACGGACGATGCGCCGCCGTTGGCCCCGACTCCAGCCGCGGACCTGCCCGCCACCTATCCCGGGATGGTCGACGAGATCCTTCCGGTGCCGGCGGGGCAGGAAGCCATTCCGGGGCAACAGACGGAACTCGAGCCGCTGCGCCCGGTGGGTGCCGAGCATGATCTCCTGGACTGGGTGCGCATTGATCTACGGCACCGTCCGGCGGGTCGGGAGATCGGTGACAGCGAGATCCTGCGGGTCTACCGTGATCTGCGGTCCCAGATGGCGAACCGGTGGAGGGTGACGAAGGACCTCGCCGTCGATGTGGCCTCGCTCCTGCGAGGCGAGGAGATCGGACGGCTGCGCGGGGGGGCCCCGGGTTACGCTGCCGAACCGAATCCCGCAACGTGGGCCGATCCGCCCGATATCACTACTGCGGGAGCGTCCCAGCAGGCCGACCAGTGGCGCGGCGTCCGCCTGGAGCTGGACGTCCCGGAAGGCGTCCGCTCGTTCACCAATACCGACCTGAGCGCGAATCAACGACAGAGTCTGAACCGCTTCGCTGAACAGATTGTCGCCGACGCCGCGCGGCGGGCTCGCGACGGGCTTCCACCGCTCACCGTCCACCTGGAAGGCGGGGGCAACGGCAGAACCGTCGGCTACAGACGCGCGGTCAGAAGCGGACAGCTTCGCGCCGACTCGGCCTGGCGAGTGCTCGCGCCCGTTGTGGCCACCCGTCTGGTGCAGATGGGCCTACAGCCCAACGCGGTCACCTACCAGACGCACACTCGAGGTGCTCAGCCGGCGGGCGCCGCGCCTCCGGCCCCAAGGCTCGGCTCCGGCGGAGGTCGGTCGAATCCGCCCGCGGATGTGAGCCAGCAGCACCGTCAGATAGTGGGATGGCTGACCGAGAGCACCGCCGCGACCCCCGCAGTGATTCCCGCGGTGGCGCCGCGTGGCCCGGAGCCTCAGGCTGACGGGCAATCCCCCCCGACCGTGGAATCTGCCCCACCACCCGCCGGGGTGCCGGCACCGGTCGATCCCGCTCCGCCCGCGGATTCTGCTCCGCCCGCGGATTCCGCTCCGCTGGTGGGTGGTGATGTGCGGCCGGTTGGCAATTTGGATCATGAGTTTGCTCCTGCGGTGGAGCCGAAGGGNGTGAAGGACTGGGAGCTTGACAAGGATGGTCGGCTTCGGGTCAACCCGTTGTGGAGCAGGTTGGAGGATTTCTCGCCCAAGCATTTGGAGGCGAGTCCGGCGGGGGCGTTGTGGCAGTTCGCGGTGGGTGTGGACGGTCAGGTTTTTGTGGGTAGTGAGTCGGTGACGTCGATTGTTTCGGCGGCGGAGTTGGATGAGTTGTTTGCCTGGATGTCTCCGCATAATCCGGGGTTGACGCGGGATCAGTTGGAGAG
>NZ_JYFN01000089.1 GCF_000948395.1 Frankia torreyi | reverse complement strand
ACCCGCGGTTGGCCCAGTGGCCGTTGGTGGTCCACACCTTCTGCCCGGTCACGACGTAGCCGTCGCCGTCGAGTACCGCGCGGGTGCGCATGCCCGCCAGGTCGCTGCCCGCGTCCGGCTCGCTGAACAGCTGGCACCACAGGTCTTCGTTGCTGCGGATGGCGGGCAGCAGCTTCGCCCTCTGCTCGTCGGTGCCGAAGCGGATCAGCGCGCTGGCGGCGAGCCCGTTGGCGCCGGAGTGCATGGGCGCGCGCGCCCGGGCAATCTCCTCGGAGACGACGACGTCGCGGCGCGGGTCGTGCTCGGCCTCGCCACCGAACTCCACCGGCCAGTCGCCGCCGAGGTAGCCCGCCTCGAACAGCGCGGCAGTCCAGCGCCGCAGCTCGGCGAGCTCCTCGGCGTTCTCCGGGCTGCGCACCCCCGCCTTGGCCTGCCGCCCGGGCGCGTGGCCGGCGATGAACTCCCGCACCTGCGCCCGGAACTCCCCCAGCTCGGTCCCCGAACCCCAGTCCACGCTCATGACTCCTGCTCCAACTCGACTGCTCCGACTCGACTGCACCGACTCGACTGCACCGACTCGACTGCACCGACTCGACTGCACCGACTCGACTGCACCGACCCAACGACGAGAAGCTGCCCGCGGCGGTCCGCCCGTGTTCCGCCGGCCGGCCCGTCACACGCCCAGCGAACGACCGATGATCTCCTTCATGATCTCCGTCGTGCCGCCGTAGATGGTCTGGATGCGCGCGTCCGTGAACGCCTTGCCGACGGGGTATTCCGTCATGTAGCCGTACCCGCCGTGCAGCTGCAGGCAGCGGTCGACGACCTTCTGCTGCAGCTCCGTGGCCCACCATTTCGCCTTGGAGGCGTCGACGGTGGTCAGCTTCTCCTCGAACGACGCCTTCAGGCAGCGGTCGATGTACACCTGGGCAATGTCGATCTCGGTGGCGAGCTCGGCCAGCAGGAAGCGGTTGTGCTGGAAACCGCCGATCGGCTGGCCGAAGGCGGTGCGGGTCTTCGTGTACTCCAGCGTGGAGTCGAACACCGCCCGCGCCCCGGCGACCGCGGAGATCGCGATCGACAGCCGCTCCTCGGGCAGGTTCTCCATCAGGTGGATGAATCCGCCGCCCAGGTTGCCCAGCACGTTGCGGGCGGGCACCCGGACGGCGTCGAAGAAGAGCTCGGCGGTGTCCTGCGCGTGCAGGCCGATCTTGTCGAGGTTGCGGCCGCGGGAGAAGCCGGGCATGTCCCGCTCCACGACGAGCAGGGAGATGCCCCGGCTGCCCGCCGCCGGGTCGGTCCGCGCCACGACGATGACGTAGTCGGAGTGGATCCCGTTCGTGATGAACGTCTTGGCCCCGGAGACGAGCCAGTCGTCACCGTCGCGCACCGCCGAGGTCCGGATGCCCTGCAGGTCGCTGCCGGCACCCGGCTCGGTCATCGCGATCGCCCAGATCGCCTCGCCGGAGGCGAATCCGGGCAGCCAGCGTGCCTTCTGCTCGTCGTCGGGCAGCCGGCTCAGGTAGGAGCCGACGACGTCGTTGTGAAGCAGGAAACCCGGACCGGTGACGAACGCGGCCGCGAGCTCCTCGGCGACGACGGCGTTGAACCGGAAGTCCCGAACCCCGCCGCCGCCGAACTCCTCGGCGACGTTGAACCCGATGACGCCGTGCTTGGCCGCCTTGGCGAACACTGCCCGGTCGACGATCCCGTCGGCCTCCCACCCGGCGTGATACGGGGTGATCTCGCGGGCGACGAACTCCCGGACGACCTCCCGGAACTGCCGGTGCTCATACTCGAAGATCTCGCGTTCCACGGTCGTCTCCTTGCTCGGCGAACAACGCCAGCAGGTCAGGCATGCTGACCTTCTGGGACACCCCGCGGGGCAGCTCCGGCACGGTCAGCGCCCGCGCCGGCACCTCGTAGGGCAGCATCCGGGGCCGGCACCAGTCACGCAGCTCCTGCTCGCCGATCGGCTCCGCGCCGGGCGCCAGCTCCACGACGGCGACGGGCACCTGGCCGAGGCGCTCGTCGGGCAGGCCGAACACCGCCGCCTCGGCCACCGCGGGGTGCTCCTCCAGCACCTCCCGGACGGTGAGCGGCCGGATCTTGAATCCGCCACGGATGATCACATCGTCGGCGCGGCCCTCGATGTAGAGGAAACCGTCGTCGTCGAGGTGGGCAAGGTCGCTGGTCCGGGTCCAGCCGTCCGCGTCCGCCCGGGCACCGGCCTGGTCGGTCCTGATCTCCAGCAGTCCGCTGGCACCCGTCGGCAGCACCTCGCCGTCCTCCGCCACGACGCGCAGCCCCACCCCCGGGAAGGCGCGCCCGACGCTGCCCCGCTTCTTCGCCCACCACTGCCGGTGGTCCGGCAGCGACCAGCCCGCCACCGCGCCGGAGAACTCGGTCGCGCCGTACACGCCGAGCACGTGGATGCCGTAGCGCTCCAGCACCGCATCGACCAGGTCGGGCGACACCGGGGCGGTCCCGCAGGTCAGCGCGCGCAGGCTGGCGAGGTCCTCGACGGGCACGTCCGCACTCATCAGGGTGCGCAGCGCCGCCGGCGGCAGCGCGCCGAGGCGGGGCCGGTGCTCCCGGATGACCTCGAGCCACCGCTCCAGGGTCCAGCGCTCCAGCAGCACGATGCGCCGCGCGTCGCCGAGGGCCTGCAGCGCCCCCCACAACCCGCCGATGTGCACCAGCGGCACGGAGACGATGGCCACGCCGCCCTCGAAGTAGGACCTTTCGCCGCCACCGGGCTTCATGTGGCCCCGGGCGGACCCGACCGACGCCTCGAGCTGACGGTAGGTCAACGGGATGCGCTTGGGCGGGCCGGTGGTGCCCGAGGTGGTGAGTTCGACGGCGACGCCCGGCGCGTCGACCGCGGTGACCGCGGCGTCGGCGCGGCCGGCCCGCACCGACGCGATCCCCTCGGGCGAGGTGTGGAGAAGGCTGATGCCGAGCCGCTCGACCGGCTCCGCGAGCCCCGAGGACGCCCAGGCCCGCACCGGCACGATGATCGCCGGCGGGGTGGCCCGCTCCAGGTCGCCGGCCAGGCGCTCGGCCGGCTGCAGCGGGTTGAAGACCGTCAGGCAGCGCTCGGTGCCGAGGATCGCGAGGATCGCCGCGATGGACTCGGTCCAGTTTCCGAGCAGGACGCCGATGCGCGCGCCGCGACCGAGGCCGAGCCCGTCGAGGCTGCGGGTGATCTCGTCGGCAAGCGCGCGCACGGTCCCCCAGGACACCCAGGCACCGTCGACCTCAAGGGCGGGGGCGGAGTCGGGCGCCGACCACAGCGCCCGCAGGCGGCCCGGCAGGTCGGCTGACTCGGTCATCGGTCGTGACCTCGGGCGACGACGTCCGACCCGAGAGGGGCACGCGGGAGGCCGGGTTGTCCGACGATCTCGATCACAGGGTCCCGCATCATCGCTCCTTGCCGCCGGACGGACCGGTGCGGGCTCCGGACGGATCCGGAGAGCCGCCGAGAGAGCCGGTTCACCCAAGCTACCGCTAGATGAGTTTATTAGGTTTAAGGAATTACTGTCGGCCGGTCGTCCGACCCCGGCGCCGACACCGACTCAGCGCCGAGCGGCCGCGACCAGCCGGGACGCCGCCTGTTCGCGCAGCCGGTCCGGGGCCGCGATCAACGCCTCGCTGGACTTCGCCCGGCGCAGGTAGTGGTGCACGGGGTGCTCCCAGGTGAAGCCGATCCCGCCGTGCACCTGCAGGCTGCCCTGGGCGGCGCCGACCGCGGCATCGAGTGCCTCGGCGGCGGCCAGGGCCACCGCCACGTCGAGCTCACCGGTGTCCGCCGTCCCGCCGGTCTCGTCGAGGGCCTGCGCGGCGGCCGCGACGAGGGCACGGGCAGCCTCGGTGCCGACGAACATGTCGGCGCAGCGATGCGAGATCGCCTGGTAGGTGCCGATCGGGCGACCGAACTGGTGCCGGATGCCCGCATAGTCGACGGCCAGGTCGGTGCACTGCGCCGAGACACCGACGGCCTCGGCCGCGAGCAGCGTCAGCGCCACCCCCCGGGTGGCGGCCAGCACCTCGGCGAACTCGGCCGGCCCGGCGAGCAGGGTCGCGGGCGTGTCCAGCGTGACCCGGGCCAGCGGGCGGGTCGCATCGAGGACGTCGAGCGGCTCGACCTGGACCTCGGCCCCCGCGGCGCCGCCCTCGCCGCCGGCGGCAGCCTCACCGCCGGTCGACGCGGGGACGTCGACGGCGAACAACGCGGGGCCGGTCCCGGTCGTGGCGGCGACGAGCAGTGCCCGCGCGGCGGTGGCGTCCGCGACGACGGGAGCCGTCCCCGTCAGCCGCCAGCCGCCGCCGGCCTCCTCCTCGGCGCGCACGGTCGCCAGCGGCGTCCAACCGTCGACGGTGCGCCCGACCGCGACGGTCGCCGGCGTCCGGCCCGACGCGATCGCCGGCAGCAGCGCGGCTGCGGCGGCCGCCCCCGGCGCGCTCTCCGCCACGACGGCGAGCAGCGCGGCCTGAGCGGTCGCGCTGGACAGCAGCGGCACCGGTGCCAGCCGGCGGCCCAGCTCCTCCTGGGCGACGGCCAGCAGCGCCAGCCCCGCCCCCTCACCGCCGTGCTCCGGCGGGGCCGCGAGCCCCACCACGCCCATGGCCGAAAGCTCCGACCAGAGCTGTCGATCCCAGCCGCCCGGCGCGGCCGCGACCCTCCGGACCTGCTCGATGTCGCAACGCTCGCGCAGCAGCCGCGCCAGTGCGTCGCGCAGCTCGCCCTCCGCCTCGGCCGTGTCCACGTTCACCTCACTCCTCATCGTCCCGCGCCTCGTCGTCGTTCCGCGCCTCGTCGTCGCCCCACGCCCCCGGCGCGGCGCCCTGCGCCGCCGCCATGGCCCCTCACCCGCGCCCGGCTCCCGGCGCCGGCGGCGGGGCGGGCAGCCCCAGCACCCGCTCGGCGATCGTGTTGCGCTGGATCTCGGCGGTGCCGGCGCCGATCGTCGACGACCGGCTCATCAGGTAGCCGTAGGTCCACCGGCCGCCCTCGGGCGCGGTCGGCTCGCGGTTGCCGAGCACCGCGTCCGGGCCGATCACCCGCAGTGCCACCTCGTGCAGGCGCTGGTCGAACTCCGCGCGCATCAGCCGGTTGACCGAGGAGGCGGGCCCGGGATCGCGCCCGGCGAGCACGGTCTCCAGGGCCCGGCGGCTGTTCGAGGCGAGGATCCGCACCCCCGCCTCCATCCGCGCGAGGTCCTGGCGCACCACCGGGTCGTCCCCGGCCGGCGACCCGGCGGCGAGCGCGATCAGCTCGCTGACCACCCGGCGGTAGCGGAACTCGTCCGACAGGAACGCGGTGGCCCGCTCGTGGCCCAGGCTCGTGCGCGCGATCGACCAGCCGTCGTTCTCCCGGCCGACGAGGTTCTCGACCGGCACGCGCACCTCGTCGAGGAACACCTCGGCGAAGTGCGTTCCGCCGCTGATGTCGCGCAGCGGCCGCACCGTCAGCCCCGGCGAGGTCATCGACAGCAACAGGTAGCTGATCCCCTTCGGCCCCGGCTCACCGGTGCGCACCAGCGCGAACATCCAGTCGGCGAGATGCGCCTGGCTGGTCCACACCTTCTGGCCGGTGACGACGTAGTGGTCACCGTCGCGCACGGCCCTCGTCGACAGCGCCGTCAGCTCGCTGCCGGCGCCGGGCTCCGAGAAGCCCTGGCACCAGAACTCGTCCGCGCGCAGCAGGGGACGCAGGAAGCGGTCCTTCTGCGTGGGCGTGCCGTGGCGGATCAGGGTGGGGGCCACGATGAACGACAGACCGCACGGGTGCCGGGGAGCCCGGGCCCTCGTCATCTCCCGGTGGTAGGCGAGCTGGTCGGGCAGCGACAGATCCATGCCGCCGACCTCCTTCGGCCACCCCGGCGCCGCGAGCCCCGCGTCGGTCAGGTCGGCATGGAAGGCGCGGGCCCAGGTGAGCCGCGCACTGCCGCCACGGGGCGGCGGGCTCGCGTGCGCGGCCAGGAACTCCCGCAGCGGGCCGAGGAACTCGCCCTGCCGGGGCCGGTCGACGGTCTCGACGGCTGCCACCACGCCTCCTCCTCGTCTGCGGACCGCGTCCGTCGGCGGGCCCTGTTCGTCGGTCGAGCCCTGCTCATCGCCCGGGCTCAGGTCGTCGGGGCCCCGCGGTCGCACGGACCCCGTCCGCGGCGACGGCCACCGCCGCCGCGTCAACATCGCTGCAAGGTTACATGGTTTACTAAGTTCGCGAGGAAGACAAGAACTGGAGCGACGGTTCTCACCGGCCGATCGGCGCCCACGGCGCCGCCGGGGCGCCGGGCTCCCGACGCGGAGGTGGCGACACGTGCAGTGGGGACTTCCCTGGCCGGGCCCGCAGGTCGCGGAACTGGCCGAACAGGCCGGGGCCGCCGCCTTCTGCGCCGGCGAGTTCGCCGACACGAACTCCTACCTGACAACGGGCGAGATGGTCGCCGCCACCCGCCGGGCCCTGATCGGGCCGGGCATCGCCTACGCGTTCGCCCGCTCACCCTTCGTGCATGCCTCGGCGCTGCGGCACCTGTCCACGCGCGCCCCCGGGCGGATCTTCCTCGGCCTCGGGTCCGGCACCTACCGGATGAACACCGAGTGGTTCGCGTCCGCGGCCAGCGAGCCGGTGCGCCGGATGGAGGACCTCGTCGGGGCGATCCGCGCCTACCTGACCGCGGAGAACGGTCGACCCGTGGTGCACGAGGGCGAGTTCTACCCGATCCACGCCGACATCCGCGCCCCCGTCCTCGGCCGGCTCGACGTGCCGATCCTGCTCGGCTCGTTCAACCGGCGGATGGTGACCGCCGCCGGGCGGACCGCCGACGGCATCCTCGGTCACGGCATCTTCACCGACCGGTGGTGGACGGAGACGATCCGCCCGAACCTGCACGCGGGCGCCACCGCGGCCGGGCGGGACCCGGAGTCGCTGCGCCGCTGGGGCTGGCTCATCACCGCCGTCGACGAGCAGGACCCGGAGCGGGGACGGCGCGACGCCCGGCTCCAGATCGCCTTCTACCTCACGGTGAAGACCTACGACACCCTCGTCGAGCTGCACGGCTGGGGCGACGAGGTGGCCGCGATCCGCACCGCGTTCCGCTCCGGGGACATCCCGGGGATGGCCGCGGCGGTCAGCGACGAGATGCTCGACGCGATCGCCCTGTGCGGCGACCCGGCAGAGGCCGCCCAGCGGCTGGCGGCCCGTAAGGCCCTGCCCGACCTCGCGTTCCTGTCCAGCCCGGCCTTCATGGTCAGCGACCGGCGCCGTGCCCGCTACGCCGAGTCGGCGGTGCGTCTCATGAGCGCCGTCGCCACCGCCTGACCGACAGGCCGACCCGGCGCGGGGCACCCCCGACCGCGCCGGGAACCGTCCCGGACCCGGCGGGCACGCCGGACCCGGGTGCGGGGCTCACCAGCCGAGGAGGTCCTCGGGGAGGTCGCGGATGTAGCGGACCCGCGCGTCGCCGTGCTCGCGGGACAGCGCCACCGCGACGTCGGCGTCACCGTCACGGACCGCCTCGGCGACCTGCCGCCACTGCTCGCAGGCCAGCGCGATGCTGTCCGGGTCCAGCAGGAGGGGCCGAGAGGTCGGGTAGCGCGACAACGAGCCGAGCACGTCCTCGAACAACTGCAGGGTGGGACTGCGCGCGAGCTCGGCGAGCAGGATCCCCCACTGCACCCGGGCCCGGGCGTGGTCGCGCTGGTTGCCGCCGGCGGACTGCTCGACGAAGGTCAGCAGCCGGCGGCGCTCGACCCCGTCCGGGTTGAGGGCGGCCAGCCGAGCACACTCCGTGGTGATGAGGGTGTAGGTGGCGCTGATGTCGGCGAGGGAGGCCCGCCGGGTCCGCAGGAACACCGAGGCCACGTGGGCGACGCCGGCCGCGTCGGGCCGCTGCCCGTACAGCCCGCCGTGATGGCCGCGGCGGACGGTCAGGATCCCCTCGGCCTGCAGCAGCCGCACGGCCTGGCGCAGCGACGGCCGGCTGACCCCGAACCGGGCCAGCAGCTCGTCCTCCTGCCCCAGGTAGAGATCACCGTCCTGGCGGCTGAGAATCTCCTCGCGCAGCACATGGGCGACCGCCGACGCGGTGCTCACCGCGGCCACCCGCTCCATGCGCCCCCCTCCCCACGCGTGACGTACGCGACATAATACTTTCAGGTACCTGAGAGAGGCGCGCTCTCGGCGGCGGGGTCGACCCGGAACACCGGCAGTTTCCAGCCGTCGGCGATCTCGACGAAGTCGACGGTGAGCGGCGTCCCGATCCGGACCGTGTCCGGATCGGTGTCGACGACGTTGCTCACCAGCCGAGCCCCCGGCGCGTCGGGCAGGTCCACGACGACCGCGGCCAAGGTCAGCTCCGGCTGGCCCGGCACACCGTTGACGATGCTGAAGCTGAACACCGTCGCCCGCCCGGACAGCGTCACCCAGTCGACGTTCTGCGACTGGCAGTTCGGACAGAACGGCGACGGCGGCAGCCGGAAGGTCCCGCAGTCGGCGCACCTGGGCGCGACCAGCCGGTTCTCCTTCGCCGCCTGCCAGAACGGCTCGGTCGCCGAGTCGGTGGTGATCTGGATGCCGGCGGGCGGCAGGGTCGTCGTCAGAGTGCTCATGCCATCTGTCCCAGGATCAGGCCGCTGACCGGCAGGGTGGCCGGTCCACCGGTGACGAGCGCGAGCTTCGCGTCCGGCACCTGGTTGACGGCGGTGCCGCGAATCTGCTCGACGCCCTCCACGATGTGCGTCATGCCGATGATGTAGGCCTCCGAGAGCTGGCCGCCGTGGGTGTTGACCGGGATCGAGCCGCCCTTGTACCGGATCGCGCCGGACTCGACGAACGGGCCGCCCTCCCCCTTCTTGCAGAAGCCGTAGTCCTCGAGCTGCATGAGGACCATCGGGGTGAAGTGGTCGTAGATCAGCGCCACGTCGATGTCGTCGGGGGTGATCCCGGCCTTGTCATACAGCCGCCGGGCGATCGGGGCGTGCCCGGAGGAGGCGAAGTACTCGTCGGGCATCCCGTACCAGGCGAACGCCCGGCCCCACTCGCGCACCCCGCCGTGCGCCGCGGCGACCACGCCGACCGGCGTGCGCCGCAGGTCGCGCGCCCGCTCCGCGCTGGTCGTGAGGACCGCGACGGCGCCCTCGGTCTCCAGGCAGAAGTCGAACAGGCAGAGCGGATCGGCGATCATCCGGGCGTTGAAGTAGTCGTCCAGCGTCAGCGGGGTGCGCATGATCGCCTTGGGTCGGGTGAGCGCGTTCGCCCGGCTGGACAGGGCGATCTCGGCGAACGCCTCCCGGCGGGTGCCGTAGTCGTGCATGTGCCGCCGGGCCAGCACCGACATCAGATGCCCCGGGCCGACCAGGCCCGACGGCTGCAGGAACGAGTTCTCCGGGCTCGGCGCCACCGCACCGAAGACCGTGCCGAGGCGCTGCTTGACCTGCTGGAGCGCCATCACGGTGACGACGACGGTGGCGTCCCCGGCGAGGATCGCCGCGCGGGCCAGGCCGATCGACCCCGCCGACCCGCCGCCACCCGAGGTGAGCGCGGCGGAGAAGGTCACCTCGGGGATGCCGAGGGTCTCCATGAACGTCGCGGTGTCCATCGACTGGCCGTAGCCGGCGCCCGCCCCCGAGTAGTAGGCGAAGCCGTCGATGTCCCTGACCGACAGGCCGGCGTCCTCGCACGCGGCGAGGATCGCCTTGCCGGCGAGCTCGGTGATGGTCTGCGGCGCGGAGCCCCCGCGCCGGTAGTACGGCGTGGCGCCGACCCCGACGATCGCCGTGTCGAACGGACCCGACGCGCTCACGCGGCCGCTGCCACGGCCGGCTCACCGACGCCCGGGAAGAGTTCGAGGAACGTGTCGATGGTGATCCGCTTGCGGACGTCGTCCGACACGCCGTCGAACAGCCCGTGCAGCGTCTCCTGGGTATGGCCGAACGTGCCCTCCATGTGCGGGTAGTCGCTGCCCCACATGACGTTGCGGTAGCCCATGCCGGTCAGCGCGGCGACCGCGGAGGCGTCGTGCTGGAAGGAGGCGTACACCTGCGAGTAGAGGATCTCCTTGGGGCTGCGCTTCAGCTTGGGCCGCACCGCCATGTGGTGCTGGCGGTAGCCCTCGGTCATCCGGTCGGCGAGGAAGGGCACCCAGGTCGCGCCGCCCTCGGCGACGAGGATCTTCAGGTCCGGATGCCGGTCGAGCGCGCCCGAGGCGACGAGCTTCATCGCGGCCCGCTGGCCGGAGAACGTCGTCTCGGTGTAGTTCAGCACCGCGCCGCCGGGTCCGCGGTAGACGACGCCGACCTGCTCGCTGCCGATGTCGATCGGGTCGGTACCGACATGGAAGGCGAGCACCATGTTCGCCGCCTCCGCCGCCGCCCAGAACGGCTCCCAGGAGTCACGGTTCCAGTCGTCGGCCAGCGGGTGCGGGGTCGTCGGCAGGAACACCGCGCGGTAGCCGAGCTCGGCGGTGCGCTCCAGCTCGGCCACCGCGTCGTCGACCTGAAGCGTGGAGACCTGCGCGGTCGGGACCAGGCGCGACGAGACCTTCATGATCGCGTCGATCGCCCAGTCGTTGCTGACCCGCAGCGCCTCGCGCAGCACCTCGGGGGTGCGGAACGACGAGCTCCACAGGCCCAGCGACGGGAACACCAGCTCGCCCCAGACGCCCTCGGTGTCGAGGTCGGCCAGCCGCAGAGTCGCGTCCCGCGCGCCGGGCGCCCGGTTGCTCTCGTCGAGGAACTCCTGGGCCTGCACGTTCGGGAGCTTGCGGCGGAAGGACTGGCCGTCGACGTACACGGTCTCGTACTTGCCGTCCGGGTCCTTCACCGCCCTCGGGACGAGTTCGGCCAAGCGGGGCGGCAGGTTCGACTGCCACAGGTCGTCGGGCTCCAGGAAGTGCGAATCGCCGGAGTTCGCCCAGATCTTTGCCATGTCGTCCTGCCTCCGCATGGGTTGCGCCGTGCAGACGGTTGCCTGCCGCTCGGATCACGTGCTGTCGCCGGAACTCGGTGGCATGGAACTCGACGACATCGATGGCGACCAAGTTGACATGGTTACTTTAGATACCTGAAAGAACTGCAGGCAAGTGGCGGCCGCGCGGAGCCCCGACTCCACGGCATCTTCCACCAGCGCACGTGCGCCGGGACGGCACGCGGCGACGGCGACCACTCGCCGCGCCACGACGTGGGAGTGGCTCCCGCGACGGCCACTCGTTCCTAGTGAACTAGGTATATTTTCCTGGATGTGGCGGCCGCCACGCTCTCGTCGACCCGAGGAGCGCCGGTGAACCTGGAGAACGCGGGACCTGCCCACCCGGCCGAGCCGGTCACGACCATCGAGGCACTCCCGACCACCAACCCGCCGCGGTCGCTCGCACCGGTCCGGCCGCTGCCCACGATCGCGCCGCTCCCGCTCGCCGAGCTGCTGCACCTGGGCGCGACGGACCATCCGGACACCCGGCTGGTCTTCCGCAGTCCGGTCGGCACTCTCACCACGGATCTGGGCTCGCTGTACGAGCGGGCCGTGCGGGTCGCCGGCGGCCTCGCCGCGCGCGGGATCGGCCCGGCAGACGTCGTCGCGCTGCAGTTGACCAGCCGGGTGGAGAGCGCGATCGCGCACGCCGCCGTGCTGTTACGCGGGGCGGTGCTGCTGCCGATCGTGCCCATCTACGGGATCCGCGAGGTCGCCTTCATCCTGCGGCAGTCGGGGGCGAGCGCGATCATCCTGCCGGGACAGCGGGCGGCGGAGATCGCCGAGCTGCGCGGGGCACCCGACGGGCTGCCGGCCCTACGCCACATCGTCACCGTCGCCGACAGCACCGCCGCACCGGCCGGCACCGGCACCGCACCGGCCGGCACCGCACCGGCCGGCACCGTGCCATGGCAGGAGCTCGCACTGGCCCCGCCGCTGGCGCCGTGCACCCGGCCGCTCGACGAGGTCGCCGTACTCGTCTACACGTCGGGGACGACCGCCGCGCCCAAGGGCGTCACCCACACCCACCGCTCGGTCGCCGCGGAGGTCGCCTCGCTGCGCAGCCTGCGCGCCGGCCAGCCCGACTTCGGCTACCTCGACCTGTTCCCGCCCGGCCACATCGCCGGGCTGAGCGTGCTGCTGCGGACCCTCGTCGACGGACTGCCGACCGTCTTCCTCGAACGGTTCGACGCGGCGGAGGCGATCGAACTCGTCCACGCCCACGGCGTGACCGCGTCCGCGGGGGTGCCGTTTCACCTGACCGCTCTGCTGGATGCGGCCCAGCGCGACGGCCGCGGCCTCGGCCCGCTGCGCGACTTCCTCGTCGGCGGGGCCAGCGTGTCTCCCGCGCTCGTCGAGCGGGCCGAGCGTGCCGGCGTCAGCGCCTACCGCGCCTACGGTTCCAGCGAGCATCCGACGATCAGCTCGGGCAGCGCGGCCGACCCGCTCGACCGGCGGGCCGCCACGGACGGGCGGGTGCTGCCGGGCAGCGAGGTACGCATCCTCGACCCCGCCGGCCACGACCTCGGCCCCGGCGAGGAGGGCGAGATCGTCACTCGCGGCCCGGAGCAGTTCGCCGGCTACCGCGATCCGGCGCTCAACGCGACCGCGTTCACCGCCGACGGCTGGCTGCGCACCGGGGACATCGGCCGGGTTGATACCAAGGGCTACCTAACGATCACCGATCGCATCAAGGACATCATCGTCCGCAACGGGGAGAACGTCTCCTCGAAGGAGGTCGAGGACCTGCTCATGACCCATCCGGCCGTCGCGGAGGCCGCCGCCGTGGCCGAACCGGACGACCGCACCGGTGAGCGGGTCTGCGTCTTCGTCCTGCCGCGCCCGGGGTCGGCCCTCGACCTCGACGAGGTGCGGGCGCACTTCGCCGCCGCCGGCGCCGCGAAGCAGAAGACCCCGGAACGACTTGTGATCGTCACCGACCTGCCGCGGACCGCGGCGGGCAAGGTCCGCAAGCACGAGCTGCGCGCGGACCTGCACGCGGGCGGAGCCCACCACCGCGCCGGACCGGGCGAACCGGCGGGCGGCTGATGCGTGACAGGCCGAGCAGGCGCATGGGCATGGGCATGCCCATGCCGTGGCGGTCAGCCGGCCACGCCGACCAGGGTGAGGGCGAACCGGCCGTAGGTGTAGACGATCTCGTCCTCGCTCAGGTCGCCGTCCTCGCGGTACCAGGCGGCCACCCCCATCCCGAGGTCGAGCAGGGCGTAGGAGGCGAGCTTGACCGAGGCAACGTGGAACCGGGAGGCGGCGACCCCCTCTTCGATGAGCCCCCGGATGAGCCGCTCGTAGCTGCTGCGCCGGGCGACGACGGCCGCCCGGTTGACCTCGTCGAGACTGCGGATCTCCCGGTTGCCGACGAACGCCTCCAGCCGGTGGCGGGTGTGGAAGCGCACGTGGGCCTCCACGGCGCGGCGCAGCCGGTCCGCGACGTCGTCGACGCCGGCGACGGCGAGGGCGTGGACGTCGTGCAGGACGTCCATCGCGTCGAGCATGATCGCGGCGAGCAGGTCCTGCTTGGAGCTCACGTGCTTGTACAGGCTCGGACCTCGGATGCCGACCGCCGCGCCGATCTCGGTCGTGGTGGTGGCCTCGTAGCCGCGTTCGGCGAACAGCTTCAGCGCCGCGTCGCGGATCGCCCGCCCGCGTGGGGTGAGCTGTGGCCGCGTAACCACGGCCCGGTCCGATCCACTCATGCATCCCCGCCCACGTGAACCGCCGTGACTAAGAACCGGTAGCCACGGGCATGCGGACTGCTCCCCGCACAACACCCATGCTAGCAGGCTTGATTTTCCCTCAATGCTGGCGGATCGTCGCCACCCCTGCTATCAAGGCTACTGAGCATTAGCCTTTTCAGCCGACCCATCCAGCCGGGGGCCGGCGCTCGCACCGAGGCGGGAGATCGTCATGGCCATTGATTTTTCGCAGCCGCCAGAGGTCGTCGACCTCGTCGAACGCACGGCTGCCTTCGTCCGCGACGTCGTGATCCCGGAGGAGGAGCGGTACGCCGGCGTGGTCTCGGCCGGCGGGGAGGCGCTGCGCGCGCGACTGCAGGCGGCGGCCCGCGACGCCGGGCTGTTCGCCCCGCATGTCTCCCGGGAGTACGGCGGCCTCGGGCTCGGCATGACGGCGCGGGCACCCGTGTTCGAGGCCGCCGGTTACTCCCTGTTCGGGCCGCTGGCGCTGAACTGCTCCGCGCCCGACGAGGGCAACATGCACATGCTCGAAATCATCGCGACCGATGAGCAGAAGGAGCGGTACCTGCGCCCCCTCGCGAGCGGCGAGGTCCGGTCGTTCTTCGCGATGACGGAGCCGGCGCCCGGGGCCGGCTCGGATCCGGCGGCGCTGTCGACGACCGCCGTCCGGGTCGACGACGGCTGGCGCATCGACGGCCACAAGTGGTTCTCCACCGGCGCGGACGGCGCGGGCTACGCGATCTGCTTCGCCCGGACCTCCGGCAAGGTCGGCACCGTCGGCGGCGCGACCATGTTCCTCGTCGACGCCGACAATCCCGGCCTGAAGGTCGTCCGGCACGTCGACACCCTCGACCAGGCCATGATCGGCGGTCACTGCGAAGTGATCTTCGACAACTGCGTGGTGCCGGACTCGGCGATCCTCGGCGAGCTCGACCAGGGCTTCGCGTACGCGCAGGTACGCCTCGGCCCGGCCCGGATGACGCACTGCATGCGCTGGCTCGGCATCGCCCGCCGAGCCCAGGACATCGCCATCGACCGGATCGCCGAACGCCGCCTGTTCGGCTCGAAGCTCGTCGAGCTCGGCATGGCGCAGCAGATGATCGCCGACTCGGAGATCGACATCGCCGCCTCTCGCAGCCTCATCCTGCAGGCCTGCTGGGAGCTCGATCAGGGCCAGCGCGCGGCGCAGTCCACCGCGATGACCAAGACGTTCGTCGCCGAGGCGATCTGGCGGGTCGTCGACCGGGCCATCCAGCTCTGCGGCGCCGCCGGCGTCTCCGGCGAGCTGCTGCTGGGCCGCTATCTCAACGAGGTCCGCGCCTTTCGCATCTACGACGGAGCGTCGGAGACCCATCGCTGGGCGCTCGCCCGGCGCGCGGTCAAGCAGCGGCTCAAGGCGACCGGCGCCCTGGAGTCGGCCTCATGACCGCGCTCGATCCCCCGCACGGCGCCGAGGAGGGGCTGGTCTCCCCGCCGGGCCTGGACCTGGCGGCGCTGGCCGCCTACCTCGACGCCACCGTCCCCGGCCGGTCCGGGCCGCTGCGTGCCACGCTGCTCAGCGGCGGCCGGTCGAACCTGACCTACCACGTGTGGGACGACGCCGCCCACTGGGCGCTGCGCCGGCCCCCGCTGGGCAACCTGACGCCCTCGGCGCACGACATGCGACGCGAGTACCGGGTGGTGGCCGCACTGCGCCAGACCCCGATCCCGGTGGCCGAGGCGGTCGTCTACTGCGACGACCCCGCCGTGCTCGGGGTGCCGTTCGCGATGGTCTCCCTGGTCGACGGGGTGGTCCTGCGCAGCCGGGCCGACCTGGCCCCCTACTCCGACGCCGACGTGCGCCGCTGCGCCGAGAACCTGCTGCGCACCCTCGCCCGGCTACACGCCGTGGACTACCTCGCCGTCGGGCTCGAGCGGTTCGGTCGGCCCGAAGGCTACCTGCGCCGTCAGGTCGACCGCTGGTGGGGGCAGTGGGAGCGGGTGCGGACCCGGCCGCTGCCGGACCTCGACGCGCTGCACGGCCGGCTGGCCACCGCGGTCCCGGCGGAGAGTGCCGCGTCGATCGTGCACGGCGACGCCCGCATCGACAACTTCGTGTTGGACCCGGACGACATCGGCGCCGTGCGGGCCCTGCTGGACTGGGAGATGGCGACCCTCGGTGACCCGCTGGCCGACCTGGGTCTCACCGTCGTCTACCGCGACCCGGACTTCGATCCCGTGCTCGGCGGCTCGGCTGCCGCAGCGAGCGACCGGATGCCCGGCGGGGACGAGATGATCGAGATCTACGCGCGCGAGTCCGGCCGCGACATCGTGAACATGGACTTCTACCTGGCGCTCGGCTACTTCAAGCTGGTGGTGATCGCCGAGGGCATCCACGCCCGGCATCTCGCCGGCAACACCGTCGGAGAGGGTTTCGACCTCGTCGGCCAGGCCGTGCCGGCGCTCGCCGCGGGCGGGCTGCGCGTACTCACCGGTTGAACCGGCCCCGGCCGGGGCTCAGCAGACACCACCTCCGGCCGGGGCCGGCACCCTCACCCCGGCCGGCGCCCTCACCCGGAGCCGGTTCAGCCGGGCAGCTCCAGGCCGAGATGCTCGCGCAGGGTCGTGCCGGTGTACTCGGCGCGGAAGACGCCTCGTTCCTGCAGCAGCGGCACGACCTGGTCGGCGAACTCGTCCAGCCCGCCGGGGACGATGTGCGGGACGAGGATGAAGCCGTCGCTGGCGTCCTGTTGGACGAACCGGTTGATGGTCTCGGCGACCGTAGCCGCCGAGCCGATGAAGGACTGCCGCCCGGTGACCTCGATGACCACCTCGCGCAGCGAGAGCTTCTTCGCCTCACCCAGCTCGCGCCAGCGGCGCGCCGTGGCCAGCCGGTCGTCGAACATCCGCACGCTGGCCCGCCCCTTGGAGATCGTGTTCTCCCCCGGCAGCGGGTCGACCTCGGGGACCGGCCCGTCCGGGTCGTAGGCCGACAGGTCGCGGTTCCACAGCTGCTCGGCGAACAGGATCGCCGTCGCCCCGCTGACCTGCTGGTGGCGGATCACCTCTGCCCGCTCGCGCGCCTCGGCGTCGGTGTCGCCGAGGACGAACGTCGCCGCCGGCAGGACCACCAACTGGTCGGGCCGGCGGCCGAACTTGGCGAGCCGGCCCTTGATGTCGGCGTAGAACGCCTGACCGTCCTCGAACGTGCTGTGCCGGCTGAAGATCGCGTCCGCCGAGGAGGCGGCGAACTCCCGGCCGGCCTCGGAGTCGCCGGCCTGGAAGATCACCGGTCGGCCCTGCGGGCTGCGCGGGACGTTGAACTGGCCGCTGATGTCGAAGAAGTCGTCGTGGTGCGCGAACGTCCCCGGCCGCGGCTCGCGCAGGAACTGCCCGGTGTCCTTGTCCGCGACGATCTCGTCGCCGTGCCAGGAGTCGAACAGCTCCCAGGCCGTGTGCAGGAAGCGCCGGGCCCGCTCGTAGCGATCCTGCTCCGCGAGGTAGCCGCCGCGGCGGAAGTTCTCCCCGGTGAAGGCGTCCCAGGACGTGACGACGTTCCAGGCGGCCCGCCCCGCGGAGAGGTGGTCGAGGCTGGCGAACTGCCGGGCGACCTCGTAAGGCTCGTTGAAGGTGGAGTTGATGGTGCCGGCGAGCCCCAGGCGTTCGGTGACCGCCGCGATCGCGGCCAGCACGGTGAACGTGTCGGGCCGGCCGACGACGTCCAGGTCATGGATGCGGCCGTTCTGCTCGCGCAGACGCAGGCCCTCGGCGAGGAAGAAGAAGTCGAACTTGGCACGCTCTGCCGCGCGGGCAAGGTGGGCGAACGAGCTGAACTCGATCTGGCTGCCCGCCGCGGGGTCGCTCCACACCGTCGTGTTGTTCACCCCGGGGAAGTGCGCCGCCAGGTGGATCTGCTTGGTCGGCCTGCTCATGGAGGTCCTCCGCTGGTGTGTGCAGGGCTGCCGGCTGCCGGCTCTGCCGGCGGCGGGCTGGACGGCGGCCGACTAGACGGCGGCTGCTGCTGCGGCGGCTGCGGCGTAGCGGTTGGCGGGTCGGGGCAGGCCAAGCAGGCCCCGCAGTGTGGTGGCCTCGTAGGCGGTGCGGAACGCCCCGCGGGACTGGAGTTCGCCGACGAGCCCCCGGGTGATGCCCTCCAGGTCGTGCGGGATGGCCGCCGGACGCAGCCGGAAGCCCGACAGCCCGGCCGGTTGCCAGTCGAGCAGGAGATCGGCGAGTTCCCCGGGGGTACCGGCGACGATGAGCGCGTCGCTGACCTGGGGTTCGCCGGCCCACTCGTCGAGCCGGGCGCGGTTGTCGGCGGCCTGTGCCGCCGAGTCGGCGAGGTGGACGACCAGATCGGCGAACACGTGCACGGTCTCGCCGCCCCGACCAGCCGCGTCCTGCTCGGCCCGGATCTCCTCGACGATCCGGCGGGCGTCGTCGGCGTCGCGAGGCGTCACATAGACGACGTCGCCCTGGCGCGCCCCGAGTCGGTAGGGCACCGTGCCGTGACCGAGGACGGTCACCGGCGGCTGGCCCTGCGGCGGGCGGGGCACGATCGAGGGCCCGCGCACGCTGAACCAGCGTCCCGCGAAGTCGATGTAGTGCAGCTTGTCCCGGTCGACGAACCGACCGGTGGCGACATCGCGGATCTCGGCGTCGTCCTCCCAGCTGTCCCAGAGCCGGCGCACGACCTCGACATAGTCAGCCGCCTCGTCGAACAACTCGGTGATCAGCGCGACGACCTCGGGCCGCTCCAGGTCCGCCGCCGCGATCCCGGGGATCGTCCGCCGGCCGAACAGGTCGGCCTCGGCTCCGCCGGTGCCGGCCCGCACCCGGACCCCGGCCCGCCCGGAGCTGACGTAGTCCAGCGTCGCGATGGCCTTGGAGATGTGGAAGGGCTCGGTGTGCCCGGCGACGATCGACGGGACGAGACCGATCCGCGAGGTCAGCGGGGCGACACGAGCGGCGATGAGCACGGCGTCGAGTCGGCCGCGAACCCGATCGGTCCGGGCGTCCGGACCGTCGAACCGGTCCGACTGCAGGCCGAGGGAGTCCTCGATCGTGACGAAGTCGAGCAGGCCACGCTCGGCCTCCTGGACCAGGTCGGTCCAGTACCGGGCGTCGAACAGCTCCGCGGTCCGCGCGCGCGGCTCCCGCCAGGCTGCCGGATGCCAGCCGGCCCCGTCCAGCGCGAGGGCGAGGTGCAGCGGTGGGCGGGGGGTCATCGGGCGCAATCCTGCACGAGACGCAACGGGCACTCCTCGGACGATGGGAACCGGCGGACGATGGGAACCGGCAGGCGAACGGCGGGCGCAGGGCTTTCGAGCTGCAGGCGCAGAACTTTCGCGGCGGTCGTGGGGCCTGAGCCGCAGGCGCTGGGCCTGGGTTGGAGGCGAAGGATTCCGGACACCCCGCACGGACGGCTTCCGGCTCCCGGCTCACGCGGAAACGCCGGTTACCTCCGCATCAACGACAGCGGCTGGATTCGGCGCGTCCGAAATCGATGCAGCGGCGGCACGTCAACAGCAGCGAGGTGCGCACCCTTTTCACTCTGAGTAGGTCGGCTTTCCTCGGTCAAGAGCACATAATGTGACGTGCAGCACAGCACGTTCAACCATGGCGTTCGCCGGGCGATCCGCCGCCGCGACGGCCGAGCCGGGACGACCAACCCCGCGCACGCCGCGAAGCGCGGTACCGTGTCGCCCGCGCGACCGGCGGACGAGGGGTGGACATCGTGACGACGGTCAACTTGTCAGGATTTGCTGACGTTCTGGACATCTCCCCGGGCCTCAGCGCGTACCTGGCCCGACCGGCCGCCGTCGGCCCGGCCCTGGCCCCCGGTGACGCGCCGCCCGCCAAGGGTGTCCTGCGTCCCGGCGTGATCGTGCTGCACGAGGCGTGGGGTCTGGACGAGACCGTGCGCGCGATCGCCGACCGCCTCGCCGGCCTCGGATACTTCGCCCTCGCCCCGGACCTGTTCAGCGCGGGCGGCGCCCGCCGCTGCCTGGTGGCCACGGTGCGGGCGATGTCCTCCGGCAGCGGACGGGCGTTCGACGACATCGAGGCGGCACGGCGGTGGCTGACCGCCCTGCCGGCATGCAACGGAAGGGTGGGCGTGATCGGCTTCTGCCTCGGTGGCGGCCTCGCCCTGCTCAGCGCGGGCCGGGGCTTCGAGGTCGCGGCGATCAACTACGGTCCACTTCCCCGCAAGCTCGACGCCTCGTTGCGGGCGGCGTGCCCGGTGGTGGCGAGCTACGGCGGCCGGGACCGGACCCTACGCGGGGCCGCCGGCCGACTTTCCGCGGCACTGGACCGGGCCGGCGTCCCGCACGACGTCAAGGAGTACCCGACGGCCGGGCACGCGTTCCTCAGCGCCCGGCCGGACGGCACCCCGAGCGGCCCGCGGCTCCTGCACCCGGTGCTGCGCACCGCCGGAATCGGGCCCGAGCCGGTCGCCGCGGCCGATGCCTGGGTCCGGATCGAACGATTCCTGACGGAGCATCTCGGCGCCTGACGCCGCGATGGGACCGCGAGTCGGCTCGCTGCCGACCGCTCGGACGCCATGACCGGCGAGTGTGTTCAGCCCCACGATGGGGATGTGACATGGGTCACTTATCCTCATGGTTGGCGGAACGGTCTCCCTCATGTTTCGGTTCGTACATGCCGACTCCGCCTCCGCTGGTGCACAGACGGCACGTCGACCTGCTGCTCGTCTCCACCGCCCTCTGTTCCAGCGGCCGCTCGGCTTCCTTCGCCTGACGGGCCCCACCCCGGCACCCGCGCACGGCCCGTCGAGCATCGCTCGGCGTCGTCCCTGGCCGAAGCATCGCGGGTCTGCCGCGCCGCGGATCATGCAATGCCGCCCACCTTCATCGCGGCACCACCGCCAGCCATGCGGCAGGCCGCCCGAACTCCGTCTGGAGCATCGAGATGACCGCCACCGACGACCTACTCGGCAACGCCGCCCAGTACGCCCGCGACTTCACCGCCGGAGACCTGCCGCTGCCCCCGAAGCTGAGGGTCGCGGTCGTGGCGTGCATGGACGCCCGGCTGAACGTCTACGGCGTGCTGGGCCTGACGGAGGGTGACGCACACGTGATCCGCAACGCGGGCGGGGCGGTGACCGACGACGAGATCAGGTCGCTCGCCATCAGCCAACGGCTGCTGGGAACCCGAGAGATCATCCTCATCCACCACACCGACTGCGGCATGCTCACGTTCACCGACGAGGCGTTCAAGGCGCAGATCGCCGCGGAGACGGGCATTCGCCCACCGTGGGCCGTCGAGACCTTCACGAGCCTGGAGGACGACGTCCGGCAGTCGATCGCCCGCATCACGGCCAGCCCCTTCATTCCGCACAAGGACTCGGTCCGCGGGTTCGTCTACTCGGTCGAGAAGGGCACCCTCACCGAGGTGCGCTGAGCGCACCGGTATCCACCGGATCCATGACGGCCGTCGCACCCGTGACGGCCGTCGGCTGCCGCGCGGAGGTACGCAGGTCGTACGCCTGCTCCGCCGCGCGGATCGCGTCCACGTTGTTCTCGGCCCAGGCCTTGAGGGGCGTGATCAGGGGATAGAGGTCACGGCCGAGTGCCGTCAGCTCGTAGTCGACGCGCACGGGAACCGACGCGGTGACCGTCCGGTCGATCAACCCGCTGCGCTCCAACGTCCGCAGGGTCTGGGTGAGCATCTTCGGGCTGACCCCGGCGATCTCCGTCTTCAGCTCGCCGTACCGGCGCGGTCCCGCCGAGATCGCGGCCAGCACCAGGCCGACCCACTTGTCGCTGAGCGTCTCGAACACCTTGCGAGACGGGCAGGCCGCCATGAAGGCGTCGTAGGCCTCCTTCGCCTCGGCCCGCCGCTGCGCCGCCGTCCGGGTTGCCATAGAGATTCCTCCAGGAAACTAGTAGGACTTGATTAGGTCTGTCTGTGGTTGTACTGACTGTCGTCTTCATGTGTGTGGCGGTGGTTGGTATGAGACAGGACGAGATGGCCCGG
>NZ_JYFN01000088.1 GCF_000948395.1 Frankia torreyi | reverse complement strand
CCCCACACCTACGCCGCGCCCTCGCCGCCCGCGACCGAGGCTGCACCTTCCCCGGCTGCGACCGCCCACCCTCCTGGTGCGAAGCACACCACGTCATCCACTGGACACACAGCGGGATCACCGCCCTACACAACCTCGTCCTGCTCTGCGGCCACCACCACCGCCAGGTCCACCACGACGGCTGGACCATCCTCTTCACCGACACCGGACACCCCGCCTACATCCCACCCTGGCGCATCGACCCGGCGCAACGCCCACGCCAAAACCCCTACACCCACCCACCCGACCTCCTCACCAGCATCACCTGACCACCGCCAGTCCGCCAGCCTCACTCGGCCGTCGTCATCTCCTGCCGACGGCGTATCACGGAGTGACGGGCTCCGATGGCGTCGCGATCCGGCCTGGCCGACCGTCCGCGCGGTTCCGCGCGGAACCGCGGCGAGCCAGAACACGATGGAGGTGCGATGTCCTTGCGCGTAGCAGCAGCGTCCGTCCAACTCCGACGGACCGCCATCCCGCCAGCCTGGCGGCATCGGTGCTCTCGCCCGTCGGCGCAGGAGCTCCAAGCGGCGCCCGACCACCGACGTCCACCCAGGACCGGCTAGACGAGCGCACCCCAGGGTCCGGTGATGACGCAGGTCAGGCCCGGGTACTGGAGGTTGACGAACAGGTGCCGGCCGGCCGCGGTGAACCGGGCGCCAGCCGTCTCCCTCGCGCCCACCGGTCCCGGCCTCGGAGGCGACGAAGGCGAGCTGGCCGCCGGCCCAGTCGGCGCCCGCCAGGCCGAGGAAGCGGGCGCCGCCGCGACCCCGAGCAGGCTCGATCGTGGGGAGCGCCCGAGCAGAACCAGGTCGAGCGGGAGGGCCCGCGCGAAGCGGGGCAGCGCAGGGGCAGATGACCCGGGCAGCGCAGAGCAGGGCAGGCACACTGCCCGAGGGGAGTCGCGGTGTCCGAGGCGGCGATGGCCCGCGGCGCGGCCGGTTTCCGCGCAGCCGGGCTGCCGGTGTTTCACCTCGTCCGGCTCTACCTGCCGGACGGCTCGAATGCGGAGCGCTGCCGGCGCGCCTCGATCGCCGCCGGCAGGCGCCTGGTCTGCTCCGGCAGCGACGGCAGCCAGCTCCACCCCGCGTTGGCGCCGCCGGGCGGCGGCGTGCGCCTGGACGATCGTGCGTTGTTGGCGGGCGCCACGCAGCGGGTGGGGCCGCGGGAATGGGCGCTGTTCAAGCCCCGGTGGGGCGGGTTCTACGCGACCCGGCTCGCCGACGAGCTGCTCGCGCTGGGCGTCGACACCGTGGCCGTGGTCGGCGCCAACTTCCCCAACTGCCCCCGGACGACCGTCTACGAGGCCAGCGAACGCGACTTCGATGTCGTGGTCGTCGCCGACGCGATCTCCCGGATCTACCCCCGGGGAGTGGCCGAGTGTCGCGACATCGGTGCCCGGGTGCTTGACACAGACGAGCTCCTCGACCTCCTTGCGCCCACCGCCGGTACGGCGGCTACGACGCGGACCGGCGAAGGAACCCGTCCAGCAGGGCCGCGAGGCCGACCGGGTCGGTGAGCATCGGCAGATGGCCGCCGGGAATCTCGACGGGGTCGACACCGAGAGAGATCCGGGCACGATCCCGCTCGGTCTCGAGGGCGAACATCTCATCGTCGGCGGCGCAGACGACGACGGTGGGTAGCGCGGCCCGTTCTGCGCGGCCGAGCGGGTAGCGGTCGGCGGCGGGGGCCATCGGCCGCAGCCGGGCGGCGAAGTGCCAGGCCCGTTCCGGTTCCAGCCGCGGGTACAGCGCCGCAACCGCCATCGACGGGTCCCAGACGCTGACGCCGTCGGGGCCCGCCGGCGGCCAGGGAAAGCCCGCGCGCAGCGGGCCGAGCCCCGGGCAGAGGAGCACGGTGAGTGCCGCGGGTAGCGTCGCCGAGACGAGCGGGGCGTAGGCGGCGCCCATCGAATGTCCGACGACCACGATCGGATCGCCGTCGTCCGTCCGGGCGACGGGCAGGGCGGCGAGGGCGGGGCGGACGCGCTCCGCGTAGGTCGTGGCGGGGTCGCCGAGCGGCAGATCCGGGGCCAGCACGCGGTGTCCACGAGAACGCAGGTCGGCGACGACGTCGTCCCAGCAGGTCGGGTCGTGCCAGGCCCCGTGCAACAGGCAGATGNCCCCCNCCCGCCAAGGCTATCCGGGCCGCGCACCGGCGCCACCCACCCACGGTCACCCAGGCCGCCCACCCGAGCCGCTCCCCCACGGTCACCCAGGCCACCCACCAGCGCAGCCCGAAGTCACCCGGGCCGCCCGCCGGCACCACACCCCCCCGCCCGGCGTCGCCTGCGCGCCTGCGCCACCGCGCCACCGCGCCACCGCGCCACCGCGCCACCGCGCCACCGCGCCACCGCGCCACCGCGCCACCGCGCCAGAATCCCCCGGGCCACGCGGTGACCACCCGGCCCGGAGGCCGTTGTCCATCCGTTTCGGAAACTCTGCGAATGCGGCCGAGTCGGCGAGTCGACAGGCCGGCGCCGGACGAACAGTCTCGCGATATTCACCCAACAGGTGCGCGACCATTGCTCCGTGTTGGCCGTAGGCTCATACCTCTAGACAATCCAGGGTCGATCGCAAAGATGCTGCGTTGTTCTGCACACTCCGGACGGTGGGTGGAGCCGGCCGGATTGTGGCCCTCTGGCGACCCCTCGCGGCCGGCCCGACACGGCGGCGGGCCATTCCGGTCGGGGCAGGATCGTTCCGTGTTCCACCCATTCGAGCGAATGATGACGACGGTCGGCCGGCGTGCCGGGAAATCATCCGCCGAGACGGCGCCACTGCGGCCCACTCCCGCCTGCGCATCTCCCGACCAGGTGCACCCCACCGGCCGGTGCACCTTGGCGACCTGGGCACCTAACCGGCCCGGACAGCCAACCGACCGGACAATTCACCGACGTGCGCACTCTCCGGCCTGCACTCGTCGCAGCCTGCGCACGTCACCGGCTTCGGCATCCACCTGCCCGGCGTCCCAGCGGTCCGGCACGCCCGCGGCCCCCGGAGCCGGCAGGTTACACAGAGCCGCAAGTCAAGCAAGTCAGGCAAGACGGACGCAACGGTCAGACCGCGCACATCTGACAGACAACGCGGACCGGGCGATTGGGCGCCTAATCGGGGGCCCCTGTGGTCACTTCGGGCCACACAAGCCTGTCGACAGGACTACCGGAGGAGTCCGGACGGGCTCTGGTGCCCAGCCGACGCTTCGCTTCGTGGTGAGGCCCCTCGGCGGGCGCTGGCGCTTCCACCCGCCGAGGGGCGGTGCCCCACCGCTCAGCGACCGCCGGTACGGCGGCAGGGCACGATCCGGTAGCCGGCGATGCCGGCGAGGGTGCGGGCGTGTTCCTCCGCGAGCGACGCCTCTGACCAGCCAACGAGGGTCTCGACCGGCCCGCCGTCCGCATCGAGCACTGTGATCGCGTAGTCCGACGTCCGCGGGCCCTGGGGCGGGATCCAGTGCCGACCCGGCCGGCGGACCGGCAGGCTCCGCGGGGGTACCCGAATCGGGGAGGGGCGGGGGGCACGAGTGGTCGGTGTGCATGGAGCACATCGGTAGTCGGGGTGCCGCCGGTATCGGGACCAAGGTCCCGTCGCGCCACCCGTGTGAGCCAGATTCGGCGGAATGTCCCCCCCATCCCGGGTAGACCCCGGCAGAGTCGAGGACGAATCACCCCCATCGGGGGTCCGCGATGTGGCGTGCACAACCTCTTCGTCCTCGAGGGGAGGGGATACGGAACTCGGTATTCCTGCCGAAGGGCTCGATGGTGTCACGAAACCTCCTCGAAACGGCGTTAACCGGATCACCGGTGCCGGGGGCACTCCCGCGGTACCCACCTGGGTGGCCCGAGCGTGCCTCGGTTGGTGCCATGACACACTTCGACCCCAGCTCGGCGACAGAGTGCAATAGATGGGTGCTCGTCCCGCAAGGACTTGTTGCGCCCCTCGAAACGGATGCGGCCCGGAGGTTGACGGTGGAGGCTGAACGGCAACGCAATGATGCGCTGGACCAGCTGGCAACCATGCTCCAATCCCTGATCGGAGACAACGAGACCAACATCAGCAGACTCGCGGAAAGGACCGGATTCAAAAGGCAGCAGGTATCCCGGGCGGTCAACGGCCGGGAGGTACCTTCGCCGGACCTCTCCGACGCCCTGGATGTCGTTCTCCCCTGCGGGGGGGCAATTAGGCGGCTGCGTGACGCCGCCGACCGGGAGAAGCGGGCGCGACGCCTCGGTGTCGTGCCCCCCATGAGAAAACCGACTGATGAATACGTTCCTGCACCGGAGGGGATGCTCGTAGCCAATGGTGCACGGACGATCGATCAAGGGGTGATTTCCACGAACCGGCGAGAGTTCGCGGCCCTGCCCGCGCTGCCCGCCCTGTCCGCCCTGGCGGTCTCCACCCGCCAGCGCATCGAGACCGGCAGCGCCTCCGACCGCACGCTCGACGAGCTGGAGTCCGACGTCGACGAGATCGCCCAGGTCTACGGCTCCGCCCCGCACGCCGCCCTGCTCGGCGAGGTGGCCGGGCGCTGGAAGCAGATCGAGGCGATCCTCGACGGCCGGATGTCCGCGGGCACCCGCAGCCGGGTGACCCTGCTCGGCGGCCAGCTCACCTATTTCCTCGGCCGGCTGGCCTTCAATACTGATGACTTCCGCTCCGCCCGTCGGTTCGCCGGCCTCGCCGGAACGTATGCGAACGAGATCGGCGAGCCCGTTCTCATCATGTCGGTCGCGGCACTGCAGAGTTCCATCGCCTATCACACTCAGCGCTATCGCCAGGCCATTGCCGCGCTGAGCGTCGTCCGCCACGTGAATCACCCGTACATGGATGCAAGAATGGCCGCGTACGAGGCCCGGGCTTACGCGAAGGCGGGCGACAACGACAACGCCCGGCGCGCGTTGAACCGGATGGAGGCGGCGTCCTGCGCGATGGCGCCGATGCCGGGAGAAACCCCGGTCGGCCCGGCGGCGGTCGCCATGTTCCGGTCCGGCGTCGCCATCACTATGGGCGACGCCGACATGGCCCGTGAATGGGCGCCGATCGCGGTGGCGGGTTACCGCCGCAGAGGCGCCGACTTCACCGTCGAGGAATCACAGCACGCCTCCATGTCCGACGCCTCCCGACATCTCCTCGGCCCCGACGCGGAACCCGAGGAGGCGGCCCGCATAGCAATGGAGGTGATGACGAGCGCACCGGCCGAACTGACGCACACCGTGAAATCCCGGCTGCGGCAGTGCGCGTCATCCTTTTCCCCGTCGCATCATCGACTGCCCGCGGTCTCGTCCTTTCTCGAGGCGTGCCGCACGCTGCCGGCCGGAACGCCGGTATGACGACGGCAAAGATGGTCGAAACGACCATCCCGACGCTCACGACGGAACGCCTGGTTCTGCGGCCGCTCGACAATGCCGACGTCCCCGGTTTCGTCGAGATCTGGTCTGATCCCGAGTTCACCCGCTACATCGGTGGACGATGCGATCCGGACAGCGTGTGGCACGCGATGGCCGGGAACATCGGCTGTTGGGCGCTGACCGGCGTGGGCCCCTGGGCGGTCGTGGAGCGGTCGACCGGGTCGCTCGTCGGCCGCGCCGGGCTATGGACCGAACCCGGCTGGCCCGGCGTCGAGGCCGTCTGGTTCATCCGCCGCGACCGCTGGGGCCGCGGCTACGCACGCGAGGCCGCCACCGCCGCCATCGGCTGGGTCTTCGCGCAGCGGCCGGACCTCGCCGAGGTCGTGTCGGTCATCCTGCCGGAGAACACCGCGTCGGTCCGTGTCGCCGAACGGCTCGGCATGACCCCGCAGCGCCTGGAGTTCCTCCACGGTGAGGACCACGCCATCTACACGATCAACCGGACCGACTGGGCCGCCGTCCTGCCCGCGCAGGCCGTACAGAACGCCCACTGACGGCGCAGCACCCGCACGCGCACCCCGTCGCCCCACACGCGTACGCCGCACCTCGCACGCACCACAGCCGCCCCTCGCATGCCGCCCCTCGCACCTCGCATGTCAGAGCACAGGCAGACGACCGGCGATCCACCAAGCACCGCGGGCACAACGCGTCAAAACACAACGGGACACCACGCAACGCGACGAACGGTGGCCGGGCCCAGGATCACAACCGGGCCCGGACCGTCACCGATGCGCGGCGAGGCCGTCCAGGACGACCCTGACCGCCCCACGGCTGACCGCGGTGGGCACGGGCATCGCGGCCGCCGCCTGGGTCAGGCCCCGGACCAGGAAGTAGAGCTCGTCGACGGAGACGTCCGGGCGGGCCACCCCCGCGTCCTGCGCGCGGCGCAACACGGCGTCGACGGCATCGCGCAGCCGCCGGGCCGCGTCCGCCGCGCCGGAGGGGACCTGGTCGGCGGCGCCGAGCAGGTTCGCCAGCGTCACCTTCGTCGCGCCCCGCTCGACCATCGCGGTGACCAGATCGCCGAGCGCCGGACCCGGCGCGGGCGCGGCCGCGAGCATGCGGGCATGCGTGACGAGGTCGTCGAAATGCCGGACCAGCGTCGCCTCGACGAGGTCGGTCTTGGTCGGGAAGTGACGGAACACCGTGGCGACGCCCACCCCGGCCCGACGGGCCACCTCCTCCGTCGACGCCTGCGCGCCGAGCTCGCCGAACACCTCCTCGGCGGCGGCGAGGATGCGCTCACGGTTCAGCCGGGCGTCCACCCGCATCCGCGACCACCCCTCACCCGACGACGGCACCCCTCCGTCCGTCGTATCACCCCCGCCGCCAAGGCGACGTAAACGAAGTCGTGACTTCGACTAGGATCCGAAGTCGCCACTTCGCTTATCTCGCCAGGAGGTTGAGGATGACCGCCGCCGCCACCCCCACCGAGGTCTTCCACGCGCTCGCCGACGCGGTGCCGCGGCTCGTGCTCGGCGACCGCTCCCAGCTCGAACCGCTCATCGCGCTGTACGCCGAGCCCACCGACGTCCGCCATCCGTTCGCCCCGTTCCCGGCCGAGCCGCTGCGAACCCGCGACGACCTGCGCCGGCACTTCAGCGGGGCGACGGCGGCGGCCGACGGGGTCGAGAGCTTCGCCGCGGTCGAGCGGACCGTGCACGCCACCGCCGACCCGGAGGTCGTCATCGGCGAGTTCCACTACGTCGGCCGGGCGCACGCCCGCGACTTCGACGTCGTGTGCATCTTCGTGCTGCGGGTGCGCGGCGGGCGGATCGTCGAGTCCCGCGACTACACCGACCCCGTCGGGTTCGCCCGGGCGTTCGGCCAGCTCGCCACGCTCGCCGCGGCCCTCGTGGCCTGACCGCCGCGGTCGCCCGCCCGCGACGTACGGCGAGGCATTCGTCCTGCTCGGCGGGAACCGAACGGGCGGCGAACGGCTCAGACCGACGAGGTCAGGCCGACAAGGTCAGGCCGACGAACGGCTCAGACCGACGAGGTCAGGCCGACGGGGACGTGAACTCCGGCTGGTCGATCAGGCGCAGCCAGGAACCGTCCGGCTGGCGGCGGACCACCTGGGCGCGGGCACCCGCGCCGTCCTTCGGTGGGGTCGAGGTCAGGGCGATGTCGCCGCTGGCCAGGGTTGGCAGGGGCGCCTCCTGCTCGAACGGCGGCAGTTGCGGCAGGACCTTCGCCCAGAAGGCGTGGATGGCCTCGCGGCCGACCGTCACGCTGCCCGGCGGGTAGGCCATCACCGCATCCGGCTCGTAGAGCGCCGCGATGCCCTCGGCGTCGCGGACGTTGACCCGCTCGACGAACAGCCGGGTGAGGTCCTCGGGCTGCCACGCCTTGTCGCGCTCCGACATGTGTCCTCCTCGGTGGGGAGCCTGGTCGTGATCCGGGCCGGTCTGGTGCCGTTCCAGGATCTCCAGGCCAGATAGCAGAAGTCCAACAGATGATCCGTATGACTTCCAGAACCAGAACTGCTGGTTGGCCGGAAGATCGGATGCCTCCGATCATCGAGGCGCCCGCACCGGCCACCCGCACCGGCCACCCGCGCCGACGGTGGCGTCGGCGGTGGCGTCGGCGGTGGCCGAATGTAAAGAACCAGTCACCTTTGCCTGCCGATATCCGGACACATCAGACGTACCGGACGCACTCCGCGCGCACCGTCCGACCTGCCCCTTTGGCGCCCCGAGGCCCCCCGGAGGCGGTTGCCCGGGGTAGCTCCTTGGTGGAAATCGCCCTTCCACTGCACTTGCACGAAGTTCGGGCACTGCCTAGTGTTCCTGCTGACTCAGATCAACACGTGGCAGGATTCAGCAATCCGGACCGTCCAGGACCGGACCCGCGAGCTCGCCCTCTTTCTCGGCGAAACCATTCACCGAATACCATCTCGCGGCACCGCCGACTGCCCTTTTATTGGGATGTCACCATCGGCAGGGAGGTTTCCATGCTGCTCGCGGACAAGGTTGTCGTCGTCACCGGTGGCGGCCGCGGGATCGGCGCGGCGCTCGCCGATCAGGCCGCGAAGGCGGGTGCCCGGGCGGTCGTCGTCGCCGACATCGACCTTGCCGTCGCACGAGCGACGGCCCAGCGTGTGGGCCTGCGAGGCACCGTGGTGGAGGCCGTCCGGGCCGACGTCGGATCACCGGCGGACCTCGACGAGCTGGCCCGGCGAACCCGCGAGATGTTCGGCTCCGTCGATGTTTTCTTTTCCAACGCCGGAATCGCGGCAGGCGCCGGGATCGACGCCACCACACGCCAGTGGGCCCGCACCTGGAGCATCAATGTGATGTCTCACGTCCACGCCGCCCGCATTGTGCTTCCGAGCATGCTGGAAAGGGACAGCGGCGCGTTTGTCATCACCGCCTCCGCGGCCGGTCTGCTCAATATCCCCGGGGACGCGCCCTACGCCGTGACGAAGGGCGCCGCGGTCGCTCTTGCGGAATGGCTGGCGCTCACCCATGGCGGCCGCGGCGTGCAGATCAGCGTCCTGTGCCCGCTCGGCGTCCGCACGGACATGCTGGTGGACGCCCTGAACGCCGGTCACGAGACGGCCCGCGCGGTGGTGGCGTCCGGCCCGGTGCTGGAGGCCGACGAGGTCGCCCGATGTGCGATCGAGGGCGTCGCCGAGGGCCGTTTTCTGATAATGCCCCAGGCGCAGACGGCGACGGCGTACGCCGAGAAGGCCGCCGACCCGGAGGGCTGGCTCGCCCGGCACCGCCGGGCCACGGCCGTCCCCGCCTCCTGACGCCCCACCGCGGGCACCGCCGTCGCGGCGTGGCCCGTGTCCGCCGACCCGGCCCGTCCCGCCCGTCACCCAGCCGTCCACCCGGCGGCCGTCCGCCCGGCGGCCGATCATCGTTGGAGAAGTGAGTCCATGCAGGCAAGCGCGCAGCCTCCCGCCGCCGCGGTGGGCACCTCGCCGGCACCGGTCCCGGCGCCCGCCGCGGCCCGGCACCGACGCGACCTCGTCCTCGGGGTGAGCCCGTTCGGCGTGCCCGATCCCCGGCTGGTGGCGGCACTGTGCCACGCCGGCGCCTGGGGCGTGCTCGACCTGGGTCGCGACCCGGTCGCCGCGCTCGCCGCGCTGCACACCACGGCGCGCCTGGTCACCGGCAGGTTCGGGATCCGGCTGGCGCACCCGGGTCTGGTCACGCCCGGGGATCTCGCGGCCTTCGCCGACCGCATCGGCCTCGTCCTGCTCCCGGCGCCGCCGCCCGGTGACGGTCCGGGCCGGGCGGAGCTCGCCGCGCTGCCGGGCGCGCGGCGGCTGGTCGAGGTCACGACGGTCGAGCAGGCCCGGTCGGCGGCGACCGCGGGGGCGCACGGGCTGGTGGCCCGGGGCAACGAGGCCGGCGGCCGGGTTGGTGAGCTCGGCGCGTTCGTCCTGCTCCAGCAGTTGCTCGACGGCGTCGGCCGGGACCTGCCGGTGTGGTGCTGGGGTGGGATCGGGGTGCGCACCGCGGCGGCGGCGGTCGTGGGCGGCGCGGCCGGAGTCGTGCTGGACAGCCAGCTCGCCCTGCTCGCCGAGTCCGACCTGCCCGCCGAGACCGCCGCGGTGCTGCGCCGGATGGACGGCACCGAGACCGTCGTCGCCGCCGGCCACCGGGTCCTGCAGTCCGCGCCGGACCGCCGCACCCACGGCGACGCCGCGACCTGGCCCCCCGAGCAGGTGCTGGGTCGGCTCGGGGGGCGCGGCGCGGGGCAGCTCCTCCCGGTCGGCCAGGACGGCTACCTCGCCAGTGCGTTCGCCGAGCGGTACGGCACGGCGGCGCGTGCCGTCAGGGCGGTGCGCCGCGCGATCGCCGCGACCGCCGGCGGCGCCGAGGCCGCGGCCGCCGCGGCGATCCTCACCGGCGACTCGCCGCTGTGCACCACGCTGGGCCTCACCCGCCCCGTCGCGCAGGGGCCCATGACCCGGGTCAGCGACTCGCCGGCGTTCGCCCGCAGCGTCGCGGGCGACGGCGCGCTGCCGTTCCTCGCGCTGGCGCTGGCCACCGGCGAGCAGGCCCGCCGGTTGCTCGCCGAGACCCGCGACGCGTTGGGTGCGCGGCCCTGGGGGGTCGGCGTCCTCGGGTTCGTCGCCGAGGATCTCCGGGCCGCCCAGCTCGACGCCATCCGGGAGATCCGGCCGTCGTGCGTCATCATCGCCGGGGGCCGGCCGGGCCAGGCCGAGGAGCTCGAACGACTCGGGATCCCCACCTTCCTGCACGTCCCCTCCCCCACCCTGCTGCGCCAGTACCTGGCCGCGGGGGCGCGCCGGTTCGTGTTCGAGGGGGCCGAGTGCGGCGGCCACGTCGGCCCCCGTGGCAGCTTCCCGCTCTGGGAGGCCCAGGCCGGCGTCCTGCTCGACCACCTCGACAACGGGGGCCTCGACAACCGAGACCCCGACGGCAGAGGCTCTGGCCACGCGGGATCCGGCCACACGGGATCCGACGACAGGGGCGGGTCGGCGGGTCGGCGGACCCCCGTCCAGGTGCTGTTCGCCGGCGGCATCCATGACGCCCGGTCCGCGGCGATGGTCGCCGCGCTGGCCGGGCCGCTGGCCGCCCGCGGCGTCGAGGTCGGCCTGCTGATGGGGACCGCCTACCTGTTCACCGGCGAGGCGGTCCGCGACGGCGCCATCGGCGCGGAGTTCCAGCGCCAGGCGCTGCAGGCCCGCGCCACGGCGCTGCTGGCGACCGCGCCGGGCCATCTCACCCGCTGCGTGGCCAGCCCGTTCGTCGACCGGTTCGACGAGCTGCGCGCACAGTTGCGCGCGGACGGCGTCGCCGACCATGAGGCATGGGAGCGGCTCGAACAGCTCAACGTCGGACGGTTACGCCTGGCGAGCAAGGGCCTGGAGCGCCGCGGCGACGAGCTGCTCCGCGTCGACGCCGAACGCCAGCGGTCCGCGGGCCTGTTCATGGCCGGCCAGGTCGCCGTGCTGCGCGCGACCGCGACCACCATCGCGGACCTGCACGACGACGTCACCATCCGGGCCCGCCGGTTCCTCGCCGACCAGGCAGGCCGGGTCCGCAGACTGACCGGCACCCGCCTGGCCGACTCCGCCCCGTCCCCGACCACGATGTTCCCGGCCGCCCCGTCCCCGACCGCGATGTCCCCGGCCGCGATGTCCACCGCCGCCAGGTCCACCGCCGCCGCGTCCACCGCCGTGACGGTCACGAGCCCCACGTCCATGTCCAGCGCGCCCGGCCCCGGCCCGCTGGACATCGCAATCGTGGGGATGGCCTGCGTCTTCCCGGACGCGCCCGACCTCGCGAGCTACTGGTCGAACATCGTCGCCGGGGCGAGCGCGATCGGCCCGGTGCCGGCCGACCGGTGGGATCCCGAGATCTACTTCGACGCCGGCGACGGCGGGGACGGGCGCCCCAGCGGCGAGCGGACCCGGTCGAAGGTGGGCGGGTTTCTGCCGCGGATCCCGTTCGACCCGCTCCGCTACGGCATCCCCCCGTCCGCGTTGACCAGCATCGAACCGGTCCAGCTTCTCGCCCTGGAGACCGCCCGGCGCGCGCTCGAGGACGCCCGCCTCGACCCCACGGGCTTCGACCGCGCCCGCACCGGTGTCGTGTTCGGCACCGAGACGAACAGTGACCTGTCCGCGGCCATCACCCTGCGCGGGCTGCTGCCCGCCTACTACGGTCGGGTACCCGCCGAGCTGGACGAACAGCTACCCAGGGTAACCGAGGAGACGTTCACCGGCATCCTCGGCAACATCATCGCCAACCGCGTCTCGAACCGCCTCGACCTCGGCGGCCCCGCCTACGTCGTCGACGCGGCCTGCGCCTCGTCGCTGACCGCGTTGGACATGGCCTGCAAGGAGCTGCGGTTCGGCACCGCCGACGTGATGCTCTGCGGCGGCGCGGACCTGCACAACGGCATCCTCGACTACCTGATGTTCTCCTCGGTGGGCGCGCTGTCCGCCACGGGGGCGCCCCGGCCGTTCGACGCCTCGGCGGACGGCACCGCGCTCGGCGAGGGCGTCGCCTGCGTCGTGCTCAAGCGGCTCGCCGACGCCGAACGCGACGGCGACCGGGTGTACGCGGTGGTCAAGGGGCTCGGCGCGGCCAGCGACGGGCGGTCGCTCGGCCTGACCGCACCGCGGGCCGACGGGCAGCGCGTGGCGCTGGAACGTGCCTACCGCGCCGCCGGGGTCTCCCCCGCCGACGTCGGCCTCGTGGAGGCGCACGGCACCGGCACGGTCGTCGGCGACCGCACCGAACTCGGCGCGCTCACCGACGTGTTCACGGCCGCGGGCGCGGCGCCGGGGGCCTGCGCGCTCGGCTCGGTGAAGTCGCAGATCGGCCACACCAAGACGGCCGCCGGCCTCGCCGGGCTGGTGAAGGTGGCGCTGGCGCTGCATCACGGCGTGCGCCCGCCGACCCTGGGGGTGCGCGAGCCGAATCCGGCCTGGGACGCGGCGAGCAGCCCGTTCTCGTTCTCGGCCACGGCCCGCCCGTGGCCGGTCGCGCCGGCACGGCGGGTCGCGGCGGTAAGCGCCTTCGGGTTCGGCGGGGCGAACTACCACGCCGTGGTAGCCGGCTATCCGGCGACGGCGGGCGCCCGGCACGCGCTGAACCGCTGGCCCGCCGAGCTGCTACTGATCCGCGGAACGGACCTCGACGCCGCCGGGGAGGCCGTCGAGGAGCTGCGCCGCCTGCTCGCGGCGAACGACGCGGCGGGACGACCGTGGGCGCTGCGGGACTTCGCGGCGACCGCGGCGCGGATGGCGGGGGAGCGCCGCGGGCCGGTGCGCTTCGCCCTCGTCGCCGACGACCTCGACCATCTCGCCGACCTGCTGGCCCGGGCGGCGGCCCCGGACGCGCACCCCGGTCGCGGACTGTTCGTCGCCCCGGCCCCCATCGCCCCGGCCCCCGTCGCCCCGGCCCAGGACGGGGTGGGCGGGTCCGGCGGGTCGTCGCCGGGGCGGGTGGCGGTGCTCTTCCCCGGGCAGGGCAGTCAGCGGCCGGGGATGCTCGCCGAACTGTTCGTCGCCTTCCCTGAGCTGCAGGACTACCTGCGAGCCGGTGACTCCTGGGCGGACCTGCTGCATCCGCCGTCCGCGTTCGGCACAGCGGTGGGAGGCAGCACAGCGGTGGGAGGCGACGCGGGCGCGGACGCCGAGGCGCGGCTGCGCGACACCCGGGTCGCCCAGCCGGCGCTTGGGATCACCGGGCTCGCCGTGCACCACCTGCTGACCCGGCTCGGTGTGCAACCGGACCTGCTCGCCGGGCACAGCTACGGAGAGCTGGTGGCGCTGGCCGCCGGCGGCGCCTTCGACCCGCAGACGCTGCTGGAGCTCAGCGCCGCCCGCGGCCAGTCGATCATGGCTGCGGTGGATGCGGCGGGCAGCGGCGACGGCTCCGATCCGGCCGGACGGGTGAGTGATCCGGGGGCGGCGAGTGATCCGGGGGCAGTGAGTGATCCGGGAGCGATGGCGGCGGTGCGTGCCGGCGCGGCCAGGATCGAGGCGGTGCTCGCGGACGCCGGGCTCGCCGACGAGGTGATTGTGGCCAACCACAACGCCCCCGACCAGTCGGTGATCTCCGGGGCGACGGCCGGCGTCGAGCGGGCCGTCGACCTGCTGCGCGCGGCCGGGCTGGGGGCCGTGCGGCTGCCAGTGGCGTGCGCGTTCCACAGCCCACTGGTCGCCGCCGCCGGTGACCGGTTCGCCGAGGTCCTCGCCCGAACCCGGGTGACGGCGCCGCGGCTGCCGGTGTGGGCGAACCGCACCGCCTCCCCCTACCCCGCCCCGCCCGGCGGCAGCGAACCGGCCGTGGTCGAGGCCGACGGGGGCGCGGCGGTGCGGGCGGAGCTCGCGGCGCAGGTAGGCGCGCCCGTCCGGTTCGTCGACGAGATCGAGGCGATGTACGCCGCCGGGGCACGGGTGTTCGTCGAGGCCGGTCCCGGTCGGGTGCTGACCGGGCTCGTCGACGAGATCCTCGGCGAGCGCCCGCACGTCGCGGTCGCCTGCGACGGGCGCCGCGGTGGCCTGCGGGGTTTCCTCGACGCGGTGGCGCAGCTCGCCGTCGCCGGGGTGGCGTTGCACCCGGACTGGCTGGTCGAAGGACGCGATGCCGCCGACCTGCGGGGCAGTCGGCCACCGGTCCGCCCACGGTGGAGCGTGTCCGGCCGGGCGGTGTTGACCGCGGACGGCGAGCCGCTGCCGGGCGGGCTCGCACCGGCCCGGCGGGTCCCCCTCGCACCGGCCGACCACGCGGGCATCCCTGGATGGTCGGCCGCCGGGCAACCGGTGGCGGCCGCGAAGTCGGCGGCGCCGGCCCGAACGCCGGTGTCCGGGCAGCCCGCGACGCTCGCGCAAACCCCTGTAGGCAGCCTGCCCACCGCACTCGCGCAGCCGAGGGCACTCGAACAGGCGACGGCGTTCACACAGCCGGGGACGCTCGCGCAACCGGGGACACTCGGACAGGAGACCGTCGTGGGACGGGCCGCGGACGTGCCGACCCGGGAGGCTCTGGTCGGCCACTTCCTCACGACCGCGCGGGACATGCTCGCCGCCCAGCGCGACGTCCTGCTGTCCTATCTGGGCACCCCGGCCGCCCCGGCCGGAACCGGCCTGGTGACGCCGTCGGCCCCCGCCGTGGTGGGCATAACGGCACCGGTGGTGGGCCTGCCAGCGGACATCGCCCCGGCGGGGACGGATGGCCTGCCCAGCGGCGGTGACGGCCGACCTGCCGCGGCCGGCGGCCGACCTGCCGCGGCGGACGGCAGATCTGCCGCGGGGAACGGGGGCGGTCCCGCGGCGGTCGACGTCGGCGCGGTCGTGCTCGATCTCCTCGCGGGCAGCACCGGCTACCCCACCGAAATGATCGAACCCGACCTGGACCTCGAGACCGACCTGTCGGTCAACTCCATCAAACGCACCGAGATCGCCGGCCTGCTCACCCAACGGCTGAACCTCACCGACGCACTCGGCCCCCGCGCCGTCGAGGAACTCAGCCGACTGCGCACCGTCCGCGCCATCACCACCTGGCTCGCCGAGCACACCCCGGCTGCGGACCCGGCTGCGGACCCGGCTGCGGACCCGGCCATCCCGGCCACACCCGGGGAGGCCGAGCTCCAAGGCGTCGTGCTCGATCTCCTCGCGGGCAGCACCGGCTACCCCACCGAAATGATCGAACCCGACCTGGACCTCGAGACCGACCTGTCGGTCAACTCCATCAAACGCACCGAGATCGCCGGCCTGCTCACCCAACGGCTGAACCTCACCGACGCACTCNGCCCCCGCGCCGTCGAGGAACTCAGCCGACTGCGCACCGTCCGCGCCATCACCACCTGGCTCGCCGAGCACACCGCGGCTGCGGCATCTCCGACCGCCACAGCACCTCCGAGCGCCACGGCACCCGCGGCGGCTACTGGGACGGTCACGCCGGTCGTCGACTCCGGCCCAGGCGAGCCCGGCGGGCGCGGACGCGGTGGTGGGCGGGCGCCGACCCGGTTCGTGCTCACGACCGTCCCCGCGCCGCTGATCGCCGACACGGTCGACCTCACCGGCACCGACTGGACGGTGTTCGGCGACGTGACGGTGCACCACGTCGCCGACCCGGTGGTAGCCCGGCTGGCGGACCTCGGGGCGGCGGTCACCGCGCGCACCGCCGCCGAGCTGGCCGAGGCGCCGCCGCAGCGGCTGGACGGGGTGCTCTACCTGTGCGGTTGGGGTCGCGCCGAGGGCGAGCCGGAGCTGCCGGAGACGTTCACGGCGATCCGCGCGGCGTTGCGCGCCGGGCCCCGCTGGGTGCTCGCCGTCAGCCCGCTCGCCGTCAGCCCGCTCGCCGCCGACCCGACCGGCCCCGCCAACCGGACCTCCCTGGCCGGACCCGCCGACCCTGCCGAACCCACCGAACCCACCGGACCAGGGCGGGCGCTGCCCACCGAGCGCGCCGCCGGCCTGCGCGGGCTGTTCCGGACGCTGGCGAGGGAATACCCGGACCGGCTGGTGCGACTCATCGAGCTCGACGCCACCACCGCGGCGGCGGACATCCTGGTCGCCGAGCTCGGCCGGCCCACCGGGGCTGGGGCGGTCGTCGTCCACCGCGGTGGCGCCCGGCTCGGCGAACAGCTCACGGCGGTGCCGCCGGGGCCGCTGGCCGCGGCCGGCGCGGGGCCCGCCGCCGACGGCGCGGCGGAGGCCGAGGCGCTCGGCCTCGACCGCGACGCCGTCATCCTGCTCGTCGGCGGGGCCCGGGGCATCACCGCCGGGTTCACGACGCTGCTCGCCGGCGCCGCGCGCTGCCGGCTGGAACTCGCCGGGCGCACCGCGCCGCCGGCCGCGGAGCATCCCCGCACCGCCGGGATCGTCGACCGCGCCGGCCTGATCCAGGCGGTGCGCGAGCTCGGGCACCGCACGCCCGGCGAGGCGCGCCGCGCGGTCGCCGCCCTCCTCGCCGGACGGGAGATCACCGCGACCCTCGCCGACGTCGAGGCGCGCGGCGGCCAGGCCCGCTACCGACAGCTCGACGTCCTCGACGCCGACGCCGTCCAGCAGGCGGTCAAGCAGGTCTTCGCCCGCCACGGCCGCCTCGACGGCGTCGTCTACTCGGCCGGGGTCATCGAGGACGCCCTCGTCGCGGACAAGGATCCGCAGTCGTTCCGGCGGGTGTTCGACACCAAGGTCGCCGGGGCGCGGACCCTGCTCGCCGCGCTCGCCGAACTGCCCGTCGCGCCCCGGTTCCTGACCTTCTTCGGCAGCATCGCGGGCGTCCTGGGCAACCGCGGCCAAGGGGACTACGCGGCCGCCAATGACGCGCTGGAGACCCTCGGGGCCGCCTGGTCCCACCACCGGGACACCCGGACGATCACCGTGCACTGGGGTCCCTGGGCACCGTCGGCCGCGCATCCGGGAATGGTCGATCCGGGGCTCGAGGCGGAGTTCGCGCGCCGCGGGGTGGACCTCATCGACCCCGACGCCGGTCACCTGTGCCTGCTGCGCGAGCTCGCCTGGGGGCCCCGCGACCTGCCCGCGGTCGTCTACTCGGCTTCGAGCTGGTAGCCGGCCACTGCGGCCCGGCCCTCGCCGCTGCCTGTGGCCACCGGCCGGGCGCGCCTCCCGCCAAGGTCACGCCCGGCTCACCGCCCCGGCCCCACCCGCCCCGAGTCCCACCCGTCCCACCCGTCCCTCCCGGTCCAAGGAGTCCCGACCCCGATGACGCCCTCGCCGGCCCCGCCCTCGTCACCGGCGCGCCCGCCCCGGGCCGTCGCGCCGCCCGACTCCGCCGCCGGTGGCTGGCGCCAGCCACCGGTCGCCGTCGTCGGCATGGCGGTGCTCCTGCCGGGTGCCCCGGACCTCGCCGCCTACTGGCAGAACCTGCTGGGCGGCATCGAGTCGATCAGTGAGGCGCCGCCGCACCGCTGGGATCCCCAGTTCTACGACCCGGCCGGCGCCACCGAACCCCACGCGGAACGGATCTACTGCCGCCGCGGCGGGTTCGTCGACGAGTACGCCTACGCCGACCCGCTGCGTTTCGGCATCCCGCCCGCCGACGTCGCCGGCATCGAACCCGACCAGCTTCTCGCGCTGCAGGTCGCCGCGAGCGCAATCGACGACGCCGGCGGCGCCACCCGGCTCGGCGACCCGGCCCGCGTCGGCGTCATCCTCGGCCGCGGCGGCTACCTCGGCGCCGGCCTCGCCCGCCTCGACCAGCGGCTGCGCACCGCCCACCAGCTCGTGTCCACCCTCGGCACGCTGCTGCCCGCCCTGGGCGCGGACGAGCTCGACCGGATCCGGGCGGCCTTCACCGACCAGCTCGGCCCGCAGCGCGCGGACGGCGCGATCGGGATGGTGCCGAACCTGGCCGCGTCCCGGATCGCGAACCGGCTCGACCTGCGCGGCCCCGCGTACACGGTGGACGCGGCCTGCGCCTCGTCGCTGATCGCCGTGGACAGCGCGGTCACCGAGCTCGCCGCCGGGCGCTGCGACGCGGTGCTCGCCGGCGGCGTCCACCACTGCCACGACATCACCCTGTGGAGCACCTTCGCGCAGCTCGGGGCGCTGTCGGCGCGCCAGCAGAGCCGGCCGTTCGACCGTGCCGCGGACGGCATCCTCATCGGCGAGGGCACCGGCGTCGTCGTGCTCAAGCGCCTCGACGACGCCCAGCGCGCCGGCGACCGGGTGTACGCGGTGATCCGCGGCACCGGGACGTCCAGCGACGGGCGCGGCGGCGGCCTGGTGAACCCGGAGCCGGCCGGGCAGGCCCTCGCCGTCGAACGGGCCTGGGCGGCGGCCGGGCTCGACCCGCGCGCCCGGCATTCGGTCGGCATGATCGAGGCGCACGGCACCGCGACGCCGGCCGGGGACGCCGCGGAACTCGCGACGCTGGCGCAGGTCTTCGGCAGCGACCGGGACGACGTCGGCGTCCTCGGCTCGGTCAAGTCGATGATCGGCCACGCGATGGCGGCGGCCGGCGTCGCCGGGCTGGTCAAGGCCGCGCTGGCCCTGCACAACCGCGTCCTGCTGCCGGCGGTGAACTGCGAGGATCCGCATCCGGCGCTGGCCAGGACGCGGTTTCGCCCGCTGCTGACGGCCGCGCCGTGGGAGAGCGCGGGGCCGCGCCGCGCCGGCGTGAACGCCTTCGGGTTCGGCGGGACGAACGCCCACGTGCTGCTGGAGGAGGCGCCGCCGCCCACCGCACCGCGCGCCGGGACCGGCGCGCCTGGATCCCCCGCGGGGGTCGGCTCGCCGGGGGCGCGGCGGGACCCGACCTCCGCGGGTCAGTCCGCCGCGCCCGCCGCAGCCGGCGCCGGCACATCCGTAGGCGGTACATCCCGAGGCGGCACATCCCGAGGCGGCACGGCGGAGGGCACCACATCCGAGGGCGGCACGGCGGGGGGCGGCGCGACGGGGGTGCCGGCGGCGACGGTCCGCGAACCCGACGTCATCCTCCGCTTCGCCGCGGCGACCCCGCGCGAGCTCGCCGGCCAGCTCGACGCCGACGACGCGACCCTGCGCGCGACGGCCGGCGGCCCGCCCGCGTACACGGGTCCCGGCGCCCGCCTCGGTCTGGTCCATCCCACCCCGCGCCGGCTCGCCGCCGCCCGGCACGCCGCCGGCGGGGCCCGCACCGGGGCCTGGGATGCCTGGCGGGGTCGCAGCGAGGTCTGGTACAGCGCGTCCGGCCTGCTCGCCGGCCCGAAGCCGGCGCGGGTGGCGTTCGTCTTCCCCGGGCTGGAGGCCGAGTTCGCCCCGCGGCTCGACGACGTGTGCGCGCACTTCGGGTTCGCGCTGCCGCGACTGTCCGCCGACGGCCTCGGGACACACGGCAGCAGTGTGCTGGCCGCCAGTCGGGTGCTTGACCGGACGCTGCGCCGGCTGCGCGTCGAGCCGGACGCCGTGGCCGGGCACAGCATCGGCGAGTGGAGCGCGATGTTCGCCGCGGGCCTGTTCGACGAGGCGGAGGTCGACGCCGACATCTTCGGCGCCGACCCGTACGAGGGCGACGTGCCCGAGGTGGACTACGCGTCGCTGAGCTGCTCGCGCGACGACGCGCTGGCCGCGATCGCCGACCACCCCGGGGTCGTGCTCTCCCACGACAACGCCCCGGCGCAGACGGTGGTGTGCGGGCCGCCGGCACGGATCGCCGAGCTCGCCCGCGGGCTGCGCCGCCGCAACGTCGTCGTGCAGATCCTGCCGTTCCGCTCCGGCTTCCACACCCCGATGCTGCGGCCCTACCTCGCCGGATTACGGGAACGCACCCAGCGGATGCGGATCCGGCGGGCACCGCAGACCGAGCTGTGGTCGGCCACGACCGCCTCGCCGTATCCGGAGGACATCGGCGCGATCCGCGAGCTGTTCGTCCGTCACCTGCTCGAACCGGTGCTGTTCCGGCAGGTCGTCGAGGCGATGGCCGCCGCCGGCGTCGGGGTGTTCGTGCAGGTCGGCCCCGGACGCCTCGGTGGACTCGTCGACGCCACCCTGGAGTCGACGCCGCACCTGACGATCGCGGCGAACAGCTCCGAACGCGACGGGCTCGGGCAGCTACGCCGGCTGGCCGTCGCCCTGTGGGTGGAGCACGGCGACCCCGACCTCGCCGCCCTGGACGCCCCGCCCGCCGGTGCGGCGCCACCCGCTCCCCTCCCCACGGGCAGCACGGACGGCACGGGCAGCACGGACGGCACGGACAGCACGGACAGCGCGGGGGCGACGGGCCGCCGCGGTGGCCCGCTGGTCCGCCTCGATCTGGGGGCGGCGTCGGTCCGCCTCGACCCGGCGGCACTGCCCAGGTTGGAGCCGGCCCGGCCGGCAAGCCCGCTGGCCGCATGGGCTGCCAGCGACCCCCTGGCCGGCGAGCTCATGGCACTGCTCGACGACACCGCCGAGACCGCCGCGTCCGTGCTGGCCAGCGCCTTCGCCGCCCCACCACCGCCGGCGACACCACCGCAGACCGCACCACCGCGGGCGGCCGAACCCGCGCTCACCACTGTGACGCGGACCAACGCCGGCTGGGAGGCGATCCTGCGCGTCTCCCCGCGGACGATGCCCTACCTGCTCGACCATGCGCTTCACGCGCAGCGCCCCGGCTGGCCCGACGACGCCGACAGGCGGCCCGTGGTGGCGGCGACGACGACCGTCCGGCTGATGATGGACGCCGCCGAGCGGGCGTCGGGGCGGATCGCCGTCGGCCTCGCCGACGCCCGCTTCGACGCCTGGCTGCCCGTCGCACCCGCCCGGGAGGTGGCGGTCCGGATCGCGCCGGTGGGGCCCGACCGGCTGCTGGTCACGTTCGCCGGCTATGCCAGCGCCCAGGTCGTCGTCGCCGACCGCTATCCGGCGTCCCGGCCAGCGCGCTGGCCGGTCGACCCGGCCGCCGAGCAGCCGCCGAGCATCAGCGCGCGGGACTTCTACCGCGAACGGTGGATGTTCCACGGCCCGGCGTTCCAAGGCGTGACGGCCCTGCTCGGCCACAGCACCCACGGCGTGCGCGCGGTGCTCACCGGCACCCGCGCACCCGGGTCGCTGCTCGACGCCGCCGGCCAGCTGCTCGGCTACTGGATCCGCACCCAGGCCCGCGACGGGCTGGTGCTGTTCCCGGTGCGCATCGGCGGGGTGCGGCTGTACGGGCCGGAGCCGGCGCCGGGCAGCCCGGTGACCTGCCAGGCGTGGGTGACCTGGGTGGACGACCAGTGGGTCCACGCCCACCTGCAGCTCGTCGACGGCGCCGAGGTCTGGGCCGAGGTCGAGGGCTGGGTGGACCGCCGCTTCAACCTCGATCCGGCGCTCGACGAGGCGTTCCGCCATCCGGACCGCCATCCGTTCGCGCTGGCGCAGCCCGGCGGCTGGGTGCGCGTCACCGAGCAGTGGCCCGATCTGGCCACGCGGGAACTGGTCCTCGGTAGCGTCACCGGCGCCGCCGAGCGGGCGGAGCACGACGCGACCCCGCCGCCGGCGCGGCGCGCCTGGCTGCTGCGCCGGATCGCGGCGAAGGACGCCGTACGCACCCGGCTGTGGGCAGCGGGCCACGGCCCCCTGTTCCCCGCCGAGCTGCACGTCACCGACGCGGTAACCGGCACCGCCGGG
>NZ_JYFN01000087.1 GCF_000948395.1 Frankia torreyi | reverse complement strand
GCGCCAGATTGATCGCCGCTGAGGCGGAGTGCAGCCGGGCAACGGTGATCGAGCACCAGCGGGCCCTTGAGTTGGAGCTGGGCATGGTGACGATCGTGCCGCAGTACCGGGCGAACGGGTCGCAGACCAGCAACCGGATCTACATCAACCACCCCGATGCCCCGCACGTCCGGGACGTCACGGTGGCCGATGATCTGCGGTCCGCTCGCCGCAGCCGTGGTGATGCCCAGCCGGCCGCCAGGGGGGGGTCCAGCTCCCGGACGGGGGGGGTCCAGCTCCCGGACGGGGGGGGTCCAGCTCCCGGACGGGGGGGGTCCAGCTCCCAGACCCCCCGGGGGTCCAGCTCCCAGACCCCCGGAATTACCCAGGTGAACACCCAATCCACCACCCACGCCGCACGCGGCGAACAGGCGGCGGTGGAGGACCCCATCCCCGACCAGAACACGGCGGCCGCTGCGGCATTGCTGGCTGCTCTGCCGCATCCGTGGCGGCTCGGGGCCAGGACACAGCGGGAGCTGGTGCCGTCGGTTGCGGCCGCGCTGCGGGCGGGATGGGCAGCAGACGATCTCGCGGTGTACCTCACTGCGAACCCGGGGGGCGTTCACTCGCCGGTCGCGGTGTTCCGAGGCCGGGTGGCGGATATCCCGACGCCGGTTCAGCAGGCAGGACCGGTCTCGCTCCCTCGGTCGGCCTGGTGTGGGGAGTGTGACGAGCCGACGCGGCGTCATGAGGCAGCGGATGGACGGTGGCGTCCGTGCCCACGCTGCCACCCGCTGTCGGTCGTCGCGTCGTAGTCGTCCGTACACGGGGCGAGCCGGACAGACACCCTGTGCGCCTCGCTGACGGCCTGTCGGGTCCGTCCGGGCGTGGTGGTGTGGGTCGTGTCGGTGTGGGCCCGCTGAGCGGCTCGTCCGGGTGGCGGGATCATCACGGTGACGGACAACGTGGAGTGCAGGGAGGCCGGCGTGGACCAGGACGTGGATGCGATGGGCGCGATGGGGCAGTGCACCGGGTGTGGTGCGGCGCTGATCCCGGGGGTGACGGCGACCGGTATCGGGGAGTGCACGGCCTGCCTGTACGGGTCGCCGGTGGCGCCGTGGACGGACGACGATGACGAGATCCCGCCGGCGTGCGTCGGCTGCGGGGATGCGCTGATCGTCGGCGCGACGGCGCTCCCCGAGGGGCATCCGGCGCGTCGGTCGTGGTGCCGCGAGTGCGTGCCGGTCGGCCAGGGCGACGTCGCCGGTGGGTACGGGCCGGGGGTCGTGGTCGATATCGACGATCCGGCGTCGTACATCGTCTGATCAAGGAGAACCTCAGACGTTCCTGCGGCGGCGACGGATCATGACGGCATGTCGCATCCGGCGGGCTACGGCGAGGGCGAGTACGTCGAGTACGAGGTTGAGGTTGTCGAGGAGGTGTACGAGATCGTCGAGGAATACGAGTACTACGAGTACGAAGACGAGGAGTTTGACTGATCGACGACCTCGCCGTCTCTGAGCACTCCGGCCTGTCTCGCCCGGCTGCATAAGACATGTCGAGCGCCACGTCCGAGGTTGCCCGCCGGTGCTGGCCTGCGACGACGGCCGCCAGGCCCGCGCCACGGTGAGGAGTGGCGCGCGGAGCGGGGCGCGGAGTTGCGCAGGGAGTGAGGCGCGGAGTGGCGTGAGGAGTGCGTTCACCGCCGGCCGGGCGGTCGTTACGTGACGGTCGTCCGGTAGCGGCGGGTCCGCTACCGGGTAGCGGCGCCGCGGCCGGGCCCGGGGTCGGGTGAGCTGGGTGGAGGCGTCCGGGTCGCGCGCCCGACCGGCGCCGGCGAGGTCGTTGTGCACGGGCCGGGGGCGGCCGGGGCCTACGCGCGCAGGCGCGCGCATGCGCGTTGGGGCCGTGCATGCACAGTCGTTGCACACCGGTTTGCACACCGTCGTGCACGGGGTTGCACACCCCGCTGCACACCCGGGGAGAGGTTGCCCGGCTGGTTGCCGAGGCGCGCTCGGCGGGCCTCGGGATCAAAAACGTGCATTTTCAACCCTCGATCACACTCCCGCATTCAGAAAAGATCCATTCAGAAAAGATCATGGGATCGTTCGCCTTTGGCGCGTCCTGGATCTTTCGCTGATCGGTGTGATCATGGTCGTCGCGGGATAGTCAACGGCGTTGACTTGTGCGCGCGGTCGCCGATTATGAGCGGTCGTCCCGCTCATAATCCGGCCGGTTGCGGGGCAGGGTCGGTGCCGCCGGCGTGTTTTTCGGGCGAGTGCCGACGAGTCTGGGCAGCGGCCGGAGGGGTCTACAGCCCCCGGGCCGGCGCGGACGTGCTGTCAGACCCCCCTCCGGATAGAGCCGGAGGGGCTTTTGGAGCCCCTTTTGGAGGGGCTTTTGGAGGGGGGTCTGCGCGGCGACACGCCGCCCGCGGGGGCCGGGTCGGCGGGGCAACCTGCGTCGGGTTGGGCGTGTCGAGTGCGCAACGGATGCGATACGACATACATGATCACCCGGTAGCAAGGTATGCATCTGTAACACAGATGCGGCCGTGGACGGGTGGGTGGCATGGGTGAGGACGGGTCCGCCCCGGCGGGGGCGGACGGCATGGGCGTGCCGGTGTCGGGGTGGCCGTCGTCGGGGGTGGCCCGGTGGCGGACGTACCGGCGGGGGGAGGCCAGCCCGTGGCGGCACGGTGAGCCGGGGCCGGGGCGGCGGACGGTGTCGGTGCGCCTGGGCGACGACGAGATCGCCGAGCTGCGGTCGGCGGCGGAGCTGGCGGGGCTGCGGCTGTCCGGCTACATCGCCGAGGCCGCGCTCGCCGCCGCCCGCAACACCCGTCCCCCGATGCACGACCCGCTGCGCGACTGCCTGATGGAGGTCCTCAGCGCCGAGACGCAGCTGCGCCGTGTCGGCGGCAACCTCAACCAGGCGGTCGCCGCCCTGCACGCGACCGGGACCGCGCCGGCGTGGCTCGAGCACGCCCTCGGCGCGACGATGCGGGTCGTGGCCCGCGTGGACGAGACCATCGACGCGCTCGGCCGGCACATCGACCGCGCCGACCGTCGCCGCCAGCGCGACCGCCGCCCGCCCAGCACATGACGACGGCCCCGGCCGGCGGGATGCCGGACCGGGGCCGCATTGGGGTGGGTCAGTCGCGCCAGACGGCCTCGCGCTGCGCGGCCACGTCCGGGGCGGTGCGGATATCGGCGGCGGTGGCCCGGATGGCCTGGGCGCGCAGGCTGGTGTCGGCGGGGTCCAGGGCGTCGGCGCCGTCCAGGATCCGGGCCTGGGCCTGGCGGGTGGCGACGTCCTGGTCGGCCTGGGCGGCGGCGAGGCGCTGCTCGCGGGTGGGGCGGGTCATAGGTCCTCCTACGGGCGGGTGTGATCAGTGTGCGGTGGTGTCGCGGATAAACGCCGCGCCCGGGGCTGGTGGGTGTCAGGAGCGGCGGCCGCGGGGGATCCGGACACGCAGATAGCGGGGGGCCGCGTCGTCGGCGGCGCGGCCGGCGGCGATCGCGGCGGCCGTCGCCGCGGTGGAGGCGGCCTGGTACTCCTGCGGGGTGGTGGTCGGGGACAGGGATGCGGCGTCGCGCTGGCGGACTGCCTCGCCGTGGGCGGCGCGCAGCCGGGCGGCCTTGTCGTGGCGGGACTCGCGTCCGAACATGATCTCCTCCTGTGGGNGGGNGTGTCAGGGGGCGCGGCGTGCGTCCTGGCAGATGAGCGCCGCGCCCGGGGCTGGTGGGGTCTCAGGACCGTGCCGCGGCCCCGGCCGGCGGGATGCCGGACCGGGGGGCGGGGGGTCGGCTAGTCGCGGCCGGCCCGGACGTCGGCGATGTTCCGGGCGCGGCGCGCGGCACGGCCGTGCGCGTCGGTCGCCTCGCGCTCGTACGCGGCGCGCACGTCGGCCTCGTCGGCATCGGCCGCGCGGCCGCGGTAGTAGGCGGCATCACCCAGATGCGCCTGACGCCGCGCCTCCAGACTGGTGGTCAGCGCCTCGGTCTCCTCGGGTGTCCTCTGGGCCATGTGATCCTCCTGTGGGGGGGCGACCCGGCAGGATGCCGGGCCGGCGGGGCGGGTGTGATCAGTGTGCGGCGGTCACCGGCTCTGGGCCTGGGGCTCGCGCCGTCCGAGGTGGCCGTGCTGGACCTGCAGGTGAGTGGTGAGCATCTGCGTGGCCTCGGCGGCGCTGGCGAGCGGCTGGGACGTGATGTTGCAGTGTGGGCAGGTGTAGGTGTGGCCGGCCATGATGGAGATCCCTCCTGGGTGACTGGGTGGGGGACCGGGCGCGGCGTGCGTCCTGGCAGATGAGCGCCGCGCCCGGGGCTGGTGGGTCAGTAGCGCTCTCCGAGGTAGCGGCCGTTCACGATCACCTCGGAGCCGCCTCGCCAGTGGCGGCGGACGACAGTCCAGACGTCACGGGCCATGGCCCGTGTGTCCTCGGGCGTCGCCCCCGTCTGGTCGACACGCACCCGCACGATGCGGAGCAACGAGGCGCGATCACTGGTCACGCTGATCGCGGCGCCGGACAGGGCACCGGGCCGGGCCCGGAGCTCGGTCCGGATCTGCGCGGCGGCGCCGGCGACGGCGGACAGTGTGCGGCTGGCCATGGGTACTCCTCTGAGGCAGGGCCGGGATGTGCCCGGGGCTGGTGGGCTACCGGACGTGGTAGCGGGCGGGCAGGACGGTCAGATACGGGCCGTAGGCGCCGGCAGGCCGGCGGCCGTGGGGCTGGTGGATGACCTCGACATGCCAGCCGCCGTACTCGGGCACCAGGGCGATGCCGACGGTCTGGGCCAGCCAGCTGGCGTCCGCGGCGGCCTGGACGCGGGCGAGGCGGTCGGTGAGCAGCGGGCGCAGCGCCTCGGTCACCGCGGCGACGCCGGCCTCGGTGGGCCCGGCAGCGGTGGCGGTGGACCAGGCCAGCCCGCGGGCCTCCAGCGCGGTCAGGGTGCGGTGGTGGACGTCGCGGCGGGCCACGGCGGCGAGCTCCGGGTCCACGTACGGACCGGTCAGCCGGATCAGGGCGTGAGCCTGGGGCCGGGTCAGACCGCTGATCGTGATGTCCACGGCCCACACCATACGCAACACCGGTGTTGGGCACAACACCGGTGTTGCATCCGTGTGACCAAACACCGGTGTTGGTACGGTCGGACGGTGGACGTGGACGAGGTACGCACGCCGGCGACGGCGGTGGCCGTCGCCGTGCAGACGGCTCTGGAGCAGGTCGAGCGGCTGCCGCCGGCACGGCGCACCGCGGCCGCGACGCTGCTGGGCCAGGCGCTGCTGGCCGCGCAGGCCGCCGCCGCGGCCGCGCGCGGCGACGGGCTGGCCGCGCTGGTGGCCGCGCAGGGCACCTACGCCGCGGCCGCGGCCGCCCTCGCCGAGATCGGCGTGGCGCTCGACGACGCGCAGCTGGCCGCGACGACACCCGAGGCGGTCGGGCAGAGCGTCCGCCGGTCCCGTACTGGAGGGCCCGCGGGTGCGTGACGATCCGATGATCTGCCTGCCGCTGGCGGTCGCGGGGGTGGCGCCGGTGCTGGCCCTGTCCCCGGGCCGCGGTGCGTACACCGTGCAGGGCGGCGACAGCGTGGACCTGGGCGTGGCCACGTTGCTCACCCTCGGCTGGGAGCTGGTGGGCGTGCTGGACGGCGCCGCGCTGACGGGCCTGCCGGTGCTGGCCGGCTGGACCGTGCGTCTGGCCGCCGGCGGCCAGACCATCCGCCTGGCCCGCCCGGCCGGCGGCGGGCTGCTCTACGACGGGTCCCTCGGCGTGCCGCCGGCGGGCTGGCTCGCCGGGCTGCACCGCCACCGCCGGGTGCACACGCTCGTCGCGTCCGGCGCGGACCTCACCGGCCCGGACATGTACGAGGCCCTCACCGGCGCGGCCGCCGCCGGCACCCTGGTCGGCGCCACCATCACCCTGCCCACCCGCCCGGCCGCGCCCCGCTGACCATCCCCGCGACCTGCCCGCGGCGCACCGCCGGCGGGCCGCTCACAGCGCCGCCGGGTCACCAAATCGCGAAGGCACATATGAAGGTCCTGCCAGACGGCAGGACCATCCAGGGCGTCCGCCCGGCCAGCGTGCACCCGACCGGCGGGGGCTCAGCGCGACGGTCCTGGGTCGTCTGGCGGGCGGGGAGCACCGGGGACCACGCCGACCCGGTAGCGGCGGAGCCGGCCTGACCGGCCCGGGCTGGACGCGCCGCGCACCGCCGGCCCACGATCATCCTCAAACCTTCCCGGACCCTCCCACCCCTAAAAACAGATTTCTGTTTCCGGAAATCTGTTTTTAGAGTAGGGTGGGGATCATGACGACCCCCGTGCAGGATCCCGTCGCTGTCCCCGCCGACCCGGGCCCCGACCCCGTCACACCGCCGGCGGCGGAGACGTTGCCGTGCGCCTGGTGCTCCCGGCCCGTGGAGCAGCGCGCCAGCGGCTCGGGGCGGCGGCGGCGGTACTGCCCGGACCGGGACTGCCAGGACCAGGCCAAGCGGGCCCGCGCGTCGCGCCGGGCCGCCGGCGGCATCGGCGGCGACGTCGCCGCCGCCGAGGACCTCCTGGACCGCCTGGAGACCTACATCGGCCGGCTCGGCGACGGGCTGGCCGCCGAGCTCACCCCCGCCGGCGTCCAGTCGGCGGTGAGCCGGGCGGAGGCCGGCGCGGCCGCCCGCATCGCCGCGGCCGCCGCCGAGGCTGAGGCGTCGCGGCGCACCGCGGCGGAGGAGGTGGCCCGCGCGGCGGCCGAGCGGGACGCCGCGCTCGCCGAGGCGCAGGCGGCGCGCACCACGGCGGCCGCCGCCGATGAGACCGCCGCGGCCGCCCGCGCCCAGGCCGACGCCGACCGGGCCGCGGCCGCCGACGCCCAGCGCCGCGCCGACACCGCGCAGGCGGAGCGCGAGGCCGCCCAGGACGCCGCCCGCACCGCCGGCGCCGACCGGGACCAGGCCCGCGCCGACGCGGCGGCCGCCGCCGCCGACCGCGACACGGCCGTGGGCCGCGCCGAGCAGGCGGAGACCGAGCGGGCCGCGGCCCGCGACGCCGAGCAGGCCGCGCTCGCCCGCGCCGAGGCCGCCGACCGGGCACGCCTGGCCGCCGAACTCGAGCGCACCGCCGCCGAACAGGCCCGCGACGCGGCGACGGCACGCGCCGACCGGGCGGATGAGGGCTGGCGGGCCGCCGAGCAGGCCCGGGTCACCGCGCAGGCCGAACGCGACGCCGCCCAGCGCGCCGAGCAGGCCGCCGTCCAGGCCCGCGACGCCGCGGTGGCCGACGCCGCCCGGGCATGGGAGCAGGCCGCCGACGCCGACCGGGCCCGCCAGGCCGCCGAGGCCGACGCCGCCCGCGCCCAGGCCGACCGTGACGCCGCCCGGGCGGCCGCCGACGCCGCGACCAGCCGGGCCGCCGCCAGCGAGCAGTCCTGGCGCGACGCCGTCGCCGAGGCCGCCCGCGCCGACGCGCAGCGCACCGCGGCCCTCGAGACCGCCCGCAACGCCGAGGCCGCCCGCGACACCGCACAGGCCGACGCCGGCCGGCTCGCCGCCGACCTCGCCGAGCTGCGCGTGCAGCACGCCACCGAGGCGGCCCGCGCCGCCCGCGCCGAAGCCGACCGCGACCGGCTCACCACCGAGGCCGCGCAGCTACGCCAGCAGGCCGCCAGCCGGTCCGCGGCCCGCAAGCGCACCCCCCGCAAGCCGCCGGCCGACGACACGGGCACCGGCGCCTGACCGGCCCCGGCCAGGCGGTTACTGCCTGTGGGCGTACCCGACCGCGTACCCGTCGGAGAGCCTGACCGCGGCCCTCCTTGGTGGGCAGGAGGACAGCGCACACCTGGTGCCCCCGGCCCTTCCCCGCACCGTTCCCCGCCGCGCGCCCACCGGCCCGCTCGCCCGCCCGCCCACCGGGGGGCCCACCGGCCCACCCGTCTACAACGGGTGGGCGAGACGTCGGACGCTGGTGCAGGTCAGCGGGCCGCTGGGCACCTCCCAGGCACTCCGCGACATAAGAGAGGCGTACGCCGACCTACAGCCCGCACCCCGCCACGACGACGCCGGCGACGCCGACCAGGGCCACGAACACCGCGAGTGCGGCCCCACCACCGGTGAGCAGTGCGGCGTAGAACGAAGCGCCGGCCGCGCGGCGTAGCACGGCGGCGAGGACGCCGGCGAGCCCGGCGAGGGCGCCGGCGGCGAGCAGGGACAGGGCGATGAGGGCGACCGTGAGGCCGGTGGACACGGGTGCTCCGTACCGCGCTCCGGGGACTCCCGACCTTCCCCAGGACGCTCGGTAGGAACGCCGTCATGAGGTGTGCCACCGGGTCGGGGCCAGCAGCACGCGGACGCACCGAAGTGCGCCGTGCTGCTTGGTCCCCCGGTACCGCCCCCCCGACCCGGTGGAGCAAGCTGTCGTCTGACAAGCCGTGAGCTGATCAGACAGCTCACGAAAGCGGCCTGATCACAGTACCGCCTCATGACCATCGGCAGTAGGCCCGGGGCTGTCAGCCCCTCTGACGCCCGATAAGTTTCTTTCCCGGGCGTCAGAAACGGGACAAACAGGACAGGCTCCGAGCATGATCCAAGAGGTATTTCTTTACTCGGGCACACCGTGCACCGTGCACGTCATCCCCAGCGGGTGCGCGCCTCGGCGACCGGCACGCCGGCGCGGGCCGCGATCGATGCCCAGCTCTCCCCGCCGTCACGGCAGCCCTGGACCAGCACCCGCGCGTCCACCTCGGTGAGGGGGTATCCGGGCACGAGCTCCAGCGGCGCGTAGGTCTGCGCCCCGGGTGAGGTGTCCCGGCGCCACGCCTGCACCCACCGCGCGCAGGCCGGCCGGGACGGCTGCGGCGGGCCCACCGTCCGGGCCCCGTCCGCGTACAGCCGGGCCGTGAGCGCCTCGACGTCGCCGTCGTCGAGCGCGGTCCGCTCCCGCCCGGCAGCGTCCACCCACGGCAGCCACCGGGTCTGCCCGCGGCTGCGGGCACGGGCCAGCAGCCGCCCGGTGAGGTCCTCGACCACACGGACTCCGGTCGGGTCGGGACGCCCGCCGGCGTCGAGCACCGCGGCGAGCTCCCGCACCTGCGCCAGCAGCGGCGCGACGGACGGCGGATCCGCCGGCGTCGTGGGAGCGACGGGACGCCGCCGGCGGTGGGCGCGTTGCCGGCACGCCGGGGAGGCGTAGAGCGGCGCCCGTCCGCCGCCGGCCGGCGCTGCCGGCAACGCCTCGCCGCAGCCGCACCGGCAGACGGTCGTGACGTCACGATCGTCTGTGCCGTGCACGGTGCACGGTGTGCGGTGCACGTCAGTCCTCCACCGGCTGGGTGAGCTCGGCGTCGATCCACCGGTGCCCGCGGCCGGCCAGCGGCTGGACGTGGAGCTGCGGGCGGCCGTAGGACATGCGGGCGTCGTGCACGCGGACGCCGACGAGCACCTTGCCGGTGGTGCCGGGGACGAGCCACAGCCGGTCGGTGCCGATCAGGGCGCGGGCGTCGGTGAGGGTCACGAGGTCTCTCCCAGGTCAGGGTCGTCGGTGGTCTCGAACGGCGCCTCGCAGGCGCCGCACAGGATCGGGGCCAGCTCGTGCTGGCGGGGGGNGACCGACAGCCGCCGCGGCGGCTCGCAGCCGCAGGCGATCGACAGCCGGGACCCGGCGCGCCCGGCGCCAGGTCGCCGGGGCGGGGGTGCCACGACCGGGCCGGTCGGCGCGGCGCCGCCCTGGCCGTCCCCGTCGTCGTCCGTGCCGGGGATGGCCGGACCACCGGCGCCGATGAGGACCGGGGTCGGGACGTGCACCCACGGGTCACGCATGTAGGGCAGGGTGGCGTCGGCGAGGGCGGCCAGGGCCTCGGCGTAGTGGACGGCGGTCGCCGCCGTCAGGGTGCACTCCGACCAGCCGCGGCCGTCCGGCTCCACCGGGGGGACGAGACCCAGCTCGGTGGCGAGCGCGGCGTAGCGGCGGTTGTGGTAGCGGTTGCCCGACCTGGAGGTGTCCTTGATTCCGCGGACGTGGGCCAGGCCGTGCGCGGCCTCGTGCAGCAGGGTCTGCAGCGCCCGGTGCCCGACCGGCTGCCCGTCCACCTGGTGCAGCAGCTCGCCGGCGAGGAACAGCTCGGGTACCGGGGCCTGCGCGGAGGTCCACAGGTCCGGCCCGAAGTGGCCGTTCTCCCGGGCGTACAGGGACGCACCGCGCTGCTGATGCGCCGACCCGGTGATCATGACGACGGCCGGCACGTCCGGGTGCCGGGCCTGCACCGCCCGCCACAGGCCCTCCAACGCCCCGACCACCCGACTCCCGTGATCCACGATGCTCTCCCGTTCCCAGAGTTGGCGTGTACACGCCAATCATAGCGGAAGGGTGCACCGTCTACCGTGCACGGTGTGCAGTCCCGGCCGGACTCCTCCGACCGGGACCAGGGCGTCGGCTACGACCGGCCCCCGGCGAGTTCGGCGGCGATCGCCGGATGCGCGCGCAGCGCCTCCTGGACGAGGCTGGCCTGGCTCTGCCCGGTCGCCGCGGCGGCGGCCACGATCGCCTCCACCAGCTCGCGGGGCAGCCAGACGGTGCGCCGCTGGTGGGTCTCGTCCCAGCGGGTACCGGTGTCGCTGTCGTGCACGGTAGACGGTGCACCTCCTCCTGTCGGCGGGTCGTCGAAGAAGGCCCGCTGACCGGCGCCGGTGCCGGCGGGGGCGGGGTCACTCATGCTGGGCCGGTGTCGGCGCGTCGGGGACGAGGGCACGGCGGGCCACCTCCTGGGCGAGAGCGGTCACGGCGACGGTGATGTCGCCGTGCGGGTCGTACAGGCTGATCGGCAGGCCAGCGAGGCCGGCCTCCTTGACCGAGACGCGGGCCGGGAGGCCGGGCAGGATCCACGGCTCGTAGAGCTCACGCAGCCGCCCATAGGCGTCGCGCTGGTGCAGGGTCCGCAGGTCCACCGAGTTCGGCACGATGCCGAGCAACCGCGGGGAGCCGCCGGCGGTGGTCACGACCTGGCGGACGGTGTCGAGCGCGTCGGGCAGGGCCCGGATCGACAGATGCTCCAGCTCGGTGACGACGGCGACGTGCGTTGCGGCGCCGAGCGCGAGCACGGGCAGCACCCCGAGCCCGGGCGGGGAGTCGATGAGGATGACGTCGGCGGCGCCGGCGGGGATGGTGGCCAGGGCGGCGGCGAGCGCCCGACGCCAGCCGGCCCGCCGGGGCAACTCGAGGTCGGCGGCGGCCAGATCGCGGGTCGCGGGCAGCAGCAGCAGGCCGGGAGTGGACGACCGGACGACCGCGGCCGTGGCCGGCACGCCGCCGGTCAGCACCTCGTACAGCCCGGGAGGCTGCGGCGACGGCACCCCCAGCAGCGCGCCGAGCGCGCCCTGCGGGTCGGTGTCCACGGCCAGGACCCGATGCCCGGTCAGCGCCAGGGCGCCGGCGAGCGCCGCCGTCGTCGCCGACTTGCCGACGCCGCCCTTGTGCGCGGCGATGGTGATCCGGACGGCGGGCATGATCGGACCGTAGTCGGGTGCACCGTACACGTCCACGGACACGGTGCACGGTGCACCCAGACGTGGCGACGCCCCGCCGCTCCCGGGGACCGAGAAGGACGGGGCGTCGCCGGCGGGCGGGGCCGCAGCGTCAGCCGACGGCCACGCTGGCAGCGGTCCAGGCCGCAGGGCGGGCCCGCAGCATCCGACGCACCGCGGCCCGCAGCTCGTCCAGCGGGTAGTCGGCGGCGACGGCGTCCTGCAGCTCACCGCGGCGCAGCCGGGACGTGCCCCGACGGCGCCCCCGCTGCCACAGCAGCGTGCGGGCCTCCTCCCGCCACAGCAGGCGGACCAGCTCCGCCGGATCAACAGCCGGGTTGATCCCGGTCGGACGGACACAGACGAGACGGACATGACCGTCAGCGTCCTCGGCGCGGGTCAGCCCCCACCAGGCCGGCACGCGGGCCGCAGCGTGGTCCAGGTGGTGCCCGGTCGCGACCAGCGTCACCCGGTCCAGCACCGCGCTGTACGCCGCGGCCTGCCCGGCCAGCCGGCGCAGGTTGATCTCGTAGCCGGTCAGCTCGTGCTCGCCGATCAGCGCCACATCCACCCGGCATGCGGCGACGTCCAGCTCGTGGCGGACCCGGCCCGCCGGATCGGCGGCCGCCAGCGCGGCGACCAGCGCCACCCTGATCGCCCGGTCATCCAGAGTGCACGGTGCACCGTGCACGTCACCCACGCCCCTGGTCGCCCGGCCGGCGGGTCTCCAGGTCGACGTCCGGCGTCCGGTCCGCGTTCACCACCGTGACCACCACGGCGGTCCGTACGGCCAACTTCACCGCCTCGCGGCGGGTGACGGCCTTCTTGTCGGTCGGGTCGATCCTCTTCGCCATCTTTTGATCTCCGTTTCTCGGTTGGGTGCACGGCGCACCACCGTGCACGTCAGATGAAGTGAGGTGCACCGTGGGCGGTGCACCGTGCACTCCGATCAGGCGGCCGCCGCGGGGCGGTCCAGGTCGGCGGCAACGGTGTGCAGCAGGGTGGTCACCTGGTCGGCGGTCCGACCGTCCGCGTCGTTCCAGTCGGCGATGGCGGCGCCGGCGCCGGTGTCGAACAGGCCGAGGCCGACCTCGGGGTCCGGGTCCTCGTCGACGTCGGCGGGGATGCGCAGAGCGAGGTCGGCGAGGGCCGCACCCAGGAGGTCGTGGGCGTCCGGCTCCTCCGGTTCCCGGAGCGGGTGGGCGCCGGCGGCGGCGCGCAGCGCGCCTATCAGGCACACCTCGCCGTCGTCGCCGAGGTAGTCGTGCTGCCACCACCCGCGGGTGGTGATCTCGCCGGCGGCGGCGCGGAGCAGCGCGGGGATGGTGGTCGGGATGGTCACAGATCCTCCAGGTAGAGGGGGGCGGACGGTGTGCGTCAGGGACGCCGGCGGCGGTGCAGGTAGCCGGCGCCGCAGACGGCGGCGGTCACGGCGAGGGCGGCCAGGGGCCGGCCGTCGACGCCGTGCGCCGCGGCCCCGGCGAGGATCACCAGGGCGAGGACGGTGAGCAGCAGCCAGCGGCGGCGGGACCGGCCGGCCGCCGCGGCACGCTGGCCGGCGGTCCGCGGCCGGGCCGCCGGCCGCCACGACAGCGGGCCGGGCAGGTTGACGCTCGTCAGCCCGCGGCGGCCGCCGGTACGCGACCACAACCGCCAGGACGTGCGGCCCACCCGCAACGTCACGCTGGACAGCCCGCGCTCGGTGATGGTGGCCCGCAGGGGGCCCAGCCGACGCTGGGCCCGGACACGGATCGGCATGAGATCGCCCCTTCGTGGATGCGCTGAAAACGCGCGTTTTAGGTGACAGTTAGGTGCACGGTGTACGGCGGACGGTGCACGTCACAGGGGCAGGGCGGCGGGCAGGTCGATCCGCTCGCCCCACACCGCACCGGGCGGGGGGCGCAGCGCGGTGGCCACCACGCCGACCGGCGTGACACCGGTCGGGCCGTGCTCGGCCAGCCACGTCAACCGGCCGGCGGCGGGCCCGGTCGGCCACGGGTCGGCCACCAGCAGCAGCGGGCCGACCGCGGCGTCCAGGCGCAGTCGGCCGGCGGCGAGCCGGCAGGCCACCTCGATCAGGCTGCGGATGCCGTCGGCACCCCGCTCGTGCCAGTCGAGCCGGCGATGGTCGNCCCCGCCGGCGGGCAGCGGGTCACCGGCGAGCCACACCAGACCGCCGGCGTCCAGGTGCGCACGGGTCCGCGCGACCGTCTCCACGGTCTTGCCGGTACCGACCCGGCCGACGATCAGCGTGCTCGTCAGCCGGGTGGCCGGCGGTGGGGCGGCGATCTTGTGAGGGGTCATGACACTCCGATCCGTGGCAGAGAGTGAGGGTGGTGGGGGATGACGCAACCGATGACGCAAGCTCCGGCGGCCCCCGTCCGGCCGCCTCTATAGGCGAGGTCAGCCGGCTTGCATCCGCCTTGCGTCATGCCTTGCGTCGTGGGTTGCGTCATCCCTTGCGTCATCGGCCTTGCGTCACTGTCCGTCGTCGCCGTCGGGCCCCTTCGGGGCGTGGTCGGCGTGGTAGTACGGGCCGCGCTCGCGGAGCTGGACGACCTGCCCGGCGACGATCGCGAGGCGCAGCCAGTCGCCGACCGCCTGCCGGGTTCGGTCGATGCCCTCCGCGGCGAGCGCCTTCCACAAGACGCCTGCGGCCATCCCCTTCGGGCCGGCGGCATACAGCATCTCGATCATCCGGGCGCGGGCCGCGTCCGTGTCGATCTCCTCGCCGCCGGCGCCGCCGTCGGCCGGGGGGGTGCTCTGCGGGTCGGGGGCGGTGGCGTCCCACCCGTCGACGAGCTCTCGCCAGGCCCGCTGCTCGGCGAGCAGACGCCGGGCCTTCTCCACGGCGTCGGCGGCGCGGGCGTTGGCCGTGTCCGCGTCGGCGGGGCCCTCGCGCATGACGTCGTCGAGCAGGTCCTGGGCGGCCTCGGGTCCGGCGGCGCGGGCCTGGTCCATCGCGGCGTTCGGGTCCTCACCGTTGGCCTGCGCGGCCAGGCCCGCGGCGAACGCCACCAGGTCCTCCGGGCTCGCCGGCCCGTCGCCGTCGGTGTCGCTGGCGGCGACCAGGCCGGGCAGGGTGCGCTCCCAGCGGCCGGCCCAGTCCGCTCCGAACGCCTCCAGGGTCGGGGCGTCCGGAGCGGGCCGCCGGCCGGCGACCGCCCGGGTCAACGCGGTGATCGTCTCCGGTTTGATACGCAGCCCCTTGAACGCGCGGGGCTGCTCGCCGCGGTAGGACAGGTGGCCGTAGCCGCGGCCGAGCACCTGGTCGCCGTCCATCGTGCTGGCCTGACCGAACAGGATGGCCCGCTCGACCTGGTCGGTCACACCCATCCCGATCCGCAACTGGGTGAGCTTTTTGACCGTGGTGGTGCCGAGGACCTCCACCGTGGCCCGCAACCCCGCAAAAATGATCAGCATGCCCATGGCACGGCCCTGCCGCTGGATCGCGCGCAGGTTGTCCCGCGTGGGCCGCCATTCCACCGGCGCGTCGGGCGCCATGATCTCCGCGGCCTCGTCGACGATCACGACGATCGCCGGCACCGAGCTGTCGATCGGCAGCTTGTCGTCGTTCGCGGCGCGCATCCGCCCGTGGTAGGCGCCCTTGCGGCGGGTCATGCCCCGTAGCAGCGCGCCGGTCATCCGCTCCGCCTCGACCGGCTCGTAGGCCACCCAGTCCACCGCCGGCCGGGTTGCCTGCCCCTCGACCCACGGCATCACCCACGGCCGGGGCAGCCCGCCGCCGTTGGGGTCGATGTGGCAGACGATCACGTCCGTGCAGCGGGCCAGCTGTCCCGTGAGCACGTACAGCTGGTTGGTCTTGCCTGACCCCTGCTCCCCGACGACCAGCGCGTAGGTCTCGCGCAGGTGGGCCTCGGCAGGCTGGGTGTTGCGGTACCGGCCGATCATCAACGGGTTGTTGATCGTCAGCTCGGAGTAGTCGTCGCCGAACAGCAGGTCCTCGGCGAACCCGTCCACCGTGCTGATCTCCAGCACTGCCGAGCGGCGCGTCGTGCCCGGCAGCACCTCCACGCCGGCGCCGGCCGGGAGGTCCGCGTCGTTGGCGAGATCCTCCGAGAACCTCGCCAACGTCCGCCAGGACGCCCCGCCCCGAGGCAGATCAACGTCCATCGAGTAGCCGGCGCCGGATTCCCAGTCGACCACGCTGACGATCTGCACCCCGCGGATCCGGCAGACCCGCTCGATGCGGTCCACCCACTCCTCCGCCGTACGCGCCCGCGCGGTCGCCAGCAGCATCCGCCGCCGCCGGGCCGACTCCTGCCGCTCATGCCGCGCAAACACCGGCGCCAACAGTCCGCCGGCGACGCCGCCGACGACCAGGGCGCCGGCCGAATCCAGCGACCAGGCGCCCGACCCGATCGCGTGCCACGTCCACCCGCCGGCCGCGGTCCAGCAGGCGACCCGGTAGGCGATCCCGGCGCGGGACAGGCCGCTGTGCGCGCCGGCGAGCGCGCTCGCGCCGGCACCGGCCAGCCCGGCGCCGGCCGCCCACAGCGGGTTCACGCCCGCGAGGTCGCCGACCATCGCGGCGCTCATCGCCGCGCCGGCGGCGTTGACGGTGCCGGCCAGCGGCCCGTGGGCCGCGGTCCACTCCCACTCCCAGCGGCGGCCACGCCCCGCGGTCTGCGTCTGCTGCCCACTGCTGTCGGGCGTGCTGTCCGCGGCCATCTCAGGCGTCCCCGGCGTGGTGGCTGTCCCACAGGCCCTCGCCCGGGCGGGGCTGGCGCAGGCGGTGCAGGTCGGTCTGGTGCACCAGCTCGAACAGGGGCCCGAGGTTGGCCAGCGTGCCCGCGGCCGCCACGATCTGCGCCGCCGCGGAGTCCAGCAGCTCGCGGATTGTTTCGTGCACCGGCAGCTCGTCGGCGGCCAGCCGGGACAGCCCGGCGATCGCCGCCGCGATGTGCTCCACCGCCTGGGGTACCTGCGCCATGTCCCGGCCGATCTGCGGGCCGGACGGCGGCGCGTAGGCCGCGGCCGTCTGCATCATCGTCTCCGCCTGCTCGGGGAGCAGGAACNCCCCGCCGCTCCCACCGGCCAGTGACCGGCCGTCTCGATCCCGTGCCGCCATCGCTGCATCTCCTCTGTCGTGTCCTGGCATGAGGGAAGCCACCGGCCCCCCAGGTATCGGCGGCATCTCCGGCATCTCCGGGAGCCGCCCGAACGTCGCGAACGCCACCCCCGCCAGCGCCGCGCGGGCGCCAGCGAGGATCGCCTGCGGGTCCATCGCCCCCCCGCCAGCCGGCGGGGGCACCGGCGCCGCCGGCCCGCCGATCGGCGGTGTCCGTAGCTGCGCCAGCGGGCCGATCAGATCCGTCCCGGGCCGGCCGTCCGGGCCGGGACGCGGACCGCGCAGGCGCCGCCAGCCCGCACGGGTCAGCCGCCACCCCCGATGGCCCAGCCACCAGCCCACCGCGGCCAGCGCCGCGAGCAGCCCCAGCCCGGTCCGCACCAGCCGACCCAACCCGCCACCACGGCGGCGCCGCTGGCCGGCGACCATCCGGTAGCGGCCGCGCCGGGCCGCGCGGGCCGCCGCCCACGGCGAGCGGGCCTGGCGCACCGCGGCGGCCAGGCGGCCCGCCGCCGAGCGGCCGATCCGCGCCGCCCGCACCATCCCCGCGCCCCGCAGCCGCGCCGCGCGCACCGCCGCCGCCCCCGACCGGCGCGCCGCGCGCGCCGCCTGACCCCCCGTACCGCGCGCCGCACGCGTCAGCGGCCCGCCCCCAGCACGACGCCCACCGGCCGTCCGGCCCGCCGCACCACCCGCACGTCCCGACCCGGGCCGGCGGCCCGTACCCGCCCCCCGCCGGCGACGGCCCGTGCCCGTACCGGTCCCCGCACCCTTCCCCGTACCGGGCCCGCCGCCCGCGCCACGACGCCGGCCGGCCCCGGCGAGGCGACGCAACGCCGCCGGCACCGGCCCCGACCCGCTGCGGCCCCGGCCCGCGCCACCCCCCGACGTCGACGCCCTGGACGCCGCGCGGCGCTGGGCGACCCGGACCGTGCGGGCCGCCGCCGCCGTCCCCGCGACCGCCCCGGCCGCGATCAGCCCCGGCACCCCCGCCGCCGCATACAGGCTCGACCCGGCCATCACCCCGGCCTCGCCGGCGGCGATGATCACCGGCCCCGCCGGCACCCCCCGCCGGCGCACCGGCGGCGCCGGCGGGGCCGGGGTCTCCTCCACCACCGGCGTCCACCCACCCGAGATCTGCTCGGGTGCCTGCGTCTCCGCAGCCGATCCGCTCATGCCGCCCACCTCCTCCCAGTCGTCTCCGTCGTCCACGCCGTGCCGGTGCTGGCGGCCATCTCCGCCCGCAGCCGCTCATCCATCGCCGTCGCCTCCACCGCCGGCACCGCGGCGGCCAGCAGCTCGTCCGCGAGGCGCAGCAGCTGCGTCACGGACGCCGCCGGGTCGATCAGCGGACTCGCGGCGAGCGCCGCCAGCACCTGGCCGCGCCGGTCCCCGGCGCTCACCGCCGGCCTCCCGCAGCCGCGCTCTCCAGCTCCCGCGGGGAGGGCATCGGGACGATCTCCGCGTCCTCGATGTCGTCACCCGGGAAACCTCCGGGGAAGATTGGCGTGCCCGCCCGCAGGCTTCCCNGCGCGGTGTCCACCGCGGTACGCACGACGGCGTGGCGGACGCCCAGCACGCCCCGGGCCGCGGCGTAGGTCAGCCCCTTGCCCGTACGCCTGACCTGCATCGTCTCCAGCACGGCCACCAGCGCGGCCAGCTCCTGCGGCGTCGCGTCCGCCGTCCACTCGGCCAGCCCCGAGCCCTTCCCGGCACCCTTCCCGGCGCCGGTCTGCTCGGCCGTCTGGGAAACCTCCCGGGAAGCCGCCGCCTCCAGGTCGGCGCGGGCCTGGGAAAGATCGCGGGAAGTCGCGACGAGCTCGCCGGCGAGCCCGGCCCGCTCCGCCTCGGCGGCAGCGAGCGCCGCAGCGGTCTCCCGCGCGGTCTGCTCCACACGCTCCCGGTCGGCCCGCGCGGCCCGCGTCTCACCGAGCGCCGCGTCGCGCTCGGACCGGACCTCGGTCAGGTCGGCGGTCGCCCGCGCCGCCGCCTGCCGGGCGCCGGCCGCGTCGCGCTCCGCGGCCAGCGCCGCAGCACGGGCCTCCGTGGCCTGCCGGGCGGCGTCCTCCGCCTGCACCCGGATCGCGTCGCGCTCGGCGAGGGCCTGGTCCCGCGTCTCGCAGGCCACGGTCACGGCCGCAGCCATCGCGTCCCGCTCCGCGGCCGCAGCCTCGGTGACGGCCGCCTCCTGGGCGGCGCGCACCGCGGCGACCTCCGCCGCCAGCTCCGCCCGCGCCGCCTCCGCGGCGGCGAGGCCGGCGTGGGCCTGGTCCCGCTCGGCGGACAGCGCCGCCAACTCGCCCCGCACCGTCTCCACCACACCGGCGGCCCAGTCACGGGCCGCGGCAGCCTCGGCGAGCTCGGCGAGGGCGGCGTCCCGCTCGGCCCGCGGGTCCGGACCCGACCGTCCGCGGGTCGCCACCAGCGACCAGGCCAGCAGGTACAGCAGCGGGCCCAGCAGGGCGACCACCGTCCCCCAGCCCTTCGCCGTCGCCGATTCCAGGTTGCAGGCCACGACCAGCGCGACGCCGGTCAGTAGCACCCCCACCGGCGGCAGCACCGACTGCGCCAGCCGGCGGCGGCGCCGCAGCTCCAGCACCGCGGTGATGGCCAGCGCCTCCAGCGCCACCGACAGCGCCCACGACGTCCACCCGTGCGCCCCGTGGGTCTCCAGCACGTGCTGGACGTGGGTGAACGACACCGCGAACGCCGTCGCGCCCAGCGCGTCCGGGGCGACCGCCGCGACCGCCCGCTCGATCCGCTCGCTCATGCCGCAGCCCTCCCGGCCGTCGGGTCAAAAACGTCCGTTGACGACCCGACCGGCACACCGGCGGCGGTCAGGGTCTGGCAGTCCAGGCACATCCCGGCGGCCGCCGGGATCACGTACGGCCACATCCGGTCGCAGGCCGGGCAGATCCGCCGGCAGGCCCGCGCGATCGCGAGCTGCGCCAGCCGCGTCAGGCTCGGGGTGTCCCGCAGCAGGGTCTGCGTGATGTCGTAGAGCGCCGCCGTGCGCACCGGCTCACCGGACCGGCGGTGCCGCGCCGACCCGTCCCACATCACCTGCGCCACCGGGTCGGCGATCGGCCGCAGACCCATCTCGCGCAACTGGGATCGGGTGTACAGGCCGTCCGGCGCGTACCGGTACGGGTAGGTCGGCAGCCCGTGGACCAGCCCGTCAGGGTCCAGATACCGGCGCATCAGGCACCCGCCAGCGGCAGACGTGCCCAGTCGTCCGGGTCGTCCGGCGTCGCCAGCCCGGCGTACCAGGCCAGATCCTCGGCGATCAGGTCGTCCACCGAGTCCAACTCGGCGTCGTCCCAGGCGGGCGTGCCGTCGTCGACGTCGTCACGTGACCCCTGCGGCAGCGGCGCGCCGTCCGCGCCCAGCACCGCCAGCAGCCGCACGCCCTCCTCGGTCAGGTCATCGACCCGCAGCGCCGCGGCCTGCGGGTAGACCTCCCGCACCCGCACAGTGAGCCGCCGCAACAGCAGCCCGGCGAGATGCCCCCGCGCGTCCGCCACCAGCAGATCCAGCACGGACGCGGACGGCGCCCACTGCTCCACCGCCGCCGTCACGGCCAGCGTCTGCGGGGTGATCCGGGCGGTCACCGGGACACCGCCCCACCGGCCCGGCGGGCCGCAGCCTGCCGAGCCCGCCACGCCCGCGCCTGCGCCCGCGCGACCAACCGGCCGCACTCCGCCGAGTGGTACCGCACCCGCCCCGCCGGCACCCGCTCGGAGCAGCCCTCCCGGCCGCACACCGGCCGCGACGCCGCGCGACGCGACCGCTTCCGCTCTCCGCCCGCCCGACCCTGGCACTGCGGCGAGCAGTACCGCCGCTCCCGGGCCGCCTGCCGCGCCGTCGGCGGCACCACCACGGTGCAGCCCTCCCGCGCGCACTCCCGCGCCACCGGCACCCGGCCCACCGCCACCTCGACGGCCTCGCCCGCAACCAGCTCCGTCATCGGCAGCGTCGCCGCGAGCTCCGCCCGCTCCCGGCCGGTCAGCCCGCCGTACACCCCGTCGGGGGCGTACGGCACCGTCACCGGCTGCCCGTCCACCACCTCCACCACCGGGACCATCGCCAGCGCCGCGCACTCCGCGCGCACCGGGCAGGCAGCACACACCCGCCGCGCCGCACCCACCACCACCGCGCCGAGCACCCCGGCCGCCTCGTCCTGGCCCTCATCGCCGGCCTCGTCCTCGGCATCCGCCGCGTCGGCGAACAGGGCCGGCCAGTCCGCGCACGGACGCGGCGCCCCGTCCACCACCGCCCGCAACACCGGCACCGACCACGACGGCAACGCCAGCAACTCGTACGGATCCACCGCCAGGATCTCGGCCTGGACCGGCATCGTCGGCGCGGTCATCGCGACCCGCCCTTGCCGTTCACGATCACGACCCAGCGCCGCGGCTCCCCATCCGGGTCCCGCGGCAACGTCGGCCACGACCGGTCATCCCCGTCACCGGGGACAGCGGGGCGCCGCACCGGGCGCCGTCGGGCATGCTGCATCACAGGTTGACCTCCGTTGTAGGTCGGCCCAGGCCCCCGGCCGGAGGTAGGAGTCCGCGCCGGGGGCCGCCATGTAGGCCACTAACTAGCTAGATGCATGGCGAGCATGGACCGCCTGGATATGGTGTGTCAAGCATCTAGCTAGATGCCGGTAACGGTGACGGACAATCGGGAGGTCAGAGATGGTGCCGGATAGGCCGCAGATCTACCGGCAGATCCACAGCGACCTCCGCCAGGAGATCGAGGATGGGCTGTATCCCCCCGGCACGCCGCTGCCGAGCTACGCGGATCTGCGCCAGCGGTACAGCACTGCAGATCCGACGATCAGCCGGGCCATAGACCTACTCCAGGCCGACGGGCTGGTCGTCGGTGTACGCGGTAAGGGAGTGATCGTCAGAGACCAGGTCGCCCGACGGAGAGTCATACGAGGCACGCTGGTGCGCCGGGACCCGGCGCGGGGCTACATCATGCCGGCTACCCACCGTGCCAACGAGCCGTGGCAGACCCACGGACGACCGCGAGTCGCGACAATCCCATGCCCTCCACGTGTAGCGCAGATACTCGGCATCCCGCCGTGGACGGATGCCGTACGGCGCCGGCGGGTGACGTCGCCGGTCGGCGAGTCGCCATTCCAAGTCGCGGACACGTGGATAGGGCCAGACGGCATCGCAGATGCGCCGCGGTGCGCCGAACCGGATACCGGCCCTGGCGGGTACCTCGACCGCCTGGAGGAGGCGGGCCATGGACCGCTGAGATGGGCGGAGACCTTCCGTATCCGGATGCCGGACCGTGAGGAGGCGCGTCTACTGGGCATCGCGACCGCGCTGCCGGTCGCCGAGTTGTCCCGCGTCGGGACGTCTGCGCGGACAGGGCGACCGATCGAGGTCACCATGTGCGTGATCCCGTCCGATCGGGTCGAGTTCGTCAGCGAGCTCGAGCGGGATGAGTCAGCCCACTGGCCGACCTCACCGCCTACAGGTCGGTACTGACCCGATGCCGAGGTCCCGTGGTCGTGTGCTCGCGACGACACACCGAGGCATACCGGGAGCACCGGTCCGGCCCGCAGCCGGGTGGATGCTCCGTACGCACCCATAAACGACGTTGGCCCGGGGAGTTGGCGCTCCCCGGGCCGCTGTACGTCGCCAATGCCAGGCGAGTTCGAGGTTACGGGACCCGAGGTCCGGTGGCCACCGTGCTCGCCCACGATCCCCCTTGGAGGGACGTTGTCGAGCTGGGAGGCCCTGTCATGGGCGAAGAGGCAGAAGGTGGGCAACCCACTACGCAAATTGATCTTGATTCTGATGTGCGAGAAGGTCGACGCGAACTTCGCGTGCTGGCCCAGCGCCAGATTGATCGCCGCTGAGGCGGAGTGCAGCCGGGCAACGGTGATCGAGCACCAGCGGGCCCTTGAGTTGGAGCTGGGCATGGTGACGATCGTGCCGCAGTACCGGGCGAACGGGTCGCAGACCAGCAACCGGATCTACATCAACCACCCCGATGCCCCGCACGTCCGGGACGTCACGGTGGCCGATGATCTGCGGTCCGCTCGCCGCAGCCGTGGTGATGCCCAGCCGGCCGCCAGGGGGGGGTCCAGCTCCCGGACGGGGGGGGTCCAGCTCCCGGACGGGGGGGGTCCAGCTCCCGGACGGGGGGGGTCCAGCTCCCAGACCCCCCGGGGGTCCAGCTCCCAGACCCCCGGAATTACCCAGGTGAACACCCAATCCACCACCCACGCCGCACGCGGCGAACAGGCGGCGGTGGAGGACCCCATCCCCGACCAGAACACGGCGGCCGCTGCGGCATTGCTGGCTGCTCTGCCGCATCCGTGGCGGCTCGGGGCCAGGACACAGCGGGAGCTGGTGCCGTCGGTTGCGGCCGCGCTGCGGGCGGGATGGGCAGCAGACGATCTCGCGGTGTACCTCAC
>NZ_JYFN01000086.1 GCF_000948395.1 Frankia torreyi | reverse complement strand
ACCACCACAAGAAGTGGGACGACGGGTCGGAGCAGCAGGATTCAGGCTCAAACGGTCCCACGGATGACGCGGATGACGCGGAGAGCGTCGGCTTCGCCGGCTAGTACGGCAGCCGCTGTTGGGTAGTCAGCCGAGCGGGACGCCTGCGTGGCGGTGCTCCGCTCGGCAGGCGCCGCCGGGCGGTCGCGGGCGATGCGGCCACCGGCCGGTCATCGCGGGTTGAACGACTCGTGGAGATCGACCGGTGGCCACGTGCCCCAAGTCCGTCGAGGCAGGGTCCGACACAGACGGTGACACCACGTGTAGATCATCACTCGCCGTACCCGAACCAGCCCCGGAGTTAACGTGCAGGAAGCCTGGCGTAATTTCCGGTGAATCGGCGTGTGCAACTCTGTGGTATGCAGCCAGGCGATGATCCCAAGGCCGCTATCGTCCAGATAGCCGCGTCAATCGACGATGTCCCCACCATCGAGGAAACCGACGCGATGCTGGACGAGCTACGCAAGCTTCCCCGCACTGCCGACACGATCAAGCTGATCGACGATCTGCTGGGGATCCGTTCACTGCTCGACGCGACGTCCTGAGAAACGTCGCGCCGAGCAGTGAGCGAAAGCTGGGCGGCGCACCGCAGGAGAAGTCGATGCGCCGAGGTCTGACCGACCTGATCCCGGAAGGCTACTGCCGGGAACCAAACGGCTGTCCCTGCTGGCCGCCCTGACCGCCCTGACCGCCCTGCTGGCCGCCACCGAAACGCTCGCCGGACGCTCCACCCTGGCCACCGCCGACGGCCGCCAGCTCACGCAGACGGTTCTCGACGTACCGCTCACTGTGGTGCGTCTTGTCCGCAATCCGCGCGACGAGGTCATCGATGTCGGTCGCGGCATCGAGATCCGCCGGGCTGACCTGACTGAACTGGTCAAGGATGCGGTAACGGAGCTGCCGCCAGTTCTGACGCAGCTGCTGCTCCACCTGCTGGCGCTGCTGCTGCTGCTCCTGCTGGGCCATTTTGTGATCCCTTCTGGTCATTCTCTGAATGCATTGACCGCGCGGGATGGACGGTACCCCAGCCGGTTCGGGCGGCGTCAAACCGACATCGAATTCGAATGTATGCACCCAGCTCCGGGCATCTGACACCCAGCAACCCGCAGCGTCCCGGACGCGCATGTCCCCCGTCCGCAATCAAAGCGGAAACATTGACCGTGAAGACTCGCCTGGCGGGCACCGTTTGCCATCTTCCGAACATTGCGCCGCGATCTTCGCCGGGGACGACCCTGGAATCCGTTCGCTGCCTGTACACCCGCGATGCGCCCGACGTCCTGATGGTCGCGGCCCAGGCCCACCGCGACGCCCGCCGGGCCGCCGTATGACGGCGTTCCGGTCCTACTTCGTCGAGTCGGGAATCCGTGTTCACACGGCAGGCGAGGCGTTCGAGGGTCTCGTGTGCGGTTTTCGCCCGGACAGCTGGCCTGGAGTGCGGGAAGGGGCATCGAGCACCCCACCGACCGGCTGCCCCAGAAGGAGCCGCCCCTGTTTCGGTCAGGCCGCAGCCGACAACGATCTTCCGGTGCGGTGTGGAGGATGGTGCACATCGGCGTCGCCTGAGCCGCGCTGCCGGCCTCCGCGTCGTCAAGCTCACGGGGCGGGACCGGCTGGCCGTCGACTTCGTGCCTCAATCCGGTTGACCCGGACGTAGCGATAACGCCACGATTTGTGAACCATGAACTTTTTCGACGGTGTCTCTCCGGCTGTCCCGCCGCGCCCGGTCGGCCCCTGGCTCACCCCGCCGGACCACCAGCTCGCCGGGGTGGTTCCCCTGGCCCTGACCATCGGCCACAACTCCGACACCGCTGTGTAGGTCGCCTGCCTCGCCGCGTACTCCGCGGGAGTGGAGATCACTCTGGAAATCCGGCTGCGCCCCGGCACCGAGCCCGGCGTCGATCCACGGCTGGCGGTGGACTGGAGCCGGGACGCCGCCCGGATGGTCCGGTTCGGGATCGCGCTTCCCGACGGCTCGCGGGCCATCGCGGCCGGAGCCGGGGAGTCGCTCTCCGCCCGCCTCGGCGAGCCGGGCGACCCGCTGCTCACGGCCCTGCCGGCCGGAAACGCCTCGGACGGGCCGGGGAATCGATACACACCATTCCCCTTCGATGGATCGGCCGGCCGGCCGGACGTCCGGCGCGGGGTCACGTATGGCTTCGCGGGCTTCGTCGGCTCGCGGGCGGAGCAGGCGCACCGGCTGCGGTACTGGCTCTGGCCATTGCCGCCGGATGGTCCGCTGACCTTCGTCGCCGAGTTCCTCGCCCGCGGCCTGCCCGAGTCACGGGTCACCGTGGACGGCGCCGCGATCCGGGCGGCCGCCGGCCGTGCCGTCGACCTGTGGCCGGCCGCTGGGCTGCCCGAGCCCGGGACGCCGCCGGCCGACGTCGCGGCGGCTGCGGCCGAGGTCCGGGCGGCGTTCACCACGGCCTTCACGGGAGGCCGGGGCATCGAAACGGTCCTGGCCGCCGTCGACGACGGAGCGGCCCTGAGGTCGACGCTGGCGACCGTGCGCGAACGCCATCCGCAGCCGACGGCGAGCGCGCGGGTACTGGTCGGGGAGCCGGTGTTCACCGACCCGGCCCACGCGTCGCTCCCCTTCGAGGTGGTGCTGAGCAGCGCGCCCGCCTACGGCACTCTGCTCGGGGAGGCCGTTCTCGTCGACGGAAGATGGAAGGTGGCGAGAAGTTCCTACTGCACGGCGATGTCCTGGGCCGGAGTGTCCTGCCCCGATCGCGTGGGATAGGCGGTCTGTCCGGGCGCGTGCGACGTCTCCCTGACCGCGTCGGACCCACTGGTCGGGGAATGGGCCGTGACCGCCGTCGGACCGCATTACGCCAGCGCGCTCATCGCCCGCGAGCCTGATCCCTCCGCGGTGTCGCAACGCCCACCGCCGGCCCACGGCCGTTCGTTGCCGAGGCCCCAGGGCATGGGGATGATGAAGCTCATGGCCGACACCATCCCGATCCATGGAGTCCGCAACCGGGTCGCGAAGAACGGACCGGCCATCCGCGAGGCGCTACGTCCGGATGATCGTGAGATGTTCGTGGCGGAGCTGCGGATCGCGTTGGCCTTGGCCGACGACAGCCTCGACCTCGTGCCCGTGGCCGCGGTGATCGACAAGTGGTGGGGGCGAGCCGTGCTCACGGCGAATCCGGAGATCGAGGCGGGGGCCCTCGCGGACCGCCGCCGACTGGAGGCCGGGGACCTGACCGTGCTCGGCGGGACCACTTCGTACCCCGGCGGCGATTCGGAGGTCACAGATCCCCAGGTACACGATCCGTTGGGCCACCTTCGCCGAGCGACAGCGTGACACCCTTCCGGCCCAGGGTCGCCGTGAACTCGACGCGTTCCTGAATCGACTGGCCGACGATCCGCATCGGTGCGGGACCGACGACAAGCGCACCGAGCTGTGGCGGGCGGTCTTCGGGCACGGGCTGCTGACGTACAGCATCGAAGAGCGCTGGATCAGCATCACCATCCTGCGGGTGACCTGGGCGGGTTGACATCATGCGGCCATGACCGCCGAGGCTGGTGCGCGGGCCCGGCTGGTGGCCGAACGGGCCGACGCGGCCGCGCGCGTCGCCGCGCTGCGCGAGGGGCTCGACCGCATCCTCGACGACACCGCCGACCGGGATGCCGACGACGAGCATGACATCGAGGGCGCGTCGATGCCGTTCGAGCGCGAACAGGTGCGCGCGACGCTGCGCCAGGCGACCGCCCGCCTGGCGGAGGTTGACGCCGCGCTCGGCCGGCTGGCCGCCGGAACCTACGGTGTCTGCGAGACCTGCGGGCGACCCGTCGGCGAGCAGCGCCTGGCCGCCCGTCCGTCGGCCCGCACCTGCGTCCTCTGCGCCGGCCGCCGGCCGCCGTCCCGCTGATCGGGCCAGCCACCAGGACAGACCGGACACCAACAGCCGTGCCGGTGCGGTCACGGGGTGGATGCGGTCACGGGATGGGCGCGGTCGTGGCGGGGGGCGCGGGCTGACGGGTCAGGACGGCCACGGTGCGGTCGTCGCGGGCCTCGGCATGGGTGTGGGCGGCGACCCGCGCGAAGAGGCGGTCGATGAGCAGGTCGGGCGGGGTGTCGGGAGTGTCGCCGCCGCCGGAGACCGCGCCGATGCGGTCCGCGCCGAACTGCTCGCCGGCGGCGTCGCGGGCCTCGCTGAGGCCGTCGGTGTAGACCACGAGGCGGTCGCCGGGGGCCATCCGCAGGGACCGGGACGTCCAGATCCGGGTGCCCGCGAACAGGTCCGACAGGATCGGGCCGGTCGGTCCCAGCGGCAGGTCGGCGGGGCCGGAGCCGGGGCCGGGCTCGGAATCATGACCAGAGCCGAGATCGTGACCAGAGCCGAGATCGTGACCGGACTCGGATGCGGGACCGGACCCCACGGCGCCGCGGTCCACGCCGGAGCGGGACAGGCGGACGGCACGTCGGGTCAGGTGTACGGCGGGCGGATGGCCGGCGTTGACGTAGACCACGCGGCCCGTGGACGGGTCGGCGATGGCCACGAAGGCGGTGGCGAACATCTCCCCGAGGTCACCCAGCCCGGCGACCTCGTCGACCGTGCCGCCGACGGCGGCGTCGGGCTCCTCCCCGGCCAGCAGGCGCCGGCGCAGCACCGCCCGCACCCGGCCCGCGAAGGCCGCCGCCCGCGAGCCGTGCCCGGCCGCGTCGCCGACACAGATCGCGAGCCGGCCGTCGTCGAGGTCGAACACGTCCACCCAGTCTCCGCTGGCGCCGGGCGTGACCGCGTGCAGCCGCCAGTAGGCCCCCATGCCACAGGCGCACGACTCGCCGGCGAGGGGCGGTTCGGGCTCGGAGTCGGAAGCCGGACGGGGTTGCGGCATCGGGATGTCACGCACGGCCGGCCTCCCGATTCATCCCGCTGGAACATCTGCGGATCCCCAAGGGTGCCCCGCCGCGCCGGTGCCCACCAGGGACTTTCGGCGGGTACCGGGGGGNCTCCCGCCCCGTCCGCCCTGCTGGCCCGGCAGCCGACGCCCCACCCGGAGGTACGACAGCACCACCTTCGGGCCCGGTCGGGCGGGCACGAGGCCGCGATCAGGTGCGGGCGTGGTGGGTCCGGACGCCGGGCAGGACCCGGGACCGGCGCGCGCCGACACCGGGCAGGAAGCGGAACTCGCCGGTCCAGTCGATCGCCGCGGTCTCCGCGTCGGCCGACACCATGGCGTACGTGCGCCACAGGAACGCCGCCACCTCCCGTGCGGGCAGCTCCAACTCGGCGGTGCTGGACGGGCCGCACAGGCACAGCGCGAGCGCGGGCTGCCCGCGCAGCACGATCGGGCGGACCCGCACATCGCCCAGGCCGACGGGGCGGCGCGTCCCGTCGGCGAGAAGCCGGCGGGCGAAGCGCCAGACGACCGGACCCGCCCCGATCCCGCCGCCGACGGTCAGGGTCACGGCGATCGGATCGGTCGGGTCGTAGCCGAAGACGACGCGGACGGGCCGCGGCGGCCGGGCCTCCCGCAGCAGCCGTGCGGTCATCCCGCGGGCCAGGCTGCCGCGGCGCACCGAGAGGCCACCGCGTACCGAGAGGCCATCGCGCAGTGAGGTGCCACCGCGCGGTGAGGTGCCATCGTGCAGTGATCTACCTCGGCGCACCGATCTACCGAGCATGAGGTCCTCCTCCGGGGGTCGGGCCAAGATCGTAGGACAGCGGGCCCGCGGGTCGACATCGCCGCCGGGTGGTCGGTCCCGCACCGACATCACGGCGGAGGTCCAAAGCCGCCGCCCCCGATCGACCGCACACCGGCCAACGAAAACCGCACACCGGCCGATGAAACATGTCCCCCAGCAGAATGCGCGACCCGTGCCCGACGATGCGCCCGCCCGGGCCGAGCTGCATCCGCGCCTGGGACTTCCAGCCCGTCGACGCGGACATTCGCCGGTACTGGCACCTCAGGGCCAGCCGGCCGCACACGGCCGCGACCGACATCGCCTCGGCCACCCCCGGCCCGCGAACCGGCTGCCGACGGCGCCGACCTGGAACTGGCGGCGATCTGTGGTCTACGGTCCGGCCGGTGAACCCCCGCCGGACACTCGGTTTGAGTATCCGTTCAGGTGGTATTAGCACTCCTGCCACGGAAGGGTGGATGCCTAAACCATCGGGTCGCGACACGACGAGGCTGTGCGCCGCGGAACATTCGGGTGGGAGGGCGATGCAATGGCTGCTGCCGCAGGCGGTTCGTCCGTGCTGCGCGCGGCGCAGAAGTTCTGGCAGCTACCCGACGACGATCTGCACGCGCTGGTGAAACTCACCCGTCAGGTGGACCGGGTGGAGCTCAAGTTCATCGTGCCCTCCTCCGCACACCGGCGGGCGTTCGAGATGTTCGGGATCTCCGCGACGAGGGCTCGGCGGCAGCGGGTCTATTACCTTGACACCCCGGACCGGTTGCTGCACCGGCGCGGAGTGGTGGTCCGCGTCCGCAGTACCAGCGGCCGACCGGACGACTCCGTCGTCAAACTCCGGCCCGTCGTTCCGGCGAACGTCGCGCCGCGGCTGCGGCGGTCGAAGCAGTTCATCGTCGAGGTCGACGCGATGCCCGGCGCCTACGTCTGCTCCGCCGCCCTAAGGACCCGTCTCGGTCCCGACGATGTGCGGCGCGCGATGGGCCGCCGCGGCTCGCTGCACGACCTGTTCTCGAAGCAGCAGGCGCGGCTGCTCGCCGCCCACCTGCCCGGGGCCGGCCACATCGACGATCTGGCCGTCCTCGGACCGATCGAGGCGTCTCGGCACCGGTTCCGCCCCGAGGGTTTCGATCGGGTGCTCCAGGCCGAACGGTGGACGTTTCCGGACGGCTCCCGCCTACTCGAGCTATCGACCCGCGCCACGCCACAGGCGGCGGCGCGGACCGCCGCCCGCCTGTCCGCCGTCCTGCGCCGCCACGGCCTCGACCTGACCGGACCGCAGCGGACCAAGACCCGTGCCACGCTCGACTTCTTCAACGCGGCGCCGGCGGCGCAACGCGCAGGGCGGACCGGCCGTCGTCCCACGCGGTGAGGATCGTCTCCGCGCAGTGGCCCTCGACCGCGGTCGTCGCCGCAGCGCCGAAGACGACGTCGACGGCCAGCGCCGGGTCCTGGGCGACGAGGGCCGCGGCGAGGTCGCGGGCGGCGACCGTCTGGTGATGGGCGTCGGCGACGACGTGGACCTCGAAGAAGTGGCGGGCCCCGGCGGCCAGGCCGAGGCGGCGCAGCGCCGCCGCGTAGGCGCCCATCGGCTCCACCGACGTCATCTCGAACAGCGCCAGGTGGCCGACCAGCGCGCCACGCAGCCGCCGGTGCAGGCCGAACAGCGACGGCACGTTGACGGTCGCGAACGCCTGCCCGGGCAACCGGTCCAGGTAGGCGCCGGGTCGGGCGTCGAGATCCAGGGCACGCATGGTCACGGCGAACAGGTTCTGGTGCATGTCCCGTTCGACGCCGTGGCCGTACTCGTCGGCCTGGATCTCCACCAGCGCCGCCTTCGGCGCGCCGGTCAGGCGCGGGATCGCCCAGGTGTGCGGGTCGGCCTCGATGAGCTGGAGCAGCGAACGGTGCATCGCGTACTCGCGGAACTCCTCGAGCGTGCCGGTGGTCGCCAGCCGCCGCGACAGGGAACGGCCACCGGCCCGGGCGATCACGTCCCGCAGCGCGGCCGCGACGTCCCCGACCGCCCCGTCTGCTGAGGCTCCGGCGGCATCAACTCCGACGGCGGCATCGACTCCGACGGCGGCATCGACTCCGACGGCGGCAGCGACTCCGACGGCGGCAGCGGCTGCCTCGGCGTGCAGGCGGGCGAGCAGGTCCGCCTCCAGCCGGCGGCGCACGGCGAGCAGCGACGGCTCCCACTCCCAGTCGTCGTCGACCTCGGCGAAGCCGCGGTAGTGCAGGCCGTAGAGGCAGTAGAGGGCCAGCGGGCCGTCCTCGCCGTAGAGCACGTCGTCGTCCGCGGCCGGCGCCGGCCCGAGCCCGGCTGGGCCGGGAGCGCGGCGCAGCCGGTCGAGCAGGAACCCGGACAGCGTCCCCCTGGGCTCGGGCAGGCGCGGCTGACCGAGCTCGGCGGGCGTCAGCACGGCGCCGTACTCCGCCCCCGACGGGCGCGCCAGCCGGTCGGCGGTTGCCGTGGAACCACCGTCCCGCGCGGCGCCGGACCTCGCCGGGCTGATCATGCACCGCTCCCCGACAGGCGGGGCACGGACCAGTCCGGCAGCTCACGGTGCCCCGAGGCGATCGGCGTCCGGCGGCGGCTGTCGACGGTCGTCGCCCGACCGACGCCCGCGGCCTCGTCGAGACCGGTGGCGCTGCCCGCCGCGGTGAGGATCCGGCGAAGCACGGTGGCGGCATGGTCGGGCTCGCCGGCGACGGCGATCGGCCCGCCGACGCGGACCCAGGTGACCCCGGCGAGCAGGTAGCCCTCCGGGCCGAAGAAGGCGCGGCCCGATCGGGCCAGCTCGCCGATGCGGCGGCTGACCCAGGGCTGGCGGGAGTACCGCCCGAACGGGATGGGCCGCACCAGCCAGTCCGCGACCCGGTAGCCGGCGGCGCGGGCGTGCTGGACAAGACCCACCGGGTCGGAGATGGAAGCGATCATCAGCAGCACCACGTCCATCTCCTGGGACAGGATGCGCCGCGCCACGTGCGTGCCGTCGTGCCCGCCCCACAGGTGGGAGGCGCCGACCGGCCGCACGGTCGCCGGCAGGTACGGCGGGTTGCCGATCGCGCACCGCGCCTGCCGCGCCGGTGCGGTGGCGGCGAAGAAGTCGCCCTGGACGACGGTGTAGTTCCCCAGCTCCACCTCGGCCGCCGCCCGACTCGCGATCCGCGCGGCCTCGGCGTCCAGCTCGTACCCGGTGATGGGCACTTGTGACCCGGATCGTTGCAGCGCCTCGACGACCGGGCGGGCGGTTCCCGGCCCGATCTCCACGATGCCGCCGGCGAGCAGCGGCGCAAGCTCGGTCGACGTCAGCAGTCGCTCCACGCAGTGGCCATAGAAGGTGGACTCGATCGGATCGAAGAAGGGCATGCCATCGCTCCTCGGCTACGCAGCACGGCGTCGCTGTCACAAGATGGGGCGGTCGCACAGCGCAGTTACTCACAGTGGGGGAACGTCCGTGCACGCCAGGTAAGAAGTGTCCTGTGCCGGCCCAGCAAAACCTCACTTCCCGCCGGCCCGCCGAGGCCACCGCAAACCCCCTGCTCAGCCCTGTCTGCCACCCGAGACAGGGGATGGACGCCAGCCGCCCGCGTCGACGCCGCCGGGCACCGGGCCGGCCGGGGCATAGGGGGATCGGGTGAAGACGAACGAGGCGAGTTCGAGGTGGCTGAGTTCGCCGTCGGACTGGCGCCGCGGGATGAGGGTCTCGCCGGCGAAGTAGCCATCGACACCCAGGAAGGTGCCGTGGCCGGCGGGGCCGGGGCGGAACCGGGATCGTCGGCCGGAGCGGCCCAGCGGCGCGAGCAGCAGCCCGCCGTCCGGCCGCAGCGACAGTGCGTACGGCGCCGGTCCCCAGTACCAGACGCCGGTGACGTCGAGCGGCTCCCGCCCGGCCACCGACGCGGGCACCCACTCGGCCGGCAGTGGCGGCTCGGCGGTGTCGACCGCGTCGATCAGGCCGACGGCGAGGTCGACGACGGCGACCCCGCTGGTCGCGTTCGCCATCGCTATCGCCGCGGTCCCCCCAGGTCGCGTCCACAGGGCGGCGACGAAGCCGGGCATCGAACCGCCGTGCCCGACGAGCACGCCGCCGGGTTCGCGCAGCAACTGCACGCCGAGCCCCGCCCCCAGCCGCCACTCGCCGCTGTCGCCCTCGACGGCGGCCGGTTCGCGCATCTCGGCGAGGGTGTCCGCGGACAGCACGACGTCGGTGTGCCCCGCGAGGACGGCCGACCAGCGCACCAGGTCCGCGGTGGTCGACCAGAGCTGGCCGGCCGGAGCCAGCACACCCGCATCGTGGGCGGGCTCGGGCAGCAGCACGTCGGCATGCGGGTGGACGGCGTAGCCGTGGGCGTGCGGCGCGGCGGGCAGCGCGGTCGTGCGGGACATCCCCAACGGCGCCAGCAGCTCGCGGTGCAGGGCCTGCGCCCAGCTCATCCCGCGCAGCCGGGCGACGAGCTCACCGAGGACCGCGAAACCGACGTTGGAGTAGTGATGACGACGTCCCGGGCGGAACCGGTCCGGGTCGGGACCGAGCGCGTCGGCGAGGGTGGGATGGGCCTGCCCCGCCACCCGCTCCCACCACGGCGGCGGAGTCTCCGCCGCGATGCCGCCGAGGTGGGACAGCAACTGCGCGACCGTGCGATCACCGACCGCGGTCCCCGGCAGATGCCGGTCGAGGGGGTCGCCGAGCGCCAGGCGACCCTCGTCGCGCAGGCGCATGACCAGCACCGCGGTGAAGGTCTTCGTGATCGAACCGATCCGGTACTGGGTGTCGGCGTCAGGCCGCCGGACGCCCCGGCCCTCGCCACCACCCCCGCGATCGCCACCGCCACCGCCGCCACCGTCGCCGTCGCCGTCGGCCTGATCGGGTCCGACGGCGCGGCCCCGCCCGGCCGTCCACACCGGGCGGCCGTCGCGCGCCACCGCGGCGACGAGCGACGGCGCTCGCCCACCGGCCTGCTCGACCGCGACCCGCTGCAGCAACAGCCGCTCGGTGGCGGGCAGCAGGCCCCCGCCCAGCCCCGGCTGTGACCCGGGCGCCGCGGCCACCCGGTTCGCTCCGTCCGACCGCGGCGATTGCGACCGCGGCGATTCCGGCGGCATCGGCTCCGGCGGCATCGGCACCCCCCGTCTGTCGGCCAGTTTCCCGGTTCGGCGTCCGGGCCACCCCATCCGATCAGCCTCGTTGCCTCGGCGCCAGCGGAACGCATGCCGTGAGCTGGGCGATCTACTGCGCCAGCAGCTCGCCGTTCGCGGCGTACCGATCCGCCTGCGCGGCAAGGTACTGCCCCTCCCACTCGTACGGCGTGACCGGGCCGTGGTGCGGGCCGTCGTACTCGCCACGCTGGTGCAGCAGGGTGCGCATGCCGGAGTCGGCGTGCTCGGGCAGAACGATGTCGATCGAGTCGGGGACGGTGGCCTCGGCAGAGTGGGCGGCCTCGGCGGGGTCGGCGGCCTCGGCGGGGTCGGCGCGGCGGTAGTGGTTCGTCGCCATGTCGCTGACGTCGTGACGCAGCGCCGGCACGAAGTGGTCCGATGGCAGGCCCAGGGTGACGGCGAAGTGGGACTTGACATCCTCGTCCGCGGGCGCTAAAGGTGATCGACAAGACGATCAACAAGATGATCGGGAAGATCCCCGAGCAGCGGGTCGGCGCCGGGCGACGCGGGCGGTCGAAAACACCGCCGACGCTTTCCGATCTGGGCGCCGGCGATCATGGCGTCCCGCGGATCCGCGCATCGCGCCCGGCGATACCTGGATGGCCGTGGAAAGCAAGAACGGCCCGACGGAATCGCGGCATTCAGTCCAATATCGCCGGAAACCGGGGTGGCACCTTTTTCCCATCGGACCGAGTCGGAGCCCACCGATCGGCTCCGTCCGCCCTAGGATCGTCGCCACCGACCGGAACTCCCGCCTCAGAGGGGTCTCATGCGACGGCGTCTGTCCATCATTGCGGCCGGGCTCGGATTGCTCCTGCTCACGGCCGCGCCGGCCGGGGCCGCCGGCTCCCCGTCACCGGCCACGAGCAGCGGCCCGATCCCGAATCCGTTGGAGGCCGGCAGAGTGGTCGCGGAGCCTGTGGTATTCGACGCGTGGAACGACCGGCAGCCGCCCACGGCCGTCACCTACGACGCCCATCTCGTGCCGCCGGGCACGACGGCGGTCGCGCTCGCCGTCCGCGGTAAGCGGACCGTGATCGGACTGATCGTTCAAGGCCTCGCACCGAACCACCAGTTCGGTGCGCACGTCCATCAGAAGGCCTGCGGGGCGACCGGCGCGGCCGCCGGCCCGCACTACCAGAACGTCCCCGACCCCGTGCAGCCGTCGGTGGATCCCAGATATGCCAACGCGCGCAATGAGGTATGGCTGGACTTCACCACCGACGCGCGTGGCACGGGATCGGCGTTCGCGGTGGTCGCCTGGGACTTCCGGGCCGGCGGCGCACACTCGATCATCCTCCACGAGCATCACACCGACAGCTCCCCCGGCACCGCCGGGACGGCAGGCGCTCGCGCGGCCTGCCTCACCGTTCCGTTGTCCTGATCCGGTCGACCGGCGGGCGGGCTCAGGCCGGGCAGGTCCAGTCCGCCCGCCGGTCCGGCGGCGCCGCCAGGTCGGGATCGCTGCCCGGCGGCGGGAACGGCTCGCGCAGCGTGAAGGCATGCGCGGTGGGCCCCTGCCGGCGCAGCCGGCGGACGCGCTGCTCCGCCTGCGCCGTCGTCGGGCGTTGCCCGGCGGGCACCCACCACAGCGCCGCATACGCCTCGCGCATGGTCTCGAACCACTCGCGCCGCCGGCGCAGCACATCGCGGTGCGGACCGGCGAACACGAAGTTCGCCAGCGATTCGATCGAATCCCACACCGACATGTTGACGATGATCCCGGCGCTCGCGCCCACCTCCCAGGAGAAGGCGCGTATCGCGGTGGCGTTGCCGTCCTCGGTCTGCAACCGCCACCGAAATCCCGGCGCCGCGTCGGCGAGGGCGTTCACGGGATCGAGGGCGGCCACGAAGTCGGCGAGGGTCGGATCGTCCAGCGGCGCCCGCAGCCGGGCGATGTTCACCTGAGCCAGTTCCCACATTCCCTGATGGTCCCGCAGGTCGGCGGGTGACGGGATCCAGTCGGGCATTCGAACGGCCCGGCGCGCATTTCGTTCGGCATTTCCGCGCCCTGACCCTGGTAGCTACCGGCGACTCCCGGACCCGCCGTCGCAGTCGTTCGGAAGGCCCGGAAGGGGACGAAAGTCCATATAGCTGCCGCACGCGCCGGCCGATGATGGCGGCAGCGGCGCGTCCCGTGCGCCGCCGGGCGGGGCAGGAGCGAGATGACGATGCCGGAGCTCGATCGCGTCACCGGTTGCGGCGCGGTCACGCGGTCGGTCCGCCCGGCCGGCCGACGGGCGCCTGGCGGACCTCGCCGGCATCCACGCTGCCCGGCCCGCCCCATCGGCCCGATTCCCGTCCGCGACCGCGTATCCGGGCTTCCCGCAGAGCCGGCACAACCAGCACGGAGCATGGTTGAGCCGGTCCCCGGCGGCGCGCAGCGGATCCGGCGTATCTCGGTCCCGGCGCCGGAAATCAGCCGATCTTCTTCTCCCCGAGGACGGCCCCACTATGTCTGAATACTGCTGGTGCACGGCCACTCCGGCCATCGAGGACCTGATCCGGGAGCATGACGAGCTGGTCGAACTCTCGGCCGAGGCGCGTGAGGCCTACCGGCGGGGCGACCTCGAGTCGCTGATCGACTGCTGCGCCAGGATCTCCACGGTCCTCGGCCCGCACACCGTGGTGGAGGAACGCGGCCTGTTTCCCCCGATGGCGGCCGAGTTCCCGGAGAAGATCGCGATCCTGCGCGGCGAACATCGTCGGATCGAGGCGGTCCTCGCGGGCGCGGCCGATGGCACCGCCCGCACCGATCCGACCTGGGCCGCCCTGGCCGTCGAGATGCTGACGCTGCTACGGCGGCACATCGTCAAGGAACAGGAGGGGCTCTTCCCGGCCGCCCTCGCCGTCCTCAGTAACGAACAGTGGGACATGCTCACCGCCATCCGCGCGGGAACCAGCCTCATCGGCTCCTGAGCGGCGGCCCGAACCGGCGGCCAGGGCGGCCGGCGGCCCGGCGGGCTGCCTGCCCCACCTTCGGGTGCCCCCTCGCCGCCTGTCGGCCCCGGCAGGCGGCCCGTCTGCGGCGGATGTGACCAGCGGGATCCGGGGTCGGGCCGCTGCCTGGTCGCGGCGGCGGGAGGATGGGCTGGTGAGGACACCCGCCTGGGACGCGACGCACCGCTTACGCGCCCGGCGGGATCCATTCGCCACTCCCACGGAAAGCGAGGCCCACGCGTGAGTCCACAAGGACCCGGTACCGCCGTCGACGTCGACGACGAGGTCGTGCTGCTGGACCCCGACCGCCGACCCTGCGGGACGGCGCCCCGGCTCGCCGTGCACGGTCTCGACACCCCCCTGCACCTGGCCTTCTCCTCGTACCTGTTCGACGCGGCCGGCCGGCTGCTGGTCACCCGCCGGGCGCTGGGCAAGCGCACCTGGCCCGGGGTGTGGACGAACAGCTGCTGCGGGCATCCCCGCCCCGGTGAGGACATCGCCGTCGCCGTCGAGCGCCGGGTGGAGCAGGAGCTGCGGCTGGCCCTGACCGACCTGCACTGTGCGCTGCCGGACTTCGCCTACCGCGCCACCGCCGCGGACGGGCTGGTGGAGAACGAGGTGTGTCCCGTCTACGTGGCCCGGGCGGTGGGTGACCCGGACCCGGACCCGGCCGAGGTCGTGGAGTGGCGCTGGGTCGACTGGGAGAGCTACCGGCAGGCGGCGCTCTGCGCGCCGTGGGCACTGAGCCCCTGGTCGGTCGACCAGATGACCGCGTTCGGCCAGGCTGCGCACCCGCTGACGGCCGCGCTGCGCACCGCCGGCTGACCGGACCTCGCACGAGGAGCCCACCCGGGGGGTCGTCTGGTCGGTCCGGGCGAGGCCCGAGCACCGCCCGGGTGGGTCCGTGATCCCGAGGCGCCGGCACGTCTGCCGGGAGGCCCTGACCCGGATCAACCGAGCCAACGCCCGCCCAGGACTAGATCTTCTGGTCGGAACGGGTCACGCTACCTCCCAATACATGTGGCTACTTATTACTAGCGAAGAAACAACCTTGGTTACGCTTCGTTAACCTCCGATCGCGAAGCGATCATCGCCGAGGTGGGCGGACGACATTCCCGCAAAACGATGTCGAGTTACAGCGCTGTCACTACATCGGCGGCCCGTCGAAATCCGCGAGACGGTGCCGCGCCCGGCAGGCCGTGACCCGCCGGTCGGTCTGGAGTAAGCGAGCGCCGCCACGGGCGGATCCGCCGGGCCGGCCGTCCCGCGCCCCGACGGCTTCCCGCTCTCGGCGCATCGGGTCGGCTACGGACGGCCCTCCGAGGGAATGCACATGTGCCGGCTGCTGACGATGGTATTAAGTCCCCTATTCGCCGGGTAGTTGGTCTCGACTGGGTACCACGATGGTGCCGGGTCGCGTACTGATCGACGCCGGTCCGGGCCGGCGGAGCCGAGCCCGCGAAACTGAGCCCGCGGGAGCCGAGCCCGCGCCTCGGTTCCCATCTCCCCGCTGCTCATGGCCGGCTTTCCTCGGCACCCGGCGGATGGCCCCTCTGCTGGCGATCCGCCACCGGCGCCACTGACCTGGCGTTCCGCCCGCACCCGACCGCACGGGGCGCACGCAAAGGGCTGCCGCCGCTCCCCGACCACCGGCGCAGTCCGCCTCCACCCCACGCCGAACGCCTGGCGCGGCGTGGGAACCGGCGCCCCCGGAGGCCTGGCCCCGGTGCCGCGCAGGACCAGGTGTCGCGAATCGGCGAGCGGCAGGTGGACCCTCGCTCGCCGCGGGGGGCAACATTCCACGACGTTCACCGGAGGCCGGCCGACGCGGACGCAGAGTGATTCGACGGTCGCCCAGCAGCCCGGCAGCCCGGCGGCCGGCGGCCCGGCCGCCCGCCGCATTCCACCCGTTCCACGGAACCAGGCCGACGAACGGATCGGCGGCACGGGCGATATCAGGCGCGCTCCGGGCGAATTCTTCTCGGCAGGTCGACCGTACCGGTTAGGCGATTCCGAGCCGATCTCCCGGCCTGGCATCCGGCGTGGCAGGCATTCACTTCCGGGGTATTCGGGCGACGAGTTCGGCATTAACTGTCCGTGACCGCGAGCCCTGGGGGCCGGGCTAGAAGAAGCCCTCTTCCCGGGCCAGTCCCCGATTGGTTCCGCAAAGTGCTTGCCGCCCACGCCGTTGGTGCGGGAGGCTGCCGATGCGCGACGAGAGACGCGCCTGCCAGCACGACAAAGTGCATGTCGGCGAACCGCGCGACACCCACGGGGGTTACTGGTATATGGAGCATTCAACGGTGCGATCAACCGGGCCGCGACCAGCCCGACGGCGCCCGTACCCATTGTTCGAATCCTGATCGGGCGGGGCCAGTAAGGCCGCCTCGAACATCGGCCCGCGACCGAAAAAAGACCGCGGAAATCGCCGGAAGGCCGTCACTCTTCCGGGCGCGGCTTCGTACGACCGCACCGCCGTTACACTCCAGCCCCTGGTTCCACCCCGGGCACCACGGTTTCATCCCCGAGCCCTCGGTTTCGCCGAGAGCCTCAGTTTCACCCAGAGTTCACCCAGAGCCCCAAGGTTCACCGCGGAGCCCCAAGGTTCACCGCGGAACCCCAAGGTTCACCCCGGAACCTCGAGCTTTCACCCCAGTCCCTGGATGACCAACGATAGGTGGAGTCTGCCATGACCGAGCCCGTACCGACCGACCCCGGAGCGACCGGCGCGGCCCCCGACGAGGACCTCCGGCTGAGTCTGAGNACGGCGGCCGCGCGCAACCTCGCGACGACCACCAAGTCCGTCCCGCAGATGCAGGAGATCACCTCCCGGTGGCTGCTGCGGGTGCTGCCCTGGGTCCAGACGGCCGGCGGCGTCTACCGGGTCAACCGGCGGTTGACCTACGTGCTCGGCGACGGGCTCGTCACGTTCACGTCCGTCGGATCCGAGGTGCGGGTGGTGCCCGGCGAGCTCGCCGAGCTGCCCGCGCTGCGTGGCTTCGACGGCGGCGCGCTCGCCGGCCTCGCCGACCGCTTCGTCCAGCGGGAGTTCGCCGCGGGCGACGTGCTCGCCGAAACGGGCGCGCCCGCCGACGCGGTGTTCCTCATCGCTCACGGCAAGGTCGGGAAGTTCGGGCCCGGCGAGTACGGCCACGAGCGGTCGCTCGGGGTGCTCGGCGATGGCGAGTACTTCGGCGACGAGGTCCTCATCGACTCGGACCTGTCCTGGGAGTACACCGCCCGGGCGCTGACCGACGCCACCGTGCTGGTGCTCTCCCGCCAGCAGCTTGCCGAGGTCACCGGGCAGGACGCCGAGCTCAGCGGGCACCTCGAGGACTACCGCGCCCGGCCGCAGCCACCACGCAACCGCCTCGGCGAGGCGGAGATCGCGATCGCCGCGGGGCACTCCGGCGAGCCGGACCTGCCGGGCACGTTCGTGGACTACGAGCTGAAGCCGCGCGAGTACGAGCTGTCCGTCGCCCAGACGGTGCTGCGCATCCACAGCCGCGTGGCCGACCTCTACAACGAGCCGATCAACCAGCTCTCCCAGCAGTTGCGGCTCACCGTCGAGGCGCTGCGTGAACGCCAGGAGCACGAGCTGGTCAACAACCCCGACTTCGGCCTGCTGCACAATGCCGACCTGCGCCAGCGCATTCACACCCGCTCGGGCCCGCCGACCCCGGACGACCTCGACGAGCTGCTCAGCCGGCGGCGCAGCACGCATTTCCTGCTCGCCCACCCGCGGGCCATTGCGGCGTTCGGCCGGGAAGCCACGGCGCGGGGCATCTACCCGGCGACCGTCCTGTTTCACGACCAGCACGTGCCGGCCTGGCGCGGCGTGCCGCTGCTGCCGGTAAGTAAGATTCCGATCAGCGCCACCGGGACGACGTCCATTCTCGCGCTGCGTACCGGTGAGGAGAACCAGGGCGTGATCGGTCTGCACCACACCGGGCTCGCCGACGAATACGAGCCGGGGCTGTCCGTCCGATTCATGGGCATCAACGAGAAGGCGATCATCTCTTACCTCGTGACGACCTACTTCTCCGCCGCCGTGCTCGTGCCGGACGCGCTCGGGATCCTGGAGAGCGTCGAGATCGGGCGCTGAACCCACCGACCGGTGCGCCGCCGCGGCCACGAAACACCGCGGCGGCGCACCGGTTTCGGCGATGCCTTCCCGGTCGCACCGTCCCGGCCCCGCGGCAACCAAGGGTTTTCCCGGAGAAATCATGCAGCCTTTCACCCTCCCCGAGTTCTACGTGCCCTATCCCGCGCGGCTGAGTCCGCATCTTGAACAGGCCCGGGAACACAGCAGGGAGTGGGCCCGGGCCATGGAGATGATCGACGCCCCCCAGCACGGCATCGCGATCTGGACCGAGCAGGACCTCGACGCCCACGACTACGCCCTGCTGTGCGCCTATACCCATCCCGACGCCACCGCCGATCGCCTAAACCTGATCACCGACTGGTACGTCTGGGTCTTCTACTTCGACGACCACTTCCTCGAGCTCTACAAGCGGACGCACGACCTGGCCGGCGCCCGGGCCTATCTCGACCGGCTCCCCGCGTTCATGCCGGTGGCGGGCGAGATCACCGAGGAGCCGTCGAACCCGGTGGAGCGGGGCCTGGCCGACCTGTGGACGCGGACCGTGCCGGCCCGCTCGGCCGACTGGCGGGCCCGCTTCGCCGTCAGCACCCGCAACCTGCTCGACGAGTCCCTCTGGGAACTCGAGAACATCAACGCCGCCCGGCTGGCCAACCCGATCGAGTACGTCGAGATGCGCCGCAAGGTCGGCGGCGCCCCCTGGTCGGCGAACCTCGTCGAGCACGCCGCCGACGCCGAGATCCCCGCCCGCGTCGCCGCCACCCGCCCGTTGCAGGTGCTGCGCGACACCTTCGCCGACGCGGTGCACCTGCGCAACGATCTGTTCTCCTACGAGCGGGAGGTCACCGAGGAGGGCGAGCTCAGCAACGGGGTGCTGGTCGTGGAGCGGTTCCTCGACATCGACACGCAGGCCGCCGCCGACACCGTCAACGACCTGCTGACCTCCCGGCTGCACCAGTTCGAGCACACCGCGACCACGGAGCTGCCGGCCGTCCTCGACGAGCACGCCATCGACCCGGCGGGCCGGTTGGCGGCGCTGGCCTACGTCAAGGGTCTGCAGGACTGGCAGTCCGGCGGGCACGAGTGGCACCTGCGCTCCAGCCGCTACATGAACCGCGAGGCGACGCCCGACGCGCTCCCCACCGGGGTCGCGGGGTCGGGCAGCCTCGTCCCCGTCGCCGGGCTGCCCGGCATCCCCGGGATCCCCAGCCTCGGCACCTCGGCCATCCGGGTCATCCCGTCGCTGCTCGCCACCGCACCGCAGCGGATCCGGTCGTTCGCCAACGTGCCGTTCCGGGTCGTCGGTCCGACCTCGCTGCCGGAGTTCTACCTGCCATACACCACCGGACAGAGCCCTCACCTGGACTCCGCGCGGCAGGAGTCCGTCCGCTGGGCGCGGTCGATGGGCCTGCTGGACCGGGTTCCGGGCATCTGGGATGAGCACAAGCTGCGCGCTGCCGACTTCGCCCTGTGCGCCGCGGGCATCCATCCAAACGCGACCGCCAACGAGCTCGACCTCACGACGGGCTGGCTGACCTGGGGAACCTATGCGGATGACTACTACCCAGTGATCTTCGGTACCTCCCGGAACCTGGCCGCGGCGAAGCTGTGCAACGAGCGCCTGCGTCTGTTCATGCCGGTGGCCGGCCCGCTGACCGAGCCGCCGGTCAACGCCCTGGAGCGGAGCCTCGCCGACCTGTGGGAGCGCACCACCAGGGGGATGGAGCCCGCCGCGCAGGCCGCGTTCCGCCGGGCGATCGAGGTGATGATCGACAGTTGGCTGTGGGAGCTGGACAACCAGGTCTACAACCGCATCCCCGACCCCATCGACTACCTGGAGATGCGCCGCGCGACGTTCGGCTCGGACCTGACGATGGGCCTGAGCCGGCTGGCCCGCGGGGACAGCGTGCCGGCGGAGGTCTTCCGGACCCGGCCACTGCGGGCCCTGCAGAACGCCGCCGCGGACTTCGCCTGCCTGCTCAACGACGTCTTCTCCTACCAGAAGGAGATCCAGTTCGAAGGCGAGATCCACAACGCGGTGCTGGTCGTCGAGAACTTCCTCGACTGCGACCGCGGCCGGGCCGTCGAGGTGGTCAACGCGCTCATGACCGCCCGGGTACGGCAGTTCGAGCATGTCGTGGACAGTGAGCTGCCCGATCTGTTCGACCGCCTCGGCCTCGACGGCGAGGCCCGCACCGCGATCGACTCCTACGCCCGGGAGCTCCAGAACTGGATGGCCGGCGTCCTGCGATGGCACCAAGGGACGCACCGATACGAGGAGGCCGAACTGCGCTACCACCCCTCCGCAGACAGGCGGCCCTTCGGTAGCCCGACTGGGCTAGGCACCTCCGCCGCCGACGTTCGCCGACTGGCCTCCCGCTAGCCCACCAGTCGCCGCACCCGACCGAACCTGCAGGTGGGCGTGGGGTCAACGCGTCCGCGTCGTCCGGTCGGGTTTGGTTGGCCTGCCCGCCCGATCGCGCCCCTCGGGGGTACCAGCCCGACCAGGCGTACTTCACAGAGGGTGATTGGACGGTATGCATTCCGGCCGAATCGTCCGGGTACAACAGATTCGGTCGGGTAGCGGCGTGGGCCGCGACCGGGCGTGTCGGCGTTCGTGGTGTCGCCGCATCCCCGGTGCCCGGCACGGCGGCGCCTGGGCGCGGCCTCGGCGCGACGCAGCATCCGAGGGGGACGTGGCGTGTCCTGGAAGGCTTTGCGGGCGGGCGATCCGCCCGAAGTAGGTCCGTACCGGCTGATGGGTCGGCTCGGCAGCGGGGGCATGGGCATCGTGTACCTCGGCGTGGACGACACGGGCACCCGTGCCGCGGTCAAGGTGATGCGGGAGGAGCACACCGCCGACACGGCGTTCCGCCACCGCTTCCACCGGGAGGCCGCGGCGGTGGCGGCGATCGACAGCCCCCGGGTGGCGCGGCTGCTGGCCGCGGACGTGGACGGCGACCAGCCGTGGATCGCCACCGAGTACGTGGCGGGTCCCACCCTGTACTCGTCGGTCGCGACCGGGGGGCCGCTGTCCGGTGAGGCGCTGTGGGAGGTGGCCCGCGGGCTCGCGGAGGCGCTGTGCGCCATCCACGACGCCGACGTCGTGCACCGCGACCTCAAGCCGGGCAACGTGATGCTGGCCGCGGACGGCCCGAAGGTGATCGACTTCGGGATCGTCGCCGGCCTGCCCGGCATGATGACCGCCTCGGGCGTGGTGATGGGCAGCATCGGCTACCTCGCGCCCGAACTGCTGACCACCACGCGCCGTCCCCGGCCCGCGGCCGACATCTTCTCCTGGGGCCTGACGGTGTGCTTCGCCGCGAGTGGGCGTCCGCCGTTCGGCGGCGGCCCCCTGGACGCGCTGCTCTACCGGACGGTCCACGGTGAGGCCGACCTCAGCGGCCTGCCCGGCCCGTTGCGCGGCGTGGTCGCCGCGAGCCTGCGCAAGAAGCCGGAACGCAGGCCGGACGCCCACCGGATCCTCAGCCAGATCGCCGCGACCGCGGGCGCGGTGGCGGCCGACGGCGCGGACGCCGGCGTCGCCCTGCCGGGCGGCCGCCTGCCCGTCACCCGGCTGCGGGCGGCCGGCGGCGAGCCGAACCCGACGCTCCCCCGCGAGCGGCGTGCCACCCGCCGGCCCCGGACCCGGCGCGGCGTGCTCGTCCCCGGTGCGGGGGCGACCGCGGTCGCCGCGGCGGTGACCGCCGCGATCCTCCTCGCCTCCGCGCCGGCGGCGCCGCCCAACGCCATCGCGGCGGGCGGCGCCGCCGAGGGAGACGCAACCAACTCCCATCCCGCCGGCCACTCCCCGGCCGGCGTCTCCCCGGGCGGCCCCTCTTCGGCCGGCGGGGGGAAGTCCCGCATCGCCGCCGGCCCGGCCCTCCCCACCGGCGCGGGCGGCCCGGCCGCCGACGACCCGACCGCGGACTATCTGGCTGGCACGGCCGGTCCGGGGAGCCTGGCCGTGCCCGGAACCGCCGGGCAGCCGCTGCGGGGCGGCATCCGCACCGGCCGGAAGTTCCTGGCGGCACCCCTCGGCTCGGCGACGGCCTACCCGGCGGGCACGGCGGCGACGGCCGGCGCTACGACGCCGGCCCGCGGGGCGGGGTGGGTCGCCTCGACGGCCACCTGGGCTGGCGCGGCGGCAGCGGCCTCGGTGGGCGGGGCGGACCCCTCGACCACGACGGGCGCGGCGGGGGGCGTGGGCCCCGCCGCTGCGGCGGCGGGGGTGAGTGGGGGGTCGGCGCCGGCGGCGACGACCCGCGAGGTCGACTTCCCGGCACCGGCCCAGCAATCCGGGCCCGCCACCACCCCCACGGGCGGAGCCGGGGCGGCCACGACGACGCCCTCGGGAACCGCCGCCGCCACCGCGACCGCCCGCCGCATCGCCGCGGCCTTCACGACCGGGTCCGCCACCGGTCGCACGACGAGCACCTGCCTGCCCGGCGGACCCTGGGGGCCGCCGCAGTTCGCGGCCGGATGCGGCGGGGCGCTCGCCCTTCCGGCGATCTTTCGCGCCGCGACGGCGCCGCCGCCGTGGTCGACGGCGCTCGCCGAGGGCATCCCCCGGCTCATCGCCGCCGCCGTCAGCTCGGAAGCGCCCTGGGACGAGCTCGACTGAGCACCGGCGCTCAGTCGACGGGAATCATGCCGCCGCTCTGCCGCTGCCAGAGGGCGTGGTAGCGGCCACGGCGGTCGAGAAGCTCGCGGTGTGAGCCCTGTTCCACGATGCCGCCGCCGGCCAGGACGATGATGCGGTCCATGTTCAGCAGCGTCGACAACCGGTGCGCCACGGCGATCACCGTCTTGCCGCGCCAGAGCTCCTCCAGCGCGTGCTGGACGAGCACCTCGCTCTCGCTGTCCAGGGCACTTGTCGCCTCGTCGAGAACGAGCATCGGTTTGTCGTCGAGGAAGGCGCGGGCGATCGCGATCCGCTGCCGTTGCCCGGTCGACAGCTTGATGCCGCGCTCGCCGACGACGGTGTCGTAGCCCTCCGGCGCCTGGCTGATGAAACCGTGCGCGTGGGCCCGTCGCGCAATACCAGGAACTTAGGTTCTGATCGTGTAGGTTCGAGGGGTGCCGAGACGCGGTCAGGTGAAGGAGAAGCCCGAGGACCGGTTGGTGGACCG
>NZ_JYFN01000085.1 GCF_000948395.1 Frankia torreyi | reverse complement strand
AGCGGTCTGCGGTCGTTGGCGCCCGCCGACGGTCTCGCCCTGTTCGACGCCGCCGGCACCCTCCACCAGCCGCTGCTCGTCCCCGCCGCCCTCGATGTCGCCACGATCAGCCGGCGGGCGGCCACCGACGGGGTGCCCCCGCTGCTGCGCGGCCTCGTGCGCCCGGGCCGCCGGGGTGCCGCACAGGGTGCCGCGGCGTCGCGTGCGGACGCCGCTGCGCTGCGCGGCCGGCTGGCGGCGGCCCCCGACGAGCAGCGGGAGTCGATCCTGCTCGAGCACGTCCGTCAGGAGGTCGCGGCGGTGCTGGGCCACCGCGACGTCGGCACCGTCGAGGCCGAGCGGGACTTCGGCGAGCTGGGCCTGGACTCACTGACCGCCGTCGAGCTGCGCAACCGGCTGAACACCGCCACCGGCCTGCGCCTGCCCGCCACCCTCACCTTCGACCACCCGAGCGCGGCCGCGCTCGCCGCGTACCTCGCCGAGCAGCTCGCGAAAATCCTGGCCGCCGCGCCCGCCGGGGGCGGCGCGAGCACGGCGGCCGGCGGGCCGGCGGCGGGCCGGCCGACCGCCATCGGCCCCCAGGAGGGACCGCTGTCCGAGCTGTACCAGGCGCTGTGCGCCCGGGACAACTTCGCGGCCGCGGCCCAGCTCCTGGTCGTCGCCTCGGCCCTACGACCCGTCTTCGGCGCGGCCGACAGCGCGCGGCACGCCGTGCCGACGCTCCAGCTCGCCGAGGGGCCGAAGCTCACCGAGGGGCCGGAGCTCACCGAGGGGCCGGCGCGCCATCGGCTGATCTGCTTCCCGGCGATGAGCGCGATCTCCGGGCCGCACGAGTACGCCCGGCTCGGCACCCTGCTGCGCGGCGAACGGGACGTGTTCGTGCTGCCCTCGCCGGGCTACGACGAGAGCGACCACGTCCCGATCGACGAGCCCACCTACATCGAGATGCACGTGCGGGAGGTGACCAGGCTGGTCGGGGACGAGCCGTTCGTCCTCGTCGGCCGCTCGATGGGCGGGGTCGTCGCGCACGCGGTGGCGGCGGAGCTGGAGAACGCCGGAATCACCCCGTCCGGGCTGGTGCTCGTCGACAGCTACCCGCCCGAGAGCGCCACCCGCGAGGGGATGGCGGACTGGTGGCTGACCGCGATGATCACCGGGATGCTCGACCGGGTCGATCGGTACCAGATGGTCTGGAGCGACGCGAGCCTGACCACCATGGGCGCCTACGTACGGGTCTTCAACGGCTGGCAGGCGAAGCCGGTCGCCGCCCCGACGCTGCTCATCCGGGCGGCGGACCCGCTACGACGGACGATCATCGATCCGGCGGACCCGGACGGCTGGCAGGCGTACTGGACCACGCCGCACACGACGGTGGACGTGCCCGGCGAGCACTTCTCGATCCTCGAGGAGCACTCGCCGACGACGGTGGCGGCGATCCGCCAGTTCATCGACTCCCTCGCCTGACGGCGGACGGCCGGCGCGGCTACGTACTTCTACCTAGCCGCGCCGGACCATTCCCGGTTGGCTGTCCGTCGCCGTCCGGGCCAACCGTCCGGACCACGCAGTTCTTTGTTGTGCGGGACCGGAGAACAAGCAACCAGAAAGCAGCCCACCGCGTTTCCAAGCCCGGTAGGGTTGGGAAACATCAGCGACACACCGGCCGGCGCGAGCGTCGGCGGGAATAACACAGCCGATCAATCCGGGCCGGATGCTGCCCGATTACTACACGCATGTTGCGGGGCCGTTCGACGAACGACCGCGGGTGCGGGAGAGAAGAGTCGACATGGCCAGGGGAGCAGTCGTCGTCACCGGCGCCGCGGCCGGGATCGGCGAGGCAACCGTCGAGCTGTTCGCCGAACGCGGGTTCGGTGTCGTCGCCGTCGACGTGTCCGAGGAGGGCCTGGCCAAGCTCGGCACCCGCGAGGACGTGGTGACCCTCGTCGGTGACGTGGCGGACCCGGCGACGAACGACGCCATGGTCGCCCTGGCGGTCGAGCGCTTCGGCCGGCTCGACGCGGCGGTGCTCAACGCCGGTCTCGGGGGCGCGCCGCCGATCGAGGCGGCGGGCGCGGCCGAGAGCCTCGACACGATCTACGCCGTGAACGTCCGCGGGCTGGTGCTGGGGATCCGCGCGGCCGCGCCGGCGCTGCGGGCCACCGGGGGAGGGTCGATCGTCGTGACGTCGTCCGGCGCCGGGCTGCGGGGAGACCCCTACACCTGGGCCTACAACACCACGAAGGCCGCAGCGAACAACCTGGTGCGCTCCGCCGCGCTGGACTACGCCTTCGAGGGCATCCGGATCAACGCCGTCGCCCCCGGCCTCACCGAGACCCCCCGCACGGCCGGTCAGCGCGCCAACCCGGCCTTCGCCGCGGCGGTGACCCGGCGCGTCCCGCTGGGACGCTGGGCGCAGCCGGCGGAGCAGGCCGAGGTCATCTATTTCCTCGCGTCCCCGGCGGCGTCCTACATCACCGGCGCCGTCATACCGGTCGACGGCGGCCTGTCCGCCTCCAACGGAATTCTGCTGCCACCCACCTACCAGGGCGAGCCGCCGCAGTAATCCGTCTACGGACGAACAGATTTCAGATCATCTTGAAAGTCGAACTTGGAAAGGGATCGGCATGAGCATCGAGGCCAACAAGGAGATCGCGCGGCGGCTTTACGAGGAGGTGGTGAACTACGGCAAGGCGGAGCTGCTGGAGACGTTCGTCGCCGACGACGGGGACGACGCCACCCGCCAGCACGCCGGCTGGTCCATCGGCCGCGCCGGTTTCCGGGAGCATCTCGAGTGGCTGCGGTCAGCGGTCCCGGACGTGCGCACCACGGTGACCGATCTCGTCGCGGAGGACGACCGGGTGGTCGTGTACTGGCGGATCGAGGGCACCCATCAGGGCGAACTGTTCGGCGCGCCCGCGACCGGCAAGCCCATCGACGCCACCAGCATCAGCCTCATCACCTTCCGGGACGGCCAGATCGTCAACTACACCGTGCTGCCGGACCGGCTCACCATCCTGCGTCAGGTCGGCGCCATCGCCGCCGCCTGAGCGCGCCGGCCGCGACGGAGGGGACAACCGCGATGAGCGCGAAGCTGTCGGCCGCCGATCTCGCCGAGATCGGACAGACCCTGGCCCTGTTCTCGCACGTGTTCGACAACCGGCAGGCCGACGACCTCGGGCTGGTGTTCGCCGCGGACGTCGCGGTCGAGTTCCAGCGCAGCGGCAGGTCCCTGCGCGGGCTCGCCGAGGTGGCGGAGTTCCAGCGCGGGCTGCCACCCGACGCCGCCGACCATCAGACCGTGAGCACCGTGGTCCTGGCCGACCCGGACGGCACGGTGCGGGCGGTGAGCCGCTACCTCGCCGTGCTCGCCGACGGTTCGGTGACCAACGGCGAGTACCGGGACGTCCTGGTGCGGACCGACGGCGGGTGGCGAATCGCTGCCCGGCAGATCGTGCCCCGCTACCCCCTGGCCGCCAGCTCGCCGGACGCCCCACGGCCGGTCGTCCAGCAGCCGCTTCCCGAGCAGTGGCGGGCATCGGCCGACCGGCTGCCGAACCTCACGCCTTGACCGGGCCCGGCCCGGCCGGCCACCGGCCGGGCCGTCGGGCCGGGCAGGCCGTCGGGCCGGGCAGGCCGGTCAGGCCGGTCAGGCCGGTCAGGCGGTCGGGGCGCCGCTCGGGGTGAGGTTGAGCAACTCGCACAGGTCGCGCAGCTCGTCACCGTACAGCCGGGCCGGGTCGTTCACCTGCGGCCGCAGGTGGCCGTACACCTCCAGCGCGACGAGGCCGTGCAGGCGGCCCCAGATCCGCAGGGACAGCGCGGCGGCGTCGGGCGGGAAGTCGGGGAACGAGGTGCGCGCCATCGCGGCGAAGTCGGGCCGAAAATCCGACCATGTGTACGAGCCGGCGGCGGCCGGGGCGGGCCGGGCCGGCCCGCCGGTGGTCACCTCGGCGGTGGCCTCGGCCGCGGCCCGGGTGGCCCCGATCCCGGGCCAGGCGGCGGCGACGATCCTGATCAGGACGCCGCAGGCCCGGTGCTCGGCCGCGAGTTCGGCGCCGTCGTCGCGCACCTTGTAGCCGGGGATCGGGTCGCCATAGACGAGCTGGAACTCCGGGGAGCGACCAATCGCCCACTCCCGGTAGGTCACCCCGACGGCCTCGAGCTGGCCGGCCGGGTCGTCGGGCCGGGAGCGGCGCGCGGCCTCCAGTGCCTGGGCGAGGGAGTCGTACACGTCGACGATCAGGGCGGTGATCAGATCGTCGCGGGTGTCGTAATAGCTGTACAGCGCGCCGGCGGTCATCCCCATCTCCCGCGCGATCGCCCGCAGCGACAGGCCCGCGGCGCCCTGCTCGGCCATGTGACGAAGCGCGATCTCCTTGATGTCCCGCACGGTCTCGACCCGCAGGCGCTCCCGCCGACTCAGTTTCACTCCGTCCACTCTTGACACCTTACAATGCCCAACTACTATACGGCGCTCAGAGATCGCGTCCCGTTCAGCAATCACTCGTGGAGCAGAAACAGAACGGTGTGTAGAATTTTTGACNCCCCGCCCCGATCGCGCCCACCGCCGAGGGCCGGGCGCGACCACCCCGGGGCCTGACCCGACACCCGGGGCCTGACCCGGCGCCCGGGGGCAGAACCCGACGCCCGGGGGCAGAACCCGACGCCCGGGGGCAGAACCCGACGTCCAGCGACAGAAAGAGCCACTCCAGTGGATGCATCCGTGCCCCGACCACGGCCAGGGCTCGGGCTGACGCTCGCACTCCTGGCGTTCGCCCAATTCATGATCGCTATTGACTACAACATCGTCTATGTCGCGCTGCCGGACATCGGCCGGGAGCTCGATTTCAGTTCCCAGTCCCTGCAGTGGGTCGTCAGCGCCTACGCGGTGACGTTCGGAGGGCTGCTGCTGCTGGGCGGCCGGGCGGCCGACCGGCTCGGGGCGCGGCGGGTGTTCCTCACCGCGGTGCTGCTCTACGGCCTGTCCTCGCTCGCCGGCGGCCTCGCGAGCGACCCGGGGCTGCTGATCGCCGCGCGGGCCGTGCAGGGGGTCGGCGGGGCGCTGCTGTTCCCGGCGATCCTCACGTTGATCAACACCACCTTCCAGCCGGGCGCCGAGCGCACCCGCGCGCTGGCCGCGTGGGGTGCCGCGGGTGGCGGTGGACTCGCCGCCGGCGCGCTGCTCGGCGGCGTCCTGACCAACTACCTCGGCTGGGAGTGGGTCTTCTTCGTCAACGTCCCGGTCGCGGCACTCATCGCCGCGGCGGCGCCGAGACTGCTGGCGGCGGACGGCACCCGGCCCGCGCGCACCGGGTTCGACCTTCCCGGTGGTCTGCTGGCCACCGCCGGGGTCGCCCTGGTGGTGTTCGGGTTGGTCAGCGGGCCGGACGCGGGCTGGTGGTCGGTGCGCGCGGCCGGCGCGATCGCGCTCGGCGTGGTGATCCTCGCCGGCTTCGCCGTCCTCGAGGGGCGGCTGCGCAACCCGCTGCTGCCGCCTCGGCTGCTGGGATACCGCAACCTGACCACGGCCGTGCTCGCCGTGTTCGTCTTCGCCGGCACGCTGGCCGGCGAGTACTTCCTGTTCACCACCTACCTGCAGAACGTCCTCGGCTACAGCCCGCTGAAGGCGGGGCTGGCCTTCCTCCCGCTGACGCTGATCTCCATGGCCGGCGCCGGCCCGCTGGCCACCACCAGCGTCGCCAAGCTGGGGTACGGCGCGACGATGGCCGTCGCGCTGCTGCTGTGCGGGATCGGCATCGGGCTGCTCGTCCCCGGCATGTCGGTGGGCGGCTCCTACCCGGCGCTGCTGCCCGGCATCGCGGTGTGGGGCATCGGTGGCGGCATCGCCTTCACGGTGTGCTTCTCCGCGGCCGGGCACGGGATCGCCGTCGAGGAGCAGGGCGTCGCCAACGCGGTGGCCTCCACCTCGCAACAGGTCGGCAGCGCGGTGGGGCTGGCGGCGATCGTGGCGGTGGCCAACTCCGGGCTCGACCTCGGCGCCGGCGGCGTCCCCACGCCGGACAGCGTGGTGGACGGGCTGCGGGTCGGCGGTCTGGTCTCCGCCGTCACCGCGGTAGTGATCAGCGTGGTCGTCGCCCTGCTCCTGCGCGACCGTCCGTCGGCGGCGGCCACCCAGGCGGCGCCGGAGGCATCCGGGGCGGGCGTGCCGGCGGTCGCCGGCGACGAGGACGTCCGGGCCTATTCCTGAACGGTTCGAGGACGGTTCGAGGAAGGCGGATTCGCCGGCACCGACCGGCGGTCGGGCTGGGCGGACAGTCATCCGTAACTATTCGGACCGGCGGCGGAACACCGACGGTCCTCGAACCCGGTCCTTGCGCCCGGGATCGAACCCACATAGCACGGACTGTGCGTCGGGTTGGACGTAACCACGACCGCAACCGAATCGCAGCCGATAACATCGGAAGTGGCATGAATCACAGTTTCCACCACAAAAGTGCCAGGTTTCTCTAAGATGAATTCCGTGGACGACCGGCAGCACCTTCCGACCTCGCGGACGCGCCGCCGGACATTGACTTCCATTCCGCGGGTGCCGTTCGGCCACACCTTCGTCCGACCGCCCCGTCAGATCGCCGGAACAGCAGCGCGCACCGTCCTCACCGCGCGCCGGCACATCGATCTGCTGCGGGTTTCGAGCGCTTCCTGTCCCGGCGGCGACCGGCATTCCCGCTAGGGCAGGACAGCCGAAAGACCACCATCGCCCGTCCTCACCTTGAGGTGTGATCGGCCGCCCGACCGGGCCCGGAGGATTCCGGGGCCAGTTCACGGGCCTGGCGATCCGCACGGCCCCGATGGCGGGACGCCGCAAGGGGAATCGACAATCTTGATCATGTACCGCCGCGCCCGGGCCCCCGGCGCGGCGGCTTGCCCTAACATTCTCCGATAACGCCGTCTCTGCTGCGCCGAGACGCCGTCGATCGGCCATTTCTGGTCTCTTCCCAGCCCTTTTCGTGCACACTTCGACTGCCGCCATCGGGCCAGGCCCGGAAATTCCGCACCACGCCATCCTCCATACTCCCGGAGCACACGCATGCGTCTCGCCAAACCCGTCCACCTTCTTTTCGCCGCAGCGACAGCGGCGACCCTGGTTCTCACCTCCTGCGGCTCGGACTCGGGTTCCGGCTCCGACGCGGGAGGGTCCGGGGCTGGATCGGGCAAGCCCAAGGCCGGCGGGTCGCTGACCTACGCCCTCGACGTCGAACCGACCTGCTTCGATCTCCAGGTCAATCAGCAGGGAATCACCGGTGACATCGAACGCGGGGTGGTCGACTCCCTGGTGACCGTCGACGCCAAGGGCGTATTCCATCCGTGGCTGGCGACGTCGTGGGAGGTCGCCTCGGACCTGAAGACCTACACTTTCAAGCTGCGTGAGGGGGTGACGTTCACCGACGGCACGCCGTTCGACGCGGCCGCGGTGAAGGCGAACTTCGACCGCATCGTCGACAAGAAGACGAAGTCGCAGTACGCGGCCACCCTGCTCGGCCCCTACACCGGCACCGACGTCGTCGACGCGCACACAGTGAAGGTCAACTTCTCCAAGCCCTTCGCCCCGTTCCTGCAGGGAGCGAGCACCCCCAACCTGGGCTTCTACTCCACCCGTTCGCTCAGCCGCGGCCCCGATGCGCTGTGCGCCGGCGGCAGCGCGATCGTCGGCACCGGACCGTTCGTCTTCAGTAGCTACACCAAGGGCCAGAGCGTCGTCCTGACGAAGAACCCGAAGTACAACTGGGCGCCGCAGCAGGCCGCGCACACCGGCGCGGCCTACCTGGACAAGGTGACCTTCCGCTTCCTGACCGAGGACACGGTCCGGGTCGGCGCCGTGACCAGCGGCCAGGTCGACGTGGCCACGAGCATTCCGCCGTCGGACACCAAGACGGTCGAGGCGGACAAGGGTCTGCAGATCCGCAAGGTGGAGGACGCCGGCGGCGCCTACAACGTGTACCTCAACACCGCGCACGGACCCCTGGACGACGTGCGGGTCCGCCGGGCGATCCAGCTCGGCGCCGACGTCGACCAGGCCGTGAAGACGGTGTACTTCGGCCAGTACGCCCGGGCGTGGAGCCCGCTGACCCCGGCCACCCCGTCCTACGACAAGACGCTGACCAACGCCATCGCGTTCGATCCGACGGCCGCCGGGAAGCTGCTCGACGAGGCCGGTTGGACGGGCCGCGACGGCCAGGGCTACCGGACGAAGGACGGCAAGCGGCTGACCGTGAACTGGCCGTGGAACCCGCCGCACACCCGCGAGCAGCGGGAGGTCGTCGCCCAGGCGATCCAGGCGGACCTGAAGAAGATCGGCGTGGAGGTCACCCGACCCGCCCTCGACATCGGCGCCTACGTCTCCCTGGCCCTGAACGGCAACTACGACCTGTACGACTTCTCGTGGACGCGGTTCGAGCCGGACATCCTGCGCGGGTTCTTCAACTCGGCCAGCCTGCCGGCCACCGGCGGTCAGAACGCGGCGAACCTGAAGGACCCGCAGGTGGACACCTGGACCGAGGCCGGCGCGGCCACCCTCGACCGGGCCAAGCGGGACGACCTGTACGGCAAGGTGCAGCACCGGGTGGTCGTCGACGATGCGGTCGTGCTGCCGATCTACATCCCGACGAAGCTCGTCGCCATTGCGACCGACGTGTCGGGGCTGACCGTCGACCCCAACGGCAAGCCGCTGCTCTTCGACACCTGGCGTAGCTGACAATGACGGCCACCCCGGTGAGCAGCACGCCCCGGCCGGACGGGTCCGCGGGGCCCGCCCGGGCCCGGGTCCTGCGGGGGGTGGCCGCCGCCGTCGGCCGCCGGGTGGCCGCCGCGGCGGCGGTCATGCTGGGCGCGGCGACTACGGCGTTCATCGCCCTGCACCTGCTGCCCGGCGATCCGGTGGCCATCATCCTCGGGCCGTCGACCATGGCCTCGCCCGAGGTGCGGGCCCAGATCCGGCTCGATCTGGGCCTCGACCAGCCGTTGATCATGCAGTACCTGCGTTACCTGGGCCGGCTCCTGCAAGGCGATCTCGGCGACTCCTACCAGCTCCAGCAGCCGGTGTCGGCGCTGATCGGGGACCAGTTGCGCCCGACGGTGGAGCTCGCCCTGGCCGCGATCGTCGTGGCGGTGGTCCTCGCGGTGGCCTCGGCGGTGGCCACGGCGGGCCGCCGCCCCGGCCTGCGCGCGCTGGCCAACCTCTGGGAGCTCGTCGCGGTGTCCACGCCGTCGTTCTGGCTGGGCATCCTGCTGCTCACCGCGTTCTCGTTCCGCGTCGAGCTGTTCCCGGTCGCCGGGGCCGACGGGTTCTCCGCGCTGGTTCTTCCCGCGCTGACCCTCGGCCTGCCGGTGGCCGGGATCCTCGGCCAGGTGCTGCGGGAGGGGTTGGAGACCGCGCTCGAACAGCCCTTCGCCACCACCGCGCGGGCCCGGGGCCTGAGCCAGACCGCGGTCCGGCTGCGGCACGCGCTGCGGCACGCGGCGGTGCCGCTGGTCACGCTCTCGGGCTGGCTGACCGGCACCCTGCTGGGCGGTGCGGTGCTCGTCGAGAAGGTCTTCGCCCGACCCGGCATCGGCGCGCTGACCCTGCAGGCCGTCAGCAGCCGGGACATGCCCGTCGTGATGGGCGTGGTGCTGCTGTCCGCGCTGGTGTTCGTCGTGATCTCCACCGCCGTCGACCTGCTCTACCTCGCCATCGACCCGCGGCTGCGAGCCGAGGGCGGGGGTCGGGGAGCACAACCCGACCAGAACCACGAGGAGCCGGCGCCGGAGATGAACAAGGCGGGCATGAAGGGCGCGCAGGCATGACGGCGATCGACGTCGCCGCCGGGCTCGGCCGGCGCGGCCTGACCCGCGGGCGCCGGCCACCCCGGGTCGGGCTGGTGCTCGCGGCCGGCATCCTGCTGCTGATCATCCTCATCGCGGTGGCACCGGGGCTGTTCACCGACAGGTCCCCGACGGACACCGCGTCGGTCGACGCGCTGCACGGCCCGAGCGGGGCGCACTGGTTCGGCACCGACCAGCTCGGCCGGGACGTGTTCACCCGGGTGGTCGACGGGGCCGGCCGGTCGCTGCGGCTCGGCGTGGGCGCGACCCTGCTCGGCGTGCTGGCCGGCGCGGTGCTGGGCCTGGCCGCCGCGCTCGGCGGCCGGGCCGCGGACACGGTGCTGATGCGGCTGGCCGACGTCCTGCTCGCGTTGCCGCCGCTGCTGCTGGCCCTGCTGGCGATGACGGTGCTGGGCAGCGGCGCGTGGAACCTGACCCTCGCGGTGGCGATCTCCACCGTGCCCGGCTACGCCCGGATGGTACGGGCGGAGGCGCTGGTGGTGCGCCGCTCCGGCTACGTCGAGGCGGCCGTCGGGCTGGGCCTGCGCCGCTGGCTGCTGGTCGCGCGGCACATCCTGCCGAACACCCTGGGCCCGCTGCTGGTGCTGGCGACCGTCGGCTTCGGCACCACGCTCATCGCCGCCTCCAGCCTGAGCTTCCTCGGGTTCGGCGTCGGGCCGCCGACCCCGGAGTGGGGGCTGATGCTCTCGGAGGGCCGCAACTACCTGTCCACCGCCTGGTGGATCGGGGTGTTCCCGGGCGCCGCGATCGCCGTCACGGTGATCGCCGTGAACGTCGTGGGACGCCACGCCCAGGCGCGCTACACGAGGAGGACAAGCCGATGAGCGACCCCTCCGGGGCGCCCGCTCCGGCGGCCCTCGCCCCGGTGCCGCCGGCGTCCGTCCCGCCGGTCCACTCGTCGCAGGCGCCTGGCGCGGTCATCGCGACGGACGTGCCAAGCGCGGCATCCCCGCCGACGGACGTGCCGGGGGCGGCGTCCCTGCCGACGGACGTGCCAAGCGCGGCGTCCCTGCCGACGGACGGACCGAGCACGGCGGCCCGGCCCGACGTGCCGACCGATGACCCCCTGCTGGTCGTAGAGGGGCTCAGCGTGACCTTCGACGCCCGGTCCGCGCGTCCCGTCCAGGCTGTGCGGGACGTGTCGTTCACCCTGCGCCGGGGCGAGTGCCTCGCCATCGTCGGGGAGTCCGGTTCCGGCAAGAGCGTCACCGCCCGGACGCTCGTCGGGCTGACGGGTGCCCGCGCGACGGTCAGCGCGCGGCGGCTGGGCTTCGCCGGCCGCGACCTCATCAGGTTGCGCGAGGCGTCGTGGCGGCGCGTCCGCGGCCGGCACATCGGCCTGGTGCTCCAGGACGCCCTGGTCTCCCTCGACCCGCTGCGCACCGCCGGCGCGGAGATCGCCGAGGCGCTGCGCACCCACCGGGTCGTCGACCGGGCCGGGGTCCACTCCCGCGTGCTGAGCCTGCTCACCGACGTGGGCGTGCCCGAACCGGCCCAGCGGGCGGCGCAGTACCCGCACCAGCTCTCCGGCGGCCTGCGCCAGCGCGCGCTGATCGCCTCGGCGCTCGCCGCCGGCCCGGAACTGCTGGTGGCCGACGAGCCCACCACGGCCCTCGACGTCACCGTGCAGGCGCAGGTGCTCGACCTGCTGCGCGGCCTGACCGCGGCGGGCAGGTCGGTCCTGCTGATCAGCCACGATCTCGCCGTCGTCGCCGGGCTCGCCGACCAGGTAGCGGTCATGTACGGCGGGCTGGTCGTCGAGCAGGGGCCGACCGCCGCGGTGCTGGCCGACCCGCGTCACCCGTACACGCAGGCGCTGCTCGCGGCCGTGCCCGCGATGCACGCCAAGGGCACCCGACTGTCGATCACGCCGGTCGACCGCCCGCCGGCCACCGCCGGCTGCCCGTACGCGGCCCGCTGCCCGCGCAGCGACGAGCGCTGCCGCGCCGAGCTGCCGCCGGCGGCGGGGGACGAGCCCGCCCACCGGACGCTGTGCTGGCATCCCGGTCCGCCCGCGGCCGTCACGGCCCCCGTCACGGCCCCCGTCGCCGCGGCGGTCGTACCGGTGGCCGGGACGGGGCGGCCGGGGCGGGGCGCCGACGCCGGTCCGCTCGTCGAGGTGACCGCGATCAACCAGCGGTTCCGCTCCCCCGACGGATCCTGGCGGCACGCCGTGCGGGACGTGTCGTTCGAGCTGTTCGCCGGCGAGACCCTCGGAGTGGTCGGCGAGTCCGGGTCCGGCAAGACGACCGTGGCCCGGATCGTGCTGGGGATGCAGGCCCCGGACTCCGGAACGGTGCGTTTCGCCGGCGCGCCCTGGAGCGGGCTGCGGGAACGCGAACGGCGCGCCCTGCGGCCGCGCATCCAGGCCGTCTACCAGGACCCGCTCGGATCGTTCGATCCGCGGTTCACCACCGAGAAGATCATCGGTGAGGCATTGGGCGCGGCCGGGGTACGGCGCGGGCAGCAACGCCGTGACCGGGTCGTCGACCTGCTCGAACGGGTGGGACTGGCACCCGGCCTGCGGCGGCGGCGGCCGCCGGAGCTCTCCGGTGGTCAGCGGCAGCGGGTGGCCATCGCGCGGGCCCTGGCCACGGAGCCCGAGCTGCTCGTCTGCGACGAGCCGGTCTCCGCGCTCGACGTCTCGGTCCAGGCCCAGATCCTCGACCTGCTCGCCGGGCTCCAGCACGATCTCGGAGTCGCCATGCTGTTCATCTCCCATGACCTCGGCGTCATCCACCACATCAGCGACCGACTGGTGGTGATGAAGGACGGCCTGGTCGTCGAGACCGGACCGGTCGGGCAGGTCTTCGCCCAGCCGGCGCAGGAGTACACCCGGACCCTGCTCGCCGCCGTGCCCCGGCCCGACCTCACTTGACCGGCTCACGTTCCGGCGCCGGCCGGCGGCCGCGCGCGGTCCGGCCCAAGGAACGTCGCCGCCTGCTGGCGGCACTCGAGGCGTTGGCAGCCGGTCAGGGGCGCATCGTCGAGATCCGCGGGGACCCCGGCATCGGCAAGACCCGGCTGCTCGGCGAGCTGACCCGGCAGGCGGCCCGGCGCGGCCTGCCGGTCGTCAGCGGCCGCTGCGCCGAGACCGACCAGGCGGTCCGCTTCGGGGTGTTCAGCCGGCTGCTGTCCATCCAACCGCCGCCCTCGGCGGAGGCCGACCGGTCCTCACCCGGACCGCTGCTGGCCGCCATGTTGTCGACGCCGGACGCCGAGCCGTCGACGCCGGGCACCGGGTCGTCCCGGCCGGACGCCGAGGGCGCGCTGTTCGACGCCGCCCGGCTGTTGCTGGGTCGGGCGGCCGGCGACGGGCTCGTCCTGATCGTCGACGACGTCCACTGGGCGGACGAGGCGTCCAACGCACTCATCGACCACCTCGTCCGTTGGCCGGTCGACGCCCACCTGCTGCTCGTCCTGGCCCACCGGCCGCGCCAGAGCCCGCCCCGGCTGCTCAGCTCCCTCGCCCAGGGCGAGGAACTCGGCACCGTCGACCGCATCGACATCCCACCGCTCACCCTGGACCAGGCGGCGCAGCTCACCGGCCTGGCCGCGGACGACGCCCGGCTGCGGGAGCTCCACCAGGCGAGCGAGGGCAATCCGCACTACCTGCTCGGTCTGACCGCCCTCGCTCACGGCCTCTCCCCCGGCTGGGCCGAGCTGACGTCCGACGCCGGCAGGGGGCACGACGTCAGCGATCTCGACCGGCCGCCGGGCGACCTGGTCAGCCCGGTGCTGGCCGAGCTCGCCGGACTCGACCCGGCGTGCCTGCATGTGGTCTGGGCGGCGGTGGTTCTCGACGAGGCGTTCGACGTCGACACCGCCGCCGCCGTCGCCGAGCTGGCGATCGACCCGGCCTGCACCGCCGTCGCCACGCTCGTCGCCCGGGACCTGCTGGTGGCGACCGGCGACGGGGAGGCCTACCGGCTGCGCCATCCGCTGCTGGCCCGCCTGCTCTATCCGACCGTCGACCCGGGCTGGCGGCGCGCGGCGCACCGCCGGGCGGCGCGGATCCTCGGCCTGTCCGGCGCGCCGCCGGCCGTCCTCGCGGCCCACCTCGAGCACTGTCCGCAGGACTCGGGTCTCGACGAGGTGGAGGTACTCGCCTGGGCGGCCGAGGAGAGGCTGGCCAGCGCGCCACCCGATGCCGTGCGCTGGCTGTGGCTGGCACTGCGCATCCTCGCGGGCGTCGACGGCGAGGATCCGGAGCGGGTCCAGGGCCTGCGCGGCGAGCTGTCCCTCGGCCTGGCCCGGGCGTTGGGCGCGGCCGGACAGCTCGCGGAGAGCCTGGCGCAGATCCGCCAGACCCTGCGGCTGGCCGCCACCCTCCCGGCGACGGCCCGCGCCGACCTCGCCTCCCTGTGCGCCATGCTGGCCTACTCCCTCGGGCAGCACGCGGACTCGCAGGCCATCCTCACCGACGAGATCGACGCGGCCATCGGCGAGCCGCCGGGGCAGCGCGCCCACCACCCGCCGACCGCCGCCGGCCGGCCGGTGCGCCCGCAGGCACGGCCGGCCGTCATCACCCTGCTGCTGACCCGGGGGGCGGTGGGGCTGCTCGACGGGACGCCGCCCAGCCCCGACGACCTGGGCCTGCTGCTGCGGCTCGCCCGCGAACAGCAGGATCACACCGCTGAGGTCGGCGCGCTGGCCCTACGCGGGGTCGTCGAGGCGTTCGGCGGGAACATCCCGGCGGCCGCGGCGACCGTGACCCGCTGCATCGCCATCGCCGACCGGTTGCCCGACGCCGATCTCGCCGACCATCCCGAACACCTGGCCCTGCTCGGTTGGGCGGACTCGGTGCTGGGCCGCCAGCTCGACGCCGAACGGCACTTCAGCCGCGGCGCCGCCCTCGCCCGCCGCACCGGCCGCGACGACACCCTGCCGCTGCTGCTCGGCGGGCTCGGCGCGGTCTACCACCGGGTCGGCCGGCTCGCCGACGCCCGCCAGACCGCTACCGAGGTGCAGCACCTCATCCGCAACACCCGGCGCGGCCACCACACGAACCTCGCCGACGCCATCGAGGCGCTGGCCGGGGTGTGGATCGACGGCCACGGCAGCCGGCGGGCGGCCACGCTCGCCGAGGAGGCCGCCATCGAGCGGTTCACCGCCCGGCCGACACCTCGGCGGTCCTGGTGGGGCGATGTGGCGGCCATCTGGACCGCGTACGCGGCCGAGACCGACAGCGGCGACCCGCACCGGACGATGGCGCTGATCCTCGACACCGGCGGCGGCGAGACGCTGGCGGAGCTGTCGCCCGTCCTGCGCCCGATGGCGTTCGAGGCGCTCACCGCCGCCTCCGAACGTCTCGGGGACGTCTCCGCCGCCCTGCGCTGGGCGGACGGCGCCGAACAGGCCGCCGAGGGCCTGAATCTGGGCTACCAGCGCGGGCATGCCCTCGCGGCCCGGGCGCACGCGGTGCGCCACGCCGAGCCGGCCGCGGCCGGCGCGCTCTACCAGCAGGCGGCGGACCTGTTCGCCGCTGCCGGCATGCTCTCGCTGCGCACCTACCTGCTGGTGCAGGGCGGGTTGTGCCTGGCGGCGGCGGGACGCACCAACCCGGCCGCCCGCCAGCTCGCCGTCGCCGTCGAGCTGGCCGGCCGGTGCGGGGCGCACCGGCTGGGCGCGCAGGCCCGCGCCGCCCTGCGCTCGCTGGACGAGCGGCGTTCGGCCGGCGTCGACGCGCTGGCCGACCTCACTCCCCGGGAACGCGAGATCGCCCTGGTCGCGGTCGGCGGCAAGACGAGCCGACAGATCGCCTACGACCTGCGGCTGAGCCCCCGGACGGTGGACGCGCACCTGACCCGCATCTACCGCAAGCTCGGCGTGTCCTCCCGGGTGACGCTGGTCCGCCTCGTCGACGGCAATGGCCCCCGCTGACCCGGCCCGCTGGTCCGGCCCGCTGGTCCGGTCAGCCCGTGGAGGGCAGCTCGAACCGGTCGTCGTCGCGCAGGATGGCACGCTGGATCTCCCGCAGGTGGCGGCCCGGCTCGACGCCGAGCTCCTCGGCGAGCAGCCCCCGTGCGCGCTGGTACACCCGTAGCGCGTCGGCCTGTCGCTCCGAGCGGTAGAGCGCGATCATGAGCTGGCGGTAGAAGGCCTCCCGCATCGGGTGTTCCAGGGTCAGCTCGAACAACTGGCCGACGAGTTCGCGGTGGCGACCGGCACTGAGCCCGGATTCCATCATCATCTCCAGGCACTCCAGCCGGGCCTCCTCCAGCCGGGTGGCGAAGGCGTCCACGATCGGCCCGTCGCGCAGATCGCTGAGTGCGGGACTGCGCCACAGCGCCAGCGCGGCCGTGAACTGCTCGACCGCCTGCGGGTGCCGGCCGGAGCGGGCATGGCGCCGGCCGGCCGCCACCCGCTGCTCGAACTGGTGCAGGTCGACCGCCTCCGGCTCGACGGCCAGCAGGTATCCCGGTGACCGGGTGATGATCGGGCACTGCGGGCGCCGCGGGCAGGTGAGCAGCTTACGTAGCTGGGAGACGTAGACGTGCAGCGCGGCGGTCGCCCGCCGCGGCGGATCCTCCGGCCAGATCTCGGCGACCAGCAGGTCGGCGGCGACCACCTGCCGGGCGCGGGCGAGCAGCACCGCCAGCAGCACCGTCAGTTTCGGGGCGCTCACGTGCACCTGCCGGTCGCCGTCGAGCACGCGCAGAGGTCCCAGAATCTCGTATCGCACGGCCTGCCCCACGGAAGAGTTGAGGTCGGTGACGCGCGCCGAACCCGACGGGCTGGGCGACCTGCGCTTCGGCCGCATCCGACGACCGAACGCCGCCGCGCCGCGCCCGGACTTCCAGGGCGGGCGGCGGGCACGTCACCCACCGTTTCACGCCTGCCGGGGCCTGCCTATTGGAGGAATCTCGTAGTACTCCGACTTCCTGCTCCCCCGAGACACACTCAGGTAACGGCAGCGGGAGCGGCACCGCGGCCACCGGTCACCAGCCCCGGCCACCAGCCAGCGGCCCACCGGCCACCAGCCCACCGGAAAGAGCGGGTCACCGGTACCGGACGCGGTAGGCGACCCAGGCAGGGGCGCCGGCGGCCAGCGGCAGCCAGAACGACACCAGCCGGTAGGCCAGCGTCGACACCGCGGCAGCCGCCGCCGGCACCCCGGCGAGCGCGAGGGTTCCGGTCAGGCCCGCCTCGACGAAGCCGAGACCACCGGGCGTGATGGGAATCATAGCGAGAACATTGGCGGCGACGTAAGCGAGTAGCACGAGGGAAACCCGCGGATGTTGGCCGGCCCCGGCCAGCGCCGCGAGCAGCGCGAGGTAGTCCAGCCCCCACTTACCGGCCGCGGTCAGCACGGCCCCGGGCCAGCGGCTCCCCAGCGAGCGGATCACGTCCGTGCGCCGGGCGACGAGCACGTCGGGAAGGTCCGCGGGCGCCGACCGCCGGGCCAGTCGGGCCAGCCGGGTGACCGCCCGAGCGAGCAGACGGACTGTCGCGTCCGACCGCGCGAGGATCACACCGACGATCACGAGCAGGGCGAACGCCAGCCCGCCGGTGGTGGCGATCGTGGTGAGCCCGGGCGGCGCCGGCTGGCCGAAGGCGATCACCGGCAGCACGACCAGGGGCAGCCCGAACACGATGCCCGTGGTCACCATGGAGGTCGCGGTCAGCGCGAATCCGGCGGCGGCGGGATCGCAGCCGCCCCGGTTCAGCATGCGGAACTGCACGGCGCCGCCGACCGCGATCCCGCCCGGCACGATCCGGCTGATGCTGTTCGAGACGAGCTGCGAGGTAACCGAGAGGAACCAGCTCAACCCGCTGATCGCGATCCGCTGGAGCTGCCAGACACAGGCGAAGCTGGCCGCCTCCAGCAGCACCATCGCCGGATACCACAGGGGCTGGAACGTCCGCAGCCGGGGAAACGCGGAGAACACCGCGAGGAGCTGCGGCATGAGCAGGTACAGCGCCGCGCCGGTCGCGGCGAGCGGGACGACCCTGCCGGCCACCCGGGCCCAGCCGAAGCCGCCCGGCACGACGTCGCCGGCGGAGAGCTCGGTCCCGGCCTCCGGCGGCTCCACCGGCGCGGTGGGACGTTCCGCCGAGGCATCGGGATGGTCACCTGCGGCCTCGTCCGGAACCGACGGGTGCGGTTCGTCCGGAACCGACGGGTGCGGTTCGTCCGGAACCGACGGGTGCGGTTCGTCCGCCTCGGGTCTGCCCGCCGACACGGCGGCCACCTCCCCTCGAACGCCACGCCGGCCCGTCCCCCGGAACCCGCCCAGCCCAGCCCAGCCGGTGACCATCACGCCACCAACGGCGTGACCATCTCGCAATGCCCCGTCACCTTACGCAGCCCGCCACCGGCGGCCGGCGTGGTGTTCCGCGCTACCGCGGGACACCATCCGATCCCACCCGGCCCACGGATCTAGGCTGTCCCCATGCATGCTGCCGCGACGGGGGGTAGCCGCGGCGGGCCGCGGCGCGGCGCGCTGCACGAGGCCGAGATCGTGGGCGAGGCCCTGGAGATCATCGGTGCGGACGGGGTGGAGGGCCTCACCATGCGCCGCCTCTCCGACCGCCTTGGCGTGGCGGTCGGCGCGACGTACAAGCACGTGCCGACGAAGGAACACCTCCTGCGCCTGGTCACGCTCGAGCTCTACGCCCGGGTCGGTCCGTGCGAGCCGACCGGCGCGGACTGGAGTGCCGGCATCCGGTCGTTCCTGCTGCGCTTCCGCGAGGTCGTCGGCGCCTACCCGGGGATGGCGGGCCACATCTCCGCGCACGTCGCCGACCCGATGCCACATGGGCTCTACGCGTCCCTGAACGGGACGCTGCGGGAGGTCGGTTTCACCCCGATCGGCGCGGACCGGGTGGTGCGGGTCCTGTTCTTCTACACCTCCGGGGCCATGCTAGCGCCCCTGACGCCGGACGAGCACGCGGACGCGGACGCGGAGTTCGTCGCCGGGCTCGACCTGGTGCTCGACGGCGTCCATCGGTCCCTCGAACGCGACCGCGCCGCCACCGCCTGATCCGGACCCGCCCGAGCCGGACCCGCCCGAGTCGGACCCGCCCGAGCCGAAACCAGCCGAGCCGTTATCAGCCGAGCCGCCGACGTCAGCTCACAGCCGGGTGTTCGTCGCGGGGGAACGCCTGCTGGAAGGCCTCGGCGACGCGGAGAACCAGGTCCTCGCGGCCGTGCCAGGCCGCGATCTGCAGCCCGACGGGCAGGCCGTCGACGAAGCCGCACGGCACCGTCACCGCGGGGAACCCCAGCCAGTTGAAGATCATCGTGTGGCTGCAGTACACCGGGGCGAAGCTGCCGCCCGGGAAGGTCGGGCCGTCCACGGTCCAGGCGCGCTCCCACTCCTCGACGGGCGCGGCGATCCGCTGCGCGGTGACCGACAGGATGACGTCGTAGCGCCGGAACAGGCGCTGGAAGCGTTCCCAGTTGCGCGCCCGGGACTCCGCCTGCTCGCGGTAGAGCAGCGGGTCCAGCGCCGGCAGCGGGGCCGAGTTGGTGCCGACCATGACCTCGTAGACGGACGGCTCCACCGTCCAGCGCACGGTGCCCCGCTCGGCGCGGTCCTCCCAGACCTCCGCGGTCGGGTCGACGGTGGCGCCGAGGGTGACGAGGCTGTGCGCGGCCGCCCGGGCGACATCGATGATCCGCGCGCTGTCGGCGGTGGCGTAGGTCGCGGCGAAGCCGAAGTCCTCGGTCCACGCCATCGACATCCCCTCGACACCCCGGTCGAGGGCGTCGACCGGATCGGGGGTGTCGTCCTGCAGGCACACGTAGTCCCGCCCGTCGCCGCCGCTCATCGCGCGGGTGAACAGCGCCGCGTCGCGGACGTACCGGGCCAGCGGCCCGTAGCTGGCGGTGAGCAGCATCGTCGGCTTGTCGTAGTTGACGTGCGGGATGAGCCCGCGGGAGGTGTGCAGGCCCACCACCCCGGAGTAGGCGGCCGGCAGCCGGGTCGAGCCCCCGCCGTCCGAGCCGATGGTCACCGGCAGCAGCCGGGCCGCCGCCGTCGCGGCGCCACCGGAGCTGGACCAGCCGGGAACCCGGGTGGTGTCCCACGGGCTGAGCGCCTCGGCGTCCCAGTTGAACGGGCTGAACACGCCGGGGCGGTCCCGGGCGAGCGTCAGGTCGGCGCCGGCGCCCATCATGGTGTTCGTACCGATGATGATCGCTCCGGCCCGGCGCAGGCGCTCGACGCAGATGTCGTCGAAACTCGACACCACGTCCGTGCCCGGCTGGACGTAGCGCAGCCCCTCGACGCGGATGTGCGACTTCACCGACGTCGGAATCCCGTGCAGCGGCCCGAGGGCCTCGCCGGCGGCCACCGCCCGGTCGGCGCGCCGGGCCTGCTCGCGGGCACCGGCGCGGTCGACCTGTTCGAAGGCGCGCAGGGTGGGGTTGAACTCCTCGATGCGGCCCAGGAAGTGCTCGGTGACCTCCACACAGGACACCTCGCGCTTGCCGATCAGTTCCCGGATGCGCCACGCGGGCAGCCAGGTGAGTTCCTCGCTCATGCCGATTGTCTCCTCATCGCCACGTCGGGGGTCATGTCCGTCGGCACGCCGTCGGGCACGCCGTCGGGCACGCCGGTGGGCACGCCGGTGGGCACGCCGTCGGCCCGGAATCGGGCGGTGCCCAGGTAGGCGTCGACGACGGCCGGCGTACCGCTGATCTCGGCCGGCGTGCCCGCGCCGATCAGCGCCCCGAAGTCGAGCGCGTAGACGCGGTCGCAGGTGCGCAACACCATGTCGACGTTGTGCTCGACGAGGAAGACGGCCATCCCGCGCTCGTCCGCGAGCCGGCGCAGGACCGTGCCGAGCTCGCGGGTCTGGGCATCACCGAGGCCGGCCGCCGGCTCGTCGAGCAGCAGGACGCTGTGGCCGCCAGCCACGGCACGGGCCACCGCGAGCATCCGCCGGTGGGCGTAGCCGAGATCCTGGACCGGCGTGTCGAGGAACGGCGCGAGCCCGAAGTCGGCGACCGCGGCCCAGCCGGCGGGGGTGAGCCGGCCGCGGTCCGGGACGACCAGGTTGGTGACGTAGGCGAGGCTGTCCCGGCGGTCGCAGGCACTCTGCAGGTTCTCCAGGACGGTGAGGTCCTCGAACAGTTCCAGTGACTGGAACGACCGGCCGAGCCCCGCGCGCGCCCGCCGTTCGCGGCTCCAGCCGTCGATGCGCGTCTCGCCGAGACGCNCCTCGCCGCCGGCCAGGGTGGTGAAACCGGTGATCGCGTCGATCGTCGTGCTCTTGCCGGCGCCGTTCGGCCCGATCAGGCCCACGACCTCGCCGGGGCGCACGCGCAGGCTCAGCTCGCGCAGCGCGGCGACGCCGCCGAAGCGCACCGACACCCCGCGCAGCTCCAGCGCCAACGGCGGGACGCGATGCTGCTCGCGGCCCACCGCGCGCCCCGCCCCCCCGACCTCGGACGTCGGGGATGCGGACGTCGGGGATGCGGACGTCGGAGATGCGGACGTCGGAGATGCGGACGTCGGCGAATCGGGTGCAGGGGTGGTCGCCCGCCGCGCGCGTGGCCGGAGCCCGGGCAGCTGCCGGGGAAGGCGGTCGGCCAGCAGCGCGCGCAACCGGTCGTCGGCGCGGTGGCGCAGGAACACCAGGCCGTCGGGCGCGGAGGTCAGCATGAACAGCAGCCCGACCCCGCTCGCCAGCGCCAGGTAGAGCGCCACCTTCGCGCCGAGGAACCCGAAGATCTGCTGGCCGAGGGTCCCCGGGGCGAACGAGCTACCCACCAGCGGCCCCGTGGTGGCCCCGACGCCGCCGAGGACCGCGTTCTGCAGGGCCGTCACCGACTGCAGGCCCGCGAAGGCGCCGAAGCTCGGCACGGGATCGTGGAACGCCAGCAGGATGCCGCCGAGGGCGGCGATCATCCCGCCCAGGACGAAGGCGTAGAGCTTCGCGCCGACCACGGAGATGCCGAGCGCCGCGGCGGCGCGCTCGTTGGTCCGCACCGCGATCAGCCGCCGCCCGGCGCGGGACCGGCGCAGGTTGACGATCGCCAGGGCGACGACGACGAGGACGACGAGCACGAGGCTCGCGTATCGCTTCGGGAAGGACAGCGCGTCGACCGCCAGCCCGAAAACGCGGATCCCGCCGACCTGGTAACCTTCCGTCCCGCCGGTGTAGCGGGGGTTGCCGAACACGACGGCCTCCAGCGAGATCGCCAGTCCCAGGGTGAGGATCGCGAGGTGGACCCCGCGGGTGCGCAGCCCGCCGAGGCCCACCACGATCCCGACCGGCACCACGGCGAGGACGCCGGCGAGGGCGGCGAGCCAGAACGGCCAGCCGTGGTCGGCCACCAGCCAGGCCGTCATCAGCGCCCCGACCCCGGCGAAGCCGATCTGGACGAGGGAGACCTGACCGGCGTAGCCCGTGACCACCACGAAGGACATCAGGATGATCGCGACGATCATCTGGAGACCGAACGCGTTGACCCACGCAGCGGGCAGCAGCCACCAGATGCACACGACCGACGCGAGCACCGCGACTCCCGTCGCGAGCCGGTGGGGACGGCCGGCGCCCAGCCGCGGCATCCGGCCGAAACTGTCACCCTTCCCGGCGGTCGTCCGCCCGCGGGCGAGCAGCACCACCGCGACGAGGACGAACGGGATGGCGGTCGCCAGACCGGGCGCGGTGACATACCGCGTCACCTCGGACTGCCCTATCCCGATCACCAGGCCCGCGGCGAGGGTGATCGGGAACGACGCGAACCGTCCCACCACCGCCGCGGCCAGCACCGGGATGACGAGGTAGGTGAGGTTCGCGGGCCCGAGTCCGGTGATCGGCGCGAGCAGGATCGCCGCGAGCGCGCCGAGGGCCGCGCCGACCGCCCAGTTCGCCGCCCCGATGAGATCCGGCGAGACACCCAGGGCCGCGGCCGACCGGGAGTTCTCCGCCACCGCGCTCGTCGCCACGCCGAACCTGGTGAACCGGTAGACGGCCCACAGCGCGGCGGTGAGCACCACGACGATGGCGAGGATGTAGAGGCGGTCCCGGCCGATCTGCGCCCCGAACACACTGACCGGTCTGATCGGCAGCATGGACGGGATCACCTTCGGCAGGTCCCCGTAGCGCAGCACCGCCACCGACTGCAGGACCACCAGCAGGGCGAGGGTCGCCACGATCCGGGCGAGGCCGGACGCCCCCCGCATGCGGCGCAGGATCAGCAGGTGGAACGCCGCGCCGAGCACGGCGGCGGCGAGCAGCCCGAGCACCACCGAGACGGCGTCGGGCAGGTCGGCCCCGCGGCCCTCGAAGTACACGTAGGCGCCGACCATGCCCATCGCGCCCTGGGCGAAGTTGACCACACCCGACCCGCGGTGCACCAGGACGAGTCCGACGGCGGCCAGCGCGTACAGCGCGCCGGCACCCACGCCGAGCGCGGCGAATCTGAATACCTCGGTCATCTCGATCCCCCGTGGATCACTTGGTTCGCAGGATGGGGGCGATGTCGTAGAAGTCGCCCTTGCGAACCGCCTTGCCCCCGGAGATCTCGTAGTTGATCCCGTAGTGGTTGAACACCCGGCGGAAGGACGGGTTGTCCAGCGGCTGCGAGGTCCAGGGCGGAACGACGCCCGCGAGGTCCACGCCGCGCAGGCCGTTGAGCGCGGCGGTGAGGGAGGCGGGCGTGACCTCGCCGGTGGTGCTGCGCAGCGCGGATCCGACGAGCCGCGCGGCGATCCAGGCGACGACGGCCTGCTCGGTGAGCTTGGTCTTCGAGTCGACGGCCCGCGCGTCCGCCTGCACCTGCCCGATCCCGCCGGCGGCGGTGTCATGGGAGTTGAGCTGGCTGTCGACGACGATGAGGCCGTCGGCGAGGCTGCCCAGCGAACTGAGGAGATCCTCGTTGAAGATCGCCGAGATTCCACCGATCGTGAGGGTGCGGCCACTCTGCCTCAGGGCGGTGAGCGCCTGCGCCGCTCCGCTCGGGACCAGGCTGACCGCCACGCACGTGGCGCCGGCGCCGGTCAGCTTGGCGACCGCGGGCGACAGGTCCGCGGCGTTGGCCGCGACCGGGGCTCGCGCGACCTCCTTGCCGCCCCGGGACTCGAACCCCCGCTTGATGTAGTCGATGAGGAAGTCCGAGCCGTCGAGGTAGACGATGCCGAGCTTGGTGCAGCCCGTCTTGGCCAGGCCCACCCCCAGGGAGACGTAGAGCGCGAACGAGGAGCTGACCGGGAAGGAGTTGGGGCTCGTGTCGTCACTGACCCCGACCACCGGAATGCCGGCCTTGGTCAGCGCCGTCTGGTCCTGGGCGGTGACGAAGCCCTGGATCACCCCGGCGACCTTCTCGTTGATCGCCTGCCGGGCGCAGATCTGATAGCCGCCGGACGTTCCCTTCGCGTCACAGGTCTCGATCCGCACGTTGGGAAAACCGCGGAGCACCCCGCGCGCCACCGGCACGACCTCCGGCACCTTGAAAGGAATGGTGCTGGTCAGGTCGCCGATCACCATGATCTTGGCGCTGACGTTCGACGTAATAGCCGCCGGCGCGCTCGGCGAGCCACCCCTGCCGTCACTCGACGACGATCCTCCGCATGCCGCCAGTACTAGCGCGAGACATAATCCGACGACAATCGTCGCCGTGCGTAAATTCCTGCTCCCGACCATGTGCTCCCCACGGGTCCCGAACCTTACCAGAAGAGGTGTGAGCTGTTTCATACCGGGGCTACCGATTGCTTTCTACCAGCTCGCATCCCGGTCCGCAAGTATTGGCGAAGCGTCTCGTAATCATTCCTGAATGCAGGCAGCAGAAGGCGTAACAGGGTCGGCGTCCCGATCCGCGCCGGATATTCCACGGATCGATTTCTCGGCGGCATTCGGCGCCGTCGGGTGAAGGCCGGCACGGGGGCGCGGGGGCACGGATGGCGGCCGGCGGTGAAGGCGGGGCAGGGCGGGGGCAGGCAGG
>NZ_JYFN01000084.1 GCF_000948395.1 Frankia torreyi | reverse complement strand
CTCCCGGACGAACGCGTCGACGCCGTGCACGCTGACCCGCCCGACGTAGGAGGCGTCGGCGAGGTCGGCCGGCCGCGGATAGGCGAGCGCGGCGACGGCGAGCTGGGCGAGGGCGTGCAGCAGCCGGTCGGCCGCGCGGTGCTCGCCGCCGGCGCGGCGGGCGTAGTCGCCGATCCGAACGGCGAAGGCCGAGTCGTCGGCGCCGGCCGGGACCAGACCTGCCCGCTCGGAGACGTCGAGCACGACCAGCCCGAGGCCGGCGGCGATCGCCTGGGTCAACGCGGCGAACTCCGCCTCCCGCAGGTAACGCCGGACCAGGTCGCGGTAGTCGGGGTCACGAGCCGGCACCAGCCGGGGCCGCAGGCCGAACGACACCAGCCGGGACGCCTCGTGGGCGTCGGCGCGCCGCCGCTCGGCCCCCCGCCCCCCGTCGCCCGGCCCGCCGTCGACCGGCCCGCCGTCGACCGGCCCGCCGTCGACCGGGTCGGCGTCGATCGACCCGCCGTCGATCGGGTCGGCGTCGATCGGGTCGCCCTGTGGGTCCGGGACGCCCGTGTCAGGTTCCCGGCTCATCGTGACCTCCTTCCCGCCGGCGCGGCCGCGCCGCCCGCAGCCTGCAGTTCTGTCAGGACTGAAGTGATACCAGCCGGGTCCGACGATTCCGCTTCGCCCTGCGGCCCCCGGGCGACCGCACCATCCGCGACGGCCGCGGCAGTGCCGGCCGTCCCCGCGATCGCCGCCGCGCTGGCCGTCTCCGCGCTGGCCGTCCCCGTGCTGGCCGTCCCCGTGCTGGCCGTCCCCGTGCTGGCCGTCTCCGTGCTGGGAGCCGCGACGATCCGGGCCCGGCCGACGAGCAGGTCGGCCCCGCCGAACTCCGGATCGTGCAGCGGCGTGCCGTCGTCGACGGCGACCGTGAGGGTCGTCTCGCCCGCCTGCCGGGACGCGTCGACGCGGGGGTTGACCGCGTGCAGGGCCAGCAGCGCGACGAGGTCGACGATGTCCCGGTCGCCCCCGCGGCGGGCGTCGGCGAGCAGGGCGGACAGCCGGCGCGGCGCCGCTGGGTCGAGCTCGAGCAGCCCGAGCGCGTGGGCCCAGGTCTCGTCGTCGAACCGCGCCGGCTCGGCCAACGGCACCAGCTCGGCCTCGACCACCTCCGCGCCGAGCGTGTCGCGTTCCACCGGCGGGCGAAGCAGCAGATCGACCAGATCGAGGACCCGAGGGGCCCGGGGCGTGCGCACGCCCACCGCACCGGGGAAGAACGCCGCCGCCGGGCGCTGTGCGTCTCCGGCGGCCAATGCCAGCGTCGGCACCAGCAACTGGGCGTGCAGGTCGACGCCACCGCGCGCCGGGGTGACGGCGAACTGCTGGCGGTCCTGCTCGGCGCGGAACACGGCGCCCGCCTCCAACAGCCGGGCCTGGAGCTGGGTGTGCCGACGGATGCAGTCTCCGACGATGGCGACCAGGTCGGCAGCCTGGCGTTTGTGGTCGGCGTCGTCGGCGGAGTCGCGGTAGCGGCGGATGTGGGTGAGGATCGCGTTCTCGTACCGGTAACGCTGCTCGACGTGCTGCAGGGCCTCGTCGACGAGGGCGGGCATCGCGTGCAGCCAGTCGACGGCCAGGACGTTGCGCCGCGTCGCGTCGAGGTGTCGGCGGAGCTGCTCGGCGTACTGCACGGTGCGGTACCGGGCGGCCTCCGCCGCGCTGCGGGCGTCGGCGAGCCGGCCGCGGCGGATGAGCGTGTCCAGGGCGACCTCGGCGGCGACCTGCGCCGAGGTGATGTCGGTGTCCAATGCCCCGACCAGCACGGTCACCGCCTCGTCGGTGGCCCGCAGGTAGATCTCCCCGTGTGGATCGGCGAACTCGACGAGCAGCTTGAAGTCGAAGCGGCGCCGTTCGTAACGGCCGTCGGCGTGCAGGGTGCCGTAACCCGCCTCGAAGCCCCGGTTGACGTTGCCGACGTTGATGAGGTTGTGCAGCACCCAGGACGCCACCCGGTCGTGCTCGGCGGCCGGGCGGGCGGGCGCCTGGGCGGCGGCGAGCGGGACCAGGCGGCGGCGCACCTGGTCGTGGTCCGCGCCGCGGTCGAAGTCCATCGCCACGGTGACCTGGTCGATCGCGTGCAGGCCGAGCTCGGCCATCGCGTAGACGGAGAAGTCCGCGCCGTCCAGGTGCGCCTTGCGCACGTCGAGGTCGTGCAACGGCTGCGTCAGCGCCAGCGCCTTGAGCCGGCGGATCATCCCGACGTCGCCGACGAGCCCGACCGCGGTGGGCAGCCGGTCTGGACCGGTTGTCGACGCGGGCTCGATCATCCGTCCGAGCCTAGTGGTTGGCGGGGACCGGGCCGCCCACGACCCGGCTGCGGTGCCCGGGCGGTGCACGACGGTAGGAGCGGGGTGGAGCGTTGCGGCGGGCGACCGCCGACGGGATTCCGGCGCGGTGCAAATTCAGTGCACTCTGTTGGCCGTTGGGGTGTCGGGGGCGCATGGTCGGCCGGGTACGGAAGATCCAGGGTGATCTCGCTCACGAAGCGCACCCCCGGCGGAGTGTGGGCCCGGCCGGCCGGCGTCAGGGGGAAGCGACGTGCCGGTAGTGCAGGCCTTTCATGGGTTGTCAGTGCCCTGGCGGGCGGGGGTCGAGGGCCCGCTGACCCTGGTCGCAGCGGCGTGACCCACGCGACCCAGGAGGGCTGTCGAGCGACCGTCAACAGGCCGGTGGGGTATTCTCAACTCGGTTCCATCGCGTGGCTGAGGCGTCACCACGATGAACGTTCGGCGCGGACGGGATCGACCGGGGGTGCGTACACCCGACGAGGGGTGGCGCTGGCTCGCCGGGCACCAGGCGGTGCCCGTTCTCCCTTTCTCCCACCCGCGGCGCGGCGGGTGGGGCGGGCGGGGCATCGGCGGCGGTGCCGTACGGCCGTCCCGGGGCGTGGGGTGACCGACGAGACGACGCGCCGCCAGGCGCCGAGGAAACGGGTGGACGACGCCGTGGACGCTGCTCTGGACGAGCTTGGGTTGCCGCGCCAGGCCGCTGCGCAGGCGCGGCCCGCCTGGGAGGAGCCGTCGACGGTCGCGGATGGCATGGCGACCCAGCGAGAGATGGCGGCCCAGCGAGATGCGGCCGCCCAGCTCGGCGCGGCCCTGCGCGCGTTGACCGACGCCTCCGTGCGCACGCTGGCGCCGACCGCGACCCTGCTCGACGTCGCCGCCCGGATCACTCAGTGTCTGCCCGCGTTGACCGCCGAGCAGCGCGACGTCGGTGAACCCGCGCCACTGGACGACCCGGTCGCGAAGCTGTGGCTGTACAACCCGGTCATCGGGCAGGCCAACCCGATCGCGCCCTGGCTCGAGACCACGCTGGTGGACGGGGTCCTCACCGGCCGTGCCACCCTCGGCCTGCCCTACCAGGGGCCGCGCGGTTACCTGCACGGCGGGGTGAGCGCCATGATGCTCGACCAGGTCCTGGGCGACGTCGTCAGCGCGAGTGGCCGATCCGGCCTGACCGTCTCCCTGTCGGCCCGCTACCGCCGGCCGGTTCCGCTGCTGGCGCCGCTGCTCGTCGTCGGGCGGGTCGTCGAGGTCGCCGACCGGAAGATCACCGCGGCCGGCACCATCGCGCTGGAGTCCGAGCCCGACCAGCCCCTGGTCGAGGGCGTCGGCATCTTCGTCGTTCCCCGCCCGGACCAGGCCGCCCGACTGTTCGGCGCGTTCGGCGCCCCGGCTCCCGACACCCCAGGTACGCCCGGCACAGTCCCCTCAGCCGCCGTCCCCCCCAACCAGCCGTCGACCGCCTGACCCTGTGGAGGAACGACGACCATGACCACGCCCGACGCATGACCACGCCCGACGTCGGACGGCTTCCCTCCGCGCCCGCGCAGCGCGACGCCGGCACGCGGCCCGTGCGTTGGCGCCGTCCCCTGCCGCCGGTGGAACAGGTCCGGCCGGGACTGTGGAGCATCCCGCTCCCGCTGCCCTGGGCGAAGCCGGCCCACGTGACCGTCTACGTCTTCGAGACCGCGGACGGCCCCTACCTGATCGACGCCGGCTGGGACTCCGACGAGGCCTTCGCGGCCCTGGAGGCAGGGTTGGACACGGTCGGGACCTCGGCCGCCGAGGTTCAGGGCGTCGTCGTCACCCATGCCCATCTCGATCACTTCGGGATGGCGGGCCGGATCCGTGAGGCGTCCGGCGCCTGGGTGTCGCTGCACCCGTTGGACAACGCGATCCTGAGCCAGTTCGAGAACGGTTTCGCCACGCGGATCCCGGGGCTGATGGCCCGCGCCGGCGCCCCGGCCGAGGTGACCGAACACCTGGTCAAGGGCACCCAGGCGGCCGTGCGCCGGATTCCGCGCCCGGACGTCCTGATCGAGGACGGCGGGCGACCGGACATCCCCGGGTGGGAGCTGCGCGCGCTGTGGACCCCCGGCCATTCGCCGGGACACCTGTGCTTCTGGGAGCCGGCCAACCGGCTGCTGCTGTCCGGTGACCACGTGCTGCCGTCGACCGTGGTCGGCACCCCCGAACCCGACGAGTCCCATCCCGACCCGCTCGGTGACCACCTGCGCGCGCTCGCCCGGCTGCGTGGGCTGGACGCCGCAGAGGTACTGCCGGCGCACGAGCACCGGTTCACCGGCCTGGAACACCGCCTCGCCGAGATCGACGCGATGCACCGAGGCCGGCTTGCCGAGGTGCTCGCGGGCCTGCGCGCCGGTGCGAGCACCGTCTGGGAAATCGCCGACCACGTGACCTGGCACCGCCCGTTCCGCAACCTGCGCGGCGTGGCGCTCCAGAACGCTGTCACCGACACCTTCGGGTGCCTGGCCGCCCTGGTGGCGACCGGCGCCGCCCGCGTCGACGACGGCGCCCCCGCGCGCTGGCGGCTCGCCGACGCGTAGCCGGGCGCGGGTGTCCGCGGACGTGGCAGGGCACCGCCTTCCGGACTTTGGCGTAGGCGGGGATTTCGGGCCGCATCGGTTCGGGCCGCACCCATCGGTACTAGGGTGTGGGACATGACGTCCGTGTCGCTGTCCAAGGGCGGGAATGTCTCGCTCAGCAAGGTCGCCCCCAACCTCACGGCAGTGACCATCGGGCTGGGCTGGAAGGTGCGGCAGACCAGCGGCGCGGACTACGACCTTGACGCCAGCGCGATCGTCGTCAACGAGGCCGGCCGGGTGCTCTCCGACAGCTACTTCGTCTTCTTCAACAACCTGGTCAGCCCCGACGGCGGGGTCACGCACCTCGGCGACAACCTGGTCGGCGGCGGTGGCGGCGACGACGAGCAGATCAACGTCGACCTGCGAACGTTGACCCCGCAGGCGGCGAAGGTCGTCTTCGCGGTGTCGATCTACGACGCGGACACCCGCCGGCAGACCTTCGGCCAGATCCGCGACGCCTTCATCCGGGTCACCGACGCCACGACCGGTGCGGAGGTGGCCCGGTACGACCTCACCGAGGATGCCTCCACCGAGACCGCGATGATCTTCGGTGAGCTCTACCGTTACGGCGGCGAGTGGAAGTTCCGCGCCGTCGGCCAGGGCTACGCCTCCGGGCTGCGCGGGATCGCCCTGGACTTCGGCGTCAACGTCTCCTGACTCTCCCTGCCGGGAGGCACTCACGGCCAACGCGGCCCCGATCACTCCTGGCCGCCTCTTCGCAGGACCAGGGGGCCGAGAAGGGCGATCAGTTCCTCGGGGTCGAAATGATGCCGATACCGATGGCAGGCACCGTCGTTCGCGTCCTTGGCCAGGTCGTCCCACCGCAGCGTCCAGCCGGCGCCGGCCGCGAGTTGGCGTAAGAACGCCCGCTGGGTGCGGCCGTTGCCCTCCCGGAAGGGATGGATCGCGTTCATGTCGCCGTAGAACTCGGCGAGCCGGGAGACGAAGGTCTCCCGGTCGAGGTGGAGCAGATACTGATTCCTGGCGAGGCCGGTGAACAGTGCATCGAGCTGGCTGTCGATGTTGGGTGCCAGGCAGAAGGGGTGGCCGTCCTTCGCGATGTTCACGCTTCTGGTGGTGCCGGCCCAGTCGTACACGTCAGCGAAAAGCTGCCGGTGGAACCTCCGAAGGTGCGCGGCATCGTAGGCGCCCGGCAGGAGTGAGATGCCAAGCTGCGTGTAGCGGGCCGCCGAGAGCTGTTGCTCCACTTCGGCGAGCTCGTCCCGGTCGATGATCATAAGCCGGTTCCTCAGGCATTCGGAACCTGGCCAGCAGTACGGGTCACCAGCGGCAGCGATCGCGCCTCCAACGCCCCCGGGCCGACCATGCCGAGGCACAGCGGGTCTTGATGCCAGAGGTATTTCAAGGACGGTAGCGGCTATCGCCCTCCGCTATCGCCCTCAGTGATGATACCGGGCGAGAATTTCCCTGACGATGTCGTCTGCCGAACTCTCGCCGGTGGCAATCCTGCCGAGCTGCTTCGCCGTCGAGGCCGACAGTTCGTAGCCCTCGAGCCGCGCGTTACCGACCGCTGCGGACACCGCCTCAGCCGGGGACATCCTCAGGCGGGAGAAATACTCCTTCATGACCGTGGGATCGATCGGCTCGTTCGAGCGCTCGCTGTCGTCGAGCCCCGCTCGCGCATGTCGCCAGGGAGCTTCCGCGTGCGTCATCCGAGAGAGCTCCTCGCCCGTGAGCTGCCCATAGGTCTCGAGGACCCAGTTGACGAGGTGGCGGGAGCGATCGTCGAGGCGACGCGGGTCGCCACGGACCCAGGTCCTCACGCCGTAGGCCCCCCGGTGGGCGCTGTAAAGCTGGGGCACGACGGGACCGAAGGTCCAGGCCTCGATCTCGTCGGGGAAGAGGACCGTCCCGTAGGTCGCCAGGTGCCAGGCCTGCGAGTAGTAGGCCAGCTTCTGCAGGCGCATGGTGTCGACGTCTCCGAGGGTCGTGACGATCAGCGACGCGACATCATGGACGTTTTCCGCCATGGCCTGACATCGCCTCCCGGTCCGACCTCGCGGCTGCTTATACTGAAGATTTTATCGGTCCGTCGTCGGGGATGCACGAGCGCCGTCGCGTCGATGGTGTGATCTCGCCGCCCCACCTGGCAGCCGCCGTGCGGGTATCGGTGCGCGGCCGGCTCGGTCGCTCGGGGCGGTCATGGATCCACGATAGATCGTTCACCTCAGGATGTCGAACATATGTTCGTATGCGTGACGTCCGTGCGGAGCGGCGCCGTATGGGGACGCCCCGGGGCCGCCGGAGGTCAGATGCGGCGCCAGCCGGTGGCGGGGCTTGAGGTGCCGATCGTGGGCACGATCCGGGTGCGCGAACCGCGCGGCGCGACGACCATGACCCGCACCGTCCGGGTGTTCGCGTCGATCCGGTAGAGGATCCGCCAGGTCCGGCCGCTGGCCTCGTGCATGCCGACCTGCTCGCCCGGAATCGGGGTGCCGGCCTTGCGCGGATCGTCGCGCAGCTTGCCGTCGAGGAACCGGCGGACCTCGCCGCGGGTGAGCTCGGCGAGCTTGGCCAGGTCCCGCTCGGCCGAGGCGGAGAGGGTGACCTCGTGCTTGTCGCTCACCGCGGGCCACCCATTCCGCCGCCCGAATGTGGCCGGGGCCGTCCCGTGCGGGAGAGGACGACTTCCGTGTTGTTCACATGGTGATCCTATGCGGCCGCCCGTCCCGCGGCCCCCGCTTCGCGCTCGTCGGGCGGGAAGTGCGGGTTCGGCACGGATGCCCGCGGGCCATCCCTCGTCCCCACGCGACCGGATGACACGGACCGTCGCCGCTGTTGACACCTGGCATGCGCTACGGAGACGACGACACGATCCGTCATCTGCTCGCCGACACCGAGGTGTGGGCGGTCGTCGGGCTGTCCAACGACACCCGCCGCACCGCGTTCGGCATCGCGGAGTACCTGCGTCGCAACGGTAAGCGGGTGGTGCCGGTCCACCCGTCGGCGCCGGTGGTCGCGGGGGAGCAGGGGTACGCGACGCTGAGCGAGATCCCGTTCGCCGTCGACGTCGTCGACCTGTTCGTCCGCTCGGAGCTTGCCGGGCCGGTGGTCGACGAGGCGGTGAAGATCGGCGCGAGGGGCGTCTGGCTCCAGCTCGGCGTCCGCGACGACGCGGCCGCGGTCCGTGCCGGTGAGGCCGGCCTGGACGTCGTGATGGACACCTGCCCGGCGATGGAGGCCCCCCGCCTCGGCCTCGGCTGGACCCGCTGACCGGACCCGCTGACCGGTCAGCGCCGGTGGCGACGCCGCACCGTGGTGCCCGCCGCCGCCGCGTCGCCGGTGTCGGCGGGACGGGTTGCCGGTCCGGCCGGGTCGAGGTGGTCCTGGCCGGCACGGCGTGTCGCCGACTTCTCAGTCAGCGACGGCCCGATCGGTGACGGCCCGATCGGCGACGGTCCTCCTGTCGACGCTGGCCCCGGCAGTGTGGGTTCGGGCACCGCGGGGGCCCACAGCGAGGTGCGGGTGATCTCGTCGGGGGCCCGGCGGGAGCGGCGGACCAGGGCGAGCCGGCGGGTCGCCAGCGCCGCGGCGGGCGGGATCAGGACGAGCACGGGCAGCAGGTAGCGATAGTCGAAGCAGACCGTGGCCGCCGGCACCACGAGGATCATGACGCCGGCGGCCGCGAGCAGGGCCGTGTCGGCGCGTAGCCGCCGGTGTTCGACCGTCTGGTCGTGCCAGCGTCGGCGGGCCCGGGCGCCGCGTACGCCCAGTCGCGGGGCGCGGCGCCGGGCCGGCACCGCGATCGCGACGACGGCGAGCAGCAGCATTCCGGCCAGCACCGGCCCGGGGGTGAAGCCGTACCGCTGGTACCCGCGCAGGAAGCCGGCGGCCGACTCGTGGACCTCGCGCTTCGGCGCGTCGCCGTGCAGGCCCAGCAGCGGCTCGCCGTTGTGCAGGAAGCGAGGCTCGTCCCCGGTGGGGAAGCGCCAGGTCGCGTCGGGCCAGTCCCGGTGCCCGATCGGTCGGCCGGGGCGGAAGTAGTGGGCGAGCTCCCCGCCGACCATCCGGACGTAGTCGCCGAACTGGTAGCGGATGACCTGGTGGGTGAAGTCGCGCAGCAGCGCGTCCCGCTCGTCGGCGGGCACGTGCAGCCGCCGGGACGGGCTGTTGACGCTCCACACGTAGTAGCTGGGGTCTGGCCGCTCGGCGACGGGGTGGGGGGAGCACAGCACGAGCTGCGGCCGGCTCAGGTGCAGTCGGTCGCAGTCGGCGATCGGTGCCACCCGGCCGTACATCCACACCGCGTCGCCGCCGGTGAGCGCGTACTTCCCGTGGCTTGCATGGAACCAGGTCGCGTAGCCGGCGAGCGGCACGGCCAGGGCGACGACGAAGGTCGCGAAGCGAAGCCAGCCGACCCGGCGCAGCACCAGGTAACCGACGACCAGCACGGCGAGGGCCACGCCGATCGTGCGAACCAGGCCCGCGCCAGCGAGCAGCAGCCCGGCCAGCCCGCACGCCCACACCGACGGGCGGGGCGACCAGGTCAGGGCGACGATCGCGGCGACCAGCAGCACCGCGAACAGCGTCTCGGCCATCACGTAGTGCTCGATGACCAGCTCGTAGGCGTCGAGCAGGATCGGCGCCGCGGCGAGCGCCGCGATCGGCGCCGCGACCCGGCGGTGCACCAGCAGGACGTAGAGGGTCACGCCCAGAGCCAGCCCCGCCGCGTGCTGGACGACGGTGACCCACCAGAGGCTGTCGGTGAACGACAGCAGCCGCAGGAACGCCGGGTAGCCCGCCGGCCGCATCGGGTCGGGGGCCTTCAGCGTCGACAGGCGTAGATAGGCGTAGGAGTCGCCGTAGAACTCGAACGCCGGCCGGTAGGCGTAGGCGGTGACCGCTCGCAGTGCCACGCCCGCGGCGAGCAGGATCGCGAACGGCAGATGGCGCAGCGGCCGGCGGTCGCGGCGCGGCGGCGGCCCGTCCCCACCGCCCGTGTCGGCGCCCAGGACGACCGGGGCGTCGGGTGAAGCCGGGGCCCTCGCGGCGCGCTTCGCGTCGCCGACATCATGCGGAGCGTCACCGCCGTCGCCGCGATACTCGGGTTCGTCCCCGCGCTCTGGTTCGCCGGAACGGTCCGGCTCGTCGGGGTAGACGGGGTAGGCCGGCCCCGCGGTGGCCGCCGAGGGCGTCGCCGCCGTCGTCCTGACCGGGGGCTGGGGCGGGGAGCCGCTGCCCTGATCAGGATGCGCGTGAACACGGGGCGGCGGGAACACGTGCCTGCCCAGGACGACCATCGTCGATGTCCGCCGTTCTCAGAACCCGACGGCCTCGGCCGGGTGCTCCTGCGTCTCGTAGTGCATGCCGACCAGCGGCGCTCCGCCGGGCGGATCGCCGGGCGCCCGCATCGCCGGGCGGGCGGCGGCGCGCTGATGGCCGCCGCTGGGCCCCGCGGTCAGCAGGCGCAGGAAGAACGAGCCGAACGCGGTCTGGGCGCCGAGCACCATCAGGGTCATCGCGAGCAGCGCCGGGCGCATCTCGTTCAGAGGACCGAGGTCGTTCGCGAGCCAGCGTACGAGCACCACGACGTCGACGACGAACCCGACCGTGAACAGGCCGGCCCCGAACGCCAGGCCGCGTTCGAGGGTGAACACCCGGTGGATCAGCGGCAGCGGCCAGCGGCGGCGCTCCTGCCAGCCGACCGCGTGGTTGTGGACGTCCGCGCAGACGCCGAGCAGCACGAGCTGCCAGCCGAGCAGTGCCAGCAGCGCGAACAGGATCGAGAAGTGCAGATCCAGCCGGTGGAAGCCGAGGTCCAGGGAGCCGGGGAGCAGGACCGCCTGGCCGACGAGCCCGAGCGCCAGCAGCACCAGACCCGGCAGGACGAACAGGTATCGCGGCGCGAGCAGCAGCATGAACCGCAGGTGGCGCCAGCCGTCGCGCAGCGAGTGCAGCTTGGAGTCACCCACCCGCGGGTGGTAGGTGATCGGCACCTCCTCGATGCGCAGCCCGGCCCGCCCGGCGGCGATGACCAGCTCGCTGGCCAGTTCCATTCCCTCGCAGCGCAGCCGCATCCGCAGGTACGCCTCGCGGCTGAACGCGCGCATCCCCGAGTGGGCGTCGGACGAGCGCACGTCGAACAGGCGGTTGAGGATGCCGGTGAGCACCGGGTTGCCGACGTAGCGGTGCAGCCAGGGCATGGCGCCGGGCAGGATCTTCCCGGCGAAGCGGGAGCCGAGAACGTAGTCCGCCCGACCGGCGCGCAGCGGGGCGAGCAGCGCGGAGAGGTCGGAGAAGTCGTAGGAGTCGTCGGCGTCGCCCATCACGATCAGCCGCCCCCTGGCGGCGGCGAAGCCGGCCAGGTAGGCGTTGCCGTAGCCGCGTCGCGTCTCGTGCACGACCCGGGCGCCCGCCTCCTGGGCGAGCTCGGCCGACCGGTCCGTCGAGCCGTTGTCGACGACGACGACCTCGCCGACGGCGCCCGCGGCGGCGAGCCCGGCGAGGGCCTTGCGTACGCACACGCCGACCGAGTCCTCCTCGTTGAGGCACGGCATCACGACCGAGACCTCGAACGCCTGACCGCGCGAACGGGTCGCCCCGCCGGCGGCGGGAGTCTCCCCGACGGTGTCGGCGCCGGTGCCCGTGGCACCCTCCATCGTCCGTACCCCCTCCATGGCCGGGCGTGCCCGCGACCGCCCACCGGTGGCCGTCCGTGACGGGAGTCCCTGACCGGTCGCCGGTGGGCCGGCGCCAGTCGTTCAGGCGGACGCATCAGCAGACCGACGCGAGTCATTCTCGCGGCCGGTGCCACGGATCGCTCGCCCGCAGCCCCGTAACCTACCGATCTGCTCGCATGGTCCGATTACCGGTGTCCATCTGCGGACACCTCGTGGCCTGCCCGAGCGGCTAGCACCTGGGCGCCATGCGGCTGCTGTCCTGGTCAGGACCCGATCAGTGCGCATCTCGCGATCGGCCCGCACTGTGGCGCGGCAGACACGCCGGGCCCTCCGCACGCGCCTCGGTGTGACGCTTCTTACGGGGAGGCGTAACGTCTGGTGCCCGTGCAAGCTGTTCGCGTTTCAGACGAGGTGCCGGCGCTTCCTGCGTCGACCGAGGACCCAGACGCTTCCTCCGCTTCCGCAGCCTCCCGGGCGCTTCCCCCACCCCGGCGTGGCTGCCCCCATTCCCCACCCTGCCCCACCGCCGAAGGCGCCGACCGGGACGCCGCGCGGGTGACCAACCAGCACTGGGACCAGGGCTGGAGTCTGCTGTGCAACGGGGTGATCCTGTTCGACGACACCGGGGAGATCCTGCCGACCGGTCGCACGGTCGAGCCGCGGCGTGCCCTGCCGCGGGCGGCCTGCGCCCCGCGGCCCCCGGCGCCCCGGCGGGCGAGCCAGGCTCCCGTCCGGGTCTGACCGGCCGGGCGCCGTCGGCGCCGTCGTGTCCCGCGGCTGTGTCGTGTCCCGTGGCTGTGCCGTGTCCCGCGGCTGTGAGGTTTCGTCCAGATTGATCCGACGGCCTCGCGGGCGGGTACGGTGCCGGGCGTGACGGCGAGATCGGCGGGCGGGNCTGTGCGGGGGNTTGTCGGAGCGGCGCGGGGGACCGGCCTGGCCGACCGGTGGCGGGCGGAGGTGTCCCGCGGGTCCCGGGTCGGCCTGCCGCCGGCCACGAGTCCGGTCGGGCGCCGGGCTCGCCTGCTCATGCGCCGCGACATCGCCCTCGGCCGTAGTTTCGTGCAGGCGTTCACCCGGGCGGACCGCTCGCTGTTCACCGCGCTCGCCGGTGGGCGCCCGCTGCTCGACCCGGTCCTGCCGCGGCTGTCGCACGCCGCCGACCACGGCCTGCTGTGGTGGGGCGTGGCGGGGGCGCTGGGGGCCACCAAGGGGCGCCGCCGCCCGGCGGCCGCCCGCGGCCTGATCGGGCTCGGCGTCGCCAGCGTCCTGGCCAACGGGCCGGCCAAGCTGGTCTTCCGCCGCGACCGCCCGCCGACGCACGGCATCCCGCCGCTGCGCCGGCTCTCCCGCGACCTGACGACCTTCTCGTTCCCCTCCGGGCACGCCGCGTCCGCCGCCGCCTTCGCGACCGGGGTCGCCCTCGACGCGCCCGGGGCGGCGGTGCCGGTGGCCGCCCTGGCCGCCGCCGTGGCGTTCTCCCGGGTGTACGTCGGGGTGCACTACCCCGGGGACGTGGCCGCGGGGATCCTGCTGGGCGTCGGCGCGGGCCTGCTCACGACGAAGGTGATGCCGCGGCGGCCCTGGGTGCCGGCGCGGGCGAGCCCGGCGTCGGCCTGGGCGCCGGCACTGCCCGAGGGGGACGGCCTCACCGTCGTCGTCAACGGGCGCTCCGGCCAGGGCAACCACGCCGATCTGCTCGCCGTGCTGCGCGCCGACCTGCCGCTGGCGGAGGTCATCGAGGTCGGGCCGGCTGACGACATGGCCGCCGCCCTGGCCGGCGCCGCATCGAAGTCGAGGGTGCTGGGCATCGCCGGCGGCGACGGAAGCATCAACGCGGCCGCGCAGGTGGCGCTGGCCCGCGGCATGCCGCTGGCGGTCTTCCCGGCGGGCACGCTCAACCACTTCGCCGCCGACCTGGGCCTGGTCGGTGCCGGCGACTCGGTGCAGGCGATCCGCGAGGGTGCGGCGGTCGCCGTCGACCTCGGTCGGGCCGACGGCATCTCCGCGGTGTTCGACCGGTTCTCCCGGATCTTCGTGAACACCGCGAGCCTCGGGGGCTATCCCGACATGGTGGCCGTGCGCGAACGGTTCGAGCGGCGCATCGGCAAGTGGCCCGCGATGATCATCGCCCTGTGCTGGGTGCTGCGCCACGAGCCGCCGTTCGAGGTGGAGATCGACTCCGAGCGCCGCCGGGTCTGGCTGATCTTCGTGGGCAACGGGGTGTACCGCCCCGACGGCTTCGCGCCGACCTACCGCAACCGGCTCGACGAGAGCCTGCTCGACCTGCGGATCGTCGACGCGTCGGCGCCGCTGGCCCGGCTGCGGCTGGTGGGGGCGGTCCTCACCGGCCGGCTCGGCCGCAGCCGGGTGTACGAGCAGCGCACGGTCGAACGGGTGCTGATCTCCTCCCACCAGCCCGGGCCGCTGCCCTTCGCCTGTGACGGCGAGGTCACCGAGGGGGTGGAGCGGATTGTGATCACCCCGAGCGGTGCCCGGCTGGTCGTCTACCGCCCGCGCCGCCCCGGCGACGGCTGAGTCGCGACGCCCGACGCCCGACGGCCGGCGCCCGACGGCCGGCGCCCGACGGCTGACGGCTGACGGGCGGAAGCTCGGGGCGGCCGCTGCCCGAGCCTGCCCGAGCGCTCAGCCGCCGCGGTGCTGGAGCGGGATGAGCGTGTGCAGCGGGCGGGTGAGCTGCGTGAACTGGGAGGAGTCGAGGAGGTCCTCGACGAGCAGCGCGCAGGCCAGGTCGGCGCACAGCTCCATGACCCGGTGATCCTCGCTGGAGTCGGTGGCGGCGCGCTTGCCGCGGCAGTCCGGGCACAGCCGCCAGAACCCCTCGGCGGCGCTGCGGCGCACCAGCGTCCACACCCGGCGGCGGCCGGTCACCACGGCGCTCGCGAACGCGGCGTCCATGGCCTGCTGGTGGGCGGAGTCGTCCCGGGTCAGGGCGCTGACCAGCAGCCCGTCGAAGACCTCCAGGCTGTCTGGGTCGTGGCAGCGGCCGGCGAGGACCGGCAGCGCGGCGAGGACCCGCTTGACGTCCGCGGCGGCCGGGCCCAGGTCGGGCTCGTGTGAGCGCGCCCGTGGGTAGACCGCGCGCCAGGGCCGCATGAGCGCGGCGTACTCGGCGCGGCCGAGGATGGGCCGCGCGTAGGAGGCGGCGACGGCGTCGCGCATCGCGCGCAGCGCGGTCGCCGCGACCGACGGCTCGACGGTGACGTAGTCGGCGCCGGCGAGGTCGTCGGCGTAGATGGCGCTCAGCGCGTCGAACGCGGCCAGCACCTCGACGATCAGCGGCGAGTCGGGGGCCAGCGCCTTGTCCCGAGCGGCGGCCAGGTAACCGGAGTTGCGCCAGGCGGCGGCGAGCGAGCCGAGCTCGGCGTCGGTGGTGTGCACGAGCTGGGCAAGGATGCCGAGGATGCCCCGCAGGTTGGGGTGCTCCTCCAGCCGTTCGATGCGGCGGGCTCGAAGGATCATGCCATCCGCCCGCCGCTGGTGGGGCCCCGGCGCACACGGATCGCCGCGGGGTCACCGCGAGCCTGCCCGGCCACGGCGCGGATGGTGCCACCGCGAGTATGGGGGTCGTCGTGACACCGTTCACCTCGTCCTCCTCGACCGTCGCGGCCTGCGCCGGGCAGCCGTCGTCCGAATCCGTGCGGGTGAACCGGCCGGACATCCCGTCACCGGCCGGATCATGGGCGGCGCGGCGGATGCGGCGACCGTACCTGATCACTTCATGGTCCCGCGTACCAGGCAGGCCACATCTCGTCGCTCTCCGAGACCGTAGCTGCGCGGGGCGGCGTGCGCGGGGAGTGCCGCCTGCGTGGGGTCCGCGGCGTGGTACGCCGCGTCGCCGATCTCCCGATGTCACCTCCGTGAGACTAGTGTTCGCGGCCCCGATGTGGAACTCGTTGTGCCTTTAGGCGGGGCATGACGGTGGTGGCACGGCGGTGCCATTTCGGGCGCAGGACGGATCGGCATGGCTGCCGGAGGCGGTGTGGCACGTCGGTGTCGGCCATCCTGGTCACGCAGGGCGACGACGGCGCCGGTGTGCACCGGCGCGCCGCCGCAGAACCCCGCCGGGGTGAGGCTCGTGACACCACGGCCGGGCCGGCGGCGGCCGGCCGACGGACTCGGCCGGGGCCCGCTTGGGCGGCGATTTCCCTGGGAGTGCCGGCACCGGCGGGTGATGGTGGCGGCGCCGGCCGGGGGGGTGCCTCCGTGCGGGGGTGGGACCGGGGGTGTCGCGACGCGTCGCGGCCCACCGATGGTGGCGCCCCCGCCGGGGTGGACCGGGGGTGCCGGGACGGCCGGCGCCGCCACCGCCGCATCCCCCCGACGGGTGGGACCGGGCGGCGCTCCGGCTGTGGACGGCGAGCGGGCCCGGGGTGGACAACCTGGTCAGGTCGTCCACCCCGGGCCCGTCATGGGTCAGTCGGCCTCGCCGGTCGGCCTGCCTCGCTGGTCAGCCGGCGTCGGTGCCGCCGACGGCGTCGTCGTCGTCGCGCAGGCCGAAGCGGCGGATCGCGTCCTCGACCAGGCTGGCCTTGACCTCGCCGGCCCGGACCAGGGACTCCAGGGCGGCGACGACGACCGACTCGGCGTCGACCTTGAAGTGCCGGCGCAGCGCCAGGCGGGTGTCGGAGCGCCCGTAGCCGTCGGTGCCGAGCGAGGTGAACGCCTGCGGCACCCAGCGGGAGATCTGGTCGGGCACCGCACGCATCCAGTCGGAGACCGCCACGACGGGGCCGGGGGCGCCGTCGAGGATGCGGGTCACGTACGGCACGGCGTCGTCGGCCTCGGGGTTGAGCAGGTTCGCCCGCTCGCAGTCGAGGGCCTCCCGCCGCAGCTCGTTCCACGAGGTCACCGACCACACGTCGGCGGCGACGCCGAAGTCGGCGGCGAGGATCTCCTGCGCGGCGAGCGCCCAGTGGATGGACGTGCCGCTGGCCAGCAACTGCGCCCGCGGTCCCGAGTCGCCCTCGGCGCCGCCGTTCGGCAGGCCGCCGACGAGCTCCTCGGCCGGCCGGAACCGGTACATGCCGGCGATGATCTGCGCCGGGTCGAGGCCGGCCGGCTCGGCCGGCTGGGGTACGGGCTCGTTGTAGACGGTGAGGTAGTAGAAGACGTTCTCGTCGCGCTCGCCGTACATCCGGTCCAGGGCGTCGCGGACGATGTGCGAGACCTCGAACGCAAACGCCGGGTCGTAGGCGACGCAGGCCGGGTTGGTCGAGGCGAGCAGCAGCGAGTGGCCGTCCTGGTGCTGCAGGCCCTCGCCGTTGAGCGTGGTCCGCCCGGCGGTGGCGCCGAGCAGGAAGCCACGGCCGAGCTGGTCGCCGAGCGCCCACATCTGGTCACCGGTGCGCTGGAACCCGAACATCGAGTAGAAGACGTAGACCGGGATCATGTACTGCGCGTGGGTGGAGTACGACGTGGCGGCGGCGATCACCGAGCCCATCGAGCCGGCCTCGCTGATGCCCTCGTGCAGCATCTGGCCGGACTCGGACTCCTGGTAGGACAGCAGCAGCTCGCGGTCGACGGCCTCGTAGCGCTGCCCGTGCGGCGAGTAGATCTTCGCCGTCGGGAACATCGCGTCCATGCCGAAGGTGCGTGCCTCGTCGGGGATGACCGGCACGAACCGCGCGCCCATCTCCTTGGTCTTCATGAGGTCCTTCAGCAGCCGGACGAACGCCATCGTCGTGGCGACGGGCTGCTTGCCCGAGCCCTTGCGCAGCTCGTCGAAGATCTTCGCGGGCGGCTGGGTGAGCGGCTTGGCCCGCACGACGCGGCGCGGCATCGAGCCGCCGAGGGAGGCCCGGCGCTCCCGCATGTACTGGATCTCCTCGGAGTCCGGCCCCGGGTGGTAGTAGGGGGGCAGGTCCCCGGCCAGCGCCGAGTCCGGGATCTCCAGGTAGAGCCGGTCGCGGAACTCCTTGAGCTCCGCCTTGGTCAGCTTCTTCATCTGGTGGGTGGCGTTGCGGGCCTCGAAGTCCTTGCCCAGCGTCCAGCCCTTGATGGTGTGGGCGAGGATGACCGTGGGCTGACCGGTGTGCTCGGTGGCCGCCTTGTACGCCGCGTAGAGCTTGCGGTAGTCGTGGCCGCCGCGGGAGAGCTTGCGCAGGTCGTCGTCGGCGAGGTCGGCGACCATGCGGCGCAGGCGGGCGTCCGCGCCGAAGAAGTGCTCGCGGATGTACTCGCCCGACGACGTCGTGTAGGTCTGGAACTGCCCGTCCGGGGTGGTGTTCATCCGGTGGACGAGGACGCCGTCGGTGTCCTTGGCCAGCAGCGGGTCCCAGTCGCGACCCCAGACGACCTTGATCACGTTCCAGCCGGCGCCGCGGAACAGCGACTCCAGCTCCTGCATGATCTTGCCGTTGCCGCGGACCGGGCCGTCGAGGCGCTGCAGGTTGCAGTTCACCACGAAGATCAGGTTGTCGAGCTCCTCGCGGGCGGCGACGCCGAGCGCCCCGATCGACTCCGGCTCGTCCATCTCGCCGTCGCCGAGGAACGCCCACACCCGGCTGTTCGAGGTGTCCTTGATCTGGCGGTTGAGCAGGTAACGGTTGAACCGCGCCTGGTAGATGGCGTCGATCGGGCCGAGGCCCATCGACACGGTGGGGAATTCCCAGAAGTCGGGCATGAGCCGCGGGTGCGGGTAGGACGACAGCCCGCCCGACTCGCTCTCCCGGCGGAAGGCGTCGAGCTGCTTCTCCGTCAGCCGGCCCTCCAGGAACGCACGGGCGTAGATGCCCGGCGAGGCGTGCCCCTGGATGAAGATCTGGTCGCCCGAGTCGCTTCCCGGCGAGGAGCTCAGGTGGTCCTTGCCGCGAAAGAAGTGGTTGAATCCGACCTCGTACAGGCTCGCGCTCGACGCGTACGTGGCGATGTGGCCGCCGACGTTGAACTCGGGCCGGTTCGCTCGGCTGACCATGATGGCCGCGTTCCACCGGATATACGCCCGGATGCGGCGCTCGACATGTTCGTCGCCGGGGAACCAGGGCTCGCGCTCCGGCGGAATCGTGTTGATGTAGTCCGTGCTGGTCAGACCGGGAACCCCGACCGCCTTCTCGCGGGCTCGTTCGAGGAGCTTCAGCATGAGGAAGCGGGCCCGGCCGCGGCCGGACTCCTCGATGACCGCGTCGAGTGACTCCAGCCACTCGTTGGTCTCCGAGGGGTCGATGTCCGGCAGCTGACTCGGCAGCCCGTCGGTGATGACCGAGAACTTCCGGGTTGTGTCCTGCGCCACGCCTTCTCCTGCTCCTCAAGCTTCCGGGGCCGCCGGTGCCGCTCGAGAAGATCCTCCTCGTGCGTCCGTCGGCCCATGTGTCACTTCACGTGCTCGCGGATGCGGGAACCCGCATGATCGATGCATCGCCGCGTCCTGGCCGCTCGTCAACTTCTCCTGTCGGCATGCCGCTGCGGGTGGTCGGCCGACTCCCATCGGCCGAGGGCGGGACCCGGCGAGCGAACACGCCTTGGTCCCATCGTGCTCCGTCTGCGCGACCTCGTCACGCACGCCTTGGTTACTTTCGAGTAGAGAATCGGGCGATACGCGCGGCGTTGTCGACATGTCGTCCGCGGCGCAGCCGGTGAAGGGCCCCCGCCTGGTAGACAATCACCCTGATGGACACCCGGATGAAGACCACGACGCTGTCCGTGCACACCGGCCGCCAGGAGCGTGTGGTCGACCTCACCCCCGACGCGGTGGAGTTCGTCACTGATTCCGGTGATGGCCTGCTGTCGGTGTTCGTGCCGCACGCCACGGCCGGGCTGGCCATCCTCGAGCTGGGCTCCGGCAGCGATCCCGACCTGCTCGCGGCCCTCGCCGAGCTGCTGCCCGCCGACGGCCGGTGGCGCCACGCGCACGGCTCGCCCGGCCACGGCCGTTCCCACGTCATGCCGGCGTTCATCCCGCCGACGCTCACCGTCCCGGTGCTCGACGGTCGGCTCGCGCTCGGCACCTGGCAGTCGATTGCGCTGGTCGATCTCAACGTGGACAACCCCGACCGAACGGTCCGGCTGTCCCTCCTGACGGGATGATCGAGCGTCCGGCGACGGAATGATCGTGCCTCGTTGCGGGTACCGGCGGGTAGTCGCCGCACGTCGGCCACGCCGTCATCGGTCCACAACCGACGGCGTGGCACTTGCGCAGCCACCGGGAGGTCCGGTGGACTAGGTCGAGACGCACCGGGTGATGGACCCCATCGCGCCGGTGCGTTCATGCACGGGACGTCTCCGCGACCCTCGCGGAGCGTCACACACGAACAGGAGGTAGCGCAGGGTGAGTCCGACCGCGGCGAACGCCGAGGGTCAGCGCCGGGCGGAGCGACTGGGAGTCTCCGCCGGGACCCAGGTGCAGTCGCTCAACGAGGACGATGACATCGCCCAGGATCTGCTGGACGCGGTGACCAGCGCCAGCGGGACGGAGCTGGTCCCCGAGGACTCCGACGACGTCGTCGACATCGTCCTGCTGTGGTGGCGGGAGGACGACGGGGATCTGGCCAACGCGCTCATCGACGCGCGCCGCCAACTGTCCGACGAGGGGGTGATCTGGTTGCTCACCCCCAAGGCCGGACGGGACGGTCATGTCGCGCCGAGCGACGTGCTGGACGCGGTGCCCACCGCGGGTCTGGTGCAGACCAGCACGCTGAGCGTCGCGCAGGAGTGGTCGGGTCAGCGGCTGGCCGCACCGAAGTCGCAGCGCGTGCGGCACCGCTGAGGCCGGCGCGAGGGCGTCCGGCGGCCCGTGTGGGCCCGGGCGCTGTCGAGTCATGCCCGCGTCCGGGTCGGGTCGGGACCTGCGCCGGCCCGCGCGCGGCCTCCACCGATACGTGCGGGGACCCGAAGGGCCCGCGTGGCCGGCTGGCTCTCCCGCGCCCGGGCTCAGCGGTACAGCGGCACCTGCTGGCCCTCGACGGCCCCCGGGTAGCGGTCCCAGAGGCGGTTGAGTTCGAGCTGGAGGAACAGCGGCCCGAAGCCGATCAGGAACAGTACGAACGCGAGCACCGGATTCGTCTCCGGCACCCCGGCGGCGTGCTGGGCCGCGCGCGTGCGGGTACCCAGCCGCCAGGCGGCGACGAACGGCGGCACGAGGACCAGCCAACCGACGAGGAACGCCAGCAGGGACAGGGCCGGGTTGACCTGGATACGCCGGTCGTACTCACCCAGCTCCCGGTTCGTCTTGTAAACCCACACGAAGTAGTAGACCCCAAGGGTGATCAGGGGCAGGCCCAGCCAGACGGCGAAGGGGTTGCGGTGCTTGCCGAGTACCCCCGCCCCACCGAAGGAGTCCGGCGCGCCGTGCGGCCCATCCGGGCCGGGCGAGCCGTAGTCGGGGGTCGCGGGGTAGCCTTGTTCGGGCTCGGGGCCGGGCAGTGACTCGCGGAAGGCGTAGATCGGAAAGCCGCCGGTCGAGGTGCCCGGACCGTCGATCGGGTGGGGTTCCTGCGCGGGGTAGCCGTGCGGTTCGGGGTAACCGTGCGGGGTCGCACTCTGATTGGTCAAGGTGGTCCTGCCCTCATCGGTGTCCATACCTGTGGCGCACGCGGAGCACGCACCGTGTTACGCGCATGTCCGGCCGATGGCTCCCGTGTCGATCGGCCAGACTAGGCCAGTCTGACGTAGGAAACCCGAACACTCGCCGCATCAGTGTCCCGGGAGCGCGAAAGATACCTTCTGTTGGGATCGAATGCGGGTGAACCTTCGTCTGGGTGACAGTCGAGTGGCGGCCCGAAGCAGGTGATCGATGTCTGTCGGTGCGGGTGGTCCTGCGCCCTGCGTGGATCGGCCGTCGACCGTCCTCGCAGGTCGTGGTCAACGCCTGGGCGCCCGGTGAGGCGGACGGACGGCTCCCGGGCGTCCGTGTGGGCCATCCGCGGCTGGTCGGCCGGTTTCATCGCGGTCGGAACTGGCATGCTGGCTCTGGGACGGCGGACCGATCTGCGGGGGCGCCCGAACCGGTGGGTGCCGTCGCCGGTCCGCTCCCGTTCCCACCTGCCGTTGCGATCATTCGATCTGTGGTGATCCTCCGGATCGGCCCGTGCATCGTCCTCGGTGCTCGGTCATCGTGATCAGCGTCATTTGTGATTAGCCCCATCGTCGTGGAGAGGAAGCGCCCGTGACCGTCGAGGTTGGCTCCGTCGCCCCGGACTTCTCGCTGAAGGACCAGAACAACGAGACCATCACCCTGTCGGAGTTCCGTGGCAAGCGGAACGTCGTCCTGCTTTTCTACCCGCTGACCTTCACCGGCGTCTGCCAGGGCGAGCTGTGCTCGGTCCGCGACGACCTCGGCTCGTTCCAGAACGACAACGTCCAGGTGCTGGCCGTCTCCGTCGACTCGCCGTTCGCCCACAAGGTCTGGGCCGAGCAGCAGGGCTACGAGTTCCCGCTGCTCGCCGACTTCTGGCCGCACGGCGAGGTCGCCAAGGCGTACGGCATCTTCAACGAGGATCGGGGCATCGCCGTGCGCGGCACCTTCGTGATCGACAAGGAGGGCGTCGTGCGCTGGAAGGTCGTCAACAACATCCCGGACGCGCGGGACCAGGCCGAGTACCTCAAGGCTCTCGCCGCCCTCTAGGATCTACCTACGGGAGCCGGCCTGGCGTACCTGGGTAGTCGTGGGGCCGGCTCCCGCTGTCGACGGCCCGTTGGAGCGTCGGTGCCCGACCGGCCGGTCACCATCCGCCGATCGAGGCGCTCGATCGTTCCACGGGGCGTCGCCGCATGCGTAGTCTTAGTCAGCTTCGTTTTTCTCGTCTCCCGGGCGCGTAGCTCAGCGGGAGAGCGCTCGCCTTACAAGCGAGTGGTCGCAGGTTCGATCCCTGCCGCGCCCACGCGCTGGCTCCGCGTGCTTGTCGATCTTTGATCGCCTGCGCCGCAGCCGCAATGTTAGCCGGGGGGACGACCCCCCGAACCCCCCGGCGGGGCGCCTGCGGCGGCTTCCGGGGNGTGGTTGGCGGGGCCCGGTCTGTTGCCACCCGTCTGGGCCGCCCCCGGGGCGGCTGCTGGGGCGCTCGGGAGGCGTGGATCGCCGGCGGCCGGCACGTCGGTGCACGTGGATCCCTCAGTCATCTCGCCGTGACTACATCGCCTTGACCGTGGTGAAGGTGTAGCCGCGGGCGCGCAGTTCCCGGATGATTCCGCCCAGCGCGTCCGCATCCAGGGTCGAGCGGTCCTGCGGGTTCGCGCCCACGTGCATGAGGACGATCTCGCCGCTGCTCGCGGCGGCCAGCACCCGGTCGGTGACGCTCTGCATGCTCTGCCCACCGGAGGTGCCCTTCCAGCCGAGCGTGTCGACCGTCCAGCGGATCGGCACGTAGCCGAGGGCGTTGACCGCGCCGATCGTGCGCGCGTCACGGTCGCCGTACGGGAAGCGGAACCAGGGGCGCGGGTCGACCCCGGTGACGCTCTGAATGGTCGCCTGGGCACCGAGCAGCTCGGCGCGCAGGTCCGCGTCGGTGAGCCGGGTGAAGTAGGGGTGCGTGGCCGAATGGCTGCCGATGACCTGGCCGCGGGCGGCGATGGCGCGCGCGGCGGCCGGGAAGGTCTGTGCGAACCGGCCGGTGAGGAAGAAGGTGGCCGGCACGCCCTCCCGGCTGAGCGTCGAGAGGATCGAGTCCACGCCGTCCGCGCTGGCGCCGGCGTCGAACGTCAGCGCGACCATTCGGCGGTCGGTCGGGATGCGCTCCCAGTCCCGACCGACCAGGCGCGTGGGCACGCCCGTGGTCGGTGCCGTCGGTGCCGTCGGGGGCACCGGGGTCGACGGCCTAGTCGACGTCGTCGGCCTCGCCGGGGTGGGCCGTATCGTCGCGGTCGCGGTCGCCGTCGCTCCGCCCGGCCCGGTCGTCGTCGCGGTGGGCGGGACTACGCCGGTGCCGGTGCCGGGACTGGCGGGCCGCGCCGTGCTCGTGGCGGTGGCGGACGTCGGGCCGGGCTGCGTCGCGATGCCGCTGGAGCCGCCGCAGGCGGTGAACGCGACGGTGGACGCCACCACCAAGGTGACGAGGGCCTGCTGTGAGCGTCGCATGGCGCCTCCCGATCCGACGCGGACGAGGTCTCACCCGACGTCGTGAGCAGGAGCCTTGCACCGCCCACGGGTGCCGGCAACGGCCCAAGGTCGCAGCCGGGGCAGGTCGGACGGCCCGCCGCGGGAGCTCCGGCGGGGTCCGGATTTGGCTGGCAACCTTCTGGAGATCGCCGTCCTGCTCCTTGACGATGGCACTGAACTGATCATCCGCGCGATGCGGATGCGGATGCGTCTGCGGCTGGACCTGGAGCTGCGTGCGGTCCTGGCTACCGGGTTGCGGGCCAGTGCTCCGGCCTTCAGGTCGGGGGTGAAGGCCCGCGCGGGAAGGCCGTCTCGCGGCCTGAGCGTGCTCTAAACCGGACGGGTCTGTTCCTCGATGTACCGGCGGAGCACGTCCAGCGGCGCGCCACCGACAGACCCGGCGAAGTAGGAGCCTGACCAGAGCCGGTTCGCCCGCCAGTAGTGCCGGGCCAGGTCGGGGAACTCCTGGCGCATCCGACGGGACGACACGCCTTTCAGGCTGTTGACGAGCTTCGACAGGGCGATTTTCGGCGGGAAGTGGACGAGCAGGTGGACATGGTCGCCTTCGCCGTTGAACTCGACCAGTTCAACCTCGAAGTCGGCGCACACCGCCCGCATGATCTCTTCCAGGTGGGTCAGGTGCCGGTCGTCGAAGACCCGATGCCGGTACTTGGTCACGAAAACCAAGTGGGCGTGCAGGACGAAAACGCAGTGCCTGCCAGCGCGGATACCCNGATCTGTCGTCATAGACCAATGGCACGACTGTGATCGTGCAGCTCCGGTACAGCTTCCGCTTGTATCCGAGCGTCGGTCAGCGGGTCGCGCTGGCGCGGGCGTTCGGCTGCGCGCGCGTGGTGTACAACGACGCGCTCAGCACCCGAGAGACGGCGCGCGCGGCGGGGCTGCCGTTCCCGAAGTCGGGCGACCTGTCGAAGATGCTGATCACCGAGGCGAAGTGGACGCCGGAACGGGCGTGGCTCGCCGAGGTGTCGGCCGTCGTTCTGCAACAGTCACTGCGCGACCTCGACACGGCATACCGGAACTTCTTCGACGGGTTGAAAGGCAAGCGCCCGAGGATGGGGCCACCCCGGTACAAGTCGAAACGGGACAGCCGGCAGGCCGTCAGGTTCACCGCGAACGCCCGCTGGTCGTT
>NZ_JYFN01000083.1 GCF_000948395.1 Frankia torreyi | reverse complement strand
AACCAGCGCATCGACGGCCTCATCCACGTCATCTGCCTGGCCCTGCTCGTGTTCACCCTGATCGAACGCGCCGTCCGCCAGGCGATCGCCCCCGCCGAGAAGCTGCCCGGCCTCTACGCCGGCCGCCCCGCCCGGCCCACCGGCCGACTCATCCTCGAAGCCCTCGCCCCCCTGCGCCTGGTCCCCACCGCCGCCGGCCAGCCCGCCTACATCCCCAGACCCGGACCACTCCAACAGCACCTGCTCGACCTCCTCGGCATCGACCCCACCTAACCCCCATGACCCGAAAACAAGATCACAGGGGCCGGTCGGCGCAGCAGAATCCGAAGTGCGAAACACGGGGTGAACCGGACCGGGGCCGCGTGCGGCGAGCCGTCCGGCCGCAGCGTGCTGAAGATACCCGAATAATCCTCGGCGAGGAACGCCACGGCCTGGGGGGACAGGATCATGCCCGCTCCTCTGTCACTGCAGCATCAGCGTGCCGCCGGGTCGGGGGCGTCGCCGGGTCGGGTGAGAGGCAGGAGCACCAGCGTGATGAGGAAGGCGGCGACAACGAAGATCACCCCGACGAGGAAGGCGTCATGGAAGACGTCGGCCCGCGCCTGGTGGACCAGCTCGGGCACGCCGTGCGCCCGGTCCGTCAGCTCGGCGAGGTTACGGAAGGCGTAGGTGGCGGCGACGGCCAGGCCGATCGCGCCGCCCACCTCCTGGCTGGTGTTGATCAGGCCAGCGGCGAGGCCCGACTCGTGTTCGCGGACGCCGGTGAACGCCACGACCTGGATCGGCACGAAGGACAGGCCAAGCCCGAGGCCCGTGGCGAGGAAGGCGGGCAACAGGTCGACCGGGTAGGAGGCGTCGACGGGCGCTCGCCGCAGCAGCAGCATGCCGCCGACGGTGAGCAGCAGCCCGACCAGGAGAACCAGTTTGGCGGGCATCCTGGTGACGAGTTGTGCGGCGATTCCCGCGCCGACCGCCACGATGACCGCGAGCGGCACGTAGGCCAGCCCGGTCCGCAGCGGCGAGTAGTCGAGGACCTGCTGCATGAAGAGGCTGGCAAAGAAGAACAGCGTCACGACGTTGCCGAGCAGGAGCACCGCGGCGAGGTTCGCCGCGCGCAACGACGGCCGACGGAAGATACTCAGCGTGATCAACGGTTCGCGGGTGCGGCGCTCGATCAGCAGGAACGCCACGAGCAGCAGCGCGGAGACGATGAACCCCGCCGCTATGCGCCCGACGGGCGGATCGGAATCATCGACGGTCTGCCCTAGCGAGAAGATCAGCAGGACCAGACCGGCGGTCAGGGCGACGGCACCGGCGAGGTCGAACGAGGAGCTGCGTCGGGCGGCCCGGCTCTCGCTCACCACGCTCGGCGCGAGCAGCGCGCCGAGCAGGCCGATCGGCACGTTGATGAAGAAGATCCAGCGCCAGCCGGGGCCGTCGGTCAACAGGCCGCCCAGGGTCACGCCGGCCACCGACGCCAGGCCGCTGAGCGCACCCCACACACCAAGTGCCCTGGTGCGTTCGGGCCCCTCGGGAAAACTGCTGGTCAACAGGCTCAGCGCGGAGGTGGCGAGGAACGCCGCGCCCAGGCCCTGCAGCCCGCGCGCGACGATGAGCTGGACCGATTCCTGGGCGAGCCCGCCCAGCAGAGACGACAGCGCGAACAGCGTCAGCCCGGTCTGCAACATCAGGCGACGGCCGTAGGTGTCCGCGAGACGTCCGCACAGCAGCAGGAATCCACCGAGCAGCATGCCGTAGGTCGTCACCACGTACGGTAGCTGTGTTGCGGAGATGTCGAGCTTGTCCTCGATGGTCGGTAGGGCGACGTTCACGATGGAGACGTCCAGGAAAGTCATGAAGCCGGCGATACAGAGAAAGGCGAGGATGAGCCCGGGCCGGCGGCCGGAACCGGCCGGCGGCGAAGAGACGGCGTCCGTGTTCCGCACGGATTCCGGAATGGACATGAAAGCGCTCCTGCCTCGATGGCACACGCGGCGAACAACGTCGGATCGAGGACTCCAGGGCCCCCGGCACACGCCGGTTCGACACCGTTTGGCGAATGCAACGCGAAGCTAGCATTCCGGCTACTTTAGGAACCTAGTAGAAAGCCACTATCCCGGAGGTGACCGTGCTCGACACGTCCCAGGCCCGGCCTTCCCCAGCCGCGCCGGCGACCTCGCTGCACCCGGAGCGGGCATGCCCCGTCTCGCCGGTGGTCGACATCGTCTTCAGCCGCTGGACCACTCCCATCCTGTGGGCCCTGCACGCCTTCGGCCGGCAGCGATTCGTGGAGCTGGAGCGGCGGATCGGCACCATCACGCCCAAGGTGCTCACCCAGCGGCTACGCCAGCTCGAACGCGACGGGCTGGTGGTGCGCACCTACCACCAGGAGGTACCGCCCCGGGTGGAGTACGAGATCAGCGAGCTCGGCGCCAGCCTCGCTCCGCTGTTCGCCACGCTCGCCGGCTGGTCGCAGGCCAACCTCGATCGGGTCGAGCAGGCCCGGCGATCCTTCGACACGGCGCAGCAGAACCGCGAGGTCCGCCGCCGGTAACCGGGCCTCCGCGGGCGGTTCGGTCGGCCGGGCGTCACCTTGGTGAAATACAGGACAACTCCGGCCACGTAGGGTCGCCGACTCTCTACCCTGGCAGAGCACCGGTGGAGGAACATTCGGACCGAACGTCGTGGGAGTCGGGCAGGGTGAGGTACGGGCTCGGAATCGATCTCGGGACCACCTTCACCGCGGTGGCCGTCGGTCATCCCGTCTCCGCGGAGGTCGGCCGCTGGGGCCACACCGAGATGGTGAGCCTGGGCAGCCGCAGCGTCGTCACCCCCGCCGTGGTCTACGCCGGCCCGGACGGCCGTCTGCTGACCGGCGAGGCGGCCGTGCGCCGGGCTGCGCTGGCACCCGCCCACGCGGCCCTGGGGTACAAGCGCCGGCTCGGTGACCCCACTCCGCTGGTGCTGGGCGGCGCCCCGTTCTCCCCGGCGGCGCTGCTGGCCGCCTCGCTCGGCGACACCGTGCGCGCGGTCACCGACCTGCAGGGGGCGCCGCCGGAGACCATCGTGCTCAGCCGACCGGCCGTGTGGGGCCCCTACCGGCTGAAGCAGTTCGACGAGGTGCCGCGGCTGGCGGGGATCGGCGAGGTGCGGATGGTGACCGAGCCGGTGGCCGCCGCGACCCACTACACCGCCGTCCGCCAGCTCCCGCCGGGGGCGGTCATCGCCGTCTACGACCTGGGCGGGGGCACGTTCGACACGGCCGTCCTGCGGTTCCAGGCGGGCTCGATGGAGATCCTGGGCCTGCCCGAGGGCGTGGAGTGGCTCGGCGGTGTCGACTTCGACGAGGCCGTCGTGCACCACGTCGACCTGGAGCTGGGCGGTGCCGTCAGCGACATCGATCCGCAGGACCACGCCGGCGCCGTCGCGCTGGCGCGGCTGCGGCAGGAATGCGTGCTCGCCAAGGAGGCGCTGTCCTTCGACGAGGAGACCGTGATCCCGGTGTTCCTGCCGACGGTCCGCGCCGAGATCCGGCTCACCCGCGCGCGGTTCGAGGACATGGTCCGCCCGGCCATCGACTCCACCCTGGATGCGCTGCACCGCACCCTGATCTCCGCCGGGGTCGAGCCAGCGGACCTGTCGGCGGTCCTGCTGGCCGGGGGTTCCTCCCGCATCCCCGCGGTGGCCCGCACGGTCGAGTCAGCCCTGGGACGCCCGACCGTCGTCAACGCGCACCCCAAGCACCTGGTGGCGCTCGGCGCGGCCCGGATCGCCGCCCAGCTCCTCGAACCGGCCACGCCCCACCGCCCCACCACCACACCGCCGCCTGCGCCGCCGGCCGCGCCCCACCGCCCGACCACCACGCCGCCGCCGACCGCACCCCACCGCCCGACCGCCACGCCGCCGCCGACCGCACCGCCGCCGACCGCGTCCCACCGCCCGACCACCACCACGCCGCCCTCTGCGCCGCCGACCGCGTCCCACCGCGCCACCGCCACGCCGCCGGCCGGGCCCGGGGTTCCCGCGGCCGTCGGGCGTCCCGCCCACGGGTCCGCGGACGGCGGGCTCGCGGGCAGGGTGCCGGCAGGCCCCCTGCGCCGGCCGGCGGCGGACCCCGCACCCCCGCCCCGCGATCCACTGCGTCCGGTGGTGATCGCGGCCCTGGTCGTCGCCGTCCTGCTGCTGGCGGCGCTCGTCGCCGTGCTGCGCGGCTAGGCAGGGGGCCTGCGGCATGACACCGTCCGCTCCCGCGGGGCCGCCCGACCCCGGCGCCTCGCTCGCGCCCGGCGTGCTGCGGTTGGCCGCCGAACTGCCCTCCGCCGGACCGCGCGGCGGCGACCTCACCCCGGTGGCGGCGTGGATCGGCGCCCAGGTCGGAGCGGAACTCGTCGTCCTTCGGGTGCTGGACCCGCAGGATCCGTGCGAACACCGATGGTCGGCGCCGGGACGGCCCGACGTTCCCGCGGCCACGACCGTCACCTCGGCGCACCCGATCCGCCATCACGGAGTCGAGGTCGCCACGCTCCTGGTGACCCTGCCTGCGCCCCATCCCCTGGACACGCCCCACCACCTGGACGCCCAGCGACACCTGGACGAGGTCGCGGCCGTGCTCGGCGTCGTCGTCGCGGGCGCGGCGGCGCAGACCGGGGTGCGCGCGGCCCGCCGCTGGGGCCAGGACGTGCTCGCCTGGATCGCGGACGCCCGGCAGCGGGCGGCGTCCCGGATGGAGAGCGAGCGGCACGCCCTCGAACGGGATCTGCACGACGGCGCGCAGCTTCACCTGGTCTCGCTGCAACTGGCCGCGGCCGTCGTCGAGCACCGGCTGGCCACCGCGACCGCGGACGAGGACACCCTCACCGCGGCGGTGACCGATCTCGGCGCCCGGCTCGACCGCACCCACCAACTGCTGGTCGACACTGCGGCGGGGATCACGCCCGTGCCGCTGCAGGATGCCGGTCTGGCCCCGGCACTGGCACTGAGCTTCCGCGAGGCGCACAACGTCACGTTGGACATCGGAAGCGACGTCCGGGCCCGCCGCTACCCGCCGAGCGTCGAGAGCACGGTGTACTTCACCTGCCTCGAGGCGGTGAACAACGCGCACAAGCATGCGCCGGGCGCCGCCGTGGTCGTCGCCGTCCGCAACACGTATCAGGGGCTGTGGTTCGAGGTGGCCGACTCCGGACCGGGCCTGGCCGACGCCGCCAGCACCGGCCTGGCACAGCTTCGGGCCCGACTCGCCGCGGTGGGCGGGACGCTGCACGTCACCTCGGCGCCCGGCGAAGGCACCAGAGTCGCCGGCACCGTGCCCCTCTGACGCCACCCGGCGGGTCGCCGCTCACTGCCACGGGACCTGTGGGGCCTGCGGGACCTGTGGGGCCTGTGGGGTGGTCTGCGCAGGACCGGGATCGTCGTCGCCGGCGAGCCGCTGCGGCAGCCAGACGTCGACCAGCGCCGCCCCGGTCGAGGACGCGTGGCAGCGCAGTCCCCCGCCGAGCGCGGCCAGCAGCCGGGCGTCGTCGGCGAGAGCGGCACGTAACCGCTCCGCCGAGTCGGCCGGATCGCAGACCCGCACCGCGAGGCGGTCGGCGACCCGGGAGAAGTGGACCGACAGCGGCGCGTCGGCCGTCGCGGGCACGGCGGCGAAGACCACCGCCGTCGCGTGGTAGATCCCGGACTCCACCTCCCAGCCGACCCGCCGGCCGAGGTCGCCGGTGCACTGCACCCGCCGGGGCAGACTCGCGGCCAACTCCCCCAGCGCCGCCGCCGTCCCCCGGCTGCGCAGGGTCGAGGGGTGCACGGCCCGCACCACCGTCCGAAAGTCGTCGATCAGTTCGTCGACGGCCGCCCGCAGCTCGCGCAGGGTGGCCAGGGTCCGGCCCGGATCGTCGCGGGCCGCCGCGGCGAAGTCCCGCCAGCGGCGGGTCACCTCCGCGAGCCGACGAGTCGTCCCGGTCAGCACCCAGCCGGCCAGGCGGTGCCGCTCGACGTCGAGCACCGCGGCGAGGTCCGCCTCGACCGTCGCCGCCCGCCGTGCGAGGCCGGCCGAGTGGACCGCCTGCTCCCGCTGCGCGGCGTCCGCGCGAACCTCCCGCAGCAGCAGTGCCACGCAGTCGGCCGTCTGGGCCAGCAGCTCGGCCGGCACCGCCGCAGCCGGACCGTCCTCCCCGTCGGTGATGACCAGGGCGCCGACCTGCTTCCCGCCGTCCCGGACCGCCGCCACCGCCCGCACACCCGGCCGGCCCGGAGCGGAGTGCGCCGGAACGGAGGCGGGGGCGCCCTTGGGAGCGGACACGGGGCCGTCTGGCGGCGGGTCGTCGGGCAGCCAGAGGTTCGCCTGGCCGCTGCCGGCGGCCAGGGCCAGGTTGCGCAGCAGCGGCGCGACCCGTTGCCCCAGGGTGGCGCCGGCGGGCAGGGGGGCGACATCCTCGGCGAGAACGACCCACGCCGGTCGCGTAACCACGGCCGGTCAGTCTCCCGGCGCCCGGGCGTCCAGGTAGCGCAGGACCGCCAGCACCCGACGGTGATGCGCCGCCGAGTCGGCGGGCAGGTCCAGCTTGGTGAAGATGCTGGCGATGTTCTTCTCCACCGACTTCGCCGACAGGTACAGGGCGGCGGCGATGCCGTTGTTCGATCGGCCCTCCGCCATCAGTCGCAACACGTCCGACTCGCGGGGACTGAGTGTCGCCAGCGGACCGCTGGGGCCGGCGGGGCGGTCGACGAGGCGGCGAGCGAGCACCGGTTCGATCACGATCTCCCCGGCGTCGATGCGGGCCAGGGTGTCGGTGAGGACCTGCACCCCGGCGATCCGCTCCTTGAGCCGGTAGCCGATCCGCTCGGTGCCGATCTCCAGGAAACGCATGAGGTACAGCGTCTCGGCGTAGTGCGACAGCAGGAGCAGCCCGGTGTGCGGGTGCCGGGCCCTGACCCGCGCCGCCGTCGTGAGGCCGCCCTCCGCGCCCGGCGGCATGCGGATGTCGACGATGGCGACGTCAACCGGTTCGACGGCCAGCAGCTCCAGCAGCGCGTCGCCGTCCGCGACGCAGCCGACGACCTCGTACCCGGCCGTGGTGAGCAGCAGCAACAGCCCCTCGCGGAACAGGGCGGCGTCGTCGGCGAGCGCTACCCGCACGACGCCCCTGCCCCCGACCTCGCCTCTGCCCCCGCCGGCTGTCCTCGGGGGACCAGCCTCCACAGCGCACCGTCATCTCGCCGGGAGGCTGCGCGGGCAGCTCCGATCAGGCGGCGGGTCAGTGCCGAACTCGCGTGGTCCACGTGCGGATCGTTCCACGTCCACAAGATCGACGCGCACCTTCGCACGTCACCTTTCCGGCGGTCGTCCGACGACCACCGGCGATGGTCTCACCAGTTGCATCCGACCCTCGCGGGTGACCGCGAGGAGCGTGGCCGGAACCGGGATCGGACCCGTGGGAACGTCGTCCGTGGGCGGCCCCGGCGGCGCCTCGGCGGTTCCCGGCGCACCCGAGGCGGCGGGTGGCGGCCGTCCCTCGGCTTCGGCCGCCACCTCGGCCGCCACCTCGGCCGCCACCTCGGGCGTCACCTCGGGCGTCACTCCGCTGTCTCCGCCGACGACAGCGGACGTCATCCACCATTCGTCCTCCGGTCGATCCTCCACCGGCTCTTCCTCCACCGGCAGCTCCCCGNCCGGCCCTTCCCCCGCCGGCAGCTCCCCCGCCGGCCTGGCGGAGTCCGCCGGCGTGGTTGTCGACGGACCGGACCGGGCCTGCTGCGGCGCCGGCACCGCCCAGCGCAGGCGCAGTGCCTGCCCCTCGGCCAGGTCCGCCGGGAGCACCACCCGCAGCCGCAGCCGGGCCGGGCCGGGCAGGGCGTCGGCGAGCCGGCCCAGCGCGGTGAGCAGACCGTCGGTCAGCCCGGCGGCGAGACCAGCCGCCGGCGCGTCGAGCAGCAGATCGAACCGGCCGGGGTCGTGCGGCACGGCGTCGACGTCGGGATCGGCCGGCCACCCGGCGTGGCGCAACGCGATCCCGGCCGGGACGACCTGGACGAGCCAGTCGTCCAGCAGGCGGTAGTAGCCACCACCGAGGTCGGTCAACCGGGGCGCGGGCGCCCGCCAGCGGACCGCGCGCGGCGGCCCCGCCGGCGGGTACATGGACTGTTCGGCAAGCGGATGCCACCAGCCGCCACGACCAAGGTCGATCGCGGTGACCCGCGGCCAGCCGTCGGCGCCGGTCAGCAGCAGGCCGTGCTGGGCGAGTACCGGACGATCCAGCCGGTCGGCGAGGCGCTGCGGCAGGCAGGGTCCGTCCGCCGGGTCGGCGCCGTAGCGGACCACGTGGATCCCGTCGGGGTCGGCGGCCGGCATCGCGCGCAGCAGCTCCGCGACGGCCGTGACGTCCGGCACGGGCTCGCCCGGCGCGCCGACGATCACGCCGATCCCCCCCGACCGCGGCGGCAGGGCGTGCAGGGCCGGCTCGTCGGGCGCGGGGGGCACCATGCCCGGCGCCCGCGCCCACAGCCCGGCGGGGACGGGCACGACGTCGAGGACCGCCGGGTCCAGCCCTCGTGGCACGCCGGCGGGCGACCGGACGACGGGGCGGGCGGGCCGTCTGCCCATCAGCCGCCCGACCCTGCCGCCGCACCTGCGTGTACCGCTCGCATGCTCTGCCTCTCCTGCCTCGCCCCGCCGCGCCCCTGACGGCATCACGTACGGGCGTACGCCGCGGTTCACCCAGCGTCAGTCCGGGAACGGGGCGGCGGCGACGCGTCCGAGGAAATCCAGGTTGCGGATGTGCGCCGCGATCGTCGACGCCGGTTTCGCGACCGCCTCGGCCCGCAGGACGTCGATGATGAACGCGGTGAAGCCGGCCCGCGGATACGCCGTCAGCACCTCGTCGACGAGCGCGGCCGGCACGTCCGCCAGGCCCACCCCCAGCACGTCCACGAGTGCGCCGAGGATCAGCCCGGCGACCTCGGGACGCGGATCGCCGACGGTGGCGGGGTCGAGGTGCCCCGCGATCGCGTCGCGGACCACGTCGGCCAGCTCGACATCCGCACCCCAGCGGAGCAGGTGCTCCTGGGCCACCGCGGCGCCGCGGACCTCGAACGGCTGCGCCGGGTCGTCCCAGGCGGCGGTGAGCCCGAGATCGTGCAGGGCGGCCGCGAGGAACAGCGCGTGGGCGTCGTGGTCGCGCCCGGCCTTGTCCAGCAGCGCCGAGCCGAAGAGGTAGCTGCGGTGACAGTGGGCGACCAGGGTCGGCGCGCTCGCGGCGACCAGCAGGTCCTCGGCGGCACGGGTCAGCGCGGTGTCGGGACGGGTGCGGGCGGCCATGCCCATCGGTTTCCCCTTTCCGGAGAATGGTGATCTGCGTCGGCCCCGGTCCCGGCCGCCGCGTCGGCAGGCAGGCGGAAACGCCGCCGGTAGTCGGTCGGGGTCATGGCGAGGTCGCGGCGGAAGACGCGGTAGAAGGTCTCCGGGGAGCCGAAGCCGCAGCGCTGCGCGACGGCCTCCACGGTGTGCCCGGTCTGCTCGAGCATGCGGCGGGCCGCCTCGGTGCGGACGGACTCGACGTAGGCCGCGGGCGTGACGCCGGTCTGCGCGGTGAACACCCGGGAGAAGTGCCGTTCGCTCATGCCGACCCGCCGGGCCAGGGCGGCGACGGACAGGTCTGCGGCCAGATGGTCGGCGATCCAGCGATGCAGCTCCCCGATGTCGTCGCGGGTCGGCGCCGGGTGGGCGAGCGGCACGCTGAACTGGCTCTGGCCACCCGGGCGCCGCAGGTACATCACCAGCCAGCGCGCCGTGGCGAGCGCGAGGTCGTCCCCGCAGTCGTCGGCGACCATCGCCAGCGCGAGATCCATCCCCGCGCTGACCCCCGCGCAGGTCCAGACGCGCCCGGAGCGGATGAAGATCGGATCCGGATCGACCGCGACCGCGGGGTACTCGGCCGCGAGCCGGCCCGCGGTGAACCAGTGCGTGGTGGCGGGCCGGCCGTCGAGCAGACCGGCCGCGGCGAGCATGTGGGCACCCGCGCAGACGGAGGCGATCCGCCGCGGGCGCCCGCCGACCTCGCGCAGCCAGTCGACGATCTGTGGCACGACGACGGGGCCCGCCTCCGGTCGCGCGCCCAGCGCCCCCGGCACGAGCACCGTGTCGGCGGCGCCCGCCACGTCGGCGAGCGCCACGTCGGCCACCAGGCGCACCCCGCTCGCCGTGCGGACCTCCCCCGACCGCGGCGCGGCGATCTCGACCACGTACGCCGGATCGACGCCCACGCCCACGCCCGTGGTCGCGCCCGTGGTCGCGGCGCGGTCCGGTCCCGGGCCGTCGCCGTTGCCGCCGTCGCGCCTCCGCGCCTGCAACACGCGCGACGCCGTCGTGAACACGTCCGCCGGCCCGGTGACGTCCAGAAGCTGGACGCCGTCGAAGGCCACGATCACGACACGCCGGGGATCCACACAGCGCAGCATCGCCGCGGGCCCGTCATGGCCGCAATGACACGTCTCTGTCAGATCCGGCCATCCGCCGCACGGTCGGACCGTTCGGCCGATCGCGCGTATGTGCGCACGACCTCCGTGCAAGGACGTTCCTTCACGGAGTCGGTCTTCCACGTCGACTTCGTCGGCGTTCACCTGGCGGCACAGGACCAGGCGGCACAGGATCAGGCGGGCACGGACCCCGCCGCTGGCCGGGCGGCCATCGATACCGCTCCGTGATCGGTACCGAGCTGACGATCAACTCATCGAATCGGTGCTCTCCGGTGCGGGGTCCCGGCCGGTCGGGCCCGCGGCCGCGGGCGCCGGTGCGTCCCCGAGCGGGATCTGACGGGTCAGCAGCACGGTGAGGAAGATGACCGCGACGCCGATCGCGCCGACGGTGAACGCCTCGGCCACCCCGTGCGCCAGGACGTACCTCGCCAGCTCGCCGGGGGCGAGGCCGGCCGGTGCGTCGCCGCGCGCGTGCCGGGCGGCGCTGCCGAAGACGGTGACGAGGACGGCCAGGCCCAGCGAGCCGCCGACCTGCTGGGTCGTGACCATCATGCTGGCGGCCGCGCCGGAGTGCTCGGCGGGAACGCCCGCGACGAGGCTCACGCTCAGCGGCACGAACAGCAGGCCCAGACCGGCGCCGAACAGCAGCAGCGGCCCGAGCACGACCGAGGTGTAGCTGCTGGTCACCGAGACCTGCGCTAGCCACAGCATGGCCCCCGTGCTCAGCGCGGCCCCCACCAGCATGAGCGGCTTCGGACCCACCCTGGGCAGCAGTCTCGACGCCCGCGAGGCCGACACCAGGATCCCCAGGGACAGCGGGAGGAACGCAAGCCCCGCGCGCAGCGCGCTGAGCCCGAGGACCTCCTGCAGGACCTGGGTGCCGAAGAAGAACATGCTCAGCATGCTTCCGGTCAGCAGCAGCAGGAGAAGATAGGTCCGCGCGCGGCTGGCCTCGGCGACCAGCCGCAGCGGGACGACCGGCTGCGCGGCCCGCGACTCGACGACCACGAACGCCGCGAGTGCGACGACGGCGAGCAGGAAGGCACCGAGGGTCCGCCCGTCGGCCCAGCCGTTCGAGGAGGCGCGCAGGAACCCGTAGACACCGGCTGCGAGCCCGACGACGGAGCTCAGCGCCCCGGCCACGTCGAAACGGCCCTCGCGACGTGGCGGTGTGCGCAGGTAGCGCGGGGCCAGCAGCAGGATGGCGAGCCCGAACGGCACGTTGATGAACATGACCCACCGCCAGGACAGCCAGGTGGTGAGCATGCCGCCGGCGATCAGCCCGATCGAGCCGCCGACGCCGGCCACCGCCGCCCACGCCCCCATCGCCCGGGTGCGGGCGGGGCCCGGCGGAAAGTTGGCGGCGATGAGCGCCAGCGCGTTCGGCGACGCGCACGCGGCGCCGACGCCCTGCCCGACGCGGGCGGCGATGAGCATCCACGGCGCGGTGGCCAGGCCGCCGAGCAGTGAGGCGGTCGTGAACAGGGCGATCCCACCGAGCAGAGTGGCGCGGCGCCCCAGCAGATCCCCGGCCCGCCCGCCGAGCAGCAGCAGTCCGCCGTAGGCCAGCGTGTAGGCGTTGATCACCCACGCCAGGTCGGTGGCGGAGAAGCCGAGGGTCTCCCGGATCCTGGGCAGCGCGACGTTCACGATCGTGATGTCGAGGACGAGCATGAGCTGGCAGGTCACGATCGTGACCAGCGCGATCCGGGCGCGCCTCGCCTCCTGCGTCGGCGGCCCCGCAGCGCTCTGCCCCGCCGACGACGCAGCGGACGCCGAGAAGGCCGACGAAGGCGACGAGGCTGACGAGGGCGACGTAGGCGACGAGGCCGACGAGGGCGACGACGAGGACATGGCGGCCTCCCGACCGGGGCTCCGTAAGATACGGATCAGTATCCAATTCGGGAGGGTAGCAGAATGCCGTCGACCGATCACCCACCTCTTCGGCAAACTCCTCGCCGACCTCGCTCCGCCCGCGCCATCCCCCTGCCCGGGTACGCTCGAGGCCGGACCGATGATCGGCCGCCCGGGTGTCGCACCTTCGGCGACGGACCGGCGGCCAGGGCAAGCGGACCGGCGGGCAGGGCGGCGGACCGGCGGGCAGGGCGGCGGACCGGCGGGCAGGGCGGCGGACGGGAGGCGGACGATCGTGGGCGTCGTTCCTGCCGACCAGCAGCACGCGCAGGTGTCCCAGGGCCCCCGCGCCGGTGCGGTCGCCACCCGCCGCCGCGGCGACGCACTGCTGGGAGCGATCTTCGATGCGGTCTTCGACCAGCTCCGGACCGTCGGTTACGCCAACCTGACGATGGACCGGGTCGCGGCCGCCGCCGGGACCAGCAAGACCGTGTTGTACCGCCGCTGGGCCGCCAAGGAAGACATGATCGCCGACGCGTTGCGGCACCGACTGCCCACTCCGGGTGACATACCCCTGACCGGCGACCTGCGCGCGGACGTCCACGCACTGTTGCGCTGCGTGCAGGCGTCGTTCAGCTCCACCCGCGGCACGGCGTTCCAGCTCGTGTCGGCCGAGGCGGGCTGCGGCCGTCCCGTCGTCCGCCAGACGATCATCGACCATGTGGTCGAGCCGTGCGTCCAGCTCATCGCAGAGGTGCTGCGCCGGGCGGCCGAGCGCGGCGAGATCCGGCCCGAGGCCGCCAACGAGCTGGTGGCCGCCAGCGGACCCGCCATGCTCGTGCAGTACTCGCTGATCCGCGAACCCGTCGTGCCCGACGAGTTCGTCGCCTCGGTCGTCGACCAGATCGTCCTGCCGCTGACGACCAGGTCCGCGGCCGCCGAGCACGGCTGAGCACACCCAAGCGAGGCGGCCACCGCCCGGCGCAGAACGGAAGGGAACCTAGGCAACCCGCGAGGCGTATCCAGGTCGTGTCCTGACGCCTTCCGCTCTGCACTAGTTTGGTCATGACCGACGGGCGTCGTCCTGAAACAACGTGAAATGCCTCTGGTCGACTCCTTGTCCCTGACCCTTGCCCGCGAGCTGGCCCCTGTGACCCTGACCCTTGCCCATGGCGGAGTGTGATGAGTTCTGCGGACGGACGCGTCGATGCAGAATCTTGAACCGGGGGATCCGTCGACGATCGGCCCCTACACCCTGCGTGCCCGGATCGGTGAGGGCGGCATGGGACGGGTGTTCCTGGCCCATTCGCCCTCCGGTCGGCTGATGGCCGTCAAGGTGGTCCGGCCGGAGCTGGCCGGCGACGGCGGGTTCCGGGACCGCTTCCGGCGGGAGGTCGCGGCGGCGAGGCTGGTCAGCGGGGCGTTCACCGCCCCGGTCGTGGACGCCGACCCGGACGCGGCGACGCCGTGGCTGGCCACCCTGTACGTGCCCGGCCCCTCCCTGCACGAGGCGGTGACCCACTGCGGGCCCTTCGGGCCAAGCGTGCTGCGGCGGCTGGGGGCCGGCGTGCTGGAGGCGATCGTCGCCGTGCACCAGGCCGGCGTCGTCCACCGGGATGTGAAGCCGAGCAACGTCCTGCTCGCCGCCGACGGACCGCGCCTGATCGACTTCGGCATCGCTCGGGCCGCCGACCACACGGAGCTCACCCGGGCGGGAGACATCGTCGGCACCGCCGCGTACATGTCGCCGGAGCAGGCCGCCGGCGGTGCCGCCGGGCCGGCGGCCGACGTGTTCTCCGCCGCCGCCGTACTCGTCTTCGCCGCCACCGGGCGCGGCCCGTTCGGCCGGGGCGACCCGGCCGCGATGCTGTTCCGCGTCGTGCACGGCTCCCCGGACCTGACCGGGGTGCCGGCCGATCTGAGCGAGGCGCTGCGGTCCTGCCTGGCGAAGGACCCGGACACCCGGCCCGACCCCAGCGCATTGTTGCGCTGGCTCGCCGACGGAGTGGAGGTTGCGGCCGAGACCTGGCCGCCCGCGGTCACCAGACTGGTGGCGCAGCGCGCCGCCGAAGTCGGCGAGCACCTGCCGCCGACGCGTCCGGACCCGCCCGCCTGGTGGGCGACCCCGGACGCCCCCCGCGCACCGACCCGGGTCATGGCCCCGACCTACGTCCCGCCCCCGCCGACCCCACAGCCCCTGCAGACTCCCCGACCACCGCAGGCCGGCCCACCTGCACGGACACCACCGACCCCGCAGACACCACCACCGCCACAGACACCACCACCGCTGCAGACACCGCGCTCCCTGCAGACACCACCAGGCCCGCGGACGCCTCCCCCGCAGCCGGCCCAGGTGCCCCGCCACCTTGCCGCCGACGACGCCGTCTTCCTGGGACGGCGGTGGAGGTTGCTGGTCGTCGGCTCGCTGCTGGTGGGCGTCGGCGTCGTCCTGCTGGCAGCGGCGTTGATCGTCCTCGTCGACCTCCTGTTCACCTACCGGGGCTACAACTCCAGTGGTATCTCCGCCGCGTTCCTGGGGGCCGTCATCTTCGCTGTCGTCGGCGCCGCCGCGCTGCTCCCGGGCTGGTGGCGGCTGCGCATCGGCCTGCGGCCGCCGAGACTGACGATCGGCCCGCACAGCCTGCGCGCGGAGTGCGGCGGCCAGCGCTACGAACGCGCCTGGCCGCAGGTCGCCCGCGCCGACGTCATCCGGCTGGGCCGCCGGGAGGTGCTGGCGGTCTGGCCGGCCCGGCCCACCGGGCCCTGGGGCGCCGGGCTGCCCCGGCCGGTTCGCCGGAACCCGAAGGGCCGTTACCGGTTCGCCTGGTACAACCCGGTGTTCAACTGCGACATCGTGATGGACATGGCACTGCTGCGGGGACGTCCGGCACGGGGTGTCTCCGCGGCGCTCGGCGAGGTCAGCGCCGCGACGGGCAGATCCGCCCCCGGACAGGATCCTCGTCGCGCCGGGCCCACCGGCGGGCCCACCCGCCCCGGGCCCGGCTGGTGACACCGACCGGGCTCGGATCGGCGCTCGGCGCGCCACGGGACACTCCGTCCTCGCGACTCACTGTGGTCATATATGCACGCAGTCGTGCCGAGGGGTAGTGCCACTTTTCGTCCGAAAAACCGTACCTAAGCCTCGGCACGATCTGGCCGCGTTCTGGCCGCGTTCTGGATGGACATCGGCGGGGCGGCGGCAGCGGTCACACAGGCGACAGCGGCCCCACAGGCAACAACGGTCACACAGGCGACAGCGGCCCCACAGGCAACAGCGGCCCCACGAAGCAGACCGGGTCGGGAGGCGGCGCAGACCGGGTCAGGAGGCGGCGCGGGTGGCCGCGGGGGCGTCGTCGGGGGTGAGGGAGGGCTCGTCGGGGGCGGAGAGGCTGAGCACGGCGTCGACGACGGCGGGCGAGGCGGACAGCTTGGCCTCCACCCCGCGCAGGCGCAGCGCGACGTTGGGCTCGATGTCGTCGCCGATCAGGTCCACATCCCCGACCACGGTGATCATCCGCGGGCCGACGACCTCCAGGCGCAGGCGGGTGACCCGGTCGACCTCGGGCAGCGCCAGCAGGGCCCGCAGCGTCGCCGCCCGCACCTGCGGGTCGGCCTCCTGCCCGATGAGGAACCGCCGGTTGCGGCTGATGAGCACGATGGCGACCACCCCGAGCAGCACCCCGACCAGGATCGAGCCGAGCGCGTCGAAGGCCGCCACGCCGGTGATCTGGTGCAGCGCCAGCCCGAGCGCCGCGATCACCACGCCGGCGAGGGCCGCCGAGTCCTCGGCGAAGACCGCGCGCAGCGTCGGGTCGGACGTCTCCACCACGTGCTCGATGACGTCCCGGTTCATCGACGCGGCCTCGGGCCTGGCCTGGCGCACCGACTGCAGGAACGAGGTCCCCTCGAGCAGGAACGACACCGCCAGCACGATGTAGCCGATCAGGTAGTCCCCGCCGGACTCGCCCGCGAACAGCTCCTGCACCCCGTGGGTGATCGAGACCGCACCCCCGGCGACGAACAGCCCCATGGCCGCGAACAACGCCCAGACGTACGCCTCGCGGCCGAACCCGAGGGGGTGACCCGGCTCCGGCGGGCGGCGCGAGCGGCGGTTGGCCATCACCAGGAAGACCTCGTTGCCGGTATCGGCCCAGGAGTGGGCGGCCTCGGCGACCATCGAGGCGGAGCCGGTGAGCAGGGCCGCCCCCGTCTTCGCGATCGCGATGACCAGGTTGGCCACGAAGGCGACGGCGACGGTGAGGCCGCTCTCGCTCTTGCCGGCGCCGCCGTCCTGCTGCAGCGGGATCGCGTCGCGCGCCTCGGGCGGCAGCTCGGCCGGGGCGGGTGGTGTCGTCAGGCTTTCGCTCACCGGCTCGCACTGCGCCGAGGCTGCCGGCGCCGCGGATGATGCCGGGATGGGCGGGGTGGCGGCAGGCGCGCCGTCGGTGTCAGCGGGCATGCCTTCGTCCTTAGCCCCGATGACCATGTTCTAACCCGACAAGGCCGGATGTGTCGCACGAATCGCCGCCGACGGCCGTGGTGTCGCTCAGGTGACCGGTCGGACGCCGTCCACCCGACGTGGGAACGAGCCGCGCGCTGTTAGCGTGCCCCGGTGGAAGCAACGGGCGGACGGGGCCTGCGGGTCGACGCGGCGCGCAACTACGAGCGGATCATCGCCGCGGCCGACCAGGCCTTCGAGGACGTCGGGCGGGCGGTGACGCTGGAGGAGGTGGCCCGGCGCGCCGGCGTCGGGGTCGCGACGGTGTACCGCCGGTTCCGCAACCGCGACCAGCTCCTGCGGGCCGTGTTCGACCACCTCGTCAGCACCGAGATCGTGCCCCGGCTGACCCGGGAGACCGACGACCCGTGGCACGACCTCGTCGGCGCGCTGGAGGCCACGGTGGCGGCGCTGGCCGGCCGGCAGGTGATCCTCGCCCTCGCCCGCGAGACCGACGCCTTTCACGTCGAGGGCGTGCACCGCTACCTGGAGTCGATGGAACGGCTGCTCGGCCGCGCCCGCGACGCCGGCGTGGTCCGTCCCGAGCTGGAGCGCCGGGACCTGTCCGCGGTCGTCGTGATGGCCCTGGCCACGGTGCGCCCCGAGGACCCGGCGGGCCTCGACCGCCGCCGCTACCTCGCGCTGCTCGTCGACGGGCTGCGCCCCGCCCCGCGCGTGCTGCCGCCCCCGGCCCCCGGCGGCCAGCAGACCTCCGCGGCAAGCTGACATGTCCTACCGTCTGGGTGTCCGGATGGTCGAGAGGGGACGTCGTGCGGCTTGGCAGCGCCGTTGTGTGTGGGGTCGCGCTGGTGGCACTGGCCGGATGTAGCTCGACCAAGGACGGGGCCGAGGCCGGGAAGGTCGCACCTGCCGTGGGTGCGCCCGTCACGGCGGACCCGTTCGGGACGTTCCGGCAGCGGACCGGGGTGGCCGCGTTCGTCGCCGCGTTCCGTACGACGTTCCCCGATCTGGCCGACGGCCGATCCGACGAGGCCATCGCATCGGACGTCACGCATGTCTGCCTGGACGACCTGCGGGATCCGACCACGGGTCGGCCTGCGCCCGACGGGGAGGCCGCCGCGCTGCGGCGCATACCGAGCAGGTTCGAGCGGAACGGAATCACGCCGGACACGGTCTCCGCCAGGCTGATCCTGGCCCTGGCCAGGGGCACGGCGTGCAGCCGGGTGCGCGTCATCGAGGAGTGGTAGGGCTCCTGCGGGCCGGCCCCGCCAGGCCCGCGCGTTGATCATCCATAATGGCTGCGATGACCCACGCCAGTCCTGCCGACCGCGGTCGACCCGTGACCACCTCGGCGGGCCGGTTCACCTCCGCGGTCGAGACCGCCTTGGACGCCGCCGCCGCGCTGCTCGCGGGAGCGGGCGCGCTGCTGGTGTGCGCGGGCGCCGGGATGGGCGTGGACTCGGGGCTGCCGGACTTCCGCGGCGACGCCGGCTTCTGGCGGGCCTACCCGCCGTACGAACGCCTCGGCCTGTCGTTCGTGGAGCTGGCCGACCCGGTGCACTTCCGCGACGATCCGACGCTGGCCTGGGGTTTCTACGGCCACCGCCTCGGCCTGTACCGGTCGACCGTTCCGCACGAGGGTTTCGCCGTGCTGCGCCGGTGGGGTGCGCGGCTGCCCGGCGGCCTGCACGTGTTCACCTCCAACGTGGACGGCCAGTTCCAGCGGGCCGGCATCGACGCGGTGGCGGAGGTCCACGGTTCCCTTCATCATCTCCAGTGCGTCCGGCCGTGCGACGGGCGGATCTGGCCGGCCGACGGGGTCACGGTGGACGTCGACCCGGGCACGATGCGCGCCGACGAGCCGCTGCCACGCTGCGCCGCGTGCGGGGAGCTGGCGCGGCCGAACATCCTCATGTTCGGTGACGGCTCCTGGCTGAGCTCGCGCACCGACGCCGCGCTGCACTCCTGCGAGTCCTGGCTGGCCGCAGTGACGGCGCGTGGCGGGGCCGGCCCGCTGGTGGTGGTCGAGATCGGCGCGGGCACGGCGGTGCCCACCGTGCGGCGCACCGCCGAGTCCGTCGCCGACGGCCGCCTGATCCGCATCAATCCCACGCAGCCGGCGATCCGCCCCGGGGCGGGGGTCTCCCTGCCGCTCGGCGCCCTGGCCGCCCTGACCGCTCTCGACGCTCGGTTGTCCTGAGCCGGGTTGCGAAGGTAGCCGTACGATGACGGCGGCACGTGCAACGCCCTCGGCCCGACGTGATCGCCCCGGTCGTGACCCCGCCCCGCAGTCGGACCACCGACCCGGCCAGCCGTGCCCGTCGGGCGCTCGACCACCTCGGCGGCGGCTGCCGGGTGGGCCACTGGAGAGCCAACAGTCGAGGTAGGCGATGTCAGCCACCCCAAGGATCGGCGTGATCGGTGGCGGCGCGTCCGCGGTCTGCCTTCTCGACGCGCTGGCCCAGCAGCAGGACCTTCCCGCCGGGGCACTGACGGTCTTCGACGGCGGGCGACACCTGTGGCGTGGTCGCCCCTATCAGCCCGATCTGGACGCGATGCGGGTCAACGCGATACCGCAGGACATGTCGGTACGGGCGGGCGACGACGGCCATCTCGCCGCCTGGCTCGCCACCCGTAGGCTCTTCGTCGACACCGAGCCGTCGTTCCTCGATCCCATCTCCGGCGCGCAGTTCATCCCGCGGGCGCTGTTCGGCGACTACCTGGAGCAGTCCGCCGGGGCGGCGCTGGTGACGCTGGCCGGCCGCGGCTGGCGCGTCGAACTGAAGCGGCGGATGGTGCATCGCGTCGTGTCGACCCGCCACGGACTGATCCTGCGCGCCGCGGACGGCGAGGATCACGAGGTCGACTACGCCGTCCTCGCCCCCGGCGCGGGACGACCCGCCGACCCGTACGGGCTGGCCGGTTGCGCCGGGTTCGTGCGCGATCCCTACCCGGCCGCCGAGATGCTGGCTTCGATCCGCCGCGACGACGACCTGGCCGCGATCGGCAGCGGGCTGACCGCGGTCGACGTGGCCCTCGCCCTGGCCGCCCGCGGTCACACCGGCAGGATTGAGTTGCATTCCCGGCAGGCGGTCCTGCCCGCCGTGCGGCAGCGGCCCACCAGGTTCACGCCGCGCCACGTCACCGCGGCGCGGTTGCGGGCGCTGGCCGCCTCGGGTCGATCACTGCCCCTGGCCGATCTGATCACCATGATCGGCGACGAGCTCGCGGCGGCGGGCGAGGACGTCGACGCCGTACGGACGGAGCTCGACGCCACGCGCCGGGAGGAGCCCACGCACCGGCTGCGCCGGCAGCTCGGCGAGGTCAACGCACCGGGCGGCCCGCTGCGCCTCCTGCAGCAGATCATGCCCGACGTCGGACCGGATGTCTGGCCGCTGCTGCCCGAGCACGACAAGGACCGCCTGCTGACCGAGCACCACCGCGCCCTCATGAGCCTGTGCTGCCCGATGCCGCCCGCCAGCGCCGCCGCGCTGCTGCACCTGCTGGAATCCGGGCAGCTCGAGCTGATCGGAGGACTCCGGCGCATCGTGCCGGGCGCGGGCGGCTTCGTGGCGAGCACCGCCCGCGGCGAGCATCGGGCGGTCGTCGTCGTCAACGCCGTCAACGGCCGCCTCGGCGGCGTCAGCGACCTCGCCCCTCCGATGCTGGCGTCGCTGGTGGACGCCGGCCTGGCCGAGCGACATCCGCGCGGCGGGTTCTGTCTCGAGCGGGCCACCAGCCGCCTGACGGTGAACGCACGCCCGGACCGGCGGCTGTACGCGCTCGGGGATCTCGCGATGGGCAGTCTCTTCTTCACCTTCGGCATCCAGTCCCTGGTGGACCGGGCCGTCGATATCGTCACCTCGATCCGGGCGGACATCGTGCACAGGGCACGCCGCCCCTTCCGCCACGCCGGGCGCGACGTCCTGCAACCGATCTGACCCGCGTTCCACGCCGGGCACGATCCACCCAGGCTCGTTCTCCTCGTCCTGCTCCGCCGTCTCGTCATGACCACAGATCGGCAGGAGCTCAGTCGGCGCGAGCGGCCTCCAGGGCAAGCCGCCGGATCTCCTCGACCACCTCGTTGGAAGGAGGTGGCAGGTGATCCGGGCTTTCCGGAGACACCTGGGGCAGGTACCGGGCGATCCACTTCTGCTCGGGATCCGTGCGCCGCTTCCAGTTCCTGACCGTGACGCGCCGGGCTGCCGCCAGGACCTCGGGATGTTCCCGGACGTGCTGGGCGAGAAAGGTCAGTTCAAGCTTGATGAAGCTGAAGAAGTAGCCGCGGTCCCGGGTGGAGTCCAGTTCCAGCCGGCGCAGCACCGCGTCACAGGCACGCGCGTCCCCGACCGCGATAAGCGCGAACAGCGCCGCCACCTGCGTCTGCTCGCTCCTCACTGCCAGGGCGTCGACGAGCCTCTCCGTACACGATGCGTCTCCGCGCTCAGCCAAAGCCGCAATGCTCGCCAGGCGAACACTCAATGACCTGTGGTCGACATAGGGAGTGAACAGGCCGACGTCGAGCGGCCCCGTTCCGTTGGCCAGAGCGAAAAGATAAAGGTCCAGACTGCCCCCGCGGGCGTCTGCCAGGGAGTCGACAAGAATCTGTTCCGCCTCACCTCCCCAGGCGGCCAGCAGAAGTGCTGCCACCCCAGGAACCAGCAAGCTCCGCGACCTCAGAAGTCCGGCGATCGGAGCAAGAGGAAGATGGCTGCATTTCTTCGTCTTCATGGCGGCGAGGAGGGCGACCTGGCGGGCCTCGGCACGCTCGACCAGCAGAGTGCGATAGAGTAGATCACATGCCTGCCGGCATCCTTGGGCACCGAGTTCACCAATCTTCCGCACTCGGCTTTCAAACTCCTGATCCGACAGGGATTCAAGATACCCAGACTCAAATACCTCGCGATCGGCAGAACTCTCGCCGTCCGACATCAGTCGATTCCGATCCTTGAAGATAGTTCATCGACAACTCCACACAGGAGAGGAGCATGCCAGGTCGTCACCCCGCCGACGGTCTGGACAGTGAACACCGTCTTCGTGCCGTCGGCGTCGGTGTGGGTGAGCCGCTCGGAGCCGCCGTGACGCCCGAGCGGAAAGCCTGGCATGAAGATCGAGCCGGAACACCAAATCGGCCATCGGTCGCCGCCTGCACGAGTCGTCAGATCCTTGCTCGTCACGCCCGACCTCGGCGGACTCCACTCACATCGACTCCCCGTGTTCGATCAACCATCTTTCATCCTCGTACTCCGGCGGCAGTGCAGCGTCATCCGGATCGAGTCCGATCCGCTCGAGAGCATCGAACCACCTAACGCGAACGGAGTCTGGCAGTCGTGCGCCGCACCACGGGCAGTATGCGATACCTACCCCGGATGAACCGCCATCATGAATCCAAATCCCGTACTCCTGATACTTCGGCGTGAAGCCAACGAGGACGTCCGGGCAGTCCTGTGGCTCCACATGACCATCCTCACAGATGAAGGTGACCTGTCCATGCATGTCGGCGCAACAGTGTGGGCCGTTATGGCCGATCGGCACACTTTTCATACTCGACCAGTCCACGTTTTCATTTTACACCTGCCCGCTTGCGAGAATTTCTCTGGAGGTCGTTCACCACGTCATCCACGAAGCCGTGCCTCCCAGCATGCGGGCAGCACTGGTTCGTTGCACAGCCCCTTGAGGACGGTCTGGAGGAAGCCCGACCACGACTGCACCCGTCGCGCCGGGATCGGCACTTGGACTAGACTCAATCTGCATCGAGATGGCGAGACTCCCACGGTGCAGGATCTCGCGCCCTTCGCGAAGCGGCATAAGTCGTCTCGTCAATGATGAAATATATTGTGAACCGCCGCCCGAGCCAGGACTTTTCCAGTTTGACGGAGAAGGTGTCCTCGGCAAACATTCTCACGAATTTGATCACATGCTCAGGTCGGACGTCGTCGATGGTATATCCCTCGAGCAGCATTCGCGCGCTTCCAGGTTTCGTCAGATACCAGATCGACAGGAAGCAGTCATCGTCTCTGTCGACCTCGATATCCACCAGGTTCGGGCTCGCGCCGGGCAGCTTCCACGAGATGGCGACGTTCTCCGGAATCGCTTCTCTTAGATCTACTACTATCTGCGGCACTTTCATCGTGTGGGGCTCCAGAATCCGGGTTTCGGCCTGTGAGCTGGCCTTTTGCGGTTGAGGTGATCCTCCGCGGGAGGGGTCAGGCGGCGTTACGGTACTCGTTGATCAATCCGCCGAGGATGCGGGTGCGCCGGACGGTGGAATTCGACGTCGGGGCGACCACGGGTGACGAGTCGGGTGGGTGCTGGCTGAGGGAGCGGTGAGGCCGATGGGTGTTGAAATACTCGGCGTAGCTGTCGAGGACCGATGTCAGGTGCCGTTCGGAGACGATCAGGAGTCTGTCGGTGCACTCACGGCGGGCGGTGCCGACCCAGCGTTCCGCGATCGCATTCGCCTGTGGGGCTTGCGGGGGTGTGCGTACCACGTCGATACCGGCCCCGGTGAAGACTGCATCGAACGAAGCTGTGAACTTCGTATCGCGGTCACGGAGGAGAAACCGGGTGAGTCCCACCGCGTGGTGTAGATCGGGATCGGCTGGTTGATCGTCCGGGGTGGGGTGTGTCGCTCCGGGACAAAGACGGCCACCGCGTGTAGCTCTGTGTGAACCGACCAAAGTTCCACGGAGAGGACACACGCGATGGCCTTGGATGATTCTGCCCTATCCGGTCTGCTGGAGCTGCTGCGGCATACCGATGCTGGTCAGGTGATGCGGGAGCTGCTGCGGTTCGGTCTGCAGGCGCTCGTGGACGCGGAAGCCGACGCGCACGTCGGCGCGGCCCGTTACGAACGGTCGGCAGCCCGGACCACGCAGCGCAACGGCTCCCGGGAACGGACCGTGTCGACGACCGCCGGGGACCTGACGGTGAAGATCCCGAAGATGCGGACCGGGTCGTTCTTCCCGTCGCTGCTGGAACCCCGCCGGCGTATCGACGTGGCGCTGCACGCGGTGGTGATGGAGGCCTACGTGCACGGCGTGTCGACCCGCAAGGTCGACGACCTCGTCGCCGCCCTCGGCGTCGACACCGGGATCTCGAAGTCGGAGGTGTCCCGGATCTGTGCGGCGTTGGATCGGGAGGCCGACGCCTGGCGGGCCCGCCGGTTGGACCATGTCGGGTTCCCTTACGTCTACCTGGACGCCACCTACTGCAAGGTCCGTCTCGACGGGCGGGTCGTGTCCCAGGCCGTTGTGATCGCCACGGGGGTGTCCGCCGACGGCCGCCGGGAGGTCCTCGGGGTGCAGGTCGGTGACAGTGAGGATGAGGCGTTCTGGACCGAGTTCCTGCGCGGCCTGCGCGACCGCGGCTTGGCGGTCGGCCCGGCCGGGGTGCGGCTGGTCATCTCCGACGCCCACCGAGGGCTGACCGCGGCTGTGGGCAAGGTCCTGACCGGGGCCGGCTGGCAGCGCTGCCGGGTCCACTTCCAGCGCAACGTCGCCGTCCGGGTCCCCAAGCATGCCGCGTCTATGGTCACGGCCACGATCGGGACGATCTTCGCGCAGCCGACCGCCGACCTCGTGCGGGCCCAGGTCGACACGGTCGCGGACCTGCTCGCGGGGAAGTTCCCCGCGGTCGCGGGGATGCTGCGCGACACGAAGGCGGACCTGACCGCGTTCGCGGACTTCCCCGAACCGCACTGGCGCAAGATCTGGTCCAACAACCCGCTGGAACGGCTCAACCGGGAGGTCAAGCGCCGCACCGACGTGGTCGGGATCTTCCCGAACCGGGAAGCGCTGCTCCGCCTCGCGACCGCTGTTCTCATGGAGACTCACGACGAGTGGCAGGTCTCCGACCGGCGTTACCTGTCCGAGGAATCCATGCGGCAGATAGCCGGGGAAAACACCACCACAACAGTCCCTGAAATTACCCCGATCGCTCTCGACGCGACCGAGTTCCAAGCCGCATAATATCGAAAGAAGCAGAGCGAAACGCGAACCGATCTACACCACTCCACGGGGCACTATC
>NZ_JYFN01000082.1 GCF_000948395.1 Frankia torreyi | reverse complement strand
ATGTCCCCCACCTCCCCCGGCCCGGGAGGCGACCCGGACCGCAGAGGAGATCATGCCGCACCCACGACACCCAGCCGAATTAAGCAGCAGAGTCTCCGCCGGCGCATTCCGAGGCGCGCGACGGCGGGGTGAGGCGATCGTCGAAGCCCACGCGGGCCGGGGTACGCCGCCGGTGCCGGGCGGTCCCACCTACGGAGGCCCGCATCCGGGCACCCGGCCGGCGGCCCACGAGCGGCTGTGCGGCCACGCCGGGCGCCGACCGGGCCGTTCGCCGCCCGGCGCTCACCACCCTCGCGCCGCGCCCCGGCGATCGCGCGCGCGGCGCCGACCGCCCGACCGCGAGGCTCCGCGGTCGCGGCCCGGGTCGCCGCGGCGCCGGGCGGCCGAACCCGCCGCCCGGCCGGGCGCGCCGGCCGCGGAGACCAGAAAGACCAGCGTGGCGGCGATCGCGACCTGCAGGAGCAGGGTCACCGGGGCACCGGCGTCGATCGCCGCGGCCACCACCAGCCCGAGGGCCGCGCCGAGCAGACCCAGCAGGATGGTCATCACACAGCCGATGGGGGCACGCCGGGACCGGGGAACGACGGCCCGCCCCAGCAACCCTATGATCACGCCAGTAATCAGAGCGCTGATGATGCCGGTCAGAGCGTCCACGGGCCGATTCTGCCGGCTGGGGACGATCGACGACCACGAGCGACCCGGCTCGGGTGACGAGGTGCGGGAAATGGCGACCACCAATCGGCAAACTATCCCCATGGGACAGTTTCCGGCCGGTCTACCCGAGAGCCTCGCCGCGGAAGTTGACTCGCTGGGCGAGGAGATCATGGCGGCGATCGCCCGCGAGGTGCCCGCCTACGCCCGCCCGTTGGAGGGCCGGTTCGGTCGCGGCGTGCGCCGCGGGGTCGCCGAGGCCCTGCACCGCTTCCTCACCGTGGTCGAGGCCGGCCCGCACTGCGCCCCGGACCTCGCCGCCAGCCGCGAGGTGTACGTCCGGCTCGGCCGGGGCGAGGTCCACTCCGGGCGGTCGCTGGACAACCTCCTCAGCGCCTACCGAGTCGGCGCCCGGGTGTCCTGGCGGCGCTTCGGGGAGGCCGCGGTGCGCCACGGCGGCGTCGACGCGGCGGGCCTGGTGTCCCTGGCCGAGATGATGTTCGCCTACATCGACGGGATCTCCGCGGCCTCCGCCGAGGGCTACGCCGCCGAGCAGTTCGCGGCGGGCGGCGAGCGGGAGCGGCTACTCGACCGCATCGGCGAGATGCTGCTCACCGGCGCTCCCGCGGACGCCGTCGCCCAGGTCGCCGACGCGGCCAGCGTGCGGCTGCCCCGCCGGCTGGCCGCGGTCCTGATCCCGGCCCGGCCCGATCCGCAGCCGGCGGCCGGGCGCGAGCCGACCGCGTCCGTCCCGGCGGGGCTCCTGGTGACTGGGCCCGTCCCGGCCGAATTCGTCCCAGCCGGATCCGTTGCGGGTGGGTTCGGTTCGGGCGGGTTCGTCACAGCCGGACTTGTCCCTGGCGGATCCGTCCCAGCCGGATCCGTCCCGGGTGGTTTCGTCCCGGGCGGGTTCATCCCGGCGGTGCCCGCCCGGGCCGAGTCCGCGCCGGCGGCGCCCGCGCTCGGCCGCGCCGAGCCGTTCATGCTGCCCGCGGACTGCCCACGGGCCGTGCAGGGCCAGGACACCTGGCTGTTCGTGGGCTCGGCGGAACGCGGTCCGGCGCGGGCGGCCCTGGCGAAGCGGCTGGCGGGCCTGGCCGCGGTGGTGGGACCGGCGGTGCCCTGGGGCCAGGCCAAGGCGAGCGCCGCCCGGGCCCGCTTCGCCCGCGACGCCCGCAGCGCCGGCCGGCTCGCCGCCGCGGGCGCCGCCGACCCGCTGTTCACCGACGAGCACCTCAGCGCGCTGGTGCTCGCCCGCGACCCGGGTCTCGTGACGGATCTGGCGACCCGGCTGCTCGCTCCCCTCGACGGCCTGCCGAGCCGGACCCGGGAACGGCTGGCCGAGACCCTGCTGCACTGGCTGTCGCTGCGGGGGCAGCGCGGGCTGATCGCCGAACGGCTGCACATCCACCCGCAGACCGTCCGGTACCGGGTCAACCAGCTCCGCGAACTGTTCGGGCCGTGCCTGGAGGATCCCGACGTCCGCTTTGACCTGGAGCTGGTGCTGCGCGCCGGCGCCACCGCCACCCGCGTCGAATCGACGCCCGGTCCGAGCGGTGGAGCCGGTTCGAACGGTGGGGCCGGGGCGGGCGGCGCAGGCCGGACGGGTGGTCCGGACGATGGGGACGGGCTGGCCGAGCCGAGCCGGTCGGACCCCTCGGCGGGCGCCACGGCCAGGCGCTGACACCGGGCGCGCACTGCCGGCGGCGAGGCCCGGCGCCACCGCGCTCCCGCGCCCGGCGCCACCGCGCCGCCAGGGGAGTCCGGGACCGTCCGATCCGGTACGGTCCAGGCGTGCGGCTGGGCTCCTTCAACGTGATGCACGGCCTGTCCCTCCCCGACGGGCGGGTCGAACCGCACCGTTTCGCCGCCGCCGTCGCCGGGCTGGGCGCGGACGTGCTCGGTCTGCAGGAGGTCGATCTCGACCAGCCTCGATCCGGCGGGATCGACCTGGCCGCCGAGGCGGCGGCGGCGGTCGGTGCCGCCGATGGGAACTGGCGGTTCGCCCCGACCGTATTCGGTACGCCGGGGGCCGGCTGGCGGCCCGCGCAGGGAGCCCGCGGCTCCGGCGAGCCGGCGTACGGCATCGCACTGATCAGCCTGCTGCCGGTCCACGAGTGGCGGGTGATCGGCCTCGGCCGGGCCCCTGTCCGCTCCCCCATCGCGATTCCGGGTGGCCCGAAAGGACCGGGACGCCTCATCCTGCTGGACGACGAGCCGCGGGTCGCCCTCGCCGCCCGGATCGACGCGCCCGGCGGACCGCTCACCGTCGTCACCACGCATCTGTCGTTCGTGCCGGGGTGGAACGCGCTGCAGTTGCTGCGGCTGTCCCGGCGCCTCGCCGACCTCGACGGTCCCCTGATCGTGCTCGGGGATCTCAATCTGCCGGGACGCCTGCCGGCGGCGCTGACCCGCTGGCGACGGCTGGCGGTCACCCCGACCTATCCCGCGCACGCCCCCCGCGTCCAGCTCGATCACGTGCTGGCCCGCGGGCCGGTGGGCGACGTCACCGCCGTCCTGTGCCGGCGCGCGGAGATCTCCGATCACCGGGCCCTGCTCGTCGATCTGAGCGACCAGCCGGTCTGACTCGGCCCGCTGCGATCGCGCCGACGGTTGACCTTGCCCCATGGGCAGGCCGAAGCATGGCCGCAGCCGGGCGCCGTGCCCGGTACGAGGAAGGCCCTGGGCCGAGGAAGGCCCTGGGCCGAGGAAGGCCCTGGGCCGAGGAAGGCCCTGGGCCGAGGAGGCGGTAGCGATGGCTCTGCTGACGATCGGGGAGTTCGCCCGGCTGAGCCGATTGTCCCCGAAGGCGCTTCGGCTCTACGACGAGCTCGGGTTGCTCCGTCCGCGGCAGGTCGACGCAGTGACGGGCTACCGCCGCTACGCGCCGGAGCAGCTCGAACAGGCCCGGCTGGTGGCCTGGTTGCGCCGGCTCGGGATGCCGCTCGCGCGCATCCGGCGGGTCCACGAACTCGACGGGCCCGCCGCGGCCCGCGAGGTGGGCGTGTTCTGGGCCGAGACCGAGGCCGACACCGCCGCCCGCCGCGACCTGGCCGCCGTCCTCGTCGAACACCTGTCTCGAAGGGCTGTCGACATGTCCGACCCGCACCCGTTCACCCCGACCGCAGCCACAACCGCGACCCCCGCACCCGCCACACCCGCATCCGCCGCTCTTCCCGGCGCCCTGCTGACACTGCGACACGCCGCGTTGACGGACCGGGGCCTCGTCCGGCCGAGCAACCAGGATGCGGTGCACGCCGGCTCCACCGTGCTCGCCGTCGCGGACGGCTTCGGTGCCGGCGGCGCCGCGGCCGGTGCGGCAGCCGTCGACGCCGTGGCCCGACTGGAGGCCACCCCCGTGCCGCCCGGGGAGCTGCTCGGCTTCCTCGCCGACGCGGTCGCGCGGGCGAACCGGGCCGTCCGGGAGCTTGTCGGCCCCGGCCCCGGCCCCGACGCCGTCCCCGGCCCCAGCCCCAGCCCCGATGCCGACGCCGACGCGGCAGCGCACGCGGTCGGGACGACGCTGACCGCCCTGCTGTGGACCGGCTCGGCCCTGGCGCTCGTCCACATCGGCGACTCGCGGGCCTACCTGCTGCGCGGCGGTGAGCTGCGGCAGATCACCCACGACCACACGTTCGTCCGGTCGATGGTCGAGGACGGGCGCCTTCGCCCGGAGGAGGCGGCGACCCACCCGCAGCGGCTGCTCCTGCTGCGCGCGCTGGACGGCAGCGCGGCGACCTTCCCCGACATCGGGCTGCGCGAGGTGCGCCGTGGCGACCGTTACCTGCTGTGCTCCGACGGACTGTCCGGTGCGGTGCCGGCGGCGGAGGTGCGCCGGGTGCTGGTGACGGCGACCGAGCCGGAGCAGGCGGTCCGCGAGCTCGTCGCCCTGGCGAACGGCTCCGGCGGCGCGGACAACGTCAGTTGCGTGGTGGCCGACGTCATCCCGACCGGCGAGGGCGCCGAGGCCGCGTCCGCGGGCAGGGCGCGCGCCTATCCGTGATCGGGGGCGACGAGCAGCGCAGCGAGTTCGTCCTCGGTGACCAGGGGCGGACGGACGACGGCCCCGGTGCGGACATAGAGGAAGGCGGCGTCGACGGCGCTCGGGTCGACGCCGCGCAACCGGGCCCAGGCCAGCCGGTAGACGGCGAGCTGGAGGTCGTCGGCGGGCGACTGGCCGGTCTTCCAGTCGACAACCTCCCATCGGCCGCCGCCGAGGTCGTAGACGGCGTCGATGCGGCCGCGCACGATCCGCCCGGCGAGAGGGAGCTCGAAGGCCTCCTCGATCGCGGCGGGCCGGCGCGAGCCGTACGGGGTCCGCAGGAACGCCTCCTGCAGCGAGCGCAGGTCGTCGTCGGTGAGCTCGGCGTCCTGAGCACCGGGCAGGTCCTCGGCGTCGATCAGCGCCCGGTGGTCGAACAGTTCCTCCACCCAGGCGTGGAAGCGACTGCCGCGGCGGGCCGCCGCGACCGGCTGACGCGGCAGCGGGCGGACGAGCTCCCGGGCGAACGCCGCCGGATCGGCCTGAAGCCGGACGATCTCGGACGCGGTGAGGTTCGCCGGCATCGGTACGTCGAGCTGCGGGACGCGGGCGGCCCGCTCCTCGGCGAGCAGCAGCTCCGACTCGCGGTCGAGCTCGGCCAGCAGCGCCCGCTCGGCCGCGGTGAGCCCGGGCGGCTCGGCGCCGGCCGAGTCCGCCGGGTCCGCCGGGTCCGCCGGGACGCCCGCCCCGAGCGGGGGCGGGGTGAGCGCCGCGGCGAGCCGGGCGAGGACGTCGCGGGCCGCCTCGACGCGGCGGGCGAACGGCTCGGGTTCGTAGGGGATCGGCCAGGCGAACTGGCGTGGGATGGCCAGCGCCGGGTTCGACTTCTCCTCGGGCCGCGGGGCCCAGGCGTCGACCCGCCCGCCGCCGCCGCGGGCGTGCTCGGCGAGCTCCGTCAGGAAGACCGACGCTCCGCGCGGGCGCTTCTGCGCCGGCCCCCACCAGTGCCCGCTGGCGAACAGCAGCGACTTCGCCCGGGTCACCGCGACGTAGGCGAGCCGGCGCTCTTCCCGCTCGGCGTAGGCGCGGACCTCGGCCGTGAAGGCGTCGAGGTCCGCCTTCTGGTCGGAGACCTCGAAGGCGGGCAGGTCCGCGGCGTCGCCGCGCAGCGGCACGGGCAGCACGCCGGGCGAGGTCGTCCACTGATCCCGGACGGTGACGTCGGGGAAGACCCGCTCGCTGAGGTTCGGCACGGCGACGACCTCCCATTCCAGGCCCTTGGAGCGGTGCATCGTCATCAGGGCGATCGCGTCCGCCCCGGACGGGCCGGTGACGTCGAGGCCCCGCTCGTGCTCCCGGGCAGCCCGCAGGAAGCCGAGGAAGGCGTGCAGGGAGGTCGTCCCATCCGGGTCGGTGAAGTCGGCGGCGACGTCGAGGAAGGCCGCGACGTTCTCCTGGCGGCGGGCGCGCACGGCCGCCTCGGTGGCGGTGAGCTCCACGTCCAGCCCGATCGTGGCGACGACGCGGTGCAGCAGGTCGAGCAGGCCCTCGCCGACGTGGGCGCGCAGCTCGGCGATCTCGGCGGCCAGCCGGCGCACCCGCAGACGGCCCTCGGCGGACATCTCCGGGCCGGGATCGTCGAGGACGTCGGAGAGGGCGACCACGTCCGCCGGGTCGACGTCGGCCACCGCGGCGGCCAGCGGATCGGCCCGCCCCGGCGGGTCGGGCTCGACGTCGGCGGGCGGCGAGCCGGCGGCTGCGGCGTCGCCGGGGCGGGCAGCGGGCACTCCTTGGGCGCGGCTCAGGTCGGCGGCGGGCTGGGCATGGGCGCCCGGCGCGGGGGGGCGGACGACCTCGCGGGCGTGGCGGCCGAGCGCGGCGAGGTCGCGGGCGCCGAGGCGCACCCGCGGGCCGGTGAGCAGGCGGACGAGCGCGGCGTTCGCCGTGGGCGCGTCGAGGACCTCCAGCACCGCCACGATCTCGGCGACCTCCGGCACGGTGAGCAGGCCGGTCAGCCCGACGACCTCGACCGGCAGCCCGACGGCCTGCAACGCGGTCAGCAGCGGCGGGATGTCCCCGCGGGCTCGGACGAGGACGGCGATGTCGCCGGGACCGGTGCCCGCGTCGACCACCGCGCGCAGCCGGCCGGCGATCCAGGCCACCTCGTCGGCCCAGCTCGCGTGCAGGGCCACGACCGTCTCGCCACGGTCGGCGACGTCTGCCCGCGGGCGCAGCTCGACGACCCGGTGGCGCGCGCGCAACTGGGCCGCCACCGTGTTGGCGAGGTCGAGCAGCCGGCCACCGCTGCGCTGGTTCACCGACAGCTCGTAGACGCCGGCCGGCCGGCCGTCGGCACGCGGGAAGTGGGTCGGGAAGTGGTCGAGGTTCGCCACCGACGCCCCACGCCAGCCGTAGATCGCCTGGCACGGGTCGCCGACGGCGGTGACCGGGTGGCCGCCGCCGAACAGGCCGGTGAGCATGCGGCGCTGGGCCACCGAGGTGTCCTGGTACTCGTCGAGCAGGACGACGGCGGCCCGGGCCCGCTCGGCGCGGCCGACCTCCGGCATCGTCTCGGCGAGGCGGGCCGCGTAGGTGACCTGGTCGCCGAAGTCCAGCACGTCCCGCTCGCGGCGGGCGGCCCGGTAGTCGGCCACGAGCGCGGCGAGCTCCGAGCGCCCCCGGGCGGCGGCCGCGAACCGGCGCAGCCGCTCCTGTACGCCCTTGGTGCCCCGCCGACCGCCGGCGGCGTCCAAGGCGGCCAGCACCTCCTCGAGGAAGGCGGTGTCGAACGCGACGAGCTTCGCCGGGTCGATGAGGTGCTCGCTCATCTCCGCGTCGAGCGCGACCAGCTCGCCGACGACGGCGCCCAGCGACCGGGTCAGCGCCTGCACCGGGCCGCCGTAGGCGCGGGCCACCCGCGCGGCGAGCTGGTAGCGCGCCGCCCCGGACAGCAGCTGGATGTCCGGTTCGAGGCCGAGGCGCAGCGCGTTGTCGACGACGAGTCGCCCGGCGAAGGCGTGGTAGGTGGCGACGGTGGGCTCGCCGTCCACCTCGGCGTCGCCAGCCGATCCGGGCGCGCCCGACCAGCCGCCGGGGTCGGCGGCGCCCGCCTTGCGCAGCGCCAGGCGCACCCGGCCGGCCAGTTCCCCGGCCGCCTTGGTGGTGAAGGTCAACCCGAGCACCTGCTCCGCGCGCACCTGGCGGGTCGCGACGAGCCAGACCACCCGGGCCGCCATCACCGAGGTCTTCCCGGAGCCGGCGCCGGCGACGATCACTCCCGGCTCCAGGGGGGCGGTCGCGGCGGCGATCTGCTCGTCGGTGTACGGGACCTCGAGCAGATCGCGCAGGTCCGCCGGGTCGAGCCGGGGACCGGCGGGAGTGCCGTCGGCGTCGCCGCCGGGATCGCCGCCGAACCCGGGCAGGAACGGCTGCCGGGACGCCGTCCCGCCGGCTCCCAGGTGGCCCCGGCCACCCGGTGGACGAGGATGACCGGATCCGGCCGCGTTCACTCGATCACCTGCCGTCCCTCGGGTCGAGCGGGGCAGCTCGTCTGGAACGTGCACATCGTGCAGTGCTCGCCCGGGGTCGGCCGGAACGCCTCCGCGTCGATGGTGCGCACCGCCTCACCGAGGACATCGTCCATCCAGGTGGGTCCCTCGGCGGGCAGCGCCTCCTGCGCCTGGACCTCGGGCGGGCCGGGCGCCTCGCCGGGCAGGCGGGGCCCGACGCCGGCGCCCCCGGCGTCGCGGCGAAGCTGGACGAGCTCGGCGCCGCCGGGCACCGCGGGATCCGCCACGGCCGGATCGACAGCGGCCGGATCGACAGCGCCGGGGCGACCGGCAGCGGGACTGGCCGCGGCGATCGCCGCATCGAGGGCGCCAGTCCGCACGGCGAGCTGGTAGCTGCCGAGCTGGGGGTGGGTGGCGAGCTCGGCGCGGCCGGGCGCGCTGCGGCCGGTCTTGAAGTCGATGACGTGCACCCGGCCGGCGTCGTCGAGCTCCAGCCGGTCGATGAATCCGCGCAGCATCACCTCGCGCCCCGCGACCTGGAGCCGGCAGGTGAACCGGACCTCCGCGTCGATGACCCGGCGCCCGCGCTCGCCGGCGTGCCAGGCCAGGAAACGGGCCAGCGCCTCCCGGGCGGCGGCCCGCTCCTGGTCGCTGCGCCAGCGGGCCTCGTAGTCGAGATGCCGCCAGACGGTGTCGAGCCGGGCGTCGAGGGCGGCGAGGTCCGCCGGGGTGCGCCCGGTGGTGACCTCGTCGGCGAGGGCGTGCACCACCTTGCCGAAGCCCTGCGCGGTGGAGGCGACGGTGACCGCGTGCGCCTCGTGCTCCAGGAACCACCGCAACGAGCAGGTGCCGATGCTCGACAGTGACGAACCGGACAGCCGCAGGGGCGCGCCCGGCGCGACGACCGGCACGTCGGAGTCGGTCACGTCGAGCAGACCCCACCAGGTGGTCGGGTGCGCGGCGGGGACGAGCGGGCGGTGGGCATCGTCGCGGGCGGCGGCGAGGGCGGCGAGGCGGCGGCGGGCGGCGGCGCGCAGGGCCGGGCTGGACGTCGGCTCGGTCGCCAGCCGGCGCAGCGTCGCGACGAGGCCGACGAGGGTCAACGGCCGGGTCGGGCGGCCGGGGACGTTCTCGACGGCGACCCCGAGCTCGTCGAGCAGCCGGCTGGGCAGGCTGCCGTCGTCGTCCGGGCTGTTGACGGCGGTGACCAGCAGGCGCCGCCGGGCCCGGGTGAGCGCGACGTAGAACAGTCGGCGCTCGTCGGCGAGCAGATCCTGGCGAGTCAGCGGCGGGCGCAGGCCACCGCGGGCGGGCGCGTCGAGCTGTTCCGCACCGAGCAGCGAATGCCGCTCCCGCAGGTCCGGCCAGATCCCGTCCTGGACCCCGCAGACGGCGACGACGTCCCACTCCAGGCCCTTGGCGCGGTGCGCGGTCAGCAGCCGCACGCCGCGGCGGCGGGCGTCCTCCCCCACCGGCGCGATGGCGTCGGCGGCGATCTGCTGGCGGCCCAGCTCGTCGACCAGCGAGGCGGCGCCGGTGCCGCGCCGCTGGGCGAGGCGGGCGACGGCGTCGAACAGGGCCACCACCGCGTCGAGGTCGCGGTCGGCCGCGCGCCCCGCCGCCCCGCCGGCCGCCGACGCCGCCACCAGCTCCTGCTGCCAGCCGCTGGCGGACCACAGCGCCCACAGCGCCTGCTCGGGCGAGCCGGCCGGCTCCCGCAGCGCCCGGCGGGCCACCACGAGCAGGTCGCCGACCCGGCGGGCGGGCCGGGCGACCGGGTCGGCGACGCGCACCAGCCAGCGGTCCGGCTCGGCGACGGCCTCGCGGACCAGCTCGGCCGACGCGGCGGGCTGCCCGGCGCCGGCATCGCGATCGAAGGCACGCAGCGCGCGGCCCAGCTCGCGCAGGCCCGCCGGGTCCGCCCCGCCGAGCGGGGAGGTGAGCAGGGTACGGGCGGCATCGACGGTGAGCGCCCCGGTGGGATCGTCCGCACAGCGCAACGCCAGCAGCAGCAGCGCCGCGGCCGGTTCCTGCGCGACGGGCAGGTCGTCGCCGTCGACGCTGACCGGCACGCCCGCGGCGGTCAGCACCCGGCGCAGCCGGGCGATCCGGTCCGCGGTGCGGACGAGGACCGCCATCGCGGGCCAGGGGGTGGCGTTCTCCAGGTGCTCGCGGCGCAGCAGGTCGGCGACGGCCTCCGCCTCCGCGCCGGCACTCTGGTAGGTCCGGGCCTGGACCCGGCCCGCGCCGAGATCGGTGCGCCCGATCAGGTCGCGGTGCGCCCGGATCTCGGCCACCGGGAGCCCGGCGGCCGGGATCCGCCGGGCCACGTGCCGGCTCGCCTGCAGCGGGGCGGGCGCCATCCGCCGACCGGTGCGCAGCGCGACGATCGGCGCGCCGGCGCCGCGTCCCGGCGCGCCGAATCGCTGGGGGAAGTCGAGCAGGCCGGCGACCTCCGCCCCCCGGAAGGCATAGATGGACTGGTCGGGATCGCCGAACACGACCAGGTCACGCCCGCCACCGGCGACCGCGCGCAGCAGCCGCTCCTGCGCCGGGTCGGTGTCCTGGTACTCGTCGACGAAGACGTGCTGGTAGCGGGCGCGCAGCGCCTCACCCGCCTCGGCGCCCTCGGCGACGACGACGGCCCGGTGCACCAGGTCGGCGTAGTCGAGCGCGCCTTCGAAGCCGAACACGTCGAGGTACATCTGGTAGAACTCGGCGAGGGCGGCCCAGTCCGGCCGGTCGGTGCGCCGGGCGAGCTGGGCCAGGCCCACGGGCTCCAGACCGACCTCGCGGGCCCGCGCCAGCAGTGCCCGCACCTCCTCGGTGAAGCCGCGGGTGCCCAGGGCGCGGGCGAGCTGCGGCGGCCAGACGGGATGGCCGTCCTCACGCGAGCCCTCGATGAGCTCCCGAAGCCGGCTGTCCCGCTCCGGGCCCGACAGCAGCCGGAACCCCCCCTGCGGCGCCGGCCGATCGTGCGCTCGCAGCAGCGCCAGGCACCAGGCGTGGAAGGTCCACACCCCCGGGCCGCCCCCGCCACCGGCCTCGGCGCCACCGGAGCCACCGGGGCCCAACCGGGCGGTGATCCGCTCGCGCAGCTCGCCCGCGGCCCGGCGGCTGAAGGTGAGGACCAGGATCGACCGCGGGTCCNCCCCGGCCTCGATCCGGGCGGCGACCGCCTCTACCAGCGTGGCCGTCTTGCCCGTTCCGGGGCCGGCGAGCACCAGCAGCGGGCCGCCCGGGTGCTCGATGACCCGGCGCTGCGCCGCGTCGGCGACGAACGGGCGCGGCGGCGCGACCGGCGTCGGGACGAGCCGGTGGCCGGCGGGCGCGGCGGGGGCAGGTGCGGCAACCACCCCGACAGCACACCATGCGGGTCCGACAGCCTCGCAGCGGCTCCCGACCATGCCACGCCGCGCGGGGGTGGGCCGGGGTGAGGTCGCGTGCACGGGCGGGCCGGCGCGTGGCACTGTCATCGGTCATGACCGAATTAAGCGGGAAGGTCGCTCTTGTGACCGGGGCGGGATCCGGCATCGGCGCCGCCTGCGCCCGCCGGCTGGCGAGCGCGGGCGCCCAGGTTGTCGTCACGGATCGCCACCCGGACGGCGTCAAGGAGGTGGCGGCGCAGATCGAACGGGACGGCGGGGCGGCGATCGCGCTGGAAGCCGACGTCACCGATCCGGACGCGCTCGAACGGGCGGTGCAGGCCGCCGTCGGCACCTTCGGGCGACTCGATCTGGCGGTGAACAACGCCGGCGTCACCGCCGGGCGCGAGCCGGTCGGGACCACTCCCGCCGAGGACTGGCAGCGGGTGCTCGACGTCAACCTGTCCGGGGTCTTCTACAGCATGCGCGCCGAGATCACGGCGATGCTGCACGGCGGCGACGGCGGCTCGATCGTCAACATGGCCTCGGTGTTCGGCACGGTCGGCTTCGCCGGGTCCGCGCCGTACGTCGCCGCGAAGCACGGCGTGATCGGGCTGACCAAGACCGCGGCCCTGGAGTACGCGACGCGGCGGATCCGGGTCAACGCGGTCGCGCCCGGCTTCATCGACACGCCGCTGCTGCACGTCGACGGGCGCCGCCAGCGCGGCGCGGCGCTGCTGGCGCCGATCAACCGGCTCGGCACCGCCGAGGAGGTCGCCGAGGTGGCTGTGTTCCTACTGTCCGACCGGGCGTCGCTGGTGACCGGCAGCGTCTATCTCGCCGACGGCGGCCTGTCCGCCCGCTGATCAGCGGCCGGGCGGCCGTCCCAGCGGGCGGCGGCGAGGTCGACCCGCTCGCCGTCGGCCGACAGCGGGGTGCGGTCGGCGGCGAGCCGGCGCAGCGCCTCGGCCGGCGCGGCCGGATTCGGTTCGCCGCTCGCCCGGATGACCCGGTGCCACGGCAGGTCGTCGTCCGCGTAGCGGGAGAGCGCCGCGCCGACGGTCCGGCCGGTGCCCGCACCGACGTACTCGGCGACGTCGCCGTACGTCATCACCTTGCCCGGGGGGATCCGGGCGACCGCGTCGAGCACCTCGACCGCGTGCGGGCTCGGCTCGGCCCCGCCGAGGCGGAGCCGAGTGCCGAGCCCGGCGGACAGGCTTGCCGGCGGCGCGTCGCGCCGGGCGCGGGGCCGGCTCATCACGACCGGCGATGCTCGGGCCACGACAACCTGGCCGGCCCTGCGAATCCGGCCATCCCCGCGGGCCGGCCCACGCCGGTGACGGACCAGCCCACGACTCAGTAGACCGGCAGGGACTTGTCGACCTGGGTGGCCCAGGCCGTCACGCCGCCCTGGACGTGCACGGCCGAGGAGAACCCGGCGCCCTTGAGCGTCGCGAGCGCCTCGGCGGAGCGCACCCCGGACTTGCAGTAGACGACCACGCGCCGGTCCTGGGGCAGCTCGGCCAGGTGGGCCGGCAGGTCGCCCTTCGGGATCAGCCGGGCGCCGGGGATCCGGACGATCTCCCACTCGGCCGGCTCGCGGACGTCGACCAGCTCGATCGGCTCGCCGCCGTCCAGCCAGCCCTTGAGCTCGCTCGCGGTGATCGTGGAGCCGGCGGCCGCGAGCTGGGCCTCCTCGGAGACGACGCCACAGAACGCCTCGTAGTCGATCAGCTCGGTGATCGTCGGGTTCTTCCCGCAGAGCGGGCATTCCGGATCCTTGCGGACCTTGATCGACCGGTAGGTCATCTCGAGGGCGTCGTAGACCATCAGCCGGCCGACCAGCGGGTCGCCGATCCCGGTCAGCAGCTTGATCGCCTCGGTGGTCTGGATGGACGCGATCGACGCGCACAGCACGCCGAGCACGCCGCCCTCGGCGCAGGACGGGACCATCCCGGGGGGCGGGGGCTCCGGGTAGAGGCAGCGGTAACACGGACCGTGATCCGCCCAGAAGACGCTGGCCTGGCCGTCGAACCGGTAGATGGAGCCCCAGACGTACGGCTTGCCGAGCAGGACGGCCGCGTCGTTGACCAGGTACCGGGTGGCGAAGTTGTCGGTCCCGTCGACGATGAGGTCGTACTGGCTGAAGATCTCCATCACGTTGGAGGTGTCCAGCCGGGTCTCGTGCAGGACCACATTGACGTACGGGTTGATGTTCAGGACCGAGTCCCGCGCCGACTCGGCCTTCGACCGGCCGATGTCGGACTGGCCATGGATGATCTGGCGCTGCAGATTCGACTCGTCGACGGTGTCGAACTCCACGATGCCGAGCGTTCCGACGCCCGCGGCCGCCAGGTACATCAGGGTCGGCGAGCCGAGTCCGCCGGCGCCGACCGCCAGCACCCTGGCGTTCTTCAGCCGCTTCTGGCCGTCCATGGCGACATCCGGGATGATCAGATGCCTGGAGTACCGGCGAACCTCGTCGACGGTCAGGCCCTCGGCGGGGTCGACCAGGGGCGGAAGGGACACGCTTGCTCCTCGCGTTCGGTGTCGTTCTTCGACGATGCCACAACGGCGCGCGGCCTCGTCGGGAATGAGTCATCCCGCGCCGGATCCGCGTGCGCCCACCGCCGCTTCGGCCCGCGGACCTCGCCCGGAACGACTCCCTTCGGTGCAGCGTCCGGCACCCCCGGCGTGTTCCCCGGACCCCCCGGGGTACACCGACGATGACCTGATGACCACACCCCGTGGGGAGTTGAGTGCGGTGTCCTTCGTTGACAAGGTCAGGAACAAGGTGGACGAGCTGCGAGGACGGGGCAAGGAGACGGCCGGGAAGGCCACCGACAACCGTGACCTGCGGGCCGAGGGCAGGGGCGAGCGCGGAGTCGCCGACCTGCGCGACACCGGCGAGAAGGCCAAGGACACCTTCCGGCGCTAGCGCAGGGCCGCAGAAGTCCCCTTCGTCCCATCAGAAGCGCCCCTGCTGGCCCCGCAGAGGCCCACCCGGCAGAGGCCCACTCGGCCCGATCAGGCCGAGCGCCGGGTGGGCGCGGCGCCGCGTGGGGGCGTCGCCTTCGACTTCGCGGCCCCCTTGGCAGCCGCACCATCACCATGGGCGGACGCGCCCTTGACCGACGTGCTCCTGACCGACGTGCCCTTAACGGACGCGCCCCTGACGGCTGTGCCCTTGGACGGCGCCGCCTTGGCAGGCTGTGCCTTGGCAGGCGTGGCCTCAGCGGGGGAAGCCTTGGCTGGCGTGGCCTTGGCTGGCGCCGCCTTGGCTGCGGTGGCCTTGGCAGGCGTGGCCTCGACGGCCGTGGTCCTCGCCGACGCAGCCTTCGGCGCCGCGCTCCTCGCCCTCGGCGGGACCTTCTCCTCGGCAGGCTCGGCGGCGGAGGGCTCCTCGGCGCCGGCACCGTCCGGGTGGTCCCGGCGGGCCGCGGCGATACTCGCACGCAGCGTGGCCATCAGGTCCCCGACCGGCTCCTGCTGCGGGCTGGCGGGCGGGCTGACCACCGCACGGCCGGCGATCTTGGCGTCGATCACCGACTGCAGCGCCTCCCGGTACTGGTCGGTGAACCGGGTGGGGTCGAAGTCGGCGGCGAGGGTGGCGATCAGCGAGGCGGCCATCGCCAGCTCCTGCGGGCGCACCTCGACGTCCTCGTCCAGGAACGGGAAGTCCGGCTCGCGCACCTCGTCCGGCCAGATCATCGTCTCCAGGACGAAGACGCCGTCGCGCACCCGGAGCGTCGCGAGCTGCTCGCGCTGACGCAGAGCTATCTTCACCAGCGCGACGCGGCCCGATTCGGCGAGCGCGTCGCGCAACAGGACGTAGGGCTTCGCGCCGGTGCGGTCCGGTTCGATGTAGTAGCTCTTGGCGAAGTAGATCGGGTCGACCTGCTCCAGCGGGACGAACTCCAGCACGTCGATCGCCCGGGAGGTGGACAACGGCAGGTTCGCGAAGTCCTCGTCGGTGAGCACGACGGTCTGGCCGTCCGGCAGCTCGTAGCCCTTGGCGATGTCGGCGTAGTTGACCTCGTCCCCGTCGGCCTCCGCCACCCGGCGATACCGCACGCGGGAGCCATCCGAGCGCCTGACCTGGTGAAATGCGACATCCCGCTCCTGCGTCGCGGAGTAGAGCCGGACCGGGATCGACACCAGGCCGAAGGAGATCACACCCTTCCAGATCGAACGCATGTTCGCCCCTCACGTCGACTACCCACCATGGTGACCCACTGGACGCCCACGAGTAAGCCAGATGAGGGAAACGCCCGAAGTTATCAGCAGACGCGACCGTGGGCACGACGGATCGCCAGCGGGACACCGCGCGGCCGACGCCGGGTCGCCGCCGTCGGCACCGGCCGGAAGGGGTGAGGGGGGCGTGCCCGGGACAGTGGGTTCGGGCGGACATGCGCGACTGCTGGCGCCCCGAGGATCTGGCCTTCACCGCGGACGAGGTGCCGCGACGGGTCGCCGAGCACGGGGACCCGTTCGCCCCCTGCGCACGGACCCGTCCGGCGACGGACGATCGGCCCGACCGGGCGGGTCGGATGGTTCCGCGTGAGACCGCCCGATCCCGGGCACATCGCGGTCCGGACCCGGCCCGGGTTGCGGACCGAATCCGGCACCCGCCGCGGCGGGCCGCCACCCCGACGAGCGCAGGAGGACGTACCCATGGGAGTTCCCACCGATCTGCCGGCCTCCGGCCTTCCCCTGGAGGCGCCGGACGCCGACGCGGCCGAGCAGGCCCGGGAGGTCCGCCCGCCGACGGGCGCACCGCCGGTGCCCCCCGCGCCGCCGAGTGAGGCCGACGAGTTCGACGTCGTCGAGCAGAGCATCGTCGTCGAGACCGACGAGGACGACTACTACCGCTGACCCCGTACCGCTGACCCCGTACCGCTGACCCGCGGTCCAGCCTTCGCCACACCGGACGTCCGGCCGGCCCGCTGTGCGACAGTGGGCCGGCCTCGGGGCCCGGTGATCGCGTTCCGGTGCCGCCCGCCGCGTCGGTGTCCGCGGGTAGGGTTTGACCACATCGACCAGGAGGTGCGCCGGTGACCGCCGAGCCAGCCTCGCCCGGCACGCGCCCGGGACGCACTCCCCGGCTACCCCGCACCGCCCGCCGCTTCCAGCTCCTCGGAGCCGCCCGCGAGGTCTTCGTCGCCCAGGGCTACCACGCCGCCGCGATGGACGAGATCGCCGAGCGCGCGGGCGTCAGCAAGCCGGTGCTCTACCAGCACTTCCCGGGCAAGCTGGAGCTGTACCTCGCGCTGCTCGACGAGCACACCACCCAGCTCGTCACGAGCGTGCAGGAGGCGCTCGCGTCGACCACCGACAACCACGCGCGCATTGCGCGCTCGGTGCGCGCGTACTTCGACTTCGTCAACGACCCGTCGGGCGCCCACCAGCTCGTGCTGGAGTCCGACCTGCGCAGCGTGCCCGCGGTGCGCCAGCGCATCGAGACCGCGTTCGCCCAGTGCGTGCGTTCCATCGCGGCGACCATCGTCGCCGACACCGGGCTGACCCAGGACGAGGCCGACCTGCTCGCCGTCGGGCTGGTGGGGCTCGCCGAGACGGCCTCCCGGTGGTGGCTGGTCCGCGGCGGCACCGTGGCGAAGGAGCGGGCCATCGAGTCGATGGTGGAGCTGGCCTGGCGCGGCATCGGCGGGTACCCCCGCACTGACCCGCCCGACTCCAGGCCCGCGCACGAGGAGCCTCGGTCGGACCGGTGAGCGCCGGGTGTGCCGGGAGCGAACACGCCGTTCCCGTCCCGGTGGAGAAGTCCCGGAAGCCATAGTGTGGGCGGTGATCCAACCTCGGCGGCGGGTGTCCGCCGGCGGTAGGTCCGACGAAGGCGGAGGTCATCGGTGGAGGTCAAGATCGGCGTGCGGCAGGTCAGCCGGGAGCTGGTGCTGGAGAGCGACCAGTCGGCGGAGGCCCTCGCCGCGTTGGTGGGAGAGGCGGTCAAGGCCGACAACGGCGTGCTGACCCTCACCGACGACAAGGGTCGGCAGGTGGTGGTTCCGGTCGCGTCCCTGGCCTACGTGGAGATCGCCGCCGGCGGGCCGCGGCGCGTGGGTTTCGGCGGTTGATCGAAGCCTGATCGCGAGCTCGGCGTGCCGTGCGGCCTGTCCGCCCGGCACGCCCGGCGGGCGATCAGGCAGACAAGCTGTCAGGCAGACAGGCGTACTGTCAGGCGGACAGGCCCAGCGCCGCCATCCGGCGGCCGTGCGCGGCCATGAGGCGGTTGAAGATCGCCGCCAGCGCGTCCAGGTCGCCGACCCCGACCAGCAGGCCGGTCAGCGCGTCCCGGTCGACCCCCACCCGCTGCGCCTGGGTGAGCGCCTCGCCGACCAACCGGCGGGCCCACAGCGCAAGGCGGCCGGCGACCGTCGGGTTGGCCTCGATGGCCGCCCGCACCCGGTCGATCGCGAACGCGGCGTGGCCGGTGTCGTCGAGCACATTCAGCACAAGTTCCCGCGACGGCGAGGGCAGTCGCGTGGCGATCTCGCGGTAGAAGTCGGCCGCGATGTTGTCGCCCACGTATGCCTTGACCAGGCTCTCCAACCAGTCGGCCGGGGCGGTCGAGTTGTGGAACGCGGTCAGCGGGCCGATGAACGGCGCCATCGCGTGCTCGCGGTCGACGCCGAGCCGATCCAGTTCCCCGCAGATGGCCTGAAAGTGGGAGAACTCGGCGGCAGCCATGGCCGCGAGGGCGATCTTGTCACCGAGAGTCGGGGACATCCGCGCGTCGGTGGCCAGCCGCTCGAAGGCGGTCAGCTCGCCGTAGGCGAGCAGGCCCAGCAGGTCGACGGTCGCCTGGTCCGGCTGGCCCGCCAGGTCCGGCCCGGACGCGTCGGTCGGCGGGAAGGATGTCTGTGTCACAGGCGCGATTCTGGCACCTGCCGCCGTCGCTGTCGGCAAACCTCGGCCAAGGAGCCCCCACTCGGCGTACACACCAGCTATGCTAGGCCGTAGCCAGAGGTCGTTATGTCACCTCGGCTGTCGCGTAGCAGGCGTCGCCTCGTCACCTGTGCACCCAGAGTAGCCACCTATGGCGCCGGGGCACACGGACTTCGGGTCGCGGGCGCCGCGCGGCTCACCGCGAGCGGGTTCAGCGTAGACACCGCTCAGAGAAGACCAGGAGCGTCCCGCTGTCCGTCACAGCCGCAGCACCCTCGGATGATCTACCCACTTCCCAACCCCTGACCGACACGCCCGCAACGCCGGCCGCGCCCACCTTCGCCGACCTCGGGGTTCGCCCCGAGACGGTCGAGGCGCTGACCGAAGCAGGCATTGTGCACGCTTTCCCCATCCAGGAGCTGACGCTTCCGCTCGCCCTGGCCCGCAACGACATCATCGGTCAGGCCCGCACCGGCACCGGCAAGACCCTCGCCTTCGGCATCCCCGTCGTCCAGACGGTGCTGGCGGCGAAGGAGGGCGCCGACGGGCGGCCGCAGGCCCTCATCGTCGTGCCGACCCGGGAACTGTGCGTCCAGGTGACGTCCGACGTCACCCGCGCCGGCGCGGGCCGCGGCCTTCGGGTGTTGTCCGTGTACGGCGGGCGCGCCTACGAGCCGCAGCTCACCGCGCTGCGCGCCGGTGTCGACATCGTCGTCGGGACGCCGGGCCGGCTGCTCGACCTCGCCCGCCAGCGGGTGCTCGACCTCGCCGCCGTGCGCACGCTGGTGCTCGACGAGGCCGACGAGATGCTCGACCTTGGCTTCCTGCCCGACGTCGAGCGCATCATGGCGCAGCTCCCGACCAGCCGGCAGACCATGCTGTTCTCCGCGACCATGCCCGGCCCGGTCATCTCGCTGGCCCGCCGCTTCATGCAGCGGCCGGTGCATGTCCGCGCCGAGCAGCCGGACGAGACGCGCACGGTGCCGACCACGCACCAGCACGTCTTCCGCGCCCACGCGCTGGACAAGATGGAGGTGCTCGCCCGCGTCCTGCAGGCGGGTGGCCGCGGGCTCGCGATGGTGTTCGTGCGCACCCGCCGCACCGCGGACAAGGTCGCCGAAGACCTGGACAAGCGCGGGTTCGCCGCCGCCGCCGTGCACGGCGACCTCGGGCAGGGCCAGCGCGAGCAGGCGCTGCGCGCGTTCCGGGCCGGCAAGGTCGACGTCCTCGTCGCCACCGACGTTGCCGCCCGTGGCATCGACATCAGCGGCGTCACCCACGTGGTGAACTACCAGTGCCCCGAGGACGAGAACGTCTACCTGCACCGGATCGGCCGCACCGGCCGCGCCGGCGAGAGCGGCGTCGCCGTCACGTTCGTCGACTGGGACGACCTGCCCCGGTGGACGCTGGTGAACAAGGCGCTCGCGCTGCCGTTCGAGGGCCCGCTCGAGACCTACTCCACCTCGCCGCACCTGTACGAGGCGCTCGGCATCCCGACGGAGGCCAAGGGCACCCTCCCGCACGCCGCGCGCACCCGCGCCGGGCTCGACGCGGAGGACCTCGAGGACCTCGGCGAGTCCCGTCGTGGTGGGCGCCGCGGGGCGCGTTCCGGGCGTGAGACGCCCCAGGCGGACAACCCGCCGGTGCCGGCCCGCACCCGCACCCGTCGCCGCACCCGCGGTGGTGGCGCCGCAGCCGCCGCGACCGGCCTGACCATCGCCGCCGACGGTAGCGAGCAGGACGACCCGGCCGGCACGGCACCGGACCTGGACCTGGACGTCGTCATCTCCGACGACACCGACGACACCGACGACACCGCGCACGTCGTCTCGGCGCTGTCCTCGGAGGCGGGTGGCGAGCCGGTCCGCCGTCGCCGTCGCCGTCGCGGCAACCGTGGGCGCGGCTCCGGCACGGCCACCGAGCTCACGGAGGCCGACGGCGACGCGATCAGCTCGATCGGCGCGCTCGATGACGAGTCTCCGCGGGCCGAATCCGCCTGATCGGACGGACCGCCACCGCTCGTCCCCGTCCAAACGCCGGCCCGCGTGGCCCCCTGGCCCGGCGTTGGGACTCCCCCGCGGGAGCCGCTCAGCCCGCCGGCCGCAGATGCAGCCCGAGCCGCACCCAGCTCACCCGCCGGCAGGTCGGGCAGCGCAGCAACGAGGGATGCCGCGGGTGTACCAGCGGCAGGTGGACGCTGGGGGTGAGAGCCCGCAGCGCCTGCCACGCGCCGAGCAGGCTCGTCTGCCCGCAGCGGGAACACTCGACGCGCAGGCTCGTGTTCGGCGGGGTCGTCGGCCGCAGCCCGCTGTACAGCGCGCGCTTGCCGTGCGCGTCCCGTCCCACCGCCGGGCCCGACGGGGTTGGCGTCACCACCGGTGGTCGGGAACCGCGCGGGCGCAGCCGGTCGAACCCGGCGGAGGCGCGCTGCTGGGCGCGCGGCGACCGTGCCGGGCCGCTCGGCCCCGCACTCACCCCCGGGCTCCGTTGACCCCGACCGGTACCTGTCCGCCCCGAACCGCTTCGAGCGCCCCCGCTTCGAGCGGCGCCGCTTCGAGCGGCGCCGCTTCGAGCGCCCCCGCTTCGAGGCGCACCGGCTCGAGCGGCACCGCTTCGAGCGGCACCGGCTCAGGAGGCCCAGCCTCGATCGGCCCGGCCTTGATCGGCCCGGCCTTGAGCGGCCCGGTTCCGACCGCCTCGGCGATGGCCCGGGCATGCGCCCGATAGGCCTCGGCGCCCTTGGAACGCCGCGCCGTCGACAGGATCGACCGGCCTGTGCCCGGCGCCTCGGCGAACCGCACGGAGCGGGCGATCGGCGGCGTGAGCACGGCGATGTCGTACCGCGCGGAGACGTCGGCGAGCACGGCTCGGCAGTGCGCCGTCCGCCCGTCGAACAGGGTCGGCAGGACGCCGCGGACTCCGAGGCCCGGATTCGTCAGCCGCTGCACGTCGTGCACCGTGTCGAGGAGCTGGCCGACACCGCGGTGCGACAGCGTCTCGCACTGCAGCGGCACGATCACCTCGTCGGCGGCGGTGAGCCCGTTGATGGTGAGCACGCCCAGCGACGGTGGGCAGTCGACAAGCACGAAGTCGTAGGCGTCGATCACCTCGGCGAGGGCGAGCCGCAACGCGTGCTCGCGGCCGGTGCGCGACAGCAGCACCGCCTCGCAGCCGGCCAGCTCGATCGTCGCGGGCAGCAGGTCCATGCCGTCGGAGGTCCTGGTGATCACGATGCCCGCGGAGAGCCGACCGAGGAGCACGTCGTGCACGGACAGCTCGAGGGCGTCGGGATCCAGGCCGAGGGAGAAGGTCAGGCACGCCTGTGGGTCGAGATCCACCAGCAGGACCCGGTAACCCAGCTCGCTCAGCGCGGCGCCGAGGCTGGACACGGAGGTCGTCTTGGCGACGCCACCCTTCTGATTCGCTACCGCAAGTACGTGTGCCACACCGATCAGTGTGGATGCGTAATCGTGTGGTCACAACACTTGGCGTCCCGAAACCTCGACGCGCCTCGCCGCCCGCGCGCCAACCGCCACAGACCGGACGCCCGCCCGCCGAGCGCCGCCCAGGTGGGACGCGGACGTACCGTGGCCCTGCCACGGTGTGCGGACAGGCGCCGCCGGGTAGCGCAGCATCAGCGGTCCCTTCCCGCGATTTCCCTCCTCGATGACGGACGTGATGCGACGGTGACCATGCCCGCCGGGATCGGCGGCGCCGGGTGATCCAGGCGATCGTCTATCTCGCGATCGTCGTGGTGCTGATCGCCGCCAACGCGCTGTTCGTGGCGGCGGAGTTCGCCCTCGTCGCGGTCGAGCCGCATCAGGCGGAGCAGGCCGCCCGTGTCGGCGATCGGCGGTCCCAGGCCCTGTCGGCGGCCGTGCGCTCGCTGTCGTTCCAGCTCTCCGGCGCGCAGCTCGGCATCACGGTGACCTCGCTGGCCGTCGGCTACCTCGCCGAGCCGGCGCTGGCCGCCCTCATCCATCCGGCGCTGCACGCCGTCGGCCTGCCGGACACGCCAAGCTCGGTGCTCGCACTCGTCCTCGCCCTGTTCGTCGCGACCGTGAGCCAGATGGTCTTCGGCGAGCTGGTGCCGAAGAACTGGGCGATCAGCGAGCCGCTGCGGGTGGGCCGGGCCGTTTCCTGGCCGCAGGTCGGGTTCTCCCGGGTATGTGGTCCGCTCATCAGGCTGCTCAACGGGGTCGCCAATGCGATCCTGCGCGCCCTGGGGGTGGAGCCCCAGGACGAGATGCACGCCGGGCGGTCCCCCGCCGAGCTCGGCTCGATCGTGCGGGCCTCCGCCCGCCAGGGCACCCTGCCGACCACGACGGCCGCGCTGCTGCGGCGGTCGCTGCGCTTCGGTGACCGCCACGCCGCCGACGTGATGACCCCGCGGGTCCGGACCGTCTGGGCCGACGCCGACATGCACGTCGCCGATCTGCTTCAGGTGGCGCAGCAGTCCGGTCATTCCCGGTTCCCGGTGCGGGGACGGGCCGAGGGAGAGCGCGCCGACGGGGACCGGGCCGGGGATGTCGACGGCGTGGTCGGGGTCGTGCACGTCAAGGACGTCTTCAGGATCCCGGCCGCGCGCCGCGCCGCGGTGAGCGTGCGCGAGATCATGGTTCCGCCGCTGCTCGTGCCCGCCTCGCTGGGCTGCGACGCGCTGCTCTCCCGGCTGCGCCGGCACGGGCTGCAGCTCGCCGCCGTCATCGACGAGTACGGCGGGAACGCCGGGATCGTCACCCTGGAGGACCTCGTCGAGGAGCTGGTCGGCGAGGTGTCGGACGAGCACGACCTGCCGAGCACCCCCGGCGTGGTGCCCGACGGGCCGCGCTCCTGGCTGCTGTCCGGGCTACTGCGACCCGACGAGGCGGTCGACGCGACCGGCGTTCGGCTGCCCGACGGGCCGTACGAGACGATCGCCGGGCTGGTGCTCGCCCGCCTGGGCCATCTCGGCGCGGTCGGGGAGCAGGTGGAGGTCGACGGCGTCATCCTGACGGTCGTGGCGGTCGATCGGCACCGCATCGACCGGGTGCGGCTGTCCGCCCCGCCCCTGCGCGCGCCCGAGGCACGGCAGACGCCCGAGGCACGGCAGACCCGACAGACCCGGCGGTCCCAGGCGGAGCGCGGATCATGACCCTGCTCGCGATGCTCGCCGGGCTCGCGCTGATCGCCGGCAATGCGTTCTTCGTCGGCGCCGAGTTCGCCTTCGTCTCCGCGCGCCGCGACCGGTTGGAACCCATGGTCGAGGCCGGCGACAAGCGGGCCCGCTCGGTCATCGGCGCCCTGGAGCACCTCTCCCCACTGCTCGCCGCGACCCAGCTCGGCATCACGCTGTGCTCGCTGGCCCTCGGCGCCGTCGCCGAGCCAGCCGTCGCGCGGCTGCTGACGGATCTGCTCCACGCGCTCGCCGTCCCCGCGGCAGCGCAGCACGCGATCGCCTTCGCCGTCGCGCTGACCATCGTGTCCGCGCTGCACATGGTGCTCGGCGAGATCGTGCCGAAGAACCTGTCGATCGCCGGACCCGAACGGGCCCTGGTCTGGCTCGGGCCGCCCCTGATCGCCTTCGCCCGAGCCACCTCGCCGTTCGTGCTCCTGCTGAACACCTTCGCCAACCGGGTGCTGCGGCTGCTGCGGGTCGAACCCCGCGACGAGCTCGCCTCCGCCTACACCCCGCAGGAGCTGGCGGCCATCATCGCCGAGTCGAAGCAGGAGGGTCTGCTCGAACAGGCCGAGCACGAGCGGCTTACCAGCGCCCTGGAGCTGTCCGACCGGGACGCGGGCGCGGTGATGATCCCGCTTTCGCAGGCCGTGACGATCGCCTGGACGACCACCGCCCGCGAGCTGGAGGACGTTGTCGCCCGCACCGGCTACTCCCGGTTCCCGGTGCGGGTGCCCGACGCCGCGACCACCTCCGCCCCGGGCCGCGACGCCGGGTCCGGCTCCGGCCGGGGTGCCATCGGCGACGACATCGAGATCGCGGGGTTCCTGCACGCCAAGGACGTCCTCGGGATCCCGCCCGGGGACCTCGACACCCCACTGGCGCCGACGCGGCTGCACGAGATGGTGGAGCTGGCCACGGACACGCCCCTGGACCAGGTGCTGCGCCGCATGCAGCGTGCCGGCAGCCACCTGGGCCGGGTCGTCGACGCCGCGGGGACGACCGTCGGCGTCATCGCGATGGAGGACGTGGTCGAGCAGTTCGTCGGCGAGGTCACCGACGCCAGCCACCACGACTGAGCACGGGCCGGCCCCGGCGCGGCAGCCACCCCCGGCGCGGCAGTCAGAGCCGGGTTCAGTCGGAGCCGGGCGCCGCCGACTGCACCACCTCGAACGACCACAGCGTGGCCCCGGTCGCCGCGGGAGCTCCGGCCCCGCCGTGACCGCCGGCACCACCGGGACCGCCAGCACCACCGTGACCAGCGCCGCCGCCGTGCCCGGCCGGCGCGCCCTGCCCGGCCGGCGCGCCCGCGGCAGCCGCGGCCTCGGCGGCCGCCCGACGGTGGCCCTCCTCGAACGCCTGCGAGGACTGCCACTTCTGGAAGTCCTCCTCGCTACGCCAGCGGGTGTAGACGAGGTAGGTGTCCGTTCCCTCGATCGGGCGCAGCAGCTCGAACCACTCGAACCCGTCGGCCTGCTCGACCATCCCGGCCCGGCCGGCAAACCGCGATTCCAGGGCGGCCCGCATCTCGGCGGGCACGGTCAGCGCATTGATCTTGACGACGCTCATATCCTCACCGTAGTGCGAAGGCGCCCGCGCGGCGCCACTAGTAGGACATCGTTAGGTGACTCCGGATAGGTGTTGTGTGACGTTGGGTGTGTGGGTGAAGGGTCGTTGGCAGGTGGGGCAGGCGCCGGTCCA
>NZ_JYFN01000081.1 GCF_000948395.1 Frankia torreyi | reverse complement strand
CGGCGAGCGGGGAGGCGGTGCCGGCGGCCCTCGGCGAGGCAACCGACGCGGGGTGGCGCGAGCGGATATTGCCGCCGCGATATCCCGACGCGATCTCCGGACACACATAGATAAGTGCCGCTGTCGCTAACGCCTGACCCCGCTAGCGACAGCGGCACCTATAGCGGCCCACGAAAATCAGCCGGAAAGGAGACTCGCGGTGCCCCCCGCTCCGGCCGCCAGCGATGACCCCACCCCATCGCCACGGCCATCCGACCCCACCTCGGGGGATGATATTCCGGACGCTCTTAGCGACCTTGATCCCCTCCCGCACGGTGAGATTGTCGTGATTCTCGCGGCCGATTTTAGGCTCCCTAACGTGCTCAGGCACTTGGAGGCGGGAAAGATCGTGCTCGTCATTCCTGCCCCCCGCGAGCCACCTAGCGGCGCGTAGGGGAGGCTGAAACCCCGTTCCGTGCGCCGCTTTCCCAGCGGAAGCACAATCCGTTGCCAAGGTCGACAATTCCGTCCACCCCGCTCGTGTCCGTGAATCCCGTACCGATCTGGATTCCCCACGTTCCGCCATGCTTAGAGAGCGTCAGCCCCCACGAGTTTTCGATAGCGCTGACCATTCCCCGCTTGGCGTCGGTGTCGCCAGTCGTCCACATGTGGCTAACCGTCTGCCCGGTCTCCGCGTAGTCGTACACGTCGGGGACAAGCGTGAATTGTTCGATGGCCACCCGAAGAGCCTTGCGCGTAGCAACCAACGCATCTAGTTCGTCATCGTCTTCCGTTACGGACAGCCGACTTTGGATCTTGGCAAATTCTGCCCGCATCTCGTCTAGTTCGTGAGCATTACCCGCCACGCGCTGAAATGCGAGAATAGGTGTCGTGTCGTTGATAAGCATGGAATTAATGACGTCGATCATGGGCAGGGCGTCGCAGCCCTTGAATTCACCGCACGCCTTGCGTTGCTTGGCGTGGCCACCACAGCGAAGCCTAGGAGTGCGCGGGTTGCCGGACTTTGCGAGACCGGCGTTAACGTAAAGCCTCCCGCCGCACTGGGGGCATTCCAAGACGCCGCTAATCCAGTTGACGGCCTGTGCCACGGGACGGCCACCCTTATTCACTCTGGCATCCGTCATGTTCGCGGCGAGCACGTTGTTAGCGCGCCACCACAGCGGGCTTTCGACCACAGGGGCAACCTCATGCGCCCATGTCTCGGTTACGCCTTCATGCGTGTACCGGCATTCCTCAACCCCCGTGTGATTCGCGGCAAAACGCACAAGGTTCTTAATCGATGCCGCATACAGGTCGTAGAGGCGAGCGATGGACAACAGGGATTCGCCGTTGGCGACACGCTCGTAAATGTCCCTGACGGATTCCGAGTCAGCACAGTATGCTTGCTTCGCGTAGCGTTCCCCTTTAGCCGCCCAAAATGCCGGCAGTGGGCCGTGATGCGCATTGTTCGCGATAATCATGGAGATGCCGCGATATGTGGTTTGCTTTACCGTCTTGGACTTCTCGGCATTCGCGTGCTGAGCGACAAGGGTGACGATACGGCCGGCAAAATCTGTCTTGCCGAACTGAGGCTCAGCAATCGAGATGATGTCGCCGCCCGCCGAACGAATACCGAGCAGGATTTCCGCTTGCGCGTCCAAATCGTCGCGACGGTCAAGGCGCGATGATTCGGTAACCAAAAGAGTCGTGTACTCCCTGCGCTGAATATCAGCGATTGCCTCACGCAAGGCCGGTTCCTGCGCTCCGTGACTGGCAGAGTACCCGTGAAGCTTAAACCACTTTACTATCGTGATTCCGCGCTGAGTGGACTCCTCGGTGAGGATCTTGACCTGTGATATCTCGTCTTGGCTACCCGTGGACACCCTGACGAATCCGGCGCCTAGCTCTCCCACTGTCCCACCCTCGCTGTCGGTGCGGGTCACGGCCCTCTACACCGTGCACACTACCCGGCACCATAGGATCGTTGTCGGCGTAGACGACCCGGGCGTCCGGCGCGATGCCCTGGGCGGCCTCGTGCAGGTTCGGGCTGGTGGGGATGCCGGTGCCGATGTCGAGGAACTGGCGGATCCCGGCCTGCGCGGCCAGATGACGGGTGGTTCGGATCATGAATGCCCGGTTCGCCTGAGCGGCGATGCGGGCGTTCGGGAACACGGCCAGGGTCCGCTCGGCGGCATCCCGATCGACCGGGAAGTGGTCCTTGCCTCCGAGGTAGTAGTCGTACATCCGGGCCGAATGCGGCTGGTCGGTCTTCAGGTCGACCGGGTTGCGCATGTCGGCCTTGGTCTTCCACCACGTCCCCGGCGTGCCGTGTGGATCCGTGCTCGTCACCCGCGAACAACTCCCTCACATATCGGAAGATCCTCGCGAATTATCCTAATGTAGTGACCCCTAGGGCTAGGGGCAGGGCTAATGTCACGGGTGGCGACATAGCGGGCGCGGCAGCCGGGGGCGGGGCCGCGGACACGGCGGGGNGACGGGGNGCGCGATGGGCAGGGCCGGTGGGAGACGGTCACGCCGTCGCAGTTCCCGCATGAGCGGGAGGCGCTGTAGCACGTCCGGTTGCTGCTGCCGGACGCCGAGCCGTACCGCGCCTGGTCGAACTTCACCTTCACCGCGACCACCGGGCACATCCGCGAGGTCGACCTGCTGGTCGTCGCCCGCGGCGGCGTCTACCTCATCGAGATCAAGAGCCTGGTCGGCCGGCTGACCGCGGCCGGGTCGAACTGGACCCAGCACCGCGACTCGGGCAACACCCGGATCTTCGACAACCCGCTGCACCTGGCGAACCAGAAGTCCAAGGAGCTGCGGTCCCTGCTGGAGAACGCCGGCCGCGCGAGCAGAACGAAGATCCCGTTCATCCAGCCGGCGGTCTTCCTGTCGAACCCGACCCTGCGGGTCGAGCTCCCCGACCACCAGCTTCACTGGGTCTTCGGCCCCGAGCGCGGCGCCCCGGGCGGCGCCGCCGAGAGGAACGCCGACGGGGCTGGCAGGGGCGGTAGCGGCGGTAGGGGCGGCGTGGCGCTGCCGTCGATCTGGTCGGGTCTGCTGGACGCGCCGCTGCGCGACGAGCGGCAGCGGATCACCCCTGCGCTGTCGAAGGCCCTGGCCACGCTGCTGGCGACGGTCGGGATCGCCCGCAGCCGGCGTCACCAGCAGGTCGGCTCCTGGCAGCTGGAGTTTCCGGCGTTCGACTCCGGTCCGACCTGGCAGGACCACCACGCCGCCCATGCCCAGGTCGCCTCCGAGCGACGCCGGGTGCGGATCTACCTCGTCGAACGGGCCACCGGGGAGGCCGAGCGGGCGAACCGGGAGGCGGTCGCCCGCCGCGAGTTCCTGGTCCTGCACGGGATCGACCATCCGGGGATCGTCCAGGTCGACGGGTTGGAAAGCCACGAGGCGGGCCCGGCGCTGATCTTCCGCCATCGGCCGGACGAGATGCGCCTGGACCACTATCTCGACCGCTTCGGTGACCGCCTCGACGCCGGCACTCGGCTGCGCATGATCCGCCAGCTGGCCGAGGCGGTCGCCTACGCACACGGCCGGCATCTCTACCACCGGGCGCTGGCCGCCCGCAGCGTCCTGGTCGTGCCGTCCGGCGGCCGGGGCTGGCTCGCGCCCAACCTGATGATCAGCGACTGGCAGGCGGCGGCCCGCGACGCCGGCTCGGGCACCGGGGCGCTGACAAACGCGATGACGACGACGTCGCGCGAACTGGCGGTGGAGCCCGCGGGCCCGGTTCCTGCCGCATCTGGAACTGGCCGCCGCCGGCTACCTGGCGCCCGAGATCGGCGCCCCCAACCCGGATCCGGTCGGCATCGACGTGTTCGGCCTGGGCGCGCTGGCCTACCTGATCCTCACCGGGCAGCCACCCGCGGACAGCCCGAACGCGCTGAAGGCGAGGCTGGAGCAGGCGGGGGGCCTGCACCCGGCGGAGGTCGTCGACTCGCTGTCCGAAGCGGCGAACGACGTGGTGGCGCAGGCGACCTGCCCGCTGCCCGACAACCGCTATTCCAGCGTCGGCGAGCTGCTCGACTGGCTGCTGCTCGCCGAGGAGGAGCTCACCCCGCCTGACGTCCCCGCGGCCACCCCTGCGGCGGACCCGGCCGTGGCGGAGCGGGATGAACCGGTTGCCGAGGCGGACCCGTTGGAGGCCCAGCACGGCGACCTGGTCGGCGGCGAGTGGCGGATCAGGGAGCGTCTCGGTACCGGTTCGACGAGCCGCGCCTTCCTGGCCCGCAACGAGAAGACCAACCGCGACGAGGTTCTCAAGGTCGCCCTGTCCGACGAGCGGGCGGGGCGCCTGGCACATGAGGCGTCCGTGCTGGGCCGGCTCAACGACTCCCGGGTGATCCGCCTGGCCCGCCCGGACACGCTGGTCATCGGCGGGCGCGCGGTGCTCGTCCTCGACCATGCCGGCGAGCAGACCGTGGCCCGCAAGCTGCGCGAGGGCCGGCTCTCCGTCGACGAGCTGGAGACCTACAGCGACTACCTGTTCGGCGCGGTCGACTACCTCGACGGCGAGGGCGTCGCCCACCGCGACCTGAAGCCGGACAACATCGTCATCCGCCGTTGGCCGAACCGCACCTACCAGCTGGTCCTCATCGACTTCTCGCTGGCCAACATCTCGGTCCACGACACCGCCGCCGGCACGCCCCGCTACCTGGACCCGTTCCTCGGCGCCGGCACCCGCACCACCTACGACGACCACGCCGAGCGTTACGCCCTGGCCGTCACCCTGCACGAGATGGCCTCCGGTGAGCTGCCGCTGTGGGGCGACGGATCCGCCGGGGAGCGGTTCACCGAGGGCCCACCGACGGTCGCCACCGAGGCGTTCGACCCGGCGATCCGCGCCGGGCTGGCCGCCTTCTTCCCGCGCGCACTCCACCGGGACGCGGCGCGGCGGTTCGCGTCGCTGAAGGACATGCGCGACGCCTGGCAGGCCGTCTTCCGCGCCGCCGACTCCACCCCGCCGACCCCGAGCGTCCACCCGGCGACCGACGCCCAGCCCGTGCCGGTCNCCCCGTCCCGCGACCTGGCCGCCGCGGCGGCGGGCGCCGACACGCCGCTGGAGGCCGCAGGCCTGTCGCCCCGGGCGGTCTCGGCGGCGCACCGGCTGAACGCGACGACCGTCGGCGCGCTGCTGGCGCTGGGCTCCAAGGAGATCATCAGTCTGCCGGGCACCGGCGCGAAGACCCGCCAGGAGCTGCAGTCCCGAATCCGGCAGTGGCGCCGCGCCCTCGCCGCGCCCCCGGCCAGCACCGGCACTGGCACCAGCACCGGCACGCCGGTCCAGCCGACACCCGCCGGGCAGCAGCCCGCCGACACGCCGCCGGCCGTGACGACGGCTACGGCAGCGGGAGCGGCAGCGGGAGCGGCAGCGGGAGCGGCCAGGGCCGTGGACTACGCCCGGATACCGGTCGAGGGCCTCGCCGACCGGCTGCTCCCCCGGGCCCTGTCCGGTGGGCGTAACGCCACCGAACGCGAGGCCGCCCGACTGCTGCTCGGCCTGCCCGACGCCGCCGGCATGCTGCCGGACGTGGCGCTGTGGGCGCCGCAGCAGCAGGTCGCCGGGCGGGTCGGGGTGACGCCGGGCCGGATCGCGCAGGTGCTGACCGCGCGACGCCGGGCCTGGCACGCCGACGACGCGGTCCGCTCGGTGCGCGACGAGATGGTCGACATCCTCGCCGCCGCGGTCCGGGCCGCCCTCGAAACCGTCGACCTCGACTCCGAGCCCCGCCTGGCCCGTCGCAGGTTCTACGAGCGGACCCTGGTCGCGCTGGAGGCCACCGAGGACGACGGCCCGCTCACCCCGGCCGCGCCCGCGCTGTTCGCGTACGCGATCGCCCTGGGCCGGGCCGCGGACCGGCTCGCCCGCGCCGAGGAACTGCCCGCCCCGGCGACCGTGCTGCGGGAGCTGGCCGCGGTCCGTGCCGCGCCGGCCGTCGGCGCTGCTGCCGTCGACACCGACGGCGAGGGCCTGGCGGACGGCGGCGCCGGATCCGCCGGAGTCGGGGCCGCCGACGAGCTGGCCGGGCTGCCCCCGCTGGACCAGCAGCGCCTCGTCCGGCTGGCCGCCGCCTCGCGTACCGCCGCGACCAACGCCCGCCTGGAGATCTACCCGCGCGATCTGGATCTCGTCCGGGCGCTGCGCCTCGCCCAGGCCGGCGTGCTGCCTCCCCTCCCGGCCGCGGGGCCGCCGCGGCTCGGCGAGCCGGAGCCGGGGCCGGGCGAGCGGCCCGACCGGCCGTTGCTGGACGTCGCGACCATCCGTGAACGGGTGCAGAACCGTTTTCCGGGCCTCACCACCGAGCTGCCGGCGCATCCGGCGCGACGGCCCGCTGGCCGCCGCCGGGTTCGTCCTTGAATGGAACCCGGCCCGTGACGGCTACGTGCCGCCGCACGGTCTGCTCTCCTCCGCCGGGCTCGGCTCGCGGGCGACGCCGGTCGTCCGCCAGGCCACCGATCTGGGCAGCCGGCCGGCGCGCACGGTGTTCGACAGTCCGGACCGGGCGGCCGCGGCCCTCGCCGAGCAGCGGCTCACCGCCGCCGCCGAGGCCGGCGGCTTCCGGGCCCTCACCGTCCGGCGCAACCACTACCTGGCCGCCCGCGCGGAACTGACCCGGCCGCACCGGTTCGCCGCCGAGCCGGTCGACGTCGCCGCCGTGTTCCTCGACGCGCTGCACGCCGAGGTCGACCCGCGGCCCAGACCGACCTGGGCAACGATCCTGCGCGCCGACGCCGCCGCGCCGGGCAGCCGCGCGGCCGCCAACCTCGCCGAGTACGTCCGCACCGCCTGGGAACGCGCCGCACCGCAGCTCACCGCACTGGTCGACGCCTCCCCCGGCCACGCCGAGCCGGGCCACGCCGAGCCCGGCGGCCGGCCGGCGCCGCTGTTGCTGCACGACGCCGGTGTGTTCGGCCGCTACGACGACCGCGGCCTCGACGTGCTGTTCACCCTCGCCGAACGGGCCCGCGCCAGCGGCCGGCCGGTCTGGGTGCTCTGCCCGACGACCGAGCCGACCCGCCCGCCCCGCCTCGACGGCGCCCTCGTCCAACTCGTCACCGAAAGCGAATGGGTGGCCCTGCCCGACGCCTGGGTCACCAACCGCCACCGCGCCGCCGACGAGAACACCGGCGTCGCCGGCATGGCGTCGTGATCACGGCTACGTCACGGCGCGGCGGGTTGCCTCGTCGGCGAGCGAGACCGCGAGGAGACGGGGCAGGGCGGCCGTGTCCTGGGTGCCGGCCGAAGCCTGGCGCGGGCGACGGTCAGGCCGCCCCAGCTCCTCCAGGTCGACAACGTCCCCAGCCCCGGCCGGCCCGGCGGTGGCCTCGTAGTGCCGCGACCGATCGTTTGGCTGGCCCCGGCTGGGCGACACTGCGACGATACGAGGCCTACGGCGCGGGCGAAGCCGTGTCGATACCCAGATCTGGGCGATGCGGCGGCCGGACGGGCCCAATCGCAGAGGGGGGTTGGCATGCATCCGTTGATCGAGGCGAGACGAGCGGAGATCCAGGCTCTGTGTCGAGGGCTCGGGATTCGGCGTCTTGACGTGTTCGGTTCCGCCGTCGAGAACTCCTTCGACGTCGACACCAGTGATGTCGACGTGCTGGTCGAGTTCGACGACGCTCGCACGGGGTTCGACTACTTCGGCACCTACTTCGCCCTGAAGGAAGNGCTGGAGCGGCTGTTGGGCCGTGCTGTCGATGTTGTCAGTGTCACGAGCATCCGTAACCCGTATTTCCGCGAACGGGTCATGCAGACCAAGCAGTTGTTGTATGCAGCGTGATCCGCGGAAGTATCTCTGGGACGCTGCGAACGCGGCCGAACTCGCTCGCGACTTCGCCCAAGGCAGATCATTTGATGATTATTTGTCGAATGCGATGCTCCGTGCGGCGGTCGAGCGCGAGTTCGAGATCATTGGCGAGGCATTGAACCAACTGTCCCGGGTTGCGCCGGAGATCGCCGCCGCGATCCCTGAGCTGCCTCGAATCGTTGCATTCCGGAATATATTGATCCACGGCTATGCCACCGTGGACGATGCGCTGGTCTGGCAGGTGTTGACGGAGAAGCTTCCGGAACTGGAAAGGGTGATCCGAGGCATACTCGACACGACCACCCGGCCACACTGAGGTTGCGGTTTCGCCAGTGGGGAGTCCTGGCCGTGGGTCCGGCGATTATGTCGCGGAGCGGCGGGTTGCCTCGTCGGCGAGTGAGACCGCGAGCAGACGGGTCAGGGCGGCCGTGTCCTGGGTGTCGAGCATGGTGATGTAGGCGGGTCGCTGGGTGACCTGGATGATGGCGGGAAACCCGAATCTGCGGATGGTCTGCCAGGCGATGATCGTCCGGCCGGTGCGGCCGTTGCCGTCGGCGAACGGGTGGATGCGTTCGAACGCGATGTGCGCGCCGGCGATGGCCTCGAGCAGGGCCTCGTTGTCCAGGTTGGCGGTCTGCCACTCGGTCTGGTCAGCCCACTGGCGCATGAGTTCCGGAACGCTTGCGGGCGGTGCGGGCTGCCAGGACGCGCCGGTGACGATATTGCTGGCGGTCTTGTACTCGCCATTACTGGCGGTCTTGTACTCGCCGTGCTCGTGGGTCAGGTGGTCCATCAGCGCGGCGTGCAGATCCCGGACGAGGCTGGTGGTCAGGGGTTCGCCGTCGGCGACGGCGCTCAGGATGCGGGCGAGCGCCTGGTAGTGGTTGGCGACCTCGTACAGTTCGCGCACCGGCGTGCCGGCCACGGGCACCCGTTCGTCGACCAGCAGGGTGATCGTGTCGGCCAGGGTGAGGATGTTGCCCTCGATGGCCGCGGAGTGGTGCGCCAGGCGCACGAGCACATCCTCGGCGTACTGCGCCGAGAAGACCCCGGTGCGGGCCACCTCGGCCAGGAACTCCCGCCGAGTCCAGGTCACGGCCGAGTCCGGGCCGCGTTGATCACGGCCATCAGGTCGGGCAGGGAGGCATCCTCGTACCGGCTCACGGCGCGGGCCTCCAGTACCCCGGCGCGAACGGTCACCTCGACCGTGTCTCCAGGGCCGATCCCCAGAGCGCGCAGCTCGGCCGGGCTGATGGTGATGCCCGCCGAGTTCCCGATCGTGACGACCTTCTTCCGCATACGAACACAGTAAGCCCGCGTACGAACTCGCCCCGCACGGTTCATCGGCCCTGTTCACCCGCCGTCCCGGCCGGCGAGCACGGCGCCGACAGGGTTGTCCCGGCCGCGTCAGCGCTCCCCCGGCCCGCCCGCTCTCGACGGCGCCCTCGTCCGCCGCCCCCTCCCGTGGCAGGCCCGGTGCGTGGTCCGGTGCGTGGACAGGGGTGCGGGGTCCGGTGTGGGTCCGGTCAGGGCCGGAAGCTGGCCCGGTACTCCGTGGGTGTGCGGCCGGTCAGGTCACGGAAGGCGGCGTTGAACGCTGACAGTGAGGCGTAGCCGGTCGTGAACGCAATGGTGGTCACGGGGGTGTCGTCCGCGGCGAGTTCCTCGATTGCNCGCAGCACCCGCAGGCGGCGCAGGACCGCCCGCCAGGTCATGCCGGCCTCGGCCTCGAAGCGCCGGGCGAGCGATCGTGGCGTGAGGCCTACCTCGCCCGCCAGGTCCTCGAAGCGGAGCTCGCCACCGAGTCGCTGCTCGGTGAGCTGCAGGGCTCGGCGTAGTTCCGGTGATCGTCCCGCCGGCACGACGACCGGGCTCGGTTGTTCGGCGAGCCGCCAGGTCACCGCGGCGAGCGCGGCGAACAGGGTTTCGGCGTACGCCGCCAGGGGTTCGTCGCTCTCGCCCCAGGCCGCGCACTCGGTCAACAGTGCCCGTGCCAGCGGGCTGAGGTCGAACACGGTCAACGGTGCCGGCGGGGGCGGCGTGAAGGCGGTGTCGAACAGCACCGATGCGGTCGTGACCGGCCGCGGGATGCTCACCCGGATCAGCCGCTCCGCCTCGATCAGTGCGGCCCGGGCCGGCGGCAACACCCACACCTGACCCTGCACCTCCAGCCGCAGCGCGCCGGCGGAGGCGCAGAGGAGGTAGTGGCGGTCGACGCAGAGATCGCGGTCGGGCTCCGGTGGGAGCGTCCGGACGAAGCTGTACGCCTGGCGGGTCATCGACGTGCCTCGCACGGGCCGATCGTAGGAGCTGGCCGCGGCATCGGTCAGGCGACCGACTCCAGCAGTTCGGCGTGGAAGCGCCGGCTCACCGGCGCCCCGTTCATGATCGGCCGAAGCGCGGCGCCGGAGCGGGAGAAGGCGTCCGACGCGAGGTAGCCGGCGAACGACGCCTGATCTTCCCACTCGTGAACGACGGTGATCCGGGTGCCGTTCTCGCGCGACGCGTACACCCGGAAGGCGATGTTGCCCGCCATGGCGCGGACCTGGTCCCGCTCCCCGTCGAGCTGGGCGAGAGCGGCCGGTCGGTCGGCGACAGCCGTGTCGAAGTCGAGGATGGCGATGAACACGAGAGACCTCCGGTGTCGGGCGGCGAACGCCACGGATGGAACACCCCGATCCTCGAGCAGCTCCAGCCCGGGCCGCCTCGCTCAGTCGGACACGTTCACGCTGCCATCGGACAAGCACACGGCGAGCCCCGCTTCCGGGCGCTTCTCCCCTCAGGCGCAGGTGGAAACCCTGACGGGGCCGGTCTGCCCACCTGACTTCACGTTTCCCGTGCCGTCGTCATAGGCGGACGCGGCGTACACGTCATACACGTCGCAGGTGGTACGTACAAAAGTCACGCTACCCGGCTCGTGGATGGTCTTTGTGTTGGCGTCGCAGACTGCGAATCTGCATTCTGGGTGGGTGGTGCTGACCGCAGCGACGTAGTAGGTGTTCGCCGGACCGCCCGATCCCGGCGCTCCGACGACCACGACGACGTTCGTCGACTCGACATACGCCCTCACAACGGGCGCTCCCGGCGGTCCGGCGTCGACCGGTGGCTGCGCCGGCTGCGGGGTCGGCCCCGCCGAGGCCGGGAGCACCGACGCGCCGGTGGTGCCGATCGGCGTCGGCGGTCTCGGGATGGGACCGGTGGCCCCGGCGGGCGCCTCGCCGACGGGAGCGGTCGAGCTGCTGCTTGCCGGATCTGGTGACGTCGTGATCTGCGAGGTCGGGGTGGACGAGACCCGGCCCCCGCTGGGAGCAGGCGCGGCGGGATCCTTCGAGGCGTCCCTCAGCCCGCCCAGCCCGCCCAGCATCGGACCGGCGGTGAGAGCGCCGACGAGTGCGACCGCGAGCACCGTGACGACGACCGGCCACAACCACCTCACCGGCTTCCTTCTCGGTGCGACCGGCCCCGCCGTCGACGGCGGGCGTCGCGCGTCGGCGGAACTGATCGCCGCCGCGTTCGGGGGACCCGGAAAGGCGGGCAGGTCACCCCGGGTCAGGGCGGGCGGCGCGATACCACTGGAGATCACTTCTGGCGCACGGGCCGCGGGGCTCACCGGAAACCCCGGGTCGGATCCCGGTTTCGCGCGCCCGACCTGCAGCACACGGACCAGCTCCAGGAGTCGTGTTCTGGCCTCGTCCTGGCCGAGATCGAACAGGTCGAGTGACACGATGCCGCCCAACAGGCCCGGCTGATCGCACTGTTCGATCCGCACGGGGATCAGGCGCCGATGGAACCCGTGCGGGTCCGCGCGGTGGGCAAGCTGCCACTGCGCCTGCCCGTAGACGGAGCCGAGATAGGCACGAGAAAGAACCGCGATAGTCCGCTCCGAATAGCGGACTCCGTTCTCCATCTCTGCCATCCAATGGCTTCCCGGAATAAAGTCCCAGCCCTGGATGAGAATTCTGCAGCCGGCTTCCTCGAGTTCCCAGGCCATCCACTCGGCCCAGGTCGAGTCGGCCATCGCGTACGAGATGAAGAAATCCCACCGGGCTTCACCGGGCCCTGCTGTGGAGTCCATGGATTCGCGCTTCCCCCCGCGCCCGATCATGCCCCTCCACCATATCGCCCGCGCGGCGGCGAACCCCCACGCGGGCATCTGCGCACCGGCGCGGGATACCGCCCGCAGCGTCGGCAGGTTGTCCGCGTCCATCCCCGGAACCGCGCCGCCACCCGCCGACTCCCTCGCTCGACAGCGAGCATGCGATCACATAGAGTGAAGGAGATGTACTCGGCGCGATGCAGGGCCGTGCGGAACGTTCGAACCGTCCGCCGCCTGGGGATGGGAAGGGGCATTCCCATATTCGGCGGCGAGCAGCCGGCGGTGAGTGACGTGATTGCACCCTCCTGCACCGGACTGCACCAATTCGCCCACACCGTCCGGGACCTCAAGGCCGGCGCGGTCCTGACGGAAGGGGAGCGGAATGACGACGGTCCTGATGGTGCTGACTTCGCACAACAGGCTGGGTGACACCGGACGCAGGACGGGCTTCTGGCTCGAGGAGCTGGCCGCGCCGTACTACCGGTTCCGCGACGCCGGCTGGGCCGTCACGCTGGCGTCGCCCAGGGGCGGGCGCCCGCCCCTGGACCCGAAGAGCAACGAGCCGGACTTCCAGACGGACCAGACCCGCCGGTTCGCCGCCGACCCCGCCGCGGAGGCTCAACTGGACACGACGGCGCGCCTCGACGCGGTGTCCGCCGACGACGTCGACACGGTCTTCTTTCCCGGTGGGCACGGCCCGATGTGGGACCTGGCCGAGGACCCGGCGTCGATCAGGCTGATCGAACAGGTCCACCAGTCGGGCAGGCCCCTCGCGCTCGTGTGCCACGCGCCGGGCGCCCTGCGGCATGCCAAGGCGCCGGACGGCACCCCCCTGGTGGCCGGACGGCGGGTCACCGGCTTCACCGACAGCGAGGAGGAGGCCATGGGCCTGACGAAGGTCGTGCCTTTCCTCGTCGAGGACGAGCTCATCGCCAAGGGCGCCGACTTCTCGAAGGCCGCGGACTGGAAGCCGTACGTGGTGACCGACGGGCTGCTCGTCACCGGCCAGAACCCGGCGTCCTCGGGCCCAGCCGCCGACGAGCTGATCTCGCTGGTCGACGGAACCAGGGCGTAGGCGCGCCTACGGCGGCGGAACCGAAGGAACAAAAGCCGCCGCCGACACAACCGATTCATCCTCACCGAGACCGCGTAAACAGCCAGTGACTACCGGTTCCGACGCGGCCACGCGGGCCGGTGAGGGGGACGACGTCGTACGGCGCCGTGCAGGTGCCCCAGGCGCTCATGCCGTAGACGGCCAACCGATCGAACGTGCCGCGCGCGGTGCTCGCCGCGGGGAGGGACGCCAGCTCCACCGCCGGTTCGGCGCGTTCGGGCCAGGCGAGGGTGATGTGCGGCCGGAAATGATCATCTGTGTCATCGGTGATCTCGTCGTACCCGTAGGTCAGGAGCTGGCGCCGCCTGGCGGCGCCAGTGGCGCCGTGGTCGCCGAGCACCCCGGCCAGGGGTGTTCCCGCGGGATCGAACTCGCGCTGCCGGCCGCGCCGCAGTGGCTCGAACGCCGCCACGACCCGGCGCTGCAGATCGAACCAGGCGGGCGAACGCTCGAAGTAGAGCTCTGGAGCGCCGTGCGGATTGTGCGCGTACTCGCTGCCGACGGCCGCCACCGGCGCGGCGGCACCGGCCACCTCGTGCAGGGTGCGCAGCGCCGCGGGCAGGTCCGCCGCGGTGGCCGCGAACATGAAGATCGAGACATGAGGTGCGCAGACGCCGGGGCCGCCGTCCGGATCAGGCCCGTCCAGGAGGAAGTGGGACGGATTGCCGGCCCGCCGCATGTGTTCGGCGAGGAGTCGACTTTCCCGAACGGCGCGTGCCGCAAGACCCGACGGCGGAAGAAGCACGACGTCGAACACCCGGCTCGACCGTGCGTCGAGGGGATCCGGAGAGGACGCTGGCACGGCGGAATCCTGTCGCGGTGGAACGTGCTCGGGCGGCACGGCGGATCAATGGAGCACGACGTCGGTCACGACGACGATCGCCAAGCCGACGAGTAGGGCCGGCGTTCCAACCCGGACACCCGTTTTCGTGTACTCCCAGGGACTCACTTGAACCTCCAGACGGGCCGCGGTACTGCGCCACAGCAGGCCGGCGAGCGCCCCGTGCAGAACGAGTACCGGACCGAAGTTCACTCCAAACAGGAGCGGCCAGATGTGCTCCGATCCCGACTGCAGTCCGGGCAGGCTGATGAGCAGTGCGGGCAGATTGTTGATCGTGTCTGCCGCCACAATAGCAAACAGCGCGGTCCGCAGTTGGGTGACCCAGCCCTGGCCGGCGAAGATGTTTTCCAGTCCCAGATGTGGTGCCGCGGTGGTGGCCACAAGCCCGAGCCCGGTGGCGAGGCCGGCGGCACTCCAGGGGATGTCCCCCAGGTGGAGATCCCGCGTCATGGCCACCAGCACGATGTCAGCGATCAGTGCGACGATCCACGCCTTGACCCCGAGCGCATCGCCGACGGTGAAGCCGAGGATCACGAAGACCACGACCGGAAGGCCCTGGTAGAGCGCCCGCCGGTCCACCGGCTCGCGGACCGGCGGTACGGCGGCCGCCGCCGCGGGCAGGCGTCGGTAACCGAGCCAGCCCACGACGACGGCCGCGAGCGACGCCGGGCCGAGATGGACGAGAAAATCCTCGATCCCGAGGTCGAGAGTGTCCGCGGCGATAAGGTTCGTCAGGTTCGAGATGGGCAGCGCGCTTGACGCGAGGCAGGCCAGCAGGACCGGCTGGAACGCGATCAATCCGGCATCGAGGCCATTTCTTCGAGCGAGTCGGATATACAGCGGGGTGAGCAGCACCACCGACGCGTCGAGGTTCAGGAAGGTCGTCACCGCGGCGGCCATTATCCACAATCCCCGGCGCGGATCCCGGCCCCGGTCCATCAACGACGCGGCCGCTTCGAAGAAGCCGATCCGATCGAGCATCACCGCGAGCGGAACCGCGAGCAGAAGGAAGGCCAGTGGCGCCATGAGCGGCCGCAGCGCGTCCCATCCCGCGCCGACGGTGAGCTCCCCAGAAAGGAGCAGAACGGCCGCTACGAATGCAGGCACCAACCAGTTGGGTAGCCGGGGCGCGAACACCCCGAGGACGGCGACCGCGAGCAGGGAGACTTGCAATACCGCCACACCTCAACCCTATCGGGGCCTCCGCGCCGGCCCCCGAGTACGAGGCGTGGCCTGCGGCCGGCTCCCGCCCCCGTACCCGAGGACACCATCCCGACCCGGTCGATGGCGACCAGTGCCCTGTCGGCGTCGACGGCCGGCCGCTCAGAACGGTTCGTCGAGCGTGAGGCGCCGTACATCGCCCAGGTGTCCATCCAGCTCCCCGATCTCGAACCGCGACATCCCGATCACGTGCCAGATCTGCCCGGCCACGTCACCGGCGAGCTTGTACCGCCCGTCGGGCGCGAGGGCGGCCCATCCCGAGGGGACCCCGACCAGGGTGAGAGTCGGTGCCCGGACCTCGCCGTCGAGGTCGGAGACGTCCCACAGGCGGGTGGTGCCGTCATCACCGCAGCTCGCCAGCAGCCGGCCGTCGCACGCGACGTCGATCGACCAGATCCGCCTGGTGTGGCCCTCGAGCGCCGCGATCTGCTCGCCGGACGACGGATCCCACAGCCTGATGACCAGGTCGTCGCCCGCGGTGGCGAGGAACCGGCCGTCCGGGCTGAACGCCGCCGTCCACAGCCGGGCCGTCCCGGGCCGGAGCACCTGCCGGCAGGCACCGGTGGCGACGTCCCAGATCCGCGCGGTCCCGTCGTTGCTGGCGCTGGCCAGGTGGCGTCCGTCCCGGCTGAAACGGACCGCGTAGACCCGGTCCGTGTGCCCGGCGAGGACCAGGCATGACCCGTGGGCCGCCCCCGTCGCGGCGGCCAGCCGCGGCGACGGGTCGTCCGTCAGCTGCCACAGCCGCACCAGCCGATCGTCGCAGCCGGTCGCCAGGATCCGTCGGTCCGGGCTGAAGGCCAGCGAGCGGACCCGCCCCCGGTGATCGGGGATGCCCAGGAGCTGCCGGCCCGTCGTGCGGAACCAGAGCTGGACGGAGTCGTCGTCATTGGCGGTCGCGAGGATCTCCCCGGCCGGATCGAGAACCTCCGCCCAGACGTGCTCGGTCTCCACCCGCAGCTCGCGCTCGTAGACGCCGATGTCCGCGCCGCCGACGTCCGCCATCGGCGATGTCTGCCCACTGTCCGCCGACGCGCCGCCCGGATCCCCGCCACCCGGATCCCCGCCGGCCCGACCCGCTCGCCGCGCCCGAAGCGCCTCGGCGACGGGTCGGAGATTCCAGACGTGCACCGTTCCCGCGTTGCTGCTGCCGACGATGCGGTCGTCGACCGGGCTGAACGTGGCGGAGATCATCTGGTCGGAGATCCCGCCGAGCTGGCCCAGCCGACGGCCGGTGCGGGGGTCCCACAGCCGCACGAGCCCGTCGCGGCCGCAGACCGCGACCAGCCGGCCGTCCGCGCTGAAGCGGACGGCGGTGAGGCTGCGGCCGTGCCCGGTCACCGTCGTGTGACAGGTGCCGGTCCGCGTCTCCCAGATCCGCGCCGTCCCGTCGTTGCTGGCAGTCACCAGTCGTTGGCTGTCCGGGCGGAACGCCGCCGGCCACACCGAGCCGCGGTGCCCGGCGAGCGTGTGCAGCGGGGCGTCGGTCGCGGTGCTGGTGAGCCGCAGGATTCCGTCGCTGTCACCGGAACTGAGGAGCGTGCTGTCGGGGCTGAAGGCGACCCGGTAGACGGCACCGGTGTGCCGGGCCACGACGCGTCCCTCACCCGTCGCGAGGGTCCACACCCGCACCACGCCCCCGGTGTCGCCGCTGGCGAGCTCGGTGCCGTTCGGCCGGTAGTCGATGGTGTACACCGGCCGCTCGTGGCCCCGCAGCAGCCGCCGTAGCCGTCCCGACCCCACGTCCCACAACCGGATGTCCCCGGCCTCGTCGGCGGTCGCGAGCTCCGTGCCGTCGGGGTGGAACACCAGCCGGAACAGGCTGCCGGAATGGCCGGCGAGCACCTGGACCAGCGACCCCGTGCGCGGATCCCACAGCCGGGCGGTCCCCGTGCTGTCGCCGGTCGCGAGCAGCGGCCGACTCGGGTGGAAGGCTGCGGTCCAGACCCGTTCCCCGTGACCCGGCAGCGTGTGCCGTAGCTCGCGGGAGAACACGTCCCAGACCCGCACGTCGCCACCGCGGTCACCGGTGGCCAGCAGCGTGCCGTCCGGGCTCAGCGTGATGGGCCAGATCCAGCCCTGGTGCCCGCGCAGCTCACCCATCGGCTCGCCGGTGAGGGCATCCCACAGACGGACGGTGCAGTCCGTCGACACCGTCACGATGTGGCTGTCGGTCGCCAGAACGGCGTGCACCCGGCCGTGGTGCCCCTGCAGTGTCCGCAGCGGAAGTCCGTCGGCGTCGCAGACCAGCGCACCGCCGTCCTCGCCGGCGATCACCATGATCGAGCCGTCCGGGCTGTAGCTGACCGGGGCGGGAATCCGACCGGTCTCGAAACCGAAGTTGACGCTCACTGCGGGTGGGGCGAGCCCGAACTCGACCAGCCCACCCGGCATCACCGCGCCACCGGAGGCGCGCGCCACGGCCGTCAGCTCGGGTGCCGCGGCCGCGTTGATCACCAGGGCGCGTCGCCACCGGCTCCGGTCGAACCGCACGTCCCGCAGGTCCGCGCCGAGCAGGCGGGCGCCGGTGAGGTCCGCGCCGGTGAGGTCCGCGCCGCGCAGCTTCGCCCCGTCCAGGCAGGCGCCGGCCAGCGTGGCGTCGCGCAGGATCGCCCCCGTGAGGTCGGCGCCGACGAGGCGGGTGTCGGCGAGGTCGGCGCCGGTGAAGTCGACGTCGCGCATCTCCCGGTGCGACAGGTCCTCGCCGCGCAGCGAGGTGCCCCGCAGGTCGCCGCGCACCGGGGTGCGCAGCCGCACGTTGATCTTCACGGCGTTCGCCCGTGCCGTCTCGGGCAACGCGGGGTCGTCCAGCACCGTCGCCGCCCAGTCCCGCAGCTCCCGCGAATCGGCGAGGTCGCAGAGGAACTCCACCGTCAGCGCGGACAGCGCCCGGCGCGCCAGCAACGCGGTGGCGCCCGGCGCGCCGGCCGACAGCCGCTCGGCGATCCAGTTGGCGACCAGCCACTCCGCCACGGACGAGTGGATGAAGCCGAACAGCCCGTCGTCCGAGCGGACCAGCAGGCTGCCCGCGCCGAGCGCGTGCTCGCTCTGGGCGGGCGACGGGCCTTCCTCGGTCATCCCGGCGAGGGTCTGGCTGACCTCGCGCAGGTCGGCCAGGCGCAGCCGTTCCTCGTCGGCGGTCCAGAGCCGCTGTGCCAGGGTGGTCACCGCTGTCCACATGTCGTCCAGCGTCAGCCCGACCGGGGAGCCGATGACGCCCTGGGTACGGTTGACCTCGAAGGCGAGCCAGTTGTCGAGGATCTCCCGGTACAACTGCGCGGCACTGATCGTGTCGTGGGCCGTGGCGACCCGGGTGAGCCGCTCGGCGGGCAGATCCGCGATGAAGGTCAGCATGCGGGGGTTACGGGACAGCCCGATCAGGTCCCGGATACCGTTGATGAGCCGCAGCCGGGTGTCCGCGGCGGCCTCGTCCCGGTAGCGGTTGCGCAGGTACTCGCGGATCTGGGCGGAGCCGAAGTCCTCGATGGTGAGGACACGGCGGCGGGGAAGCAGCCCGACGCGCTGACCCAACCCGGTCAGCACCTGCTCGTCGCTGCGGAAGTGGTGGGTCCGGCTCGCGACGATGACCTTCGCGTCGCCCTCCGTGGCTTCGAGGATCGCCGTGAGGTGCTCGGTGGCACGCTCGTAGGTGACCCGGCTCGCCAGCTCGTCGAAGCCGTCGAACAGCAGCACGAGCCGACCCTCGCGCAGCATGTACCGGAAGGCCCGCAGGTCCGCCAGGCTCTGGTCGTGGTTGGCCAGGTGGGCCGCGACAAGGCCGTCGACCGAGTGCGCCTTGTCCAGGGCGCGGAGCTCGATGAGGATCGGGGTCAGGTGCGGCAGCTCCGCCGGGATGCGCCGGGCGACCTCGCGCAGCGCGAAGGTCTTGCCCCGCCCGAAGTCCCCCAGCACGAGGACGAACCGGCCCTCCTCCTCGGCGACCAGCCGCATCAGCTCGTCGCTGAGACCCTCACGCACGGTGCGGACCGCACCGACCATCTCGCGGAAGCGCTGCGGGACGTACAGCGAGGGGGGATAGCGTCGGTCGACGGTGATCTCGGCTGTCTGCCGGGCGACGAACTCCCGCAGATCGAGCAGCCCCTGGAACTCCAGGAAGCTCCGCAACCGGATCCCCCGGCTGCGGGCCGCGGCGCGCAGCCCGGCCGAGGGCGTGACGGCCGAGACCAGCTCGGCCCCACCATCGAGATCCAGGGCCCGCACGGTGGTCGCGAACCGTTCGAGATCGGCATGGGTCACCTCGCCGGCCTGCGCGCCGATGCGCGCCACGGAGGTCAGTCCGTCGCCCCGGCGGGTGACGACCAGGTGCGGTACCTCCCCGCCTACCCGCCGGATCCGGGCCTGCTGGTCGCTGACCTGGCAGACCTCCGCGACCTGCTCGAGCAGCTCCCGATCGGGGTCCGGCGCGGCCGCCTCGCGGGGATCGTCACCGGGTGCGTCCTGGCCAGCCCCGTCGTCGGCGTCGGGGTCGGCGTTGGCGTTGGCGTTGGCGCGGACGATCCCGGCCGGGTGTGCCGGCGCCGCGGCGAAGGTCGCGCCCGCGTCGGCCCAGCGGTGTGGCCGCCACGTGCCCGTGTCGCCGCCGTCCCCGGGCGTCCGCCAGTGCCGCAGGCCGTCCGGCTGGACCTGTAGGAGCTGGAAGTCCTCCCGCGGCGGCGTGACGATGATCGGGGTGCGGCCGGGCGCGACGTCGCCGCGGCCGGTGATGAGCAGGTTGAGCCGGGAACCCAGCGTCTCCCGCACGACCTGGGTGTCGCGGATCGCGTCGGCGCGGGCGACCGACGGCGCGGCAAGCGCGTGGTGCGCGACCCCGATCCGCAGCCAGCCGTCCCGCTCGAACAGCGCGAGCCGGCGGGCCAGGGAGGCGGCCTGCTCCGCACCGACAAGCCCGTGGTCGTCCGCGTCGCGATGGCTCTGCGCGATCGTCGTGTTGATCCCGGCGATCACGACGGCGAGTTCCGGGACCCTCAGCAGGTGCCACGGCTGCGCCGCATCGAAGATCGCGCCGTCCACCTCCTGGTAGAACTCGGCGACCATCCGGCTGTAGTGCCGCCACTTCGGCCAGTACGGCCGGCGCGGTTGCGTGTTGTCCGCCTCGCAGTTCGCGAAGTACGCCGCGCAGGCCGCCCGGGACACGTCGTGGCGACCCGGCACCAGCACGATGCGCCGCGGTTCGAGGTTGACCATCGCCCGCAGGTCACTCACGAAGGCGAGTGCCGCGTCGAACTCCCGGCGGGTGCCGGTCTCGGTGAGGTCACCGGCGATGACCAGCAGGTCGGGGGCCGGCCCGCCGGCGCGGTCGATCGCCGCGAGCTGCCCCCAGATGCGGTCCCGCAGTCGGGCCACGTCGCCGCCGAGGTCGGGGCCGTTCTCGCCGCCGACGTCGGCGCCCGCGGCGGCCCTCGCACCGGCGGTCCCGCGCCGCGCAGCGCGCCCGAACCGGGGCGCGGGCAGGTGCAGGATGGTCACCGCGTCCGCCGATCGCTGCCGGGCCGGGAGCACCGGCGGAAACGGCGGTGGAGTACGGGGGCGCAGGCGCACGGGGGGTGCGACCGCCGCGTTCGCGCCCGGCGCGGGAAGGGCCTCGGTCAGCGGGTACCTCGGCCGGGCCGCGGGCTTCGCCCGGCCGGCGACGGATTCACGCACGCCCGTGAGCAGGAGGTGACGGGCCGCGTTCGGGTCCTGCACCCCGGCGAGGTCGACGTAGGTCACGACCGCGAGGAGCCCGTCGAGCGGGGCGTCGTCCGTCCGGACGGTGATCAGCCTGCTCTTCGGGTCGTCGGGGTCGCCTCGCATCGCGGTCTGCCACTCCAGCATTCCCCACCGTGACGTCAGGTAATGCTGGGACATGACCGCGATGACGACGTGGGCCTCGGTGACCCCGCGGTCCATGAACTCCATGAAGTTGGTGCCGGGGACGAAGTCCCAGGCCTGTACCACCGTCTGGTAGCCGGCCTCCTCGAGCTCCCAGGCGATCCAGCTCGCCCAGCGGACGTCGGTCGGCGAGTAGCTGATGAAGAACGACGGAGCGCCGCGGTCCGGTGCGGCCTCGGCGGCGGTCACCGCCGCGGATCCGGAATGCGGATGGCCGGCAGCTCCGGCGCCAGCTTCGCGGCCGTCTCGACGATGCTCATCAGGGTGTCGAGGTGCTCGGGGCGGGCGGCGACGAAGGAGCACGGGGCCGGCCCCGTGCGACCGTCGAAGACCTCCCCGTCGAGGGCCAGCACGGTCACGCCGGACTCCACGGCGAGCAGGTAGCCGGCCGGCAGGTCGATGTCCTCGGCCTGGTAGCCGAGGAATCCGTCGATGTCACCGCGGGCGATCATCGACCAGGACAGCAGCGGTGCCCACAGCGGCAGCACCCGCAGTGCCACGCCGTCGAGCACGTACTTCAGCGCCCGCGCCGCGGGGTTGTGCCGCCCGACGCGGTGACCCTGCGTCCAGGCGACCGTGAGGCCGGGATCGCAGTCGTGTTCCCGGGCCCGGCTCGCCTGGCCGCCGCGGGGCCCACGCATCCCGCCGCCACGCAGCGCGGACCAGGTGCGCTCGGTGACCGGATCGTGGACCACGCCGACCGTGGGGTGCCCGTCGGCGCACAGCGCAATCCCCACCACGTAGTTCGGCATCCCGATCGCGACGTTGTTGGTGCCGTCGAGCGGGTCGACCATCCACTCCCAGCGGCCCGCCGGTCCCGACACGCCGAACTCCTCGCCGCGGATGCGGTGGTGCGGGAAGGAGGCCCGCAGCCGCTCGTAAATGATCTTCTCCGCCTCGCGGTCGAGCACGGTTGCCAGGTCACCGGCTGCTCCCTTGGCCGCGACGGCGAGTTCGCCCCGGGCACGTTCCCGCAGCATCGCCCCGGCGGCTTCGGCCGCCTCGACCGCGACGGCGCGGGCCAGCTCCAGATCCGGTTCGGCACCGCCCGGACCGTGCTTTGACGGACGGCCCATTTCGTTCACATTTCCCCCTCGGCGCTGATGGTGACATATGCGCCGGCAGCAGTGGCCGAGAGCTGTTCGACCAGACCTTCTCCCGACGCGTTCCGTAGATGTCGGGCGGCGCCCCGCGCCAACCACACCGTTTCCGCTGGATCACAGTACCGACGGCGACGCTGATGTGAACCCAGGTCCGGTGGCCCCAGGGACCGGTCCGCGCCACCGGGCCGACTCAGCCCGATGACCAGCGTGCACGCCTCGCCGCCCGGAACGACGGTGCGGTGGAAGACCCCGGACCGGAGATGGTAAAAGTCACGCGTCCCGTTTACCCACATTTCACCCGTCCGCACAGATACCAGGTCGGCGGTGGCGCGGATCTCGTCGACGACCGCGGTGCTGTGTATCTCAAAGATTCGGTACGCTTCGTCGGTGGTCGAATCGGCCAGTTCAAGACACTGATTGTGGACCGCGCCATCGAGAACCAGGCTGTACAGCTCCCAGCTGTGGCAGTGGAACGGCGACGTCGTCAGCCGGGTGGCCGTGGTCGCGGCGGTCCAGACGTGGACGCAGATACCCACCGGACCGCGCAGGAGGGGCAGGCAGGTGAAACCGAGCGGATGGCGCAGGGCCGGCACGGGCGGGCCGCCGGTCAGGCCGTCGAGGGCGGCGAGGTAGTTCTCGACGGTCGCCGAGATCGAACTCCGGACGGCATCTGTCGGGGTTGTCCCGGACGCTCCCGTGGCATTCATGGCGGCCCTCACGCGTACGGGTTGCGGGGGTTGATCGCGCGCCGGANGATGTCCTTTACCTCGTCATCCGAAAAGTCGTTCGGCAGTGGGACGGCGAGGCAGTCGAACAGCGCCCGCGCCTCGTCCGGCCTGGGCTGTGCGCTCAGCGGAGCCTGGTCGGCGAGTTCCATCGGCACCCGGCGGGCCTGGTCGAGGCTCTTGCGCAGCTCGGTCTTCCAGCTGTCGTACTGCCGTCCGCCCCGCAGGACCAGGGTGCTGAACGCGGCCGAGTCGTCCTGCGTGATGATCAGGCTGTGGGAGGCCAGGTCCCAGCGGAACGTCGTCATCACCGAGGACAGGCGCACGTCGATGTCCAGAAGGTTGAACCGCTGCTCGTACCAGGCGGCGGCGAGGACCATGGCATACGCCTCGTTGCGGGCGCGTTCCGGCGTCCACTCCTCACCGGTCCCGTCCGGCCCGGGAGACATGTCATGACGAAACCGGGCGTATCGCTCGCAGACGAGCCGGTCCGTCGGATCGATGATCTCAATGGACATCGCGAGTTCGCGCCTCGCGCGCCGGGCAGCCGCCACACATTCGGGCAGCGTCACAGCCCTGATATAGGTGCCGGTGCCGCCTTTGAACATCCACTCACGGGTGTCCGCCCGGGCCTCGGCGAGGGCTTCGGTCACCTCGACGCCGGAAATGACCCGAACCATCCTCATCTCACCCAGGGATTTGCGGGCCAGCGCAACCGTGCTGCCCATGTCGGTGATGCGCTGGACCCCCTCGGCGAGCGGGGTGAGCACCGCCTCAAGCCGCTGCTGAGTGGCCTCCAGCGTGTTCTCGACCGCCTCCCGGTGGGCGCGGTCGCGCATAATTCCCATGGCCAGCAGGGCGAGGACCAGCAGAATCGAGTTGTTGACCGCCTGGAGGTTGAGCACGTCCACCACACTGAGCACCGCCACGACAAAAGCGATGGCAAGCGAGATAACGCTCTCCGCGTAGCGTGTGAGCCAGCCCCCGAGGCGTCCCATACGGCGAACTTTAGCACCGCGCTCCCGGCTGGAATACCGTCCGAAGACGGTGTCTTCCGGAGATCCGGGCTAGGGCAGAATCGCCCGGTGGCGGAGCTGGCCCGCGGCCTGCCTACGCCGTCGCGGCGTGACCTGCGCTCACCCACACACAGGCGCTCGACATGCAGGCCGCCGTCCGCGCGGCTCCGTCGAGACCGCCGTGGTTCGGCCGCGGAAAAGCGCCGGACCGGGCCCGGACCGCCGTTATCAGCGCGCCGAAAAAGTTGTCGGACCGCAATCCGAATGCGTGATCGTTCGGAGTGGACGTTCGGGTCGGCGGGCGTCGCGACGGCCCTCCGCATAGGCGGCGTCGCGGACCTGTTCGCGTCGGGTGCGTTCGCTTGGACCCGTTCCCCGCCGCCGGCACCCGCCCTCGGCCCCGACGAGGCCCCCGACGCCGATCGGGACGCGGCCACGCCGTCGGATTCCCACGCCGTCGGATTCCCACGCCGATGCTGGTCCGGTGCCGGCCGAGCCGCCTCCGGCGGTTCCGCCGCGGCGGCGGGCGCGCGCACGTGCGGAGCGGGAGCGCGCCGCCGAGCAATCGGGTGCGCCTGATGGCGCACGGTCGCGCTTGTTCGACAAGTTGGCGGGCTTCGGCCGACCATCCGACGAAACGGATACCTCCCCGAACGGTGACGGCGACGGTTCCCCGGACACGCGTTGACGGATCGCCGTGCTTGGCAGGTGACCGGCCCAGCCGGTTACGGGCCGAAGCGGGAATACCCGGTTTCGGCTATCGGTGGCCGTTCGGGTCGGGGCGGCCTGTCGGCGCCCTGGTGCTGGGTGGCGTCGGTGGGCGCGCGGCGGGCGCGAATGGCCTCCGGGTGGTAGGGGCCGTGGTCGCGCATGGCGTCGGTGAGCGCGTCACGGTAAAGAGGTGCGGCGTCGGCGTGCCGGCCGGCCTGGCGGTAGGTGTCGGCGAGGGTGGTCCGGCTGGCGAGGGTGGTCCGGCTGGCGCGGGTGTCGGGATGGTCCGGGCCTCCGTAACCCGTTGCCCTATCTCCAGATGTCAGCCCGGCCGCGTCGGCGGCGGAACCGGGAACCGCATCGATTTAGGAGATCATCGGTGAAACGGACACGAGTTTCGGTCGGCGTTCTCGCCGCGACCGCAGCGGTGGTACTCAGCCTGTTCTCGGCGCCAGCCGCATTGGCTTCCGGCGGCCACGGCGGCGGAGATGGCGGGGGAAGCGGAGATGGCGGGGGCGGCGGGGGTCGCCGGCTCGGCCCCGCGGTCGAGACCAGCGGCGTCGGCTCCCTCGGCAGCCCCTGGACGTTGAAGTCGCAGCACGACGACGACGGTCCCGGTCTGGTCGCGGGCGAGGAGTTCGAGATCACCACTCCGCCCGGTCACGTCTGGTCGGTGACCTTCGCCGACAACGGCGTCAGGTTCTTCCAGCAGGACGTGACGGCGACCGACACCGGCCTGCGGGCGATGAGCAAGGCACCCGACCAGGGCGTCGACCAAATCATGAGTGTGCACGCGGTCGACACCGGCACCCACGAGGTCATCGACGGCTCGGTCGACCTGCCGGCGAACTGACCGGCTCCAGCGCCGCGGCCTGAACACGGCGGCGGTCACCGCCCGATGGTGACCGCCGCCCAGCGCCGGCGCGGCTTCACGGCCAGGCGAGCACCCCGAGGCAGGCGGCGCTCACGTGGGAGCGCTCAGGTGGGGACGCTCAGGTGGGGGTGGGGGGCACGTAGACCTGCACGACGCCGTCGACCTCGCGAACGGTGAGGCTGGGCAGCGGACGCGGCGGGGTGCGGATCTTGTAGTTCACGACCTCGCCGGCCAGTGAGAAGGCCATGCGGTGGCAGGGGCAGTTCAGCCGCTGCTGCGCCGGGTCCAGGGCCAGCCGGCAGCCCTG